>CACZIT010000016.1 GCA_902781315.1 uncultured Prevotellaceae bacterium
AGAGAGATTAGTCAACAGAATCAGTATAATAAACAGTAATTAACAAAACAGCAACAAATCAAGGCTCAAAAGGAGTCAACACTATACAGGGAAAGACACCAAAAAAAACTTCTCATGTGTTGCACCGTTGCAGCGTTGCAGTTCGTGAAGAGGGTATTCTCCTGCCAAAAATTACTTCTATATGTATATATATTATATATATATAATATATATACATATAGGATTTAGTTTTGACTTTTTCATGGGTTGTTTTGGAACTGCAACGCTGCAACGCTGCAACACTTGCATGCGTCTTCGTGATTTGTGATTTTGTGGTGTGTGTGTTTTCCGCTGGCCTCATCCTGATTATTTATTTTGTTTACAAATTTTAACGAGCTACGGACTGCCGATTTTTGGTGGTTTCATAAATTATTTGTACCTTTGCACGTCTTTAAGAACAAGTACAGAAAAATTTACAAAATAGAACGATAGAAACAATGGCTAAGAGATTTGCCGAACACAAGGCGATGAACCTGACTGAGACCAACCAGCAGGTGCTTAAGGAGTGGGAGCAGAAGGATGTCTTCCACCGCAGTATCACAGAACGAGAGGGCTGTCCGCAGTTCGTATTCTTCGAGGGTCCTCCCTCGGCCAACGGCCACCCGGGCATTCATCACGTGCTGGGACGTGCGCTGAAGGACACGTTCAACCGCTATAAGACGATGAAAGGCTTCCAGGTGCACCGCAAGGCTGGCTGGGACACCCACGGACTGCCCGTGGAGCTGGGCGTCGAGAAGTCGCTGGGCATCACCAAGGCCGACATCGACAACCACCAGTCGCCCCGCTACATCTCTACCGAGGACTACAACCGCAAGTGCCGCGAGAACGTGATGATGTTCACCCAGGAGTGGCGCGACCTCACCGAGAAGATGGGCTACTTCGTCGACCTCGACAACCCCTACATCACCTACGACAACAAGTACATCGAGACCCTCTGGTGGCTCCTGAAGCAGCTCTACGAGAAGGACATGCTCTACAAGGGCTACACCATTCAGCCCTACAGCCCCGCCGCCGGTACCGGACTCTCCTCGCACGAGCTGAACTTGCCCGGCTGCTACCGCGACGTGAAGGACACGACGGTGACCGCACTCTTCGAGGCCGTTGATCCCCGTAAGGAATGGACTCGCTGGGGCAAGCCGTACTTCGTGGCTTGGACTACCACGCCCTGGACGCTGCCTTCCAACACCGCACTCTGCGTAGGTCCGAAAATCGACTACGTGGCCGTTGAGACCTACAACACCTACAATGCCGAGCCCATCACCATCATCATGGCCGAGGCTCGCGTGGGTGCCTACCTGAACCCCGAGGGACTCATCAGCGACGACGGCGAGATGCCCGAATATAAGAAAGGAGAGAAGTTCGTGCCCTATCGCATCGTAGGCCGCTACAAGGGCTCCGACCTCGTAGGCCTTCACTTCCGCCAGCTCATGCCCTGGGTGAAGCCTTCTGCTAAGCTCGACCAGAATGCCGCTGACTTCGTGAAGCGCTATGCCGAGGAACATCCCGAGAAGGTGTTCCATGGCGAGAACGGCAAGGACACGTTCGTGGAGATGGCCAGCCAGGCCTTCCGCGTCATCCCCGGCGACTACGTTACCACGGAGGATGGTACCGGCATCGTGCACATCGCGCCCACCTTCGGTGCCGACGACGCCAAGGTGGCCAAGGATGCCGAGGTGCCCAGCCTGTTCCTCATCAACAAGCGCGGCGAGACGCGCCCGATGGTCGATCTCGAAGGAAAATACTACCTCGTCGGCGAGCTCGACGACAACTTCACGAAGGCTTGCGTAGACGTTGAGAAATACAGCCATCATGCCGGCGACTACGTGAAGAACGCCTATGCTCCCGAGTTCAACGTTGACGGCAAATACGACGAGAAGGCAGCCCAGAAGGCTGAAGACCTGAACATCGTCATCTGCATGGAGATGAAGCAGGAAGGCACAGCCCTGCGCATCGAGAAACACGTGCACAACTACCCCCACTGCTGGCGCACCGACAAGCCCGTGCTCTACTATCCCCTCGACTCGTGGTTCATCCGCTCCACGGCCAAGAAGGAGCGCATGGTGGAACTCAACAAGACTATCGGCTGGCATCCCGAAACGACCGGCACAGGCCGCTTCGGCAACTGGCTCGAGAACCTGAACGACTGGAACCTCTCGCGCTCGCGCTTCTGGGGCACGCCGTTGCCCATCTGGCGCGACGAGGAAGGCACCGCCGAGAAGTGCATCGGCTCCGTGGAGGAACTCTATAATGAAATAGAAAAGGCTGTTGCTGCTGGTGTCATGACGAGCAATCCGCTGAAGGACAAAGGCTTTGTCGTGGGCGATATGTCGCGCGAGAACTACGACCGCATCGACCTGCACCGCCCCTATGTCGACGACATCGTCCTCGTGAGCGAGGAGGGCAAGCCCATGCACCGCGAGAGCGACCTCATCGACGTGTGGTTCGACTCAGGTGCCATGCCTTACGCACAAGTGCACTATCCGTTCGAGAACGCCGATGCCATCGACAAGAACCTGGCATTCCCCGCCGACTTCATCAACGAGGGCGTCGACCAGACACGTGGTTGGTTCTTCACCCTGCATGCCATCGCCACGATGGTGTTCGACTCGGTGGCCTTCAAGAACGTTATTTCCACTGGACTTGTGCTCGATGCCAAGGGCAACAAGATGTCGAAGCACGTGGGCAACGTGGTGAATCCGTTCGACATGATTGAGAAATACGGTTCCGATGCCGTGCGCTTCTACATGATGACCAACTCCGAGCCGTGGGACAACCTGAAGTTCGACCCCGAGGGCATCGACGAGGTGCGCCGCAAGCTCTTCGGCACGCTCTTCAATACCTACTCGTTCTTCGCCCTCTATGCCAACGTTGACGGTTGGGAACCCGTCGAGTATGTTGCGACCAAGTCGCAACAAGACAAGCCCGAGATTGACCGCTGGATTCTCTCGCGCGTTAACTCGCTCATCAAGGCCGTCGATCAGGAGCTGCAGGGCTTCGACCCCACACGTGCCGGACGACTCATCGACCAGTTTGTCAACGACGACCTCTCTAACTGGTACGTGCGACTCAACCGCAAACGCTTCTGGGGCAAGGAGATGAGCGACGACAAGCGCTCGGCCTATGCCACGCTCTACACCTGCCTGATGACCGTTGCCAAGCTCTTGGCTCCCTTCGCTCCGTTCTATGCCGACCAGCTCTACAAGGACCTCGGCGGCGAGTGCGATAGCGTGCATCTCGACAAGTTCCCCGCCGTCGACGAAGCTGCCATCGACCTCGACCTCGAAGCTCGCATGGAGATGGCCCAGCGCATCACCTCGATGGTGCTTGCCCTGCGCCGCAAGGTGAACATCAAGGTGCGCCAGCCGCTTCAGAAGATCATGGTTCCTGCTATCGATGCCGACCAGCAGAAGCACATCGAGGCCGTGCGCCAGCTCATCCTCAACGAGGTGAACGTGAAGGAACTCTCCTTCGTCGAAGGCCAGGGCATTCTGGTGAAGAAGGTAAAGTGCAACTTCCGCACGATGGGCAAGAAGTTCGGCAAGCTCATGAAGGCCGTTGCCGCCGCCGTAGCCGAGCTTTCGCAGGAGCAGATAGCTTCACTCGAAACTACAGGCACCATCGTCCTCATGGCTGAAGGTCAGGAAGTTACGGTCGAGAAGGATGACGTCGAAATCATCAGCGAGGACATCCCCGGCTGGCTCGTTGCCAACGAGGGCAACCTCACCGTAGCACTCGAGGTGGAACTCACCGACGAACTCCGTCAGGAGGGTATGGCCCGCGAGCTCATCAACCGCATCCAGAACCTCCGCAAGGACACCGGCCTGGAGATTACCGACCACATCTCGGTTGTCGTGGCTCCCAACGAGCACACCGATGCTGCCATCGCCGCCTTTGCCGACTACATCTCTTCGCAGGTGCTGGCCGACAAGATTGAGGTGGCCGACAACGACGGTGCCGAAATTGATTTCGACGACTTTAAGTTGAACATCCAAATCAAAAAGTCATAAAATCGCTAATCTGGACTCGAGCTCTGCTCGCTTTCGTAGCAAAGCGGAGAAAGAAATCCGTAAATCGTAAATAACCTTATGTCAGAAAAGAAACGCTATTCAGATGAGGAACTTGAAGAGTTCAAGACCATCATCAACGAGAAACTCCGTCTGGCTCGCCGCGACTACGATGCCATGATGCGTCAGATTATGAACCAGGACGGCAATGATGTCGACGATACGTCGCCCACCTATAAAGCACTCGAAGAGGGTAGCCTTACCCAGTCGAAAGAGGAACTGGTGGCAATGGCTAACCGTCAGCAGAAGTTCATCACGGGCCTTGAAGCCGCCCTCGTGCGCATTCAGAACAAGACCTACGGTATCGACCGACTCACGGGTGAGCTCATTCCCAAGGAGCGCCTCCGCGCCGTTCCTCACGCCACGCTGAGCGTAGCCTCCAAGCAGGCCCGCGACAAGAAGTAGGACCTCTCAAGTCCTGTATGTCGCTATACCATAGCGACCTAACAACTGAAGAAATGACAAAGAAGAAAACTGCCTGCCTGGCCGTTATACTCATTGTCGCCCTACTCCTGATCGACCAAGTCATCAAGATATGGGTGAAGACCAACATGCACCTCTATGAATCAATCTGGATTGCCGACTGGTTCCAGATACACTTCATCGAGAACAATGGTATGGCCTTTGGCCTCTCGTTCATCAACAAGTACGTGCTGACCAGTTTCCGCCTGATTGCCATTGTGGCCATTGCCATTTATCTGTGGCGGCAAATCAGCCAACGCGCACGCACTATTTACGTTGTCCTCCTAAGTATGCTGCTGGCAGGAGCTACGGGCAACGTCATCGACTGCATGTTCTATGGCGAGATTTTCACAGCCTCGTCGCCCTTCTACGTGAGCTATATGGTTCCCTTCGGGCAAGGCTACTCAGGCTTCCTGACGGGCAAGGTGGTCGATATGTTCTACTTCCCGCTCATCCAGTCTACTTGGCCCCAGTGGATGCCCATCTGGGGAGGCGAAGAGTTCATCTTCTTCAGTCCTGTCTTCAACTTCGCCGACGCCTGCGTCAGCGTGAGCGTCGTGGCTTTGTTCCTGTTTTGCCGCAGAGAACTGGCCACGCTGATGTCGAATGACGATAAGGACGATGCCGACATCCATTCGCAAGAGCGCCAATCACTTAACGAAATCAAGGAGGAAGACATTTGAAAAGACATGTAGCCATAGTGTCGCTTTTCGTCGTGCTCATCTCGAGCGTCCTGATGGGTTGCAAACCGCGAGTGCCGGGCAAATATATTTCGCCTGGCAAGATGGAAGACATCCTCTACGACTACCATCTGGCTTCGGCTGCATCGAACCTCGACCCCGACTACAACGACACGCTTCGCATGCAAGTCTATAAGTTGGCTGTGCTGAAAAAGTATAAGGTCAGCGAGGCCGATTTCGACTCGTCGATGGTTTACTACACTCGCCATGCTGACCGGCTTCATCGCATCTACGAGAATCTCTCGAAGCGCATGAGCAACGAGGCCCTTGCCTTGGGTGCTTCTACCAGCGAGGTCAATCAGCACCTCTCACTCTCACAAAATGGCGATACCGCCAATGTGTGGACGGGCGACCGCTCGTTCATCCTCACCAAGCAACCTGGCTTCAATTGTTATCCCTTCTCCGTTGTGGCCGATTCTTCCTTCCATGCCGGCGACCGCTTTGTGCTGAGTTTCAACACGAAGTTCATCTTCCAGGAAGGCATGCGCGAAGGAGTGGCCCTCATAGCCCTCTGCTTCAACAACGACAGCATAGCCTCACGTATGATCAGAGTGTCGAACGACAATAGCAACCGGCTTGAAATCTCTGACGACAAACGCATCGGAATCAAGAAAATTACGGGCTACTTCCTCATGAATAAGTCGCAGAATTCTGAAGCGCAGACGACGCTGAAACTTATGCACGTGGGCGACATCGCACTCTTCAGAATCCATACGCAACCGCCCAAGGAGGCCGACAAGGAATCCTCCGACTCTGCTTCTGTTGGACGTCCGGCTGTAGCCGACTCTGATAGCCTTCGGAAACCTATGCCGGTAATTGATGGTCGTTCTGTCAGATCGGTGGGCGAACTTCCACGCATCAATAGACAACAGGATAGGCCCATCAGGTAAAAGGATAATTTATATTCATTGCCATGTTTCCCCCAACTTAGCAGGTTGTCCCGATGAAGAAACCCTTCTTAGCACTCGCCCTCGTAATTTGGCTCACGTCATCAGTTTCGGCGTTGCCACGATATGCTTCTCCCGTCAATTACGACGTGGTGTTGGCTGGCAACTTCGGCGAGCCGCGCCCCAACCATTTCCATGGGGGTGTCGATGTTAAGACGGGTGGCGTAGAAGGTAAACCAATCTTTTCTATTGGTGGAGGCTACATCTCTATGGTGACGGTGGGCATGTTCGGTTTTGGCAATGCTGTCTACGTTCACCATCCTGAGGGCTACACCAGCATCTATTGTCATCTGAAGAAGTTCACACCCCAGATTACAGCCCTCCTTCGCAAGCAACAATATGCCAGGCATGCGGCCGAGGGAGAATTCCATTTCCGCCCCTATGAGCTCCCCGTGGCTGAAGGCCAGCTGATTGCCGTCAGCGGCAACACGGGCGCTTCAACCGCTCCCCATCTTCATCTCGAGATTCACGACACGAAGACGTGGCAGATGCTCGACCCGCTCGACTTCATCGGCCATCATTTGCAAGACACCCAGCCGCCTCAGGGCCATGCCCTGATGGCATATCCTCAGGAGGGCGAGGGCGTGTTTGCCGGTGGTAGCATCCAGCAGAGCATCGGCCTTTCCTCCCACGAGTTGCCCCATCATTATTCTGCTTGGGGGAAGGTGGGCTTCGGCCTCTGGGCCAACGACTACATGGAGGCCACTTACAACCACTATGGCATTCGCCGCATGCAGTTCTTCGTCGACGACCGCGAGGTGTTCGCCTCCGACGTGAGCGGCATTCCCGTCAATCAGAATATGCAGGTGAATGCCTGGGGCGACTACGACCACTACCTCCGCTCACACGTTTGGTATATGAAAGCATTTGTGGAGCCTGGCGTTTCCCTGCCAATTCTTAAAACGGATGCGCTCCGTGGCATCATTGATTTCAACGAGGAGCGTCCCTATCATCTCTGCTTTGTGCTCACCGACTATAAGGGCAACGAGAGTCGCTATGGCTTCACCGTTGAAGGCAAACCGTCTGACATCAAGAAGTCCCAACTCTTCGCTTCTTCGCGCGTGCTTCGCTACGACCGCCTGAACAACGTCCAGTTGCCAGGTCTTCTACTCATTGTCCGTCCCCACATGTTGGCCAAGAACACGCCCTACCAGCCGAAGGTCATGAAGAAAGCCAATGGCTATTCCGATGTCTATCAGCTTACGGCTAAGTCCTTCCAGTTGTTTGACTACCAGCCCATTGCCCTTCGTGTCAACCGCTCCGACGTGAAAGACCCCTCCAAACTCTATATCGTGGCCCATTGGGGAGCCGACAGATACATGGGAGGCCGCTATGAAGACGGTTGGGTGTGGGGTAGGGCACGCGAGCTCTCTGCCACCTACGAACTTGCCTACGACGACCAGCCGCCCACCATTCACTTTCAAGGTCTCAGCCACTCGCGCCAAGGGGCCGTCATCCGCCTTTCGCTCACCGATGAGAAGAGTGGGCTGTTGCGCTATGAAGGCTTCGTCGACAACGAGTTCGTTCTCTTCGAACCTGTTGCAAAGTCGTCCACCGTAGAGTGTCGCCTGAAGAATTCCTCAGTGAAACCCTTGGGCAAACCGCGCACGCTTATATTTACCGCTGAGGACAACCGCCACAACAAGCAGACTTTTAAAACGCAAATAACATATTAAAAAACCAGACAACCCATGAAGAAAATCGTTCTTTCCCTCGTGCTGCTCTGCGCCTCCGTCATGTGGGCAGAGGCTTGCACAAACTTCATTGTCGGCAAGAAAGCATCGACCGACGGTTCTGTGATTTGTTCCTACAATGCCGACGACTACGGCATGTTCATCGGTCTCTGCCACTATCCCGCTGCCAAGCATGCCGCCGGCGACATGCGCCAAATCTACAACTGGGACACGGGCGTCTATCAAGGCGAGATTCCCGAAGCCGCTGAGACTTATAACGTCATAGGCAACATCAACGAGTGGCAGGTGACCATTGGCGAGACTACCTATGGCGGACGCGAGGAGATGGTCGACACGACGGGTCTCATTGACTATGGTTCGCTCATCTACATCACCCTTCAGCGCTCGCGCTCGGCCCGTGAGGCCATTGCCGTGATGACGTCGCTCGTCGAGAAGTACGGTTACAACTCTGAGGGCGAGACCTTTACCATCTGCGATCCCAACGAGGCTTGGATACTTGAGATGATGGGAACGGGTAGCGACAAGGCCCTTGTTGCCAAGCAGAAACTCAACCGCGTGGTCTGGGTCGCTCAGCGCATTCCCGACGATGCTATCTGCGGACATGCTAACCAGAGCCGCATCGGCAAGTTCTTCTCGGGTAAGAAAATCAATGCGAAAGGCGTCTATCCCACGGCGAAGAACCAACAAGCCGACCTCTACTATTCGAAGGACGTCGTGCGCTATGCCCGCCTGATGGGGTGGTATGAAGGCACCGATGCCGATTTCTCGTGGAAGTGGGCCTATGCCGCTCCCGACTTCGGTGGCCGTCGCTATTGCGATGCCCGCGTGTGGTCGTTCTTTCGCCATTTCGACAACGGCTTCGACCGCTATCTGCCGTGGGCTCTCGGCGAAGACCCCAATGCCGAGGACATGCCCCTGTGGATTAAGCCTAACCGCAAGGTGAGCGTGCAGGACATCGAGGAATGCATGCGCGACCACTACGAAGGCACGGCCCTCGCCCTCGATTCTACGACCATCGGTGGCGGTATCTGGCAGATGCCTTATCGTCCTACGCCGCTTTCCTTCGAGGTTGACGGAAAGCAGTACTTCAACGAGCGTCCCACCAGCACCCAGCAGACGGGCTTCTCCTATGTCTCCCAGATGCGCTCATGGCTGCCCCGCCAGGTAGGTGGTGTGCTTTGGTTTGGCAACGACGACGGCAATATGGTGGCCTACACGCCTATCTATTGCGGCAACACCGTTCAGCCCGAGTGCTACAACACGCCTGGAGCCGATGCCGTGACCTTCTCCGACAAGAATGCCTACTGGGTGTGCAACTGGGTATCGAACATGGTCTATCCCCGCTACTCGCAGCTCTTCCCCTCGCTGAAGGCCGTGCGCGACTCGCTGGAACAGAGCTATTTCAGCAATCAGGCAGCTGTTGAGCAGAAGGCCAAGGCTCTTTGCGAGCAGAGCGAGGCCGAGGCTGTGAAGTTCCTCAACAACTATAGCAACGAGAAGGCCCAGCAGATGCTTGCCCGTTGGAAGCAGCTCGCCACCTATCTCATCGTGAAGTTCAACGACATGATCATCAAGCCTGAGGCCGACGGTAAGTTCACACGCACGAAGACTGGCCTTGGTGCCCGACCTGCTCGTCCGGGCTATCCTGCGCCCTATGCCCGCCACTACGTGAAGCAGACAGGTAAGAAATACGCTGTTCCTGCTGAAAAATAAACCATTGGTGTAAATATATGAAAGATTCAATCCTTATCTATAGCGGTGGCCTTGATAGCACGACGATGCTCTATGAGTATCGCGAGCGCATCGCAATGGCCATTTCTTTCGACTACGGTTCCAATCATAATAGCAAGGAAATCAAGTGTGCCGACCTCCATTGCGAGCGACTTGGCATCACTCATGTTGTCATCCCGCTCGACTTCATGCGTCGCTATTTCCGTTCGTCGCTGCTCGATGGTGCCGAAGCCATTCCCGAAGGCCATTACGAAGACGACAACATGCGCTCTACGGTGGTGCCTTTCCGCAATGGCATCATGCTTTCTGTAGCCGTTGGAATGGCCGAATCGAATGAGTTGCAATATGTCATGATGGCCAATCATGGTGGCGATCATACCATCTATCCCGACTGCCGTCCTGAGTTTGTCGACGCTTTCGATGCTGCCGCCCAAGCAGGCACGTTCAACGGGGTCAGACTTCTGTCGCCCTATGTGAACATGACGAAGGCCGACATTGCCCGTCGTGGCAAGCAACTCGGCATCGACTACAGCGAGACGTGGTCGTGCTATAAAGGTGGCGATGTCCATTGTGGACGTTGTGGCACGTGCATCGAGCGCCGCGAGGCTCTTGCCGAAGCAGGCATCGAAGACCATACCGTCTACGAGGAATAGCCCTCCCGTAGTCCTGACATAAAGAAACCGCCCTGTTACTCTTTGCAAGTAGCAGGGCGGTTTTCGTTGTTGTTGGACTTCTTATTTCTCTACCAGGATGCGGGCGTCAACGGCAATGACGTCCTGTTCGTCGGCCAGCAACGGGTTTATGTCCATTTCCTTGATTTCCGTTGCAAAGCGCAGGAGCGTCGAGAGACGCACGATGATGTCGGCATAACGCTGGCAGTTGATGCCCTTCTGCCCTCGCGTGCCCTTCAGAATCTTGTAGCCGCGAAGCGACTGAATCATGCTTTCTGCCTCAGGATAGCTGAGCGGAGCCAAACCACTCGACACATCCTTCAGCACTTCCACGAAGATGCCGCCTAAGCCGCAAAGCACCACATGGCCAAAACGTGGCTCGTACTTCGCACCGATGAAGAGTTCGGTGCCTTTGATCATCTTCTGTACCATCACGGCAGTGGCATCTGGAATCTGCATCATGCGGTCGAACTCGGCAGCGAGCACCTCTTTCGAACGGATGTTGAGCGCCACACCGCCTACGTCGCTCTTGTGGACTGGTCCTACAACCTTTGCTACGACGGGATAGCCGCACTTTTCAGCGAAGTTGATTACCTCGTCCTTGTCGGCACTCACAAACTCCGGCACCGTTGGGATGCCGGCGCTTTCCAGCAGCTGATGAACCAGGTTGGGGGCTATGTAGCCGTTCTCGCCGATGCCGTCGATAATCTTGCGGATACGAGGTACGTCAACTCCGTGAATCTGAATCTGCTGATCGGCAGGCTCGGGCGTGTGCATGATCTGTGTCAGAGCAGTGGCCAGCGTCACCTCATCGCTGAAGTTCACGTGGCCGCGCGACAGGAACTCCTGCACTTCAGGTCCTGCCGTGTTCACGCTGGGCAGGATGGGGAATATCGGTTTCTTGCATTCCAGTATCTTCTTGTGCAGCACGTCGTAAGCTTCATAGAGTTGCACGAGGCCTGGTGTGCCGAAGATGACCATGATGGCGTCGATGTCGTCGAACTTATTCTCGCAATAATCGATGGCTATTCCTAAGTGTTCGGGCGTTCCGGTGGCCAGAATGTCGATGGGGTTGGCTACGCTCGAGCCTGGGAAGAGTTGCGCCTTCAGTTCCTCTGCTATCGGCCCGGAGAGAGCCGGCACCTTCATGCCTCCCTTCGAGAGCGCATCGGTGAGCATCACGCCGGGGCCGCCTGCGTGGGTGACAATTGCTACGTTCTTGCCCGAGAAACGCGGCAGCGTGAAGATACAGCCCACGGTGGTGAGCTCTTCGCGCGAGTAGCAACGCACGATGCCAGCCTTTCGGAACAATGCCTCCACGGCCGAGTCGCTCGAGGCGATGGCTCCAGTGTGGCTGCTGGCGGCTCGGCTGCCTGCCGACGACGAACCAGCCTTGATGGCGGCAATGCGGCAACCCTTCTTGATGAGCGAGGTAGCGTGGTAGAGTAGTTTGTCGGGATCGGCAATGTTTTCGATATAGAGCAACTTCACCAGCGAGTCGCGCTCGGCATCGAAGTTCTCGTCCATATACTCCAGCACCGTCTCGATGCCAATCTGCTTGCCATTGCCGATAGACCAGACCGAGTTGAAGGGCAGTCCCTTTGTGACGGCGCTCTCAAGAATAAACACAGCCGTGGCTCCAGAGCCGCTGATGAAGTCGACGCCCTTGGGATTGAGCGTAGGAATGGGCTTCGTGAATACAGAGTGATGCCAGCGGTTCAGCATGCCGATGCAGTTGGGGCCGATGAGCGCACAGCCGTAGCGCTCGCACGTGTCCAGTATCTGCTGCTCCATGACGGCACCCTCGTGGGTCTCCTCGCCGAAGCCGGCAGATATAATAATGAACGCGCGTACTTCTTTCTCCTTGGCCAGATACTCCACGTACTGCGGGCAGAACTTGGCAGCCACCACCATGATGGCCAGATCAGTGGGCGGCAGTTCCTTGGCATCGTGGAACACCTTGATGCCCTGCACCTCGTCTTCCTTCGGGTTGACGATGCGCAGCGTTCCCTCGTAGCCTCCGCTCAGCAAATTGCGAACGACGGCGCCGCCTGGTTTATGAACATTGTTTGAACCGCCGATGACGACGATACTCTCAGGATGTAACAGTTGTTTGTTGATCATGGATCTTATTTTTGATTGATGGTTTAAGTCATTGGGTTGCCCGTCGAAGAGCTATTCTTGTGTGCAAAGATAATGATTTTTTCTCAGAATATGTTTCTTTCCTGAAAGTTTTTTTGATTATTCTTTGCGTCAGGTCGCTCCTCCTTCATGCAGGCGTCAGCCGATGAGCCGGAGCAACTGGCTCTCAGAGGCTTCGGGCAAGAGAGCTTTCAGATGGGCCAGCATGCGTTGCTGCGACTCTTCAGGCGTGCGGTTGCATCGGCAGGCCTCGCGCCCCAGCAGTTGCTCGGGCGTAGTCAGCAACGACCATCCCCAGCCATATTCGCGCCCGTGCCGGTCGGTGGGATAGACGAAGTCTTCTGTCACGATGCGGCAAGCCATCTGCAGGCGAGTCACGTAGGCATCGAACCTGCTGCGCATCTTCGGCCCAGTAAAGCCGCAGGCGGCCCTCAGCTCGCGCGTGATCATGCTGCCGCCCTCGCGTAGAGTCTGCAGCACGACGTCCTCAATGCTGCCCTCCTCAGGCTGAGGGTACTTGCTGCGCCGGTAGTTGCACAAATCGGGCCACCATTCGCGGCTCACGAACCCCGCCTTCTTGTCGAAGAACTTGCCATAGACGCAGGCACTCTCCGTCACCACCGGGCCCTTCCACTTCCACAACGGCCAGTCCCAGCCGCCTTCAGGAAAGGTCACGTAGCGGCAGTCGTCGTCCACCATGTCCTCAGCCGAATAGCCTCTGATACCGCTATAGAGCAAGGGCAGGAAACCTATTTCCTGTATCAGTTCGGCCAGTTGAGCGCCCGAATGAATCTTTTCTCGTTGAATCATTTTCGCGATATTGTTATGGTTGCTGATGCAAAGATACGAAAATTAATGTTACCCTCGTTTTTTATCGCGTTAATAATCCCAAATAATGCGGTAGTTTGCGTATTTTTTTGTAAATTTGCATCGTATAAACAAAGTCATTTTAAAACACGTTTTATCATTAATCACCATGAATACAAAAGTTCCTGAGCACTATCTGCTCTGCTACAATTCGTCGTGCGCGCTGGCCGAAAAGTGCCTGCGCCACCACGCAGCCACCCTGGGCAACAAGAAAGACCCTGTGGTGACGGTTGTCAATCCGCTGCTCAACGGCGGCGAGTCCTGCAAATACTTCCGGCAGCATCGTACGGTGCGCATGGCCTACGGCATGCAGCACGCCTTCGACAACGTGCTCGCCAAAGATATCGCTGCCATCCGCTCATCCTTTCGCCGGCATTTCGGCAATGGTCCTTACTATAGTCGTGTCAAAGGCACACGCCCCATTACGCCACAAGACCAGAAGTTCATCAACGAGGAGTTCTGCCGTTATGGCTACAAAGATGAAGTGGTCTTCGACCGCTATGAAGACGAGATAGAATGGTAGGAGCACTGTTACCAAATGTTTACCAGCGCGTGGTAATGTTTGTACCACGGCCTGGTAATAGTTGTACCAGCGCGTGGTAAACCGTTTACCACGGCCTGGTACAAACATTACCACGTGCTGGTACATGCTTTGGTACAGCAAGATGTAGAATACAAACGTACAGAATGTTATGGACACAAGTCTCGCCTTCAGTCGCCCGCTCTATGTGATGCTGAAACCAGCGGGCTCGCTTTGCAATCTCAGGTGCCGCTACTGCTACTACTTGGAGAAGGGTCGGCTCTATGAGCATACCGATAGTCAGGTCATGAGCGATGCGTTGCTCGAGAAGTTCGTGCGCGAATACATGGAATCGCAGACTACGCCCGAGGTGCTGTTCACGTGGCACGGCGGCGAACCGCTGCTGCGTCCCATTCGTTTCTACGAGCGGGCGTTGCAACTACAGAGGCAGTATGCCCGCGGACGACGCGTCAGCAATAGCATTCAGACCAACGGCACGTTGCTCACGCCGGCTTGGTGCGAGTTCTTGCGCGACAACGGTTTCCTTGTAGGCATCAGTATCGACGGCCCGCGTGAGTATCACGATGCCTTCCGTCTGAGGGCTGCCGACGGGCGCGGCTCGTTCGACCAGGTGATGCGGGGCATAGCACTCTTGCAACAGTATGGCGTGGAGTGGAATGCTATGGCGGTGGTCAATAGCCTGAATGGCGACCATCCGCAGGAGTTCTACAGGTTCTTCCGCAATTTGGGATGCCGCTTCCTGCAGTTCTCGCCCATCGTCGAGCGAACCGTAAGCCGTCCCGACGGACTCTCGCTGGCACCTGGCATGCAGGAGGGTGGGCAACTGCTCGACTTCAGCGTGGGCTCGCGCCAGTGGGGACGCTTCCTCTGTGGCGTGTTCGACGAGTGGCTGAAAGGCGATGTGGGCCAAGTGTTTGTGCAGATTTTCGATGCCACTTTGGCCAACTGGGTGGGCGTGACGCCCGGTCTCTGCTCGCTCTCAAAAGATTGCGGCCACGCCGGCGTGATGGAGCACAACGGCGACCTCTATTCCTGCGACCACTTTGTCTATCCCGAACATCGGCTGGGAAACCTCAGGGAGAAGACCATTACGGAGATGATGTACTCCGAGCAGCAGCGTCGCTTCGCCAGCATGAAGACGCGCCGGCTGCCCCGTCAGTGCCGCGAGTGCCGCTATGTCTTTGCTTGTCACGGCGAGTGTCCTAAGAACCGTTTCCAGCGCGACCGCTATGGCGAGCCCGGCTTGAACTATCTTTGTGAAGGCTACCGCATGTTCTTCGAGCATGCCGCGCTCTACATGGACTTCATGAAGCGCGAACTGGAAGCAGGCCGTCCGCCTGCCAACGTGATGCAATGGACGCCCGATAGGCCGTGAAAGATAGCTGGTTGAGGAAAAAAAGACGCGATTCGTTTTGTGTTTTGTATGTTTTTCACTATCTTTGCAATCAGAAATCTAAATTGAACTGAACAATAATAATTAATAATGTAGAATTATGGCAAAAATTGTAACCCTTGGCGAGATTATGCTTCGCCTGTCGCCGCAAGGCAACGACCGTTTCATTCAGAGTGAGTCATTCCGCATCATCCCCGGTGGTGGTGAGGCCAATGTGGCCGTAAGCCTGGCCAATTATGGGCACGACGCTTACTTCGTTTCGAAGCTGCCTAAGCACGAGATAGGCCAGATTGCCGTGAACGCCCTGCGCCGCTATGGTGTGAACACCGACTTCGTGGCTCGCGGTGGCGATCGCGTGGGTCTGTACTACGCTGAGACCGGTGCCTCGATGCGTCCTTCTAAGGTCATCTACGACCGCGCCCATTCGTCGATTGCCGAGGCTCTGCCCGAGGATTTCGACTTCGACGCCATCATGGAGGGGGCTCAGTGGTTCCACTGGAGCGGCATTACGCCCGCCATCAGCGACCGTGCCGCTGAACTGACACGTCTGGCCTGCGAGGCTGCCAAGCGTCACGGCGTGACCGTGTCGGTAGACCTGAACTTCCGCAAGAAGCTTTGGACCTCAGAGAAAGCCATCTCGGTGATGCGCCCGCTGATGAAGTATGTCGACGTGTGCATCGGCAACGAGGAAGACGCCGAGCTCTGCCTGGGCTTCAAGCCCGATGCCGACGTGGAAGGCGGTCAGACTGATGCCAGCGGCTACGAGGGCATCTTCCGCCAGATGCGCGAGGAGTTTGGCTTCAAGTACGTGGTGTCTACGTTGCGTGAATCGTTCTCGGCCAGCTACAACGGTTGGAAGGCACTCATCTTCGACGGCAAGGAGTTCTACCAGTCGAAGCGCTACGAGATCAATCCTATCATCGACCGCGTGGGTGGAGGCGACTCGTTCTCGGGTGGCTTGATTCATGGATTGCTCACGAAGGAGACTCAGGGCGAGGCTCTGGAGTTTGCCGTTGCTGCCAGCGCGCTGAAGCACACGATTCCCGGCGACTTCAACCTTGTTTCTGCAGCCGAAGTGGAGAGTTTGGCTGGCGGTAATGCAAATGGCCGAGTGCAGAGATAGTTGAGAGTTTAAAGTTTAGTGTTTAGAGCATGAAACAGTTTGAATATAAAATCATAACCCCGCTGATCAACCGCGAAGACAAAATCAACAACTTGGGCTTCGAAGGCTGGGAACTGGTGTGTGTCGACCAAGGCACCATGTACTTCAAACGTGAATGTAAATCGTAAAAAGTAAGGAAATGGCAAAATTTGATAAGTTGGCCGTCATGGCCAAGATTGGCGAAACGGGCATGGTTCCCGTGTTCTATCACAAGGATCTGGAGACTTGCAAGAAAGTCGTGAAGGCTTGCTACGAAGGTGGCGTGCGCGCTTTCGAGTTTACGAATCGCGGCGACTTTGCCCAGGAAGTGTTTGGCGAACTGGTGAAGTGGGCCGACAAGGAGTGCCCCGAGCTGGCACTGGGCATCGGTTCCGTCGTCGATGCTCCCACGGCAGGACTCTATCTGCAGCTGGGTGCCAACTTCGTGGTTGGACCTCTGTTCAATCCTGACATTGCCCCCGTATGCAATCGTCGTCTCGTGCCTTATTGCCCTGGCTGCATGACCGTCAGCGAGATTGGCAAGGCTCAGGAGCTGGGTTGCGACCTGACGAAGGTGTTCCCCGGTGACGTGGTGGGTCCGAACATGGTGAAAGGCCTGAAGGCTCCCATGCCCTGGTCGAAGATCATGGTCACTGGTGGCGTGTCGCCCGACGAGGAGAATCTGACGAAGTGGTTCAAGGCCGGTGTCTACTGCGTTGGCATGGGCTCGAAGCTCTTCCCGAAGGACAAGGTGCAGGCCGAGGATTGGCAGTATGTCACCGACAAATGTCGCGAAGCATTAGGATATATTGCTAAGGCACGCGCTTAAATATGGCAACTGGAAATGCTCAGTATGGCTTTTGGCCGTATTGGGCATTTTTGCTTTTTCAGCTTGTGACAATCACCGTTATGATGTTGTCGACGAGCTGAACGAGAAGTCTTATGATTTCCATTATCGGTCATTAGACTCTACGCGTTACTATGCAGAGCGGGCCTTGGCATTGGCCGACGGCTATCGGGCAGGAAGAGCTGAAGCCCTGAACAATCTGGCTTTCTACTACATCGGGCGGATGGACTACAAACGGGCCTACGAACTGCTTGATAGCGTTGAGACCGATAACCTCATAGAGATGCTCGTGGCCGACGTTCAGTACATGCGTCTCTGCCAGAGAGAATCGAAGAACAAACTCTTCTACGACTACAGCCAGCGCGCACAGTCGCGCCTGAATCGCATCAAAGAAGAGATGAATCGTCTGAATGAGCATCAGCGACAACGCGTTGTCTATGCCGAAACCGACTTTCACATCGTCCGATCCACCTATTTCTATTACGTAGGACTGACTGACGAGTCGATTGAAGCCATCGAGCAGATTGACCCAAACGGCGCTATCGAGGCTGACACGGCCCAACTGTTGAACTACCTCTACAACATCGGTGCCGGCGGCATCGTGAAAGAACACACGCAGGATGCCACTTACGACGTGGAGTTCTCCTATCTTGTGCGCTGCTACCAGCTTGCGCTGGCCCATCGATATCCCTTCTTCGAAGCCCAGGCCCTGCAGGGCATGAGCGAGCATCTGGAGAACGTTGACTTCCTCATCTCCTTTGTCCACAACAACGCCCCGGCTTTGGCGTTGGTCAACCAAGTCAACATGCCCGACTCGCTGTTGGCAGGCTATCTGGCGCAACAGGCACTTGAACTGTTCGAAAGCTATGGTGACGTCTATCAGACGGCAGGTGCCTATCGAACGCTTGCCGAATGCTATTGGGGCATCAACGACTTCCAGTCGGCTGAAATATGCCTGCTGAACGCACTGGAGAAAGATACTGCCATTGCCCAGGCTCCCGACCTTGTGGCCAGTATTCGCGAGCAGTTGAGTCTGGTCTATTCGGCCATCGACGACAAGGCCCGAAGCGACGAGAACCGCAACATCTACCTCGACATGCAGGAGCAGACGCGCCAAGACAGGCAACTCGAGGCACGTGCCGACCAACTACGCAATTCGTCACGCCAACTGAACCTGATGATTGCAGCTGTCGTGGTGATGATTGGTCTTGTGCTGTCGCTGCTCTATGTGTTCCATCGCATGAGGCGCAAGCGCGACCAGGATTTTTCCATTGTTTCTCTGCTCGAACCCTTGGAGCAATGGAAGCAAAAGGCTACTGCCAAGACCCAGCAATTGGAAGAGCAGAGCGAGGAAATCAAAGAGCAGACGGCACTCGTTGGTCAGCAAGTGCTGCAAAACAAGAAACGCAACCTTGAGCAACGGGCCAAGGTGTCGCTGGCCTATAGCATTATGCCCTTCATCGACCGAATTGCCAACGAAGTAAAAAGGTTGCTGAAGAGCAAGGACTCGAAAGAAGTGCGCGACGAGCGCTTCTCTTACGTTGCCGAACTGACTGGCCGCATCAACGACTACAACGATGTGCTGACACGCTGGATTCAGATGCGACAAGGCGACATCAACCTGCGCGTGGAGAGTTTTCCGCTGCAGGAACTCTTCGACATGGTGAAGCGTGGACGCATGGGATTCCAACTGAAGGGCATAGATCTGCAAGTGGAAGACACCAACGACGTTGTGAAAGCCGACAAGACACTCACGCTCTTCATGATCAACACAATGGCCGACAACGCCCGAAAGTTCACCCCTGAAGGCGGACGCGTGACTATCACTTCGAAAGCAACGGATGAATATGTGGAAGTGGGCATTGCCGATACTGGTGTCGGTCTGACAGAAGAACAAAAGGAGATGGTGTTCAGCCATCAGCCTTCAGCAGGTCATGGCTTTGGCCTAATGAATTGTAAGGGTATCATTGAGAAATACCGCAAGACGAGCAAACGCTTCCAGGTGTGCAGCATCGGCGTGGAAAGCGAGCAGGGAAAGGGCAGCCGCTTCTTCTTCCGGCTTCCTTTAGGTCGCACGGCATTAATGATAGCATGTCTGTTGCAATCGCTTGTTGGATTTGCCCGTTCTCCCATACTGATTGAAGCAGGCCGCTATGCTGACAGTGCCTACTACTGCAACGTTAACGGTCGTTATGCGGAAACGCTGCTTTATGCCGACAGTTGCCGGAAGTGCCTGAACGACTATTACCTGACACTACGTCCGCATGGCGATGACCTGATGGCCGACCAGATATTGAACGGCGAGGTGCCTGCCGAACTGAAATGGTTCCGCGATAGCCTGCCAACCGATTATGACATCATTCAGAGCATACGCAATGAGGCTGCTGTAGCAGCTTTGGCACTCCATAAATGGGATTCCTATAACTACAACAATCGCGTCTACACACAATTGTTCCGCGAGTTGTCTGCCGACAAAACGCTGTCAGACTATTGCCGCGTGATGCAGAAATCAGAGACCAACAAGAATGTTGCCATCATCCTGCTGGTATTGTTGCTGCTATCAATTTTCCCTGCCTACTACCTGCTTTATTATCGTCATATCCTGAGCTATCGCTATAGCGTTGACCGCGTCGGGGCTATCAACAAGATACTGTTGAGCAACGAAAGGCCGGAAGAGAAACTGACCCGGATAAAAGAGTTGTGGAATAGCAAGACCCGGATTGACGATAGTGAGCATGAGGCGTTGAACGAAGTGGTCAGTCAGATATGCCAGGCTCTGCAAGGGGCTATCGACACAGAGTCCGACCAACAGGCTAACCTCGACATAGCCAGCGACGAGCTGCGCCGCGTTTCATTTGAAAACGACCGACTACACATCAGCAACAACGTTCTCGACAATTGCCTCTCAACACTGAAGCACGAGACGATGTATTACCCATCTCGCATCAGGCAACTTGCCGACGAAGGAAGTGAGGACCTGACGGCACTCTCGGAGGTGGTGGCTTATTATAAAGAACTCTATGCCATGCTTCTTCTGCAAGCTACACGTGCTGCCGAAGGCAACGCCCGCATAGACCGCGACCTATTCCAATGGTTGATGGACATCCTGAAGAAATATGGTGGAAACGACATTAGGGTGGATGAGAACAGCCTTGACGGCAACTATCTGACGCTGAGTGTCCCGTTGAACAGCCTAACACTGAACGATGAAGAAACGGCCCGATTGTTCACGCCCTTTACGCAGGATGTTGACTTCCTGCTCTGTCGGCAAATCATGCGCGACTTTGGGGAAGCCGCCAATGCCCGAGGCTGCGGCATTCAGGCCGTGAAGGGTGTACATCCAATAGTTGAAATAACATTAACAAAACAGATATGGAACCTTTTAAAGTAATCATTGTGGAAGATGTTCCCCTGGAACTGAAAGGAACAGAAGGCATTTTCCGTAACGACATTCCAGAAGCCGAAATCATAGGAACGGCCGAAAACGAACCGCAATACTGGCGCCTCATTAAGCAGCAACTGCCAGACCTGGTGCTGCTCGACCTAGGGCTGGGAGGCTCTACAACAATAGGAGTGGAGATATGCCGCCATACGAAAGAGGCTTATCCCCAAGTGAAAGTGCTGATTTTCACAGGAGAAATCCTGAACGAGAAGCTGTGGGTCGACGTCTTGGATGCTGGTTGCGACGGCATCATTCTCAAGAGTGGCGAACTGTTGACGCGTGGAGATGTGTCGAGCGTGATGGACGGCAAGCGGATGGTTTTTAACGAACCCATCCTTGCCAAGATTGTCGAACGCTTCAAGCGTAGTGTAGGGTCGGAACTATTGCGCCAGGAAGCACTCATTGATTATGAGATTGATGAGTACGACGAGAGGTTCCTGCGCCATCTTGCATTGGGCTACACGAAGGAGCAAATCACCAATCTGCGGGGCATGCCCTTCGGCGTGAAGAGTCTTGAGAAGCGTCAGAACGAACTCGTTCAGAAGTTATTCCCTGATGCTGGAGGTCGAATGGGCATCAATGCAACTCGCTTGGTGGTGCGCGCATTGGAACTCCGCATACTTGACATCGATAATCTGATGCCAGACGAAAGTTGATAATAAGATACGCGCATGAAGAAGATATTGGCAAGACTTCCGTTGATACTCATTCTGCTGCAACTGCTCGTGATATTGGTCTCGTGGTTGATTGCAGCGGCCAGGCCTCAGTTGGCCATCCATTCATTGCTGAACAGCGAAGGTTTGCGATGGCTCTTTGCCTCCTTAGCAGGAAACATTGCAACTCCGGTATTGGCATGCCTGCTGTTGGCTGCGATGGCCTATGGGGCAATAACACGGAGCGGGATAGCCAGCATTCTTCATCCAGCAACCTATCGACAGCGCTTTGCCAGAAAGATTGTTATCGTCGAAGCAGCATTGCTCATAGCGTTTGCCCTACTTCTGACGGCGGTCCCCCATGCCGTACTGCTCAGCGTTACGGGCGTGCTCTTTCCGAGCAGTTTCTCTGACAGTTTCTTCCCAATCCTTTGTATTGTCCTGATGGTTGTTTCGCTGACTTATGGCATCGTTTGTGGAACAATTGCCACGATAACAATGGCCTTCGAATCGTTGACTGAAGGCATCAAGGACGCAGCCTCCTTGATACTTATATACATATTTTCAGCCGAACTATATGCCATGTTAGGCTATGTGTTCGGCTGAAAAATGAAGGGATAATAGTATTAATTATCAGTTATAGTTTCCCCACAAACGTGAACATGTCGGGAAACATAATATCTATATTCTTAGGTTCTTCACGGAATAAACCGAAGAAGGCGCTGCCGCTTCCGCTCATCTGGGCATAGACGGCACCAGCTTCATAAAGTTTCTGCTTGATATCATCTAATTGCGGATAGACTGAGAAGACAGAAGACTCGAAGTCGTTGAACAATTCATCTTTCCACGTCTCAAGGGGTTGAAGCACAATATCACGGCAACATTTCTTTGGTGTTTGGGGCTTAATGGCCGCATAAGCCTCTTTCGTAGAAACAGCTACGTTGGGCTTCACGATGGTAATGAAACAATCATGAAGAATGCCTTGCGGCGTATGGATGGGAGATAGGCAATCGCCTATTCCTGTAGCGTAAGCTGCCTCAGACCTAATGAAGAAAGCACAGTCGGCACCCAATTGTGCTGCGTATCTTTCCATCAGAGTTTTTGACAAGTTCAGGCCACAATAGTCGTTAAGCAGACTAATCATGGCGGCGGCATCGCTGGAGCCACCACCAAGACCAGCCTGAGAAGGAATGAACTTGTGAAGATGAATGTGTAGTCGGGGAAGGTCGTAATCCTTTGCCAGCAAGTGGTAGGCTTTTACCACCAGATTCTTCTCTTCATCACATTCTATAAAGTTGCCCGTCACTTTCAGGTCACATCTCTTTTGAGTAGGATACTGCTCATCCATTGGAACAACCTCAAGGGCGTCATGTATTGGAATCGGAAAGAATACCGTTTCCAAATTGTGATAACCGTCCTGGCGACGTGATACAACGTTCAGGCCAAGATTAATTTTTGCACAGGGAAAAGTGATCATATTGCTATTGTTTAATTGCATAGTTTCTTATAGGGACATGTCTGGCAACGTTTCTGTTCGTCAGTAGGAGAGAAGGGCTTAGCTGGGTCAAATATGTCAGCGAGAAGGGCTTCCAACTCTTTCATGAACTCATCTTGATATTTGTGGATATCATCAATGGGCTCATCAGCGATTTTGATGATTGGGTCATAATTGTCCGCACGCGAATGTTGTATGTAGAGTAGGGCGGGAGAGACCGGCAAAACCATTGGATTTCGTTGTTTGTCTTCACGAAGTATTACAGAGTAGAGCATCGACTGAAAGAAATAGTCAGAATGATCTCCCACCATTTCGCCAGTGAAGATGTCGTGAACAGAAGGCATGTTGTTGACCATTTTATGCCCCGTCTTATAGTCGACGACACGCAACTTGCCATCCCTTTTGTCTATGCGGTCAATCTGGCCACTCAGCAAAATGCTACGCTGCAGACAATCGGTAGGAGGCATGGACATGGATACCGTTTCCTCGGTCTTTACAATCTGGAATGGAGCATATTGCATGTCAATGTTAAGCAACTGCTTGATGTAATCGATAATCACTCTGCGATTGATCAGCTGCAGGCCGTTCATGTTTTCAAACTTTATCTGTTGCTTGATGTTTCGTTTGCGGAAAACTTCAGCGATGGCCTTGTCGACTATTCTTTCCAAATATTCAGGATGCTTTAAGAGGTTGCTCAAGTCCGATTTCTCTATCGTTTGTTTTTGAGCCATTAAGTCATCATATATTATTTGTGCCGCGAGATGGAAGATGTCGCCAAAACCACGACTGTCGATTTCTCCATAGTTGTCGCTATCGTCTTCTCTCAGTCCAACAACAGAATAATAGTAGAACGACAACTGACAACGCAAGTACTTATTGATAGCTGTAGGCGATAGCTTCTTGATGTCATTGAGTCGCTCCATAACGTTTTCAGTTTTCTCGATAGCTGGAATGGCCCTGGGCTTTATGCTCATTTCACCTGAAAGTGATTTCCTTTGGATTTTGAAAGGACTCTCAACCATCAGCTGTAGCATAAAACGACTCATCTCACCCTTGTGGCCATCATCGGTTGAATTATTGTAAACGAGTGTGACGTCCTGGGCACGTTGCAGCAGGCGGTGGAAATAGTAGGCATAGATTGACACCTTGTGGTCAATGGTGGTAAGTCCATAGGCACGACGGATGGAGTAGGGGATAAACGATGAATCGTTGACGCCTTTAGGCATGCTGCCTTCATTACACGACAGAAGGAGGATGTGGTCGAAGTCAAGATTGCGCGTCTCCAAAACACCCATAATCTGAATGCCTTCAGCAGGTTCACCGTGAAACGGTACGGTGGTCGTATTCACAATCTGGGTCAATAGTCTCCGGAATGTGGATAGTTCAGCAGTCAGGTCGCCGGCAAGTATGAGTTCGTGAAGCCGATTGATAATCGTGTACATCCTGAACAAAGATTCCTGAAAGAAAGGATCGTTTTCTTCATCGTGTGTATTTTGACCAATATGTTTCAAAATCTCAGAGAGCCAACCTGTCAGATCGAGAAGCTGGTCTCCAAACAATGATGATGTCGATTCAGCGATATTTCTGTTCAACAAATTCTCGTCTACGATATACTGCATATAAGGGTGTCTTCTCAGTCGGTCGCGACACTTTGCCAGTCGAATCCTATTATGATCGGTCTTCAGTTCAATGAGGATGTTTATGAGCGATATAAAAGGAGAGCTTACCAAAGGATAGCCAGTGGTAATGTTTGCCTTGTCAACTTCAGTAGGAATGCAGTGGACCACTGCTGGCAGGAGGCTCTCGTCACAAAGGACAACAGCAGTTTTCTTGCCGTCTTTTATGCGTGAAAGCGAGGTGTCTGTCAGCCATTGACTCACATATCTGGACTGCGCATTATCCGTTGACGATGATAAGTAGGTGATGGTCTTAGGACTGGTGAAGTTATTATAGATTGCATCTGATTTGACGTCTAACTCATTGGGGAATTGCTCAAGGAAGCGGCTGATATAGTGTCCAGCCTCAAAGCCCATGTAGTAACGGTCAAAATCCCAATAGAACAATGCACGTCCCTGCTTCCTGAGCATTTCGAAAAGGCGTTGCTCTACTGTCTGGATCATGTTGAAGCCGACGAACACGAAGACGTCATAGGATTGAGCCATCAAGACTTCTTCGCCACTTTGCATCTTATCGGAAATCTCTTCAACCACTTTCCTATACAAACCGCCTTCATAGGCCAGACCTTGTGAGGTGAGACGCTCGTTATAAGCCTTGTATATTTCATAAAAATGGCTCCAAAGCCTCAGGAATCTATCTCTCAATATGCTATCCTGATCAGCCGAGAAATTACTGAAGAACCGGCTGAGCAGCTCTTTCTGCTCATCGGTGAGATAACTGACGTCATCAAGTTCGTGGATGTCGCGAAGGTTGGCAAACACCTTTTGTGCGTCAGCCATGTTCTTGTCGATATCGTCGAAATCAGAGAGCAGCAACTGCCCCCAGCCGTAGAAATGATCAAGAGTCTCATCCATGCCGGTGATTTGCACAAAGACTTTGTGCAGGTCGCAAATGAGTTTGATGGAATCGGCCACTTGCAGTTTGCTGTTGTTTCTGAACAAATCGCTGATGGTGACATAAGATGGGCTCCAGAGAGGTCTGTCGGTGCTATGGGCCAAATACTGGTTCATGAATAGTGAAGCTCGTTTGTTGGGAAACACGACGGCTATTCGCGAAAGATTCGTTCCATGCTTGCGCACGAGATCTTCTGCTACGTATTGCAGAAATGGTTTGTTATATGATTGGGCGTTCATGCTGTTTTCCTTTCTATACTTCTTCGATTTGGTTACTGAATACATACCAGAGGTATCCCTTGATGTCTGGATAGCCCATTTCGTCCAGCCGTTTCATGTAGTTTCTGACCTGTTCTTTGTGGCCGTCTTTGGGAGATCCAAACTTAAAGTCGACAACTACCATCTGGCGACCATCATACATGACGCGGTCAGGACGGCGTTCAACAACACTTCCGTCGTCAGGATTGACGAAGAGTATGGTGCACTCATTGAACAATTGCCAGCGGTCAGAGAACCAGTCGGCCACTTTCGGACTGCTGAGCCTATCGGAGATAAGCTTCGTCAACTTCTGGCGAGTCATCGTGTCGTCGTAGAGGACACCCTCTAATTCCATTTTTGCCAATGCCGCCGGAACATCTTCTGTAGTCCGAATAGTAGAGAAAATGTAATGAAGGACGCTGCCTATCTGTATATACGTCTTCTGGCGTTCCTCCTCATCGGTACCCACGATGAAGTCACGGCTCTTGTTGCTCTGGCGGAAATTAACTTTCTTTGAGTAACTGTGTAGCTCCAAGTGAATTGATTCGGATGGTTGCAGGAAAACGTTATCCGATTTGCGCGCTTTACCTGCCTTGTAAGGTTCGAGGTTTCCATATTCAAAGAATATCGTATCTGTTTTTTGCTCACCTCCTGTCATCACCGAATTCTTCAATTCTTTAGCTACTTCAGGAAGACACTTTTCGATGAGGACCGAACGGCCTCGACTCTTGCATCCTGTCACTATCAGGGCTTTTCTCGCACGGGTGAAAGCAACATAGAGCAAGTTCAGGTTGTCAACGGTATTCTGTAAATGCTCATAAAGGTAGCTGTCACGATAGACGGAATCCTTCATCTTCGAAGTATAGTCGACAGGGATGAGCGGCAGTTGATTGAATGGTTCCGCATCTGCCGGCGGCACGCACCAGAGGATAGACCTTTTCTCCAATTGCCAGTCGCAGAAGGGCATCAGGACATAATCAAATTCCAGTCCTTTACTTTTATGTATAGTAAACAACCTGATGCCTGTTCCTTCTTCGTTCTGAATGGTCTTTTCATGAATGCTTTCTTCCCATGCTTCCAAGAATGCTTCAATATCTGCAATGTTGTCTTTCAGGAAATTGCTGAACTGATCGTAGAAAGCACAGACGTAAGCACTTTGCTCTTTCAGGCGTTCCAGATGGAACAGCGAGAATAGAGTCTCCGCCAAATCATAGACAGGTAGCGAGAGCAAATCGTCAACAGAGCTGGAAAACTCAATGGGAAGCAGTTGGTCTAGTTGCTGCAAGTCGGTGAAGAGTTCATTGTCGCTCACGTTGTTCCCCAGAATCCAACGTTGGTAATACTTGACGAGTGTGGCTTTCGACAGCATGTCGTCACGATGGGTCATGTAATGAAGAGCCTGAATCAGGATGTTGACAGCAGGCGACGAGTCCAATCGGAAAGCGTCTTCCGAAACCAGTTTCAGGTTGGGCCGGACTTTCGTCAGGTGGTCGGCAATGAGCTGTATGGCCTTGTTGCCGCGAAGGAGGAATGCTATTTTGTGGGGTGGCACACCTTTCTCCATCAAGTCGTCAAGAGTTGCTGTCAGACGGTTGAGCGTTTCTTGTTGGTAATCTTGGTTGGGAAGCAGCTCAATTCTGACATATCCTCCAGAAGGTGTTTCCTCAACAGATTGTTGATAAACATCAGCGTATGCTTTGGTCAGCTGGCTGGCATCTTGAGAATCGTCGTTAGCCAATGAGGTGTATTCTATCTCTTTGGCATGCTCAAAGAAGGCATTGTTGAAATCTATAATGTTCTTGTACGAGCGTCGATTGCTATTGAGAGGCTGCGGCTTCAGATTCAGTTCAGGAAATTCCTGCTCAATATTGTTAAGCAATCGCCAATCGCCGGAGCGCCATCGGTAGATGCTCTGTTTCACGTCGCCAACGATGAGACATCTGGATTGCTCGTGGCTCAGGCATTCCTTCAGCAATACTTTGAAATTCTTCCATTGTATGGTGCTGGTATCCTGAAACTCATCAATCATCACGTGCTGAAGCTGAGCTCCAATTTTTTCGAAGATGAACGGAGAATCAGAATCCTTGATGAGTTCGTTGAGCAAGGACTGTGTTTCGCTGAGCATGAAACGGTTCACAGAGCTGTTTATCTCGTCAAACTTCGAGGCGATGCTATCCAGAAGTCTCAACTGGTTGAGATGCTCATAAGTGATACTTGCCGATCGGTAGAGCGAAGCCTGCTTGGAACGCACATTCTCTGCATCCGCTAACAAATTGAAAAGCCCCGACGTGACAGCGTCATAGGCCTGCGTTCCTCCTTTCCTGTCAGGAGCTTTCAGCCATTTCATGGGATCGGCTATCGCATCCTCTATACGCTTACCCTTTATCGTTTCATCTGCAAATCGACCCTCTTTCAACTTTTCAAAATAGCCGGAAGGACCACCTTTCCCATACAAGAAATCATCTGCTGTGAGCTGATAGCGATTGAGAATGTTGTCATAGCTGTCTATGAAAGGAACCATACTTTCCTTGGCCTCTTTCATGATTTGTTTAAGAGTTGAAGCGTAATGGCTGAAGAAGTCTTTTTCATGAAGTACCTTGTTCAGTTCCTTTCCGTGGGCTTTATAAATATCTTTTATGATGTTGATGCCAAACGACTTGATTTTGCCGATAATATTCCATGATTGATCTTCATCGATGCTTTCACGGATATAGTCCATGATCCATATCAGTTCGACGCTGTTTTTCTGTAGACTGTCAATCAGGTTGTCAACGGCCTGTTCTTCAACCTGGACGCCATTCAGGCCAATATGCAGGTTGGCTGTCAGTTCCAGTTCTCTCGCCAGATTCCGAAGAACGCTTTGGAAAAACGCATCTATCGTTTCTACGCGGAAATAGCTGTAATTGTGTAGAAGATTTGAGAGGGCAATGGCTGCTCGCTCAGAGGCAAACTCCTGAGTGACCTCGAGTTCTTCTACAACTTTTTGCATGTAATCCTTAGAATCAGGCAATTGCTTCCATATTCCGTAGAGCTGGCTGAGGATTCGTTTCTTCATTTCCTCGGTAGCCTTGTTGGTAAAAGTGACTGCAAGGATGCTGCGATAGGACATCGGATCGTTAATAAGCAGTTTTATATATGCTACTGCCAATCGAAACGTCTTTCCAGAACCAGCGCTCGCTTTGTAAACCGTTAGATTGTTCATTGCTGTGTAATCAGTTATTCTTTACTATTGAAATCACCACTTTCTGAATAGTTCAAACCCGAAGCGTACGCCCACACGTTCGAACCGTCCATTCTTGTTACCGACGAAAGCCCCCAAAGAGGCCAGCCTGGTTTTGAATCCATAGCCAAATTCGATGTAGGGCTTCATTTCTTCAGCCATGACAGCTCCGAGATATAGGCGTTCAATCTCGATAAAGTGTCCACACCATGGAATACGGCTGGCCAACAGCAGCGGCGACTCATACGTCCCGTTAGCGCGTATGTAATAGCGTGAGGAGTTATACCAGGCACTCCGCAATAGCTCAAACTCACCGCTCCAGTCATCATTCCATCCGCCAGGAATGTTGTTCTCCCGGAAATTGGTGAAGTCAAGAAAATAGTTCTCAGCCTGTTTCATGGTGTACATTCCAGCTCCCAACCTCATCGAGATAGATCGCAGGCTATGCAGGCGATGAATGTAGGAACCGTCTATCTCCCATCTCTCGTATTCGCTGTTTGACTTCAGGAACCCCTTGATTCCCCGTTCATAGTCGAGGGTCACGATGGGGCCGCTCCATCCCAAAGGCCTGTATTGCACTTCCAGTCTGGGGGCTGCCGACCTGAAACGAGTCTCAAAGCCTAACATCTTGAATGCTTTTGGCTTAATAGCCTGACGGTTATGAAATGAGAAACCGGCATTGAAACTCCATTGGTCGGAGATGTCGTAATTATTGTAGATGTTCAGATGGGTGTCACGAAAATAGTCAAGTTGCAAGTTAGGGATATCGAGCGAGTCGATGATGGTTTCGTCAACTTTATTCTTCACATCCGAGTTGTAGATATGCCGTCCGTGATCAAAGTCAATAGCGATATGGGCATGTCGTCTCTTGTTATAATTAAATCTGAAAGGAATATAATAGAACAGCTGCTTTTGCTTGAAACTGTAACCCGCCTTCAAGCGAATCGTGATGTCGCGGTTGGGTGTGAAACTGTATCCACACCTGACATCAAACTTATAGGTGAGTCCTCTCCGGTCGCTATAGCCCAAATAGAGAGGATTCAAGATGGGACTTATTCGCAGGTAGCCCTGATCGTTTGAACCGAACTTCGACTTTATCCTGTTCAGCACGTGATCGCCAAGAATATCCCAAAACACATACTTTGCGAGATTCTTTTTCCGCTTCACCTCTTCGGGGACGGTATCGCGTGCTGCACGTTCATATCGCTGCAATACGTCATCATAGTAACGTTCAAAAACTTTTTCCTCATCTTTCGTCAGAGGTTCTGTACGTATTTCAGCCAACTTCTCTTTAATGAGAGAGTCGTTAGCAGCATTAACGCCATATCTCAGCGCCAGCGAGTCGCAACCGAAATCCGGCAAGTCGTAGTGATAGATATAGCTGGCTGATATCTGACTGCCAATAAAACGGAAGCGACTTTTGAGCTCACATTTTATCGGAAGAAGCGATTTCAGCCCTTCTTCACCCATTGTCAGTGACAACCGGAAGCGAATCATGTCATGCTCGCCATATAGTTCCGTACTGACGATGCGCCCCGTTTGTTTGTCAATCATTGCCCGTCCGGAGAACAATTGTGTATTGTCAATCCTGGCTTTGAAAACCAATTTAACAATATCACTACTGAGGTTGATAAACTTGTAGGTATAAAAGTGTCGATTTGCCCGGTTGAACGGCGACAACATATTCCCCTCAATGATTGTCACCTCATAAATCTCTGGAGTAAAATATTTCAGTAGGGTTGTCAACGTGCGACGGCGGTGGGGGATAGTGTTGACATCAAGCAGAGGTACCATTTCAAACTTCCCGATACCATGAAAATTAATCTTTTCAAAAAACTCTCCGGCAAATTTCCTCGCACCCCCATGAGCCACACCATACATCGTGGGCACAGCGAGAAGAATGGCATTGCGTTTGTCGGTACTGATGAAGAAGCGATGGTATGCATAGGTATATGATCCTTCAACGGAAGTGGTGTCGATGGTTTGTGCATAATTGAATATCCGGTTGAGAAGCACGGTGTCAGCACTTTCCCTACCGAACAGCTGCGTTGCCTGAAGAAACATCGCAGCCAGTATTATGACAAAAAAATATCTTTGCACTTTCATCAAAATGCAAAGATACTAATATTTTTCCTATTTATGTGCTTTTTTGCAGAAACTTTTTATCCCAAATATTTCATGAGGATTTTAGCGTTTCCACTGTCGCGGAGCTTGGCAATGCTCTTTTCCCTGATCTGACGTACGCGCTCGCGAGTGAGTCCCAGCTTGTCGCCAATCTCCTCAAGACCTTTCTCGGGTCCGTTGATGCCAAAGCACTCACAGATAATTGTGCGCTCACGCTCCTTGAGAACCTTGTTCAGCACGGTCATCAGTTCAAGAGCCATTGATTCGTGGTCCACTTTTCTGTCGGTACGGCTGTCGTCACCTGAGGGCATGACGTCAAGCATGCAGTTGTCTTCGCCATCCTGGAACGGTGCATCGATACTGACGTGGTGACCGTCGGCCATCATGCTCTGTCCGATTTTCTCTTCGTCAAGATTTGTGGCCTCGGAAAGCTCTGATACAGAGGGGTGGCGCTGGTTCTCCTGTTCAAATTTATTGATTTCATGGTTGATCTTGTTGAGCGAACCTACCTGATTGAGCGGTAATCTCACGATGCGGCTCTGCTCGGCAATGGCTTGCAGGATGCTCTGGCGAATCCACCATACGGCATAAGAGATAAACTTAAAACCGCGTGTCTCATCAAATTTCTGAGCTGCCTTGATAAGGCCTATGTTTCCTTCATCTATCAAGTCGGTAAGGGTGAGTCCCTGATGCTGGTACTGCTTGGCTACGGATACAACAAAGCGCAAGTTGGCAGTCACCAACTTCTCCTTAGCTTTCTCTCCCTCGGGGCCTCCTTTCTTAATTTTCTGAGCAAGCTCAATTTCTTCGTCGATTGAAATCAACGGAGCACGACCAATCTCAACCAAGTACTTGTCCAGTGCTTCGCTCGATCGGTTTGTAATACTTTTCTGAATTTTTAATTGTCTCATCTGTTTCTCCTATGAAAACATCTAAATGCCTGAAAATCAGGTATGTAACCTACTTCCTTATTTAAAAGCGTTGCAAAATTACAAAAAAAAGTAATACGGTGTTATTCTCGTTAACCTTTTTTTGCAATTATTTTTCACTTTTCATTTAAAGGCATACTTTGTGACAACTCCTTCAAAAAGAATAAAGTTGTACCGACAAAGGCAGTATGAGAGATGAACTTTGGGACGGCACGCTGGAAACAGGCTATGCCGCCCCAAAATCTGAATCCTTTTGTGGGTTAAAAACCTCTATACAAGATATTGAGAACTGATGCTCTCGTTATTGATAACTCGTCTGATCGTCTCAGCAAACATCTCAGCAACCGACAGTTGCTTTACCTTGGAGCAACGGTTGGTGTAGGGGATTGAGTCCGTGAATACGATTTCTTCGAGAGCAGACTCCTGAACGCGGTCGCTGGCTGGGCCACTCATGACACAATGTGACGCACATGCTCTCACGCTTTTTGCTCCTGAAGCCATCATCAGGTCTGCTGCTTTGGTGATGGTGCCGGCCGTATCTACCATGTCATCGATGATAACAACGTTCTTTCCTTCAACATCGCCAATGATTTGCATAGATCCGACCACGTTTGCGCGTGCACGCGTTTTATTGCAGAGCACAAGCGGGCAGCCAAGATACTTGGCATAAGTGTTGGCGCGCTTCGAGCCACCCACGTCTGGCGATGCCACACACAAATCGTCCAGGCGAAGACTCTGCAGATAGGGTAGGAGAACGCCCGACGCATAAAGGTGGTCGACGGGAACATTGAAAAAGCCCTGAATCTGATCGGCATGCAGATCCATCGTTATAACTCGGGTTACGCCGGCAACACTCAGCAGGTCGGCCACGAGTTTTGCTCCGATGCTGACACGCGGTTTGTCCTTTCTGTCCTGTCGGGCCCATCCGAAATAGGGTATCACGGCATTGATGGTGCGTGCCGAGGCTCTTTTGGCAGCGTCTATCATCAGGAGAAGCTCCATCAGATTGTCTGAATTGGGGAACGTGCTCTGCACCAGGAAGATGTCGCGTCCACGAATGGACTCTTCGTAGGAAACGGCAAATTCGCCGTCAGAGAACTTGGTAACCATCAGCTTACCAAGAGGACATCCAAGGCTGGCGCAGATTTTTTCTGCCAGATAGCGGGTTTTAGTTCCCGAGAACACTAAGTAAGAACTGTTTTCAATCATTTTCTTAGATTGGTTTGGAAATATAAGTTGAAGGGTTATTCTTTTGTTTCATTAACCAACTGCTTTCTTCAGTTTCTCAAAATGGGCAATCAGTTCCTTATAGTCTTGATGACGGTGGATGTCAAACTGATTCCACAGGTCGTCGCAAACCACTACACCGCCAAATCCCAAGTCGCGCGCCATGCGGATATTGTCGAGCTGTACGCCTCCAAGCGCGTAGACGTGTTTGTCGATCATTCCTTTCCTTGAAGCATTCTCCAGCTCTTGAATTGAAAGGCCTTCAGTATGGCCGTTCATGCCGTCGCCTTTGAACACGTTGGCCAGAAAAACATATTGCGACTTCTTTTTCATCTCTTTCAGGCGGTCTATGGACGAGCATGTACGGCTGATGTTGCCTCTGTAGCCCTGGGGTTTCTCTTCGTCCATGTTTTCGATGTGTATTCCAGCCAGCGAGTACTCATTCTTCAGGTAGTAATGCTCGTGCACGGTGATGCGACGGTGACATTCGTCCGGCAACAGCGTGAGCAAGCGTTCACACAGCATAGGTGCAGAGCCTGGCTTGGAGAGATGCAAGGCGTCAAGCCCCTCATCAAAAAGTGAGGCGAGTATTTTGTCTTCTTCCACAAAGAAAGTGGATTTAGTCATAATAACCAGTTTCATAGTGTCTGCACATGTCGTTTTTATGGGAGTTCCCCAAATCCACTGCAAATATACAAATTTTATCTCAAACGTGCAATTATATTTGTTAAAAAAACACATATAGATATTTTTTTCGTATCTTTGCACTCTCTTTTATTTAAATAATAAGGTGTAACCCATGATAGTTGACAACAAGACATATAGCGAAGTGCACTTCCCCATCTACGTGATGGAGGAAAACCTTCTCAGGAGAAATCTGGCTTTGATCAGTAGTGTGGCCCGGGCGGCTGATGTGGAAATCATCCTTGCTTTCAAGGCCTTTGCATTATGGAAGACGTTCCCCATTTTCCGCGAGTATATCGGCGCAACCACGGCAAGTTCCCTCTTTGAGGCTCGCATGGCTGTGGAAAAGTTCGGGGCATTGTGCCATACCTATTCGCCGGCTTATACCGATGCTGAAATCAAAGACATAGCGCTGCTTTCAAGCCATCTCACCTTCAATTCGCTGACCCAATACGAGCGTCACCATCGGGCTGCCCGCGAAGCCAATCCGGAGGTCAGCCTGGGCTTGAGGGTCAATCCCGAATATTCCGAAATAGGCACCGACCTCTATAATCCGTGCTCTCCCGGCACTCGTTTCGGCATCTCGAGCGAGCAAATGCCTGCCTGCCTGCCTGATGGTATAGAGGGTTTCCACGTCCACAACCATTGCGAGAGTGGGGCCGACCAGTTCAAGCGTTCACTCCAGCATGTGGAAGAGCGCTTTTCCAAGTGGTTCCCGCAGTTGCGATGGATCAACTTCGGCGGTGGCCATCTGATGACCCGACGTGGCTACGACCTGCAACTGCTGATTGACACCCTGAACGACTTCCACGCACGCTATCCCTGGCTGCAGGTCATCATGGAGCCAGGCAGCGCCTTCGCATGGCAATGTGGCCCGCTGGTGGCACAGGTGGCCGATGTCGTGAGCGATAAAGGCATTCAGACGGCCATCCTCAACGTCAGCTTCACCTGTCACATGCCCGATTGCCTTGAAATGCCCTACATGCCGGCTGTCAGAGGTGCCGCAGAGGTGGACGACGCGGCCACGTCTTCCTCTCCTTATTTATATAGGCTGGGGGGATGCAGCTGCCTGAGCGGCGATTTCATGGGCATGTGGGCTTTCGACCATCCATTGGAAATAGGTGAAAACATTATTTTCGAAGACATGATACACTACACAACTGTCAAAACCAACATGTTTAACGGCGTTGGCCACCCTGCAATAGGGCTCCTGCATGCTGACGGTAACTTGGAGATTTTGCGCATATTCACCTACGAAGACTACCTGAATCGCATGGATTGAGCCCGAAAAAGCGGGAAAAATCCACAAAAAACAATCTTTTTTGAAAAAAAATGCCGAAAAAGTTTGCAGGTTCAGAAAAAAGCATTACCTTTGCAACCGCATTTAGAGAAATGCCTTTGGAATTTGAGTTACTGACAAAGATTTCGAAGCATCAAGCGGAAATAGCTCAGTTGGTAGAGCACAACCTTGCCAAGGTTGGGGTCGCGGGTCCGAGTCCCGTTTTCCGCTCAACATTCTGAAACAACGTGAAGTCTTTTTTAGGAGATACTTTACGGAAATTGCCCAGGTGGCGGAATTGGTAGACGCGCACGTTTCAGGTGCGTGTGCCGCGAGGCGTGCAGGTTCGAGTCCTGTTCTGGGCACCATTTTGTTTCAGAATGTTTACTTGTTGGAGAGGTGGCGGAATTGGTAGACGCGCTACTTTGAGGGGGTAGTGTCAATTGCGACGTGGGAGTTCGAGTCTCCTCCTCTTCACTTGTAAGTATTGAGTTTTTCAATTATTGCGGAAATAGCTCAGTTGGTAGAGCACAACCTTGCCAAGGTTGGGGTCGCGGGTCCGAGTCCCGTTTTCCGCTCTTTTTTTTAGGAGAAACATCTATTTTTTACCCATGAATTTATATTTAAGATATTTCGATAATGAGACATTAGTATCTTCCGTTGAAGATGCCCTTGACTTTTTGCGCTCTATTCCTGAAATTGGCATGAATGCCGACTTGGAGGCCGACATTCGCGAATATATGGCCAGCGATATTGTTTATCCCAAACGCTACAAAGTGCGTCCCCGCGTCTACTTCATCCTTATCAAGACAACGGCTGCCACTATGAGCGACTTCAAGCAGAAGAAAGCCCTGCGCCCGGGCAATGCAGCTCCTGGCATGGGAGGAAACGACCGGCGCGATGCTGCCAATGGAGCTATGGCCCGCCTAACAGAGCAGCGACAGGGGTGGTATGAGGGAACACTCGACTTCAAGCGCGTCATCCTGGTTCCCTCCACTGGTAAGCACGAATATCGCGACACCCATTTCGTGGCACGTTGCAAGGCCTTCTCCGGACAAGACTGCTACGAGCGCATCGTGGAACACCTCAGGGAGCGCGTTGACCACCGCTCACAATTCCCCTCGGCCAAAGGCAAGAATTTCCACTTCAAGTATCTGGGATTGTGGAAATAGTATTCTCAACAAGCTTGTATAACCGTTTTTTCATCTTCAGCAACTCGCGATGAACAAAGTAATGCTTATAGGCAACGTAGGGGTAGAACCCGAAGTGCGCTATTACGAAGCCGACCAGGCTGTCGCACAGGTGCGAATGGCTACGACAGAACGTGGCTACACGCTGCAGAACGGTACACAGGTGCCCGACCGTACCGATTGGCACAACCTCGTTTTCTACCGTCAGCTGGCTAAAATCGTGGAACGATACGTCCACAAAGGCGACAAGCTCTACGTGGAAGGCCGCATCAGGTATCGCTCCTATGACGACCAGCGAGGGCAACGCCGCACCGTTACCGAGATCATCGTTGAAAACATGGAGCTGCTGACTCCGAAGCCAGCCAGCACCAACGAGTCACCGAATCCATAAAGCAAACTATCGTGGACTTATCAAACCTGCAAAACATAAGCGATCTCGTCACCTTCCACCCCTTGACCTTGGGAACCTTCATCGCAGCCGTCCTGGCTGTCGTGTTGTTATACGTATCTGGATTCGCCAGCGGCTCCGAAATAGCTTTTTTCAGTCTTTCGCCTTCTGACCTGGCAGAAATTGAAGAAGAAAATCATCCCGCCGACAAGCACGTGAAGGAACTTAGAGAAGATAGCGAGCGAACCCTTGCTACCATCCTGATTACCAACAACTTCGTCAATGTCACCATCATCATGCTCTGCAACTACGTCTTTGCATCGCTGGTGCAGTTCAAGGCATTGTGGATAGAGTTCTTGTGCATCACCGTATTGCTGACGTTCCTGCTCCTGCTGTTTGGCGAAATCATGCCTAAAATTTACAGCCGACAGAACCCGCTGAAGTTCTGCCGCAGGTGTGTCTCCTTCGTGATGGCCATGCGCCGGCTGTTCTGGCCGCTGGAAAGCCTGCTGATACAGAGTGGGGCATTGGCAGAGAAAGTGGTGCAGAAAGAAAACCTCGTGCTGAGCGTCGACGATCTGGAGCAAGCACTCGAGCTCACCGACAAAGAAGACATCAAGGAGGAACAGCAGATACTGAAGGGCATCATCCGCTTTGGCGACGAAACAGCCAAGGAAGTCATGACGAGCCGTCAGGACATCGTAGACCTCGACATACGCAGTTCCTACACTGAAGTACTGCAATGCGTCGTGGAAAACAACTACAGCCGCATCCCCGTCTATCAGGACAACACCGACAACATCCGGGGCGTGCTCTACATCAAAGACCTGCTGCCGCACCTCTCCAAGCCCGCCAATTTCCGTTGGCAGAGCCTGATCAGGCCCCCGTATTTCGTGCCTGAAACGAAAAAGATTGACGACCTGCTGCGTGAGTTTCAGGAGAACAAGGTGCACATCGCCATTGTCGTAGATGAGTTTGGAGGCACCAGCGGCCTGGTGACGCTCGAGGACATCCTCGAAGAGATTGTGGGCGAAATCAACGACGAGTTCGACGAGGAAGAGCGCAACTACTCCAAGCTGAACTACAACACCTATATCTTCGAAGGCAAGACCCTGCTGAGCGACTTCTGCAAAATCATCAACGTCCCCGACGATGAGTTTGCCGACGTCGAGGGCGATGCCGACTCGCTTGCCGGCCTGCTGCTTGAGTTGAAAGGCGACTTCCCCAGCATGCACGAAATGATAGAATACTCTCGATACACATTCGAAGTGCTGGCTGTAGAAGGTCGTCGCATCAGCCGCATCAAGGTTGTCATTCAAGATCCCCCCACGCTCCATTCCCATCAGTCCCAATAAAGATACAGGGTCCCGTTTGCACATTGCATCGGGACCTTCTTCGTTTTATTGCGGTCGGAAAAAGGTGTCATAACACCCTTCTCCGATTACAGATTACAGTTTTGTAGGGAATAGGTAAATGAGGGTAGAATAAAGGTTACTATTTATATATAATAGTAAATACTTTTACTTACATATTTTTATCATTTCCGAGTTCACCACCCTGAATGATGGGCTCATAAAATTTGTAAGTTTCTTGATTTATTCGTAACTAGCATTGTCAATGTTAAAGCGAGGGACGTTGACGGAAAAGTACGTGCGAAAGGTGGTCTACCCCCCAATCCCTAAAACCTAACCCTAAAACCCACCTAACCCCTAAACCCCAACCCCTCCCGAGGGGAGCGTAGTTATCTCTCAGCGCCGTTACAACTATGGAGGCATGCTCTATCGCATGCGGAGTGCGCTTCCTTAATCTCTGGAGCATAGCTCTGCTTCGTGCGAAACATTCTTCAAAAACCTACGGAGCTGTGCTCTGCATCATACGGACTACGCTTCCATCATCTGCTGGGAAAGGCTGCCGACATCTATTGCGACAACCTCGACTATGCAAAAGTGATCTTTGACATTTTGAGACAAAACTCCCATGTAGATAAAGTGCTGCCGGAAAGGAAAGGTCATAGCACGTAGGTGCATGTGCAGATGTAAGGCGGCGAGCATTGCCTTAAAAAAAGAGTTTCCTTACCGGAACCTCTCTCTTCCGTGATTCCGTTGGGATTCGGGCACAAGAGCCAGTGCGTTTTGGTTGGGGAAAGAAAAAGAGAGGATAACAAAAGAGAACTACATAAAAAAAGAGAGTTCCAATTTTTGAAACCCTCTCACTAATCTTCCGTGATTCCGTTGGGATTCGAACCCAAGACCCACAGCTTAGAAGGCTGTTGCTCTATCCAACTGAGCTACGGAACCAGCATCCTTATGCAGTTTGCGGCTGCAAAGGTACGAAAAAGATTGCGAATGTGGAAACTTTTTCGTCACTTTTTGTATTTTTCTATGAGGGCATCGGCACGCTCGTCGCCGAGTTCCTTGGCTTTGCCGAGTGCTTGCAGGGCTTCGGCCTTCTGTTTCAGCTCGCCGTGAGCAATGCCTTTCACGATATATGGGTCGGCATAGTCGGGTTCGAGCTGGATACATAGGTCGGCCGTGCGGATGGCATCTTCCAGTTGGTTGACGCGCAGTTGCAGGGATGCCATCTCGGCATAGTAGGTGGGCTCGGTGCGATTCAGCACGATGGCGTGGGCAATGTCCTGCAGGGCCTGTTGGTATTGGCGTATGCGCGACTCGGCCTTGTACTTGATGTAGTAGAAGTCGTGGCTGCCCCGGCCGTAGGTGAGCGTGTCGTACTTGTTGTAGTCCTGCACGGCTCGGCGCACCTGTCCTGCCTGGTCGAGCAGTCGGCCGCGTGCGAGGTAGTAGGGGGCACTGATAGACTGGTCTGGATTGACAGAGACGGCGCTGTCGAGTAGGGCGATGATTTGCTCGGGAGTGGCTCCCAGATGAGTCTGGCACTGGGCTGCTTCGTAGAAGAGTTCGCCGTTACGAATGTCGCTTTTTGTGAGGGCCATAAATCGCTGGTAGGCATCATCGTATTGGCCCTGGGCAAAGACTATCTGCGCCTGTTGGTGGCTATAGACGCTGAGGGGCTTGATGGCGTAGGCTTCGTTGGCCTGGCTGAGGGCTTTCTGCAGACTCCAGTCGCCGTAGGTGGTGTCGGGGTGGTAGAGTTGCTGCTGATAGATGAGCGAGGAATAGGCCGAGTGGGCTTCGTCCTTGTCGGCACAGCTGCTGATGGCCTGCTGCATGGTGGCGTCGGCTCCTGCGTAGTCGAGTTGAGCGAGCTGTCGCTGGGCACGCGAAGAATAGCCGTCGATGGCAGTTGGGAACTGGGCAATGAAGTCGGCCACGTAGGCATCGTAGGCAGCTGTGTCGGACTTTTCGCCCGCCATCATGAGGGTGAGCCGTGCTTCGTTGAGGTCGTGCGGCAGAGCCGTGCGAATGGAGGTCTGGCGCAGCAGGGGCTCGTTGATGGTGAGGCCTCTTGTCTCGAAGGAATTGGCAAAGCGCACGTCGGTGGCATGTACCTCGGAATCGGTCTTTGAGAGCTGGCAGAGGGCCACAATCTCGCCGTTCTGATTGACAAAAGGACAGTCGGCCGTATTGTCGGCTGTATGGCCGTCGAAGATGTAGTAGCCATAGCCGTCCATGAAGGTTTCAACATTCTTCACAGTGTATTGCTTGGCAGGGGCTTTCTTCACGGAGTACCCCAGGAGCCACAACTTTTGCCCTGCGGCCGAATTTTTCTGTGCCAGGGGAACCGACGTGCTGGTACCTTCCACGCGGAAGCGGCATACGTCATAGAGTTCGTTGGCACCGTAGATGGCCTGTACGTCGTGTTGCTGTCCGTTGGCATCGATGACGACAGCGCGTGCTGCCCCGACAAATGGTTTCCAGGAGCTCACGGCTTCTCCGTTGCTGCCTGTAAAGACGCCATGAGTGGTGCCGATGATAGAGCCGTCGGCAGCAAAGGTTGTGAGTGTAAACACGCTTTTGCCTGCTTTCTGTACGGCTGCGGGCTGGCCTTGTGCGGCTATGGAGATGGCCGCTACGGCAAGGAGTATGATTAGTTTCTTCATTGTTTTCCTTTTCTTAAGTGTGCTATGCTATTGATTAAGCTTTTAGGGGGGATTGGTTTAGTCGTGGGACGATAACAGTTCTTTCGCATTGCTGATGGCAGCGTCGGTGACGTTGCTGCCGCTGAGCATCTGGGCTATTTCAAGCACGCGCTCGTCGGCCGAGAGCCTGACCATGTGGCTGAGCGTGCCGGAGGGGGTCTCCTGCTTGGTGACACGATAGTGGGCAGTGCCTTGGGCTGCAATCTGCGGAAGGTGGGTGATGCTGATGACCTGCCGCTCGGCGCGGCCCATTTCTTTCATGATTTGGGCCATCTGTTCAGCCACACGGCCGCTGACTCCGGTGTCTATCTCGTCGAAGATGATGGTGGGCAACTTGACGGCTCCGCTGATCATGGCTTTCAGCGACAGCATGACACGTGCAATTTCACCACCCGACGCCACTTCGCTGACGGGCTGCAGGTCCGTGCTCTTGTTGGCGCTGAAGCGGAACGACACCCTGTCGGCTCCATCGGCCGAAAGGGGCTTGTCGCGGAGCGTCACTTCAAATCGGACGTTGGGAATGCCCAGGGGCACGAGGCGGCTCTTCATCTCCTTTTCAACCTTCAGCGCAGCCTTCGAGCGTATGGCTGTGAGGCGAGCGGCACAACTGCGGCACTGCTCTTCCAACTGGCCTACGCGGGCCTGCTGCTCCTGCAGCTGCTCGTCGCTGTTGTCGACCTGTGCCAGTTGGCCGTCAATCTGCTCCTTGATGGCGAGCAGGGCTTCTATGGAGTCGACGTGATACTTCTTCTGAAGCGTGTAGATGAGGTCGAGCCGCTCGTTGACCTCTTCCTGTCGGCGGGGATCGAAGTCTATGCTCTCCAGCTTGTCGCTGACGTCGGAGGCAATGTCTTTCAGGTCTATGTAGTCAGCCTCCACACGCGATGCCAGTTCGCCGGCAGGAGCATAGACACGCTCTACGGCACGCAGCTGGCTGGTGAGCATGCGCAGGCGGTTGACCAGGCCAATGCCTTCAGCATGGAGTAGGGTGTCGGCCTCGAAGAACGCCGACTTAATTTCCTCAGCATGGTTCATGAGCTCGCTTTCCTGTTCCAACTCCTCCTGCTCGTCAGCGACGAGGCAGGCTTCAGCCAATTCATGCTGCTGGAAACGCAGGAAATCCTCGTTGTCGCGGCTCTGCTGCACAGAGGCACGCAGCTGCTCCAGTTTGCGTAGGGCCGACTGCCACTCGGCGTAAGCCTTGCCATAAGCGTCGCGCTGCTGCTCGTCGCCGGCAATGATGTCGACCACGCTCAGCTGGAAGTCTTCCTTCCGCAGCAGCAGGTTCTGGTGTTGGCTGTGAATGTCGACAAGGCGTTCGCCCAACTCACGCATCTGGGCCAGCGAGACAGGGGTGTCGTTGATGAAAGCGCGGCTCTTGCCGCTGGCAGAGAGTTCGCGCCGGATGATGCAGTCGGATTCGTCGAACTCCAGGTCGTTGGCCTCGAAGAAAGCACCCAGCCGGTAGCGGCTGAGGTCGAAATGAGCTTCGATGACACAGCGTTCAGCACCACTCCTTACGAGTCGGCTCTCAGCCCTGTTGCCCAGCAGCAGGCCAATGGCTCCGAGGATGATGCTCTTGCCGGCACCTGTTTCACCCGTGATGACGGAAAAACCCGACTCAAAGTCGATACGAAGTTCGTCGATGAGTGTAAAATTCTTGATATAAAGCTGTCTGAGCATAGCTTATTCCTTGATTTTATCCCAAGCGTTGCTTTGGCTGGCGTTGATGCTGAAAAGGATGTCGTATACGCTTTCTTTCTCTTTCTGAGTGCCTTTCCCTTTGTAAATGTTGGCCAGTTCGTCGCGCTTGTAGTCGGTCCATATCTGCGGCAGCATGCTCAGCGGCTTGTCCTCGTGGCACTTTTTCAGCTGCTGCTCAATGGCGGTGGTGATGGCCGTGCGGCCTCGGTCGGCATTGTTGGCCATTTCGTCGAGCCCCAGGCGGTAGTAATCGTATTGCAACTGTCGGAAGGGCTGCATGGCTCCGTCGAGGTAGTCGTTGATAATGGCAAAGCGGTTTCGGTCGTTGTCGAACGCTTTCCACCCGGGGTAGTTCAGGTTCTGGGCATTATTGGTGAGGTTCATGCAGCGTTGCAGGACGTCTTCACCTCCCATAGGTGCGAAAGAGTCGAGATTCAGGCCTATGATAAGATAGGCATAATAGGCGATGAGAGCTGTCAGCTGGTTGTCGATGGTCTCTTCGTTGAACTCCAGCTGGTCGAACTGACTGAACTGGAAGTCGAAATTGGCATCCTTATTATTATATAAGGTAGAAGTGTAGGCAGAATTGTAGACAGGGCGGTTGGCCTGAATGAGGGCAGTACACGTGAAGGTGTTGTCGTCCTTGTTGTACTTCGTCACGGTGATGTTGAAGTTGCAGACAATGCGCTCGTTTTTCTGAAACTGCAGGTTGGTCCACTGCCGGTCGTTGATGAACTGTTCGAGGGTCTGTTGCAGACTCTCAAACACACTGGCATCCGTGCCCTGTATCTGGCTACGATTGATCGTCACTTTCGCCTGCAGCTCTTGCGCGTGCACACTGGCCGTAGCCAACGACAGAGCCAACGTCGTCAGCCACATACGAACTATCTTCATAGGCCTGTTCCTCTTCATTGTTGTTAAAAAAATCTGTCCTGCTTTATTTTCCAAAGTTCTTCAGCCTGATGCGGGTGAGCACCTGCTTGGTGTTGGCCGTGAAGTCGCTCGTCATCACCCAACTGTAATAGCCCGGGTCGCGGTGGAGCACGTCGGCAACGGCCCAGCCCTTGTACTTTCCGAAGTTGAACACCTCGTGCCTGACGGCATTGCCCTCAGCGTCTTTCAGCACATTTCCCTTGGCGTCGGTCTTGTCTTTCCAAACGATGCGGCCGGCAAAGTCAACATTATCGTTGGTCTTCGAAAAAGCCGCCAGCTCGTTCATGTCATTGTTTAACACCCGCTCTGCTTCTTCCTGAACACCAGGGGCATAGCGGTCGAGTTCTGCCATGAGCACGCGGTAGGTGGCCTCTGTGTCTTGGTCGGCCCGATGGGCTTGGAAATCTTCCTCCATCTTGCGTCCGCAATAGAACTTGTAGGCTGCTGCCAGATTGCGCCGCTCCATTTTGTGGAAGATGGTCTGCGCATCGATGAGATTGCAACGTGAGAAATCAAAGTCGATGCCTGCACGCAGGAATTCTTCAGCCAGCAGGGGCACATCGAAGTGATTGCTGTTGAATCCGGCAAAATCGCATCCTTCGAATGTCTGGCTGAGCTGTGGGGCCAGTTCCTTGAACGTAGGAGCACCAGCCACGTCTTCATTACTGATGCCCGTCAGTGTTGTCACTTCTGCAGGGATGGGGCATTCCGGATTGACGAAAAGATTCTTTCGCTCTTCCTGTCCGTCGGGGAAGACTTTTATGTAAGATATCTGAACGATCCTGTCTTTAACAAGATCAAGCCCCGTTGTCTCCAAATCGAAGACAACGAGGGGCTTAGTAAGATTCAATTTCATTTGTTCAGAGTTGAGTTCTGTTTGTTCTTTATGCTCTTTGCCCGAGGCGCATCAGTCGTTGAGCAGCATCGGCATGATAAGCATCAGCACGTCCTGGTTCTCAGGCTGCGAGACAGGCACGATGATTCCTGCACGGCTGGGGTCGGCAAGCTCCACCTGCACTTCGTCGCCCTGGAGGTTGTTGAGAATCTCTGAAAGCGAGCTGCCCTTGAAACCGATGCTCATGGTCTGGCCGGCATATTCGCAGGTGATCACTTCCTTGGCACTTGTTGCAAAGTCGATGTCTTCAGACGACAGCTCGAGTTTGCCTGCATCCAGATGGAAACGAATGAGCTGGCTGCTCTCGCTGGCAAACGGAAGCACGCGCTTCAGGGCACCGATGAGCGAGCGGCGGTCGATGGTCAGCTGGTTGGGGTTGTTCTGCGGAATCACGGAGTTGTAGTTAGGATAACGGCCCTCGATGAGACGGCAGGTCAGCGTGCCGTCAGCAAAATTAATCTCGGCCGAGCGGTCGTCAAACTTGATGACTACATCGCCACCGTCTTTGCCCAGCACGTTTTTCAGCAGCGTGGCGGGCTTCTTCGGCAGGATGAAAGCGGCAGGATTCTCACTCTTGATGGCGAAGTTCTTGTTGCGCACGAGCTTGTGGCCGTCGCTGGCCACCACATTGAGGCACTCCGGCGTGAGGTCGAAGTAGATGCCGTTCATCACAGGGCGAAGCTCGTCCTGAGCAGTGGCAAAGATACTGCGTGAGATATTGTCGGCAAGCACTTGCGATTCCATCGTGATGACTGTGGCACCGTCGGGAATGGGCTGAGTGCGGGGATATTCATCGGCATTCTGTGCGGTGAAGTTATAGAGACCATTCTGATAGATGATCTTCACGGTGAGGGCCACGGTGTCGATTTCGAAAGTCAGCGGTTGCTCGGGCAGTTCCTTCATGGCGTCGAGCAGCGTACGGTTGGGGACAGCAAAGCTTCCCTCGCCATCAGCAGCATCCAGGGCCAGCGTGGAACGCATGACGTTTTCGCTGTCACTTGCAGTGATGTTGAGTTGCTGGTTTCTCACTTCAAAGAGGAAGCTGTCGAGGATGGGCAGCGAGTTTTTGCTGTTGATGACGCGTGCCAATGTTTGCAGACGACCATTCAAAGCAGTGCTTGATAATGTAAATCTCATGGGTATACGGTTTTTAAAATGTTATTGTTTCTGTTCGTTAATGACAATTTTACGCTTTTATCCTACAAAATTACAAAAAACCATCGGGCGAAACAAAAAAAAGAGTGAAAAAGTTTCGGAAATTAGAACATTTTTAGTAATTTCGCAAGCGAATTCAATAAAAACAACATTTTAAATATACTATCATTATGGAATTACAAGGAAAAGTGATTGCCGAAACTCCTGAACGCAGTGGTACTTCGGCAAGAGGTGAATGGAAAGTGAAAGGCTATGTCATCGAGACACACGAGCAATATCCCAAGAAGATGGTCTTTGAAGTCTTTGGAGCAGACCGTCTTGCCCGTTTCAACATACAGGTTGGCCAGGAGGTTTTGGTATCTTTTGACATCGATGCCCATGAATACAATGGCCGTTGGTTCAACAATATCCGTGCTTTCGACGTGCGCCAGGTTGATCCTGCACAGTATGGTGCAACTCCTGTGCAGTCTGCTCCCTTTACAGCCCCGGTGGCTGGTGGTGCTGCACCTCAGCCTGAAAACGCTCCGTTCCCTGGTCCGGCTCCTGCTGCCGAGGGTGAGAGCACTGACGACCTGCCCTTCTGATTTCGCAAAAACAGCATATGTAGTATAAAGGCTGAAAGGATTCTTCACCGATTCCCTTCAGCCTTTTTAGTAAAACAACTGGTCTTCCGGACTTACACTCCCAACAGTTTCTCTTTGATGTAGCCATGCCTGTAGGCATACAACAGGTGCTCCAGGTCGCGAATCTGGCGACGTAGTTCCATGCCTCGGTCGGTATCGGCTACCAGCATGCGGTGGTTGGCCATTTCAACAATCTGGCGGGTCGACTTGATGTCGGTACCTCGCCTGATGGCATCGCTCACCGACAAGAATGGCTCGTGCTGAACAAGTTCAAACCCTCGGCTGTGATAGACCAGTGTGTATCCGGCAATACCTGTAGTCTTGTGATAAGCCTGCGAGAATCCTCCGTCGATGACCATGAGCCTTCCGTCGGCCTTGATGGGATTTTCTCCTTCGGCAGCATGCACTGGAACGTGGCCGTTGATGATGTGTCGGTGTTCGCCTGTGACGCCAAACGCATCCATGATGTGTTCCATCACCTTGCTGTCGTCCCTCATGCGGAAATAGTTTCCTTTTTCTTCGCGCCAAGACTCCTTGTCTGTCATGAAGTAACGCTCGAAGGTCGCCATTTTTGACTTGTTGAACAATGGGCTGTCGGGACCACACCATAGGTAAAGGAAGAAGTCGATGGCATTGCGTCGTTCTTCCGGCTCCGTGTCGTTTTGGAATGCGGCACGAATAGTCGTTTCGATGTTTTCGAGCAGTTCCCTGCCAGAGCCCATTTCCATCACCTCACGCAAAGACCCGTCGTCGTTCAGGGGGATGGATGCATGGAAAAGCAGATTTCCGTTGCAGATATTATACATCGATCCATGACTCAGCAGCAATTGCATGTGGCCCTGAAGTTTTTCGCTGACTCGGAACGAATGTCGGAGTTTTTTTACTAACTCGCGCTCAGCATCGGTCAGCGGTGATGGGGTGGGGAAATAGAGTTGGGCCCGTTCTTCCATCTTCCACTCGGGATGGCGCAGATAGGTTTCAGCCTCCAACTTGAACTGGAGCAAGCTCACAGCTTTGTGCATCTGGGCCATCAGTCGGCGGGTCTTCTCGTCAAGTTGTCCTGAGCCAGCGCTTGTGATAGGTTCAAAGCCATCGCAGGGATCGTCTTTCAGCGTTTCCATAGCCCATGTGGCAAGTGGCAGAAGGCTGATGCCGTAGCCATCTTCCAGGGTACGCATGTTGGCATAGCGAAGAGAAAGCCTGATGACATTGCAGATGCAAGCCTCGTTGCCTGCAGCAGCCCCCATCCAGAGCACGTCGTGGTTTCCCCAGGTGATGTCCCATTTGTGATATTGCGCAAGGGTGTCCATAATGATGTGGGCACCTGTTCCGCGGTCAAAGATGTCGCCGAGAATGTGCAGCTGGTCGATGGCAAGCCTTTGGATGACAGAAGCTATGGCACAGATGAAATCGTCAGCTCGCCCTGTGGAAATAATGGTGGAGATAATCACATTCACATAGGCTGCCTTATTGTGGTCGTCGGTGCTTTCATGCAGCAATTCCTCGATGATATAGGCAAAGTCCTGAGGCAAGGCCTTGCGCACTTTCGAGCGGGTGTATTTGCTGGAAACATCGCGGCATACGCTCACCAACTGGTGTATCGTGATGTGATACCAGTCCTGCAGGTCTTTTTCCTGAGCCTTCACGAGTTGAATCTTCTGCTCGGGATAGTATATCAGTGTGCACAACTCCCTTTTCTCGGCTTCGCGCAACGTGTTGCCAAAGATGTCGTTCACCTTTCTCTTGATACTGCCTGAAGCATTCTTCAGCACGTGCTGGAATGCTTTATACTCGCCGTGTAAGTCGGCCAGGAAATGTTCCGTCCCCTTTGGCAGATTCAGTATGGCTTGCAGATTAATGATTTCCGTAGCAGCATCCGCTATCGTAGGGAAACTGTGAGCCAGCAATTCCAGATAGCGCAAGTCGCGTTTGATGTCATTTTTCTTCATATTTGTAGTCTTTTGACATAAACAATAAAAAGAGGTCTCGTGCGGACCTCTTTTTTCCGTGATCCGCTTGGGGCTCGAACCCAAGACCCCAACATTAAAAGTGTTGTGCTCTACCAACTGAGCTAGCGGATCTCCCTGTTTTCTTCCTTACGATTGCATGCAATCTTCAGAAAGCGAGTGCAAAGGTACTACCTTTTTTTTATTCCGCCAAATTTTCGGGCAACTTTTCTTCATTTATTGCTTCTTTTGCTACTATAGTGTTGCCAACAGCCTCATTTAGAGTACCTGGTTGCGGCTGTTCCGGCACTACAGGTTCGTCTTCGTTCTCACGTGTGACGTATCGTTGATAGTAAGCAATGAGAAGCGTCGTCAGGGGCAGGGCAATGATCAGGCCGATGAATCCGAGCAGCGCGCCCCACACCGATAGAGAGAGCAGCAGGATGGCTGGGTTCAGCCCCATAGCATGCCCCATGATTTTCGGTGTGACCACCATGTCGATGATAATCTGCACGATGGCAAACACGGCCACAGCTGCCAGCAGGATGAGCCAGAAGTTCTGACCCGTATCGGCAGCTTTCAGCAAGGCCAGCAATGCCGTAGGAATCAGGGCGAAAGTATGCAGATAAGGCACCAGGTCCATGATTCCTATCATGATGCCAAGGCCGATGGCCATCGGGAAATCAATAATGGTGAAACCGATGCAGAACAAGATGCCCATCGTCAGTGCCACCAGGCTCTGGCCTCGAATATAGTTGTTCAGTTCCCTCTCAACATCCTTCATCAACTCGTGCCAGAAAGGACGCGCTTTCTTCGGGAAAATCTTGATCCAGTTGTTCGTGAGATACTCATAGTCGAGCAGTATGAAAAACATATATAATAAGGTAATGAGCGATGCCACAATGCTGATAACCACACTGGCTGTCTGGCCGAGGAAATTGAATAATTGCGGCATTGCTTTCTGCAATCCATTGGTAAAGTCCTTACTGCGGAAGAACTGTTCAATCTCAGCCTGATTCTCTTGCAGCCACTGCTGAATGGCCCCAGGAATGCTGTCGATATTTGCAGAGACGTGAATATACTTGGTGACCAGCGAACCCAGTTTCTGGAATTGCTCAATCATAGGAGGTATAATCAGATAAACCACCAAGGCAATGACGGCCGTCACTCCGATGAAAGTCACGATGATGCTCAACGCACGTGTAGGAACGTGCAAACGATACTGCACAAACTTGACGACGGGATAGAGCAGATAGGCCAGCAACCAGGCAACAAAGAAGGGTAGCAGCACGTTGCTAAGGTAATTGACGGCTACCAACACAAAGAGTATCAGCGCCCCAACACCAGCCCAGCGTATAAACTTGTCGAACGTTATTTTTTCTTGCATAATTGATTAGTCAGCTTTTTCGTTTTCCTTATTCTCGTCCTCAGCTTTGACGGCTTGCAGATAGCAGTCGCGGCAAAGAGGTTCGTATTCCATCTTTTCGCCCAACAGCACCCGTCTCTCGTTATGCACAAGTCGGTGGCTGAGATAAGCAAGATTGCCGCAGCGCACACAAATGGCATGGACTTTCGTCACATCATCGGCAATGGCACACAGGGCAGGCATCGGACCAAAGGGCACACCGCGGAAGTCCATATCGAGACCTGCTACGATGACGCGCACGCCTCGATTGGCCAGTTCGTTGCAAACCTCAACCAGTCCCATGTCCAGAAACTGAGCTTCATCGATTCCCACCACCTCGATGTCAGACGAAAGCAGCAGAATGCTCGAGGATGTCTCTACAGGTGTCGAAGGAATGGCATTCTGGTCGTGGCTGACAACATCGTTGTCCGAGTAACGAGTGTCAATGGCAGGCTTGAATATCTCTACACGCTGCTTAGCAAACTTGGCGCGTTTCATCCGGCGGATGAGTTCCTCGGTCTTGCCCGAGAACATTGATCCGCACACAACTTCTATTCTGCCGGGGCGATGTGATTCCCCCTCAATGTGATGTGTCATCTTACTTTTTTCCGGTTGATATTTGATTATTTCCATGCAAAATTACAAAGACGTTTTAAAAATTGCAAAGAAATTGCCACTTTTTTTGTTAATGAAGATTATTTAACTATCTTTGTGGCGATAAAATCGCAAACGAAGAAGGAAAATTGACATGTTGTACATTATTCCTACACCAGTAGGCAATCTGGAGGACATGACAATGCGTGCAGTCCGACTTCTGAAGGAAGCCGACGTCGTACTTGCTGAGGACACCCGTACATCGGGCATCCTCCTAAAGCATTTCGACATACAAAACCGCCTGATGTCGCACCATAAGTTCAACGAACATGGCACCAGCGCATCTGTGGTGGAGCGGCTGAAAGCAGGGCAGACCGTAGCTCTCATCAGCGACGCAGGCACACCAGGCATCAGCGATCCTGGCTTTTTCCTGGTGCGCGAGGCTGTTGCTGCAGGTATCGAGGTACAGACCTTGCCTGGTCCTACCGCCTGCATCCCGGCATTGGTATCAAGCGGACTGCCTTGCGACAGATTCTGCTTCGAAGGATTCCTGCCGCAAAAGAAAGGACGCCAGACTCATCTGGACTCGTTGAAGGAAGAATCGCGGACAATGGTCTTCTACGAATCGCCCTTCCGTCTGGTGAAGACCTTGCAGCAGTTTGCCGAGGCGTTCGGCACCGACAGGCAGGTTAGCGTCAGTCGTGAAATATCGAAGATACACGAAGAACACGTGCGAGGGACGCTGGCCGAAGTCATTGAGCATTTCACGACCACTCCGCCGAAGGGCGAAATAGTGATTGTTCTTGCCGGAAAAGCAAAGGTGAAGTCAAAAGCAAAACAAAACGATAAAACTGATTAAATATTGATAAGATGAAAAAATTAATGTTCGTAGCAGCAGCATTCATCATGCTTGCCGCAACAAGTTGTAAGAATGAGCCGCGTGTTGCTCCTGTAGTCGACACGACGACACGTGATTCTTTGCAGAAAATCATTGACCAGAAGGACAATGAAATCAACGACATGATGTCGACTCTGAACGAAATTCAAGAGGGCTTCCGCGAAATTGCACAGGCTGAAAACCGCGTGAGCATCGTGAAAGACGGCGAACGTACTGACAAGGCCCAGCAGATTCGCGAGAACATCCAGTTCATCTCGAACACCATGAAGCGTAATCGTGAACTGATCAACAAACTGCAGCAGCAGGTGCGCGAGAGCTCTGTGAAAGGCGATCAGTTGAAGGCTACCATCGACGGACTGGTGAAGCAGTTGGAGGAAAAAGACCAGCAGCTGCAGCAGTTGCGTGCTGAGTTGGATTCGAAAGACATCCATATCTCCGAACTCGATGAGACCATCTCGAATCTTAACACTCACGTGGAAGACCTTACCACAGAGAGCAAGAAGAAGAGCGAGACCATCAGCACACAAGACAAGCAGCTCAATACAGCCTGGTTTGTCTTTGGCACCAAGAAGGAACTGAAGGAACAGCACATCCTGGAAGGCGACCGCGTTCTGCAGTCGAACTTCAACAACAGCTATTTCACGAAGATCGACATCCGTGTCGACAAGGAAATCAAGCTCTACTCGAAGTCGGCTAAGATCCTGACCATGCACCCCTCGAGCAGCTATACGCTGCAGCAGGATGCCAACAAGCAGTATGTGCTGCGTATCACCAATCCGCAACTCTTCTGGTCGACCAGCAAGTATCTGGTGATACTCGTTAAATAAGAATCAAGAAAACAATTATCATCAAGGCGGTAACACAGCAACCAATGTGTTATCGCCTTTTTTCTTTGAAGAACCGTTGCATCATCTCCCGGCTTTCGTCAGCAAGTACCCCCTCGCACGTAGCACACTTGGGATGAAGGACGTTGGGGGCATAGCGTCTGAAACCGCGCTTTTCGTCAGGTGCACCATAGACCACACGGCTCATTTGCGCCCATCCGATAGCACCCGCGCACATAGGGCAGGGCTCCACCGTCACGTAGAGGGTGCAGTCATTCAGGTATTTCCCTCCAAGCATGTTGGCTGCCATCGTGATGGCCTGCATCTCGGCATGAGCCGTCACGTCGTGCAGCGTTTCCGTCAGATTGTGGGCACGCGCTATCACCCTGTCGCGGCAAACAATGACAGCCCCAATGGGAATCTCGCCTTGCCGTTCAGCTTGTTGAGCCTCGGCAAGCGCCATCTGCATGTAGCGTTCGTCCTTTTTTTGCTGTTCTTCCTGTGTCATGCGTGCAAAATTACATATTTATTTTGAAGTATGAAATAAAATTAGTACATTTGCATGGATTTTTTTATTCACGACAAAAACAATCATGGCACAACATAACGACACCGGACACTGGGGCGAGGACCTTGCGGTGCAACATCTGAAGAGCAAAGGCTACACCATTCGCGACCGCAACTGGCGTTCCGGCCATCGAGAGATTGACATCATTGCACTAACCGAGGACATGCGTACACTTGTGTTCATTGAAGTGAAGACACGTTCTGAAAACTATCTGTTAGCACCTGAAGTCGCCATCGACCGCCAGAAAATTCGCAACATCGGCTACGTGGCTAATTCTTACATCAAGCAGAACCGCATCAGGCTCAACTGCCGCTTTGATGTCATCACGATTATCGGCAACAAGAACGAAGGCATCCCCATCATCAAGCATTGGGAGAATGCGTTCAATCCGATGGTGGTCTATTAAGCTAAAAGCCTATTAAGCATTGTATGGAAGCAAAAGCAATTTATCTGGACGAAGTAGATTCAACTAATCGGTATCTGCTTGAGTATCAGCCTGCAGAAGGCGATGATGCAACCATTTGTGTGGCCGATTTCCAAACAGCTGGTCGCGGTTGCGGCTCTAACTCGTGGGAGTCTGAACGAGGCAAAAATCTGCTTTTTTCCCTGCTTATCCATCCCACCGACATAGAAGCTCGCGAGCAGTTCCACATCTCTATGGCCATCTCGCTGGCCATCTGCGACGCCATGCAATCGTATGGCATGAAGGACGTCAGCGTGAAATGGCCTAACGACATCTACTGGAAAGACAAGAAACTATGCGGCATCCTCATTGAGAACCGGCTGAGCGGTACTTTCATTCGTGACAGCATTATTGGCATCGGCCTCAATGTCAACCAGGATGTTTTCCTGAGCGATGCGCCCAACCCTGTTTCTATGCGCCAGATTTTGGGACGCGAGTTCAATCGTGACGAGGTGTTGCGCCGCATTTTAGCCAAGTTGAACGTATGCCGTTGCATGGTCGACTTCACTTATATGCGCTATAACGCCATGCTCTATCGGCGCGGAAAAGGATTCTTCACCTTCCACGATGCCTCGGGCGACTTCATGGCCGAGATATTGGAAACCGACAGGTCTGGCCTTCTCATGCTGAGGAAGCAGGGTGGGGAAGTGCAGTCGTATGCGTTCAAGGAAGTACAATTCATCATCTGAACATCATTCATTAATAACTATCGTAATATGGCAAGATTTAACAGAATTCTTTTGAAGTTGAGCGGCGAAAGCCTCGCTGCCGGAACAGGTTTCGGCATTGACACCCAGCGACTCACTGAGTATGCAGCCCAGATTAAGGAAATCCATGAGATGGGAGTGCAGATTGGCATCGTCATTGGCGGTGGAAACATCTTCCGCGGATTGAGCGGAGCCAAAAAGGGCTTCGATCGCGTGAAGGGCGACCAAATGGGAATGATGGCTACAGTCATCAATTCGTTGGCCCTTTCCTCAGCCCTCGATGCTGCAGGAGTGGCCAACCAAGTCTTTACGGCCATCCGTATGGAACCTGTGGGCGAGTTCTACACGAAGTGGCGCGCCATCGAGGCTATGAAGGCTGGCAAAGTATGCATTTTCTCTGCCGGTACTGGTTCGCCTTATTTCACCACCGATACGGGTTCGTCGCTCCGCGGTGTAGAAATTGAAGCCGACGTAATGTTAAAAGGTACGCGCGTGGATGGCGTCTATACTGCCGACCCAGAAAAGGATCCCACAGCAACGAAGTTCACCGACATCACCTATGCCGAGGTGTTGGCCCGCAATCTGAAGGTGATGGACTTGTCCGCTATCTGCATGTGCCAGGACAACAACCTGCCCATCTATGTCTTCAACATGGATGTCGTAGGCAACCTGAAGCGCGTCATGGAAGGCGAGGAGATTGGAACGCTTGTCCATGCCTGATCATCTTTTCGTCCGTTTACCTACATTCTGACAGTGTTGAAGACTGTTGCTGAGAATGTAACCGTTTGCTTTAGACTTATTACCAGGCTTTGGTTATCATATTACCAGAGCCTGGTAATATTTTTACCACGCCCTGGTACATCGTGTACCAAGCCCTAGTACATCGTGTACCAAGCCCTGGTACATCGTTTACTAAGCCCTTGTACATCGTTTACCAAGCCTTGGTACATCGTTTACCACGCGCTGGTAAAAATCTGGTAATGCAGTTCTGTTCCTGCTGGAAGCATAAAAAAGAGGTGAAACCCTTGCGGTCCCACCTCTTTTTATTATTCATAAACTGTTGTTTACTCGTTGCTCCAGTCCTCGGCTGCCTTACGCACGTAGCTCTGATAGCGGAGCTTAGCCATGCGCTCAGCCTCGGCAAAGAGCTCGTCGGCCTCGTTGGGATAAGCCTTCTGAACCGACAGGTAGCGCACCTCACCCAGCAGGAAGTCGCGGAACTTCTCCCACTGCGGAGCCTTCGAGTCGAGGGTGAAGGGATTCTTACCCTCCTCTGCCAGCTGCGGGTTGTAGCGCCACAGGTGCCAGTAGCCGCACTCAACGGCCTTGGCCTCCTCAGCCTGGCTCTTACCCATGCCGCCCTTGGCCTTCAGGCCGTGGTTGATACAGGGTGCGTAGGCGATGACGAGCGACGGTCCGGGATAAGCCTCTGCCTCGCGGATAGCCTTCAGACATTGAGCGTTATCGGCGCCCATAGCCACCTGAGCTACATAGACGTAGCCGTAGGCTGTAGCAATCATACCGAGGTCCTTCTTGCGGATGCGCTTACCTTGAGCGGCAAACTGAGCGATAGCGCCCAGAGGAGTAGCCTTCGACGACTGACCACCGGTGTTGGAGTAAACCTCGGTGTCGAGCACGAGCAGGTTTACATCCTCGCCAGAAGCAATCACGTGGTCGAGACCACCGTAGCCGATGTCGTAGGAGGCACCGTCACCACCGATGATCCATTGTGAACGCTTCACGAGATAGTGGTCGAGTGTCTTCAGCTCCTCGCAGAACGGGCAGCCAGCCTCAGCACCAGCGGCGATGAGCGGCTTCAGAACGGCGGCCAGACGCTTCGTCTCCTCAGCATCCTCCTTCTTCTCAATCCACTCGGCGGCGGCAGCCTTGAACTCCTCAGGAGCATTCTCGCTAGCCTGCTGGAGCAGCAGCACGACGCGCTCCTTCATTTTCTTGTTACCAAGCACCATACCCATACCGAACTCGCAGAAGTCCTCGAACAGAGAGTTGTCGAAGGCAGGACCCTGACCCTTGGCGTTCTTCGTGTAAGGTGTGGAGGGGATAGAAGCAGAGTAGATTGACGAGCAACCCGTAGCGTTGGCAATCATCTCGCGGTCGCCGAACAGCTGGCTGACGAGCTTCACATAAGGAGTCTCACCACAACCCGAGCAAGCGCCCGAGAACTCGAAGAGCGGAGTAGCGAACTGCGAGTTCTTCACATTCGACTTGATGTCGACGAGATCCTGCTTGCTGGGAACCTTCACGAGCTTGTCCCAGTTCTCGGCTTCCTTCTTCATATCCTCTGCATCGGGGTTGAAGGGCACCATCTTCAGGGCCTTGCCCAGCTTCGGATTGCCCGGACATACATCGGCGCAGTTGCCGCAGCCCAGACAGTCGAGTACGGAAGTCTCGATGCGGAAGTGCATACCCTTCATAGCGGCGGGAGCCTTCATCTCGATGGTGTCGAGACCGTCGAAGGCGGCGAGCTCATCGTTGGTCAGTACGAACGGACGGATGGCAGCGTGCGGGCAAACGAAGGCACACTTGTTACACTGGATACAGTTCTCAGAATTCCAAACGGGAACGAATGCCTCCACACCACGCTTCTCGTAGGCGGCGGTACCGTTCTGCCACGAGCCATCGACGGTGTCGTGCTTCACGAAGTCGCTGACCTTCAGCAGGTCGCCGGCCTGAGCGTTGATAGGACGAACGAGTTCCTTCACGAATGCGGGAGCCTCGTCAGCCTTCTCGGCATCGTCGGGCAGGTTAGCCCATGCGGGATCAACCACCAGCTGCTTGTACTCGTCACCACGGTCGACGGCAGCATAGTTCATGTTCACAACGTCCTCACCCTTCTTGCCATACGACTTCACGATGAACTTCTTCATCTGCTCGACGGCCAGCTCCACAGGAATCACACCCGTGATGCGGAAGAATGCCGACTGCAGGATGGTGTTCGTGCGGTTGCCGAGACCAATCTCCTGGGCAATCTTCGTAGCGTTGATGGTGTAGACGGTGATGTTGTTCTTGGCGAAATAGCGCTTCACCTTGTTAGGCATGAAGTTCACGAGCTCCTCGCCTTCGAAGATGGTGTTCAGCAGGAACGTACCATTCTTCTGCAGACCACGTGTCACATCATACATGTGCAGGTAAGCCTGAACGTGGCAAGCCACGAAGTTAGGTGTGGTCACCAGATAGGTAGAGCGGATGGGCGTGTCGCCGAAACGCAGGTGCGAGCAGGTGAAACCACCCGACTTCTTCGAGTCGTAGGAGAAATAAGCCTGGCAATACTTGTTGGTGGAGTCGCCGATGATCTTCACAGAGTTCTTGTTGGCACCAACGGTACCATCGGCACCAAGACCGTAGAACTTAGCCTGGAACATGCCCTCGCCACCGAGTGCCATCTCTTCAACCTCAGGCAGAGAGGTGAACGTCACGTCGTCGACGATACCCACGGTGAAGTGGTTCTTAGGCTCGGGAAGAGCAAGGTTGTTGAACACGGCGATGATCTTGGCAGGCGTGGTGTCGCTTGAACCAAGGCCATAGCGTCCACCCACGATGAGCGGCTTGTTCTCTACATCGTAGAAAGCACTCTTCACGTCGAGGTACAGAGGCTCACCCTCGGCACCCGGCTCCTTCGTGCGGTCGAGCACGGCGATGCGCTTCACGGTCTTGGGAACAGCAGCCAGCAGGTGCTTCACAGAGAACGGACGATAGAGGTGGACAGCCACCATACCAACCTTCTCACCCTGAGCTACGAGGTAGTCGATAGCCTCGCGGGCAGCCTCGGTGGCCGAACCCATGAGGATGATGATGCGCTCGGCATCCTCGGCTCCGTAGTAGTCGAAGAGGTGATACTCACGGCCGGTGATTTCGCTCACCTTCTGCATGTAGTACTCCACAACCTCAGGCACCTTGTCGTAGGCAGCGTTGCAAGCCTCACGATGTGTGAAGAAGGTCTCGGGGTTCTCAGCAGTACCGCGAGTCATCGGGCGCTCAGGTGAAAGAGCGCGGTCGCGGAAGCGCTTCACGTCGGCGGGATCGACGAGCTTAGCCACTTCTTCCTGCTCCATGACCTCAATCTTGTGATACTCGTGAGAGGTGCGGAAACCGTCGAAGAAGTTGACGAACGGAATCTGCGTCTTCAGCGTAGCGAGGTGAGGCACAGCGGTGAGGTCCATCACTTCCTGCACACTACCAGAGCAGAACATAGCGAAACCAGTCTGGCGGCAAGCCATCACATCCTGATGGTCGCCGAAGATGCAGAGCGAGTGGCTGGCCAGCGTACGAGCCGATACGTCGAAGACGCAAGGCAGCATCTCACCGGCAATCTTGTACATGTTGGGAATCATGAGCAGCAAGCCCTGCGAAGCGGTGAACGTCGTGGTGAGCGCACCAGCCTGCAGCGAGCCGTGAAGAGCACCTGCGGCACCACCTTCCGACTGCATCTCCTGCACAGAGACATTCTGTCCCCAGAGGTTCTTGCGGCCGCGGGCAGCCCATTCGTCAACATGCTCCGCCATAGGCGAAGACGGAGTGATGGGGTAGATAGCAGCTACCTCCGAGAACATATAGCTCACGTGAGCCGCAGCCTCGTTACCATGTTTTGTATAATGATTTAGTGTAAATATATCTAGTAGAGACATCCAAATAACCATAGTGGAATAAGATTGTCTTTACCCACTTCTGTATTATAGCGGGCATAATAGGTATCTGGGGAGAATCGAATCTTTTGCTCACTTTTCGCATCACAGATTCTGAACTTCAAATCTCCGTCAACGATGTAATTGGTTTCGTGGTTTGCTTGGTTGACGATATGGTCTTTCCAAAGCGAATTGACGAAGAACGTGTCCATCGCATCTTGTTTCTCCACATGGATAGGATAGATAGCGTAGAGCAAGTTGGAATTATGAAGCATAACTTTCGACGGCTTCTTGGGAAATTCTTCCCCCACGGGATAGATGATATTGATCAGTCGGGCATCGGCAAGATACTTGATGTAGTTCATAACAGTAGCCCGGCTGGTCTCAATGTCATTGGCCAATTGTGAGATGTTGGGAGCTTTAGGTCCCTGTTCGGCCAATTGATAGAATAGCTTCTTGATTTTAGTGAGGTACTTCAATTCAATCTGTTTAATAAGCAAGATGTCTACCTCGGTCATCATGTTCATCGTCTTCAGTAGGTTTTCCGAATAATTACGGTGCTCCTGAAAGAAAGGATAAAAACCATGATGAATATAATCTTGAAAATACCTTGAAGGACTGGCAAAGGGGAGTATGTCTTTGATAATGCGCTCATGGTCCTTCAAAATTTCGTTTAGCGTGTAAGGTTGAAAGTCGTTGCCGGTCTTTAGGTTCAGAAATTCCCTGAATGAGAAACCACGAAGATTGTAGCTCTTGACAATTCCGTTCAGTTCTGGATTTTCTTCTTTCAGGCGCATAACGCTTGACCCCGTGAAGACAATCTTCAAATCAGGATAAAGGTCGTAGCATCGACGAAGCTCATGACTCCAATCGGGCTGTTTGAAGACCTGGTCGATGAGAAGCACCTTTCCGCCACGTCTGACAAATTCACCGGCAAAATCAGCAATGCCTCGATCCTGGAAATAGAAATTATTCATATTCACATAAAGGCATTGGCGGTCTTGAGTATCGAAATGCTCTTTTGCGTATTGTAGAAGGAAGGTCGTCTTACCCACACCACGCGTACCCTTGATGCCAATCATCCTGTCACGCCAATCAATCTCGTCCATCAGCCTGCGGCGGACGGGGGCATTGACGTGTTCTACAAGATACGTATGTGTACGAAAGAATGCTTCCATTCAGGTGCAAATTACATATATACTCCTGCAAAGGTACGACTTTTTTTCTGAATGGCAAACTGAAAGGCAGAAAATTATTGTTTTTTCAGATAGAACTGAACATATTGTTGAGCTACTTTTTGACTTTCATGGTGTTTAAGCACATATTGCCTGCTTTGTTGCTGCAGCTTGACGACGGTTTCTGAACTTGTCAGCAACTTCTCCAGTTCTTCATAAACGCTCTCATAGTTTGGCTGCACATTGACGATAGGCCTCAGGTCTGCCTCATGCAGGATTTCATAGTTTTCAGGTTCACCGCCACCAATACAGATAATACCATGCTTCATAGCCTCCAAGGGATTCATGGAGGGAGTATAACTATATAACTGATCCAAAATAGCATCAGCTCCGTTCATCATTTCAACATACTCATGGAATGGTACACTCTCGGCAATACGCAGTTCCACTTTTTCCGGGTATTTATTCTTGATAGCCTCTGCTGCACGAAGCATAATGTCGGTACCTTTATATTCCGACCGTTCCCTGTTGATACCTATAAAAAGCCTTAACGGCCATGTCTTCCCATGCTTTTCCATCGGAGTGGGTTCTTCACAAATGGCAGGGGCAATGTTGATGGGAAAAGGGATGAAAGTTGTTTTGTCAGGAAAATGCAGCCTGTAGCAAACATCATATTCGTAGAGACCTGCTATAATCCCATCACAATCATTTGCAATATATTTATTGAGTATCTCTTTGTCGGTGTTCAGCCAGTCAACCCTTTCTTTAAGCGCATCCGCATTGTTCCTAAGTTCGTTGCCTATATTGAAATCGCTATATCGCAAAGGTTTATCAGTGCAACATGTCATCACCCAATAATAGTCCATTCCAAAGGCACCGAGATATATCTTTTTATTATGACGCCTGAGGTATTTGTAGATTTTAAGTATATGCGAAGCTTTCAGCTCAAGGAACATAGGATTGATCAATTGTACCACATCATAACCTCTCAGCTTCGGCAATATTGACAAGAGTTGCATTCCATATTTCATTCCTCCCCATTTGTCGTAGGTGCGGCTCAGGTCTATATCGCGCGGATAGTCCTTCCAAAAATCGCCATTAGACACAACGGTAACTTCATGGCCGAGTTTTCTGAAAGCCTCGGCCAGTGTCCAGTGTACGTTACTGTATTCGCCTAAGAGAAGAATTTTCATAATAAGTGTCTATCTGATGATTTTTGACATGATTGTTCTGGAAATTTTGTTCTTGCTCAACAAGCGGAACAAAGAATACTTATAGGTGTAATGCTTGTCGGGCAAGGGGAATAGCGAGTGAGTTTCGAGTCTTTTCACCCGTCCGTCCAAATCTTCCTGAGATACACCTGCTTTCATCATTTGATACAGGTAGTCCATCGTCAGTTGGGCAACACGCCTGTTCATAGCGACGCGTTCCATTTCAGGTAGAGTATCAGCCTTATGCTTCAGTTTGTAGATAATCTGCTCAGTATCATCGAGGCGCTTGGCTACATGCTCATTATCATCCACTTTGTTGACAATAGATTCTTCACGCTTCCGATAATAATAAGGAGCTGAATCAGTAGCTATCACTTTTTCGGCTTTCAGCATCAGTAGGGGAGTGAACTCTTCGTCCTCATGATAGATTCCCGGTGTGAAAGTTTGGCCTGCCAGCAGATTCTTTAGGAAAAGGTAACAGCAAGCAGAAGCATGAAGGTTGTGGGTATGCATATACGAGGCCCCTGTTGATGGAGATTCATACTTGAATGCCTTGCCAGACGGATGATCCTTGTCAGTAAAGTTGAAGAGCAACATGTCAGGATTCTCTGCACGAAGCAAATCCATGCATTGGCAATAGGGGTCGTTCAGGAGCTTGTCATCTCCATCGATAAACTGTATGTACTTTCCCTTAGCAACACGCAAGCCATTGTTCCGCGCGACGCTGATACCTTGATTTTGTTGACGCAAGTAGAACAACACGTCCTGGAAGTCTGTCAGCTGTGCAATTACCGGAACATCGCTGCCATCGTCAACCAGTATGATTTCGTATTCGCGATGATCCAGACCAAGCGTCAGAATACTTTCGACACACTCTTTGAGCATGTCAATCGGCAAGTTGTAAGCGATGATGATAAAACTTACTAACGGCTCTTCCTGTAGAATAGATGTACCAGTTTGTTCAATCTGCATAAATTACTCATTCCTAATGTTTTATACAATTTCACCTTGAGAGGAGGTTTCTCTTGTCCTTCACGCTTGCAGACGCAATCAGGAGAAGGTAGATTTGGCACCTCTCCTGTTTGCTCTGCAACATCGAGCGCAATGTTTAGAATGTGTGAAAAGTAATCATAATTAATAGGGTAGAGGACACCCTTCCGCTCAATTACTTGCAGATGGGCATCCAGCAAATCATGTAGGTCATTCCCGTCTGCTTGAGCCGTAATTCCTTCTAAATTGTAGCAGTAGTTGTACAATCCTTCTGTTGTTGTTGCTATGACATGGCACTTTTCCAAAAGCACGGGAAGTGTGAAAGCATCTTCGAATTTCTTTCCAGCAGGAAAGGCAACCTGTCTGAACAGTTCCCTCTTGAATATTTTGTTGACTGCATAGGTATGCTGATAGGCTTTCGTTTCATACCAGTATGCCGCCATATCCACATATTCTTTTTGTCTGAAAAGTCTCTGATTCTGTTTTCGGGGATTGCCAATTCCCTCGTGTATCGGATACTCCAATATGTCGTAATCATGATGGACAGCCAGCAATTCCATCAAAGGTTTCAGAGTGTTGGAAGCGATATAGTCATCGCTGTCAATAAAGGTGACATATTCGCCTTTAGCTTTCTTTAGGCCGCTATTGCGGGCTTCACTAAGTCCGCAGTTCTGCTGATGACGAACCACCTGTACCCGGTGGTCTTTTTGTTGGTATTCATCACATATCTGAGAGGAGCCATCAGTTGACTTGTCGTCGACAAGAATCAGCTGATAGTCACGGAAACTCTGCCCGAGAATACTTTCTACACATCGTTTCAGCGTATGTTCAACCTGATAGACTGGAACAATAATTGACAGTTTCATACTGCAAAATTACAAATAAGTGCGTGAATTTCCAAATTTAAGTGGTATTTTTGTAGTGATGAATTAAAATATAATGACTATTTTGCCGTTGTTTATTGTAGTTGATGAAAGAAAAGAGTGAACGATATACCCACATCTTGAAATATACAGGATTGTTTGGAGGTGTGCAGGGACTTAGCATCTTGGTCGGCATTGTCCGCACCAAGCTGGTTGCCGTATTGCTTGGTACCGAAGGCGTAGGACTTGCTTCACTTTTCAATTCCACCATCAAACTGGTCAGCGATTCTACCAATCTCGGTATTTCGATCAGCGCCGTCAGGGAAATTTCTGACGCTTACGAGAAGAATAATGCAGAACGTCTCAGCCATAGCATCATGCTTATCAGGTCATGGAGCATGCTTACCGCACTTTTCGGCATGATGGTCTGCCTGTTGGCAAGCCCTTTACTCAATCGTTGGACCTTCACCTGGGGCGATCACACCCTGCATTTCGTATTGCTTTCGCCTGTTGTTGCCATGCTTGCGGTAACAGCGGGAGAAACGGCGGTGCTGAAAGGCACCCGCCAACTGCGCTCTCTGGCAACGATTTCTGTCTATAACGTGATCGTTTCACTTATAGCAACAGTTCCTCTCTATTATGTGTGGCATGTGGCAGCCATCGTTCCAGCCCTGTTCTTGGTAGGATTCCTGCAGATGATACTTACTATCGGTTATTCCTATCGGCTTTATCCACTCAGATTGTCGTTCAGCCGTTCGCTATTGGGCGAAGGACTCGGAATGGTGTGGCTTGGAATTGCTTTCGTCATTGCTGGCATCATGGGCAGTGGTGCCGATTTTGCTATTCGTGCTTTCCTCAACAACGTTGACTCGATTGATGTGGTGGGACTTTATAGTGCTGGCTATGTGATGACGATGACTTATGCCGGTATGGTGTTTTCGGCTATGGACACAGAGTTTTTTCCGCGCATCTCCGGAATACCGGAAGTCGGCGAGAAGCTGAATGATGCCGTGAACAGCCAGATAGAAATCTGCATTCTCCTGGTATCGCCCATGCTGGTTGTTTTCCAGACGTTTCTCCCCATTCTTCTGCCTGTTCTATATACAGGAAAGTTTATGCCGGCATTAGGCATGATGCAGGTGATGGTGATAGCCATGTTTATACGTGCCGTGAAACTGCCCATTTCCTATCTGCCACTGGCCAGAGGCGACTCCCGTTCCTATCTGCTCATGGAGGCCTGTTACGATGTTTTTGTCGTTATCGCAGTCGTCTATGGATTCCGTATGGCCGGGCTCACAGGTACGGGCTATGGCATCATGGCTGCTTCCGTTTTCGACTTCCTGATGCTGTTCTTCTACATGCGCTGGAAATATCGCTATGTGATGTCGGCCACCGTGTATAGATACATCGGACTCCATTTCCCGCTGATACTCCTTTCTTTTGCAGCCACATTCGCTCCCAGCAGCTGGATCTACTGGACAACGGGCATCCTTCTATCGATCATCAGTGGGGCAATATCTCTCAAAATCTTGTACACGAAGACCCAAATCTGGGAAAAGGTTAAATCAAAGCTGGGCAAGATATGGAAAAAGTGACGGTGTTGGTGGCGGTGTATAATACCCAGGAGTACCTTGCCGACTGCCTGCAGTCGCTTCTCAGGCAGACGTTGAAGGACATTCAGATAGTTTGTGTTGATGATGCTTCAACCGATTCCTCCTTGGAGATTCTGAATGCCTATGCAGGGCAAGATGCCCGTATCGAGGTCATCCATCTGCCAGAGAATCAAGGACAGGCCCACGCCAGAAATGTTGCTCTCAGTCATGCACGGGGCGAATTCATCTGTTTTCTGGATAGCGACGACTGGCTTTCCGACGACGCACTTGAGCAAACGGTATCAGTTTTTGAGTCGAATCCGATGACCGACAGCGTGTTGTTCCGACTGACCTACTGCGATGCTGAGGGCAATAGCGTCTCTTGTTACCCCATGCCTGCAGCTGAAGTATATAGCGGATACGAAGCCTTCAAAGCTAGCCTGACCTGGAAGATTCATGGGGTCTACATGGTTCGAGCTCATATTCACAAGACTTTCCCTTACGACGAGTCTGCCCGCTCCTACAGCGACGACAACACGACCCGCCTGCATTATCTGAACTCCAGGGAAGTCAGATGCTCACAGGGTACCTACTTTTACAGGCAACACGCTCAGTCAGTCACCCATCAGGTCAGTATGAAGCGTTTCGACTATCTGAAAGCAAATGCAAGTATGAAACGCCAACTCATGGAATGCGGTTCGTCTGACGAGGTCCTGAGCATCTACGAGAACGAACGATGGCTCAACTGCATAGGACTTTATGGATTCTACTTCAAGTATCGCCATCAACTGGAGCCCTCCGAGCGCGCCACAGGCTTGTCTTTACTTAAAGAAACTTGGCAGAACATTGAGACCGAAAGACTGACCTGGCGCAATTGTTATAAGTTCGGCTACATACCTTTCCGCGGCTGTTGGCAATTGTTCCGCATGCAGGAAGAAATCTATTTTTCGCTTCGAGAAATAAAAAAATGTCTGAAAAACGATGGCTAAATGAAGAATATTTCGTACTTTTGCGAAATAACTATAAAACCATCTTCATTTATGACGCTCATTATATTGCTGATTCTGTTGCTGTCGTTCTTGCTTATTTCGACAGAAAACCTTACAAATATCAACAAAGCAGCCGTTGCCATCTTTGCTGGAACGGTAGGGTGGGTGCTGTATATCTCGTACGGCAGCGACTTCGTCATGTCCCAACATCCACAGGAATATGCCGACTACCTCTCCGGAGCAACTGCAACCAGCCTGACAGCTAAGCAGTTTATTGCCAGCAAAATATTCCTGCCCAACGTTGGTAGAGCCGCCGAAATAGTGCTCTTCCTGCTTGCCACGATGACCATTGTCGAGATTTTAAATAATAACGGATGCTTCGACTTCATCCGTCAGTTGCTCAAGACTCGCAACAGCCAGAAGATGCTTTGGACTCTCTCGGCTGTCACCCTGCTTCTCTCAGCCAATCTTGATAATCTCTCGACCACGCTGATGATGCTGATCATCATGCACGGAATCATCCAAAACCGCCGCCAACGCATGATTTTTGCCTCGGCTATCGTCATCTCGGCCAGTTGCGGCGGAGCCCTCACCGTCATCGGCGACCCGGCGGGACTCGTGCTCTGGAACCTTGGAAACGTCTCGGCAACTCGCTTCTCCATGACGATGGCATTGCCGTGTCTGCTTAGTTGGCTTATTATAATTGGGTGGATTGGACGCATGTTGCCCGAACGATGCGACACAGATTGGATCACAATGCCCTATCGAGGCGACGACACCCGACTGGCCGTTTGGCAGCGATTGCTGATGTTGCTTGTAGGCGTGGGCGGTCTTTGGTTTATTCCCACATTCCACAACATCACCCAACTCAGCCCTTTCCTCGGCGCGTTGTGTGTGCTATCCGTCCTGTGGGTGGTCAATGAAGTCGTCAACCGAAAGCTCATCGATTCCAATCCGCTCTCTACTCAGCGCAAGCCTCAGGTGATGAAATACAGCGTCATCCAGATGATTCTCTACGTGATGGGCATCATGTTGGCTATAGGTGTAGTGAGCGAGACCGGCGTGTTCCGCCAGTTATCGGAGTGGTGCCAGCAGAACGTCGGCAATATCTGGATTATTGGAGTTCTCTCAGGTGTGGTGAGCAGCGTGCTCGACTCTTTTGCAACGCTCATGACAGTCATCTCACTTCCCGCTTCAGACTCGCTTCCCACTCAGCAGCAGTTCCTTCAGGACGGCCTCTACTGGCCTCTTGTAGTCTATTGCACGGCGCTTGGAGGCTGCGTGCTCGGCATAGGATCAATCAGCGGCTTGGCCATGCTGAAGATTGAGAGAATGCATATAGGATGGTATTTCCGCCACGTAGGTTGGAAAGTTATTGTTGGAATGTTGGTTGGATTGGCAGCCATGTATTTGATGTCGGCATTCTGAACCGACTATTCGCGATAGAGCCAAGCCAAAAATTTGTTCAGCGACTTGATGGAGAACCGGAACCAACGATACTTGGCAACCGGTTTTCCACCGAACTTCAGGATGAAATCCCGGTAATTGCTCTTCTGGAAAGGCAACCCTGCATCCATGAAATAGATGTGGCGGCAACCTTCCTGCCGTGCCAACTGGATGGCATTCCAGACCGTCATTGTGTTTGGATGGAGACTTGCTTGGCTCATTCGCTTGGCTGCCATAAACCAAAGATAGGCATTGCCACCCGAAAAGACCAGCACACAACAGCCAATGGCCTTTCCGTTGTGTTCTGTCAGACATAGCCGGGCTTCAGGCGACTTCAGCAGTTCTTCAAAAAAAGTGAGCGAGGGCACAAACTTACGCGGCTTCAATCTGTAGTAGGCGCGTAACAGTTGATAGAACGGCTTCGGGTCGTCATGTTCTGTCAGTATGCGGGTTACGACACCTGCCTCCTGGCTCTTCCGAATCTGAAGAAGGGTCTTTTCGTCAAGTCGCTCTTCAGGCGTCATGCCATGTAAAGACTGATGCACTTCCTGCCAACTTACAGGAAAATAACTCTGTTCGCGAAACTGCTTGTAGCCAAACATCTTCTGGCTGATGTTGCTGAACTCGACATAGAGGCACAACGGGCGTTTGAACTTACTCGTGACAGCCTGCAACAACAATCCAAACACCTCGTCTCGGTCGACGTCGGGGGCATAATCTCCTTCGCCGAAGATGCGCCCCTGAGTGAACAAATAGGGAGGGAACCACGAACCTCGCCTACGAATACAAGCCAGCAACCGGGCTGCCACACTACCGTCTGCTCGCAAGGCAACTGCCATCAGCGGCCGATGACCAGATGTGGCTGCCGCCACCCTGAACAGCTCGCGGCTATGGAAGAAACTGCCCTCGTGCTCGGCAGGCAAGTCTTCGTAGCGTTCTATGATTCTCGTTTCAAGATTCATCGATGCAAAGATACGTCTTTTTTCTGAAAAAACGCACTCTGACGTTAAAAAATACACCTATTTATATATATTACGCAGTAGTAATGGTAGAAGAACGGATGTTGCAGGCATCAGCCTCCGAACTATTCGTGATGATAAGGCTCGCCCTTGATGATGGTGCAGGCACGATATATTTGTTCCGTAAAGACAAGGCGCACCATCTGGTGGGAAAACGTCAGGCGCGACAACGATAGTTTCTCGTTGGCGCGGGCATAGAGGGTAGGGGAGAACCCGTAGGGGCCACCTATGACAAACACCAGCCGCCTGACAACGTTCTGCTTCTTGCTGAGCCAGTCGGCAAGTTCGATGCTACGCAGCTCGCGGCCGTGCTCATCGAGCAGCACCACCCAGTCAGAAGGTTGCAATCGCTGCATGATGAGTTCGCCTTCACGCTCCTTCTGCTGCTCCTCCGTGAGCGCCTTTGTATTCTTCAGCTCGGGAATCACGTACATGCTGAACGGCATATAGTGGCCGATGCGCCCCACATAGTCGTCAATTCCTGCTGCAAAATGCTTGTTGGCAGTCTTTCCTACCAGTATCAGTTCCGTCTTCATGATCTGCTAAACGATGGTCCTGGTTTCCTTTCTTCGCTGCTTTGTAATCAGTACAAGATTGTCCCAATCCCTATACCAGCACGTGGTAATACTTGTACCAGGCCGTGGTAATACTTGTACCAGGCCGTGGTAATACTTGTACCAGCGCGTGGTAAACAGTTTACCAGGCCGTGGTAATTGAATGGGAATCATTAATCATCTACTGCATACTTGCTGCGTCCATGATGAACGGGGCACAGCGCCTCGTTCTTGTCAATAGGTTGGTATTCATCCTTCCGCTTTGGATTCATGGGGAACCAACCCTTTTCGACACGCTTCTTCTGCGAGAACAATTCGCCGATTGACCACAAGAACGAGGCGCCAAGCACGCCGATGACGGCCGAAGTGAACACATCGGCCACGAAAAAGGCACCGCAAATGCTGCACAATCCCAGCAAGAGGAACACCCACCAAAAGCGCGTGCCCCACTTATACTCTACCTTAATAACCAGCGGATGAAACATTCCAATGATCAGAAATGTACACACCGCGATGATAACTCCTGTGTAATGAATTTCCATAAATGTGATTTTTTTGATTGCAAAGGTACAATTTTCGTTCGAAATCTTTTCAAGATTAAGATTATTTTACTATCTTTGCAAGCAAATCTGAATTTAACTTTAAATAATTAGTAAGCTTATGTCACAAATTATTGGACACATTTCCCAGATTATCGGTCCTGTCATTGACGTCTATTTCGATACGACAGGCCAAGATGCTGAGAAAGTTTTGCCTAAGATTCATGATGCTCTGAAGATTGATCGTGGCGACGGGCGCACGCTGATTGTTGAGGCTCAGCAACACATTGGCGAAGACACTGTGCGTTGCGTTGCTATGGACAACACCGACGGTCTGCATCGTGGACTTGAGGCCATCCCTATGGGTTCGCCCATCCTGATGCCTTCCGGCGACCAGATCAAGGGCCGTATGCTCAACGTGATCGGTCAGCCTATCGACGGTATGAAGGAACTCAACATGCAGGGAGCCTATCCCATTCACCGCGAGGCTCCTAAGTTTGAGCAACTCTCGACAAAGAAAGAAATCCTTTCGACGGGCATCAAGGTCATCGACCTGCTGGAACCTTACATGAAAGGTGGTAAGATTGGACTCTTCGGAGGTGCCGGCGTAGGTAAGACGGTGCTCATCATGGAGCTCATCAACAACATTGCCAAGGGCCACAATGGCTTCTCGGTGTTTGCCGGAGTAGGCGAGCGCACTCGTGAGGGCAACGATTTGATTCGCGAGATGATTGAGTCTGGCGTTATCCGCTACGGCGAAAAATTCCGCAAGGCCATGGACGAAGGAAAGTGGGACCTCTCACTCGTAGATCCTGAGGAACTGAAGAAGAGCCAGGCCACACTGGTATATGGCCAGATGAACGAGCCGCCAGGAGCACGTGCCTCTGTTGCCCTCTCGGGTCTGACGGTTGCTGAAGGCTTCCGCGATGGTGGCAGCAAGGACGGCGGCGCTGCCGATATCTTGTTCTTCATCGACAACATCTTCCGTTTCACGCAGGCTGGTTCAGAGGTGTCAGCACTTTTGGGACGTATGCCTTCGGCCGTGGGCTATCAGCCGACACTGGCTTCTGAAATGGGTAGCATGCAGGAGAGAATTACCTCTACCAAGACTGGTTCAATCACCTCTGTGCAAGCTGTTTATGTGCCTGCCGACGACTTGACCGACCCTGCACCTGCTACAACGTTTACTCACCTTGATGCCACGACGGTGCTCGACCGTAAGATTGCAGAGCTGGGTATCTATCCGGCCGTTGACCCGCTGGGCTCCACATCACGTATCCTCGACCCGCTTATCGTGGGCAAGGCTCACTACGACTGCGCCCAGCGCGTGAAGGAAATCCTCCAGCGCTACAAGGAGTTGCAGGATATCATTGCCATTCTGGGTATGGACGAGCTCTCGGATGAGGACAAACTGACGGTGAACCGCGCACGTCGTGTGCAGCGCTTCCTGTCGCAGCCGTTCTCCGTGGCCGAGCAGTTCACGGGTCTGCCAGGCGTGATGGTTCCCATCGAAGACACCATCAAGGGCTTCAACGCCATCCTCGACGGCGAAGTGGACGACCTGCCAGAGCAGGCATTCCTCAATGTCGGTACGATTGACGATGCCAAGGCCAAGGCTCAGCGCCTGATGGAAGCTGCCAAGGCATAAACTGTAATTGGACGATTAAGGATTAGAAAACTATAAATTCCAATACTTAAATTACATTTATGCTGAAGCTAAAGATTGTTTCGCCCGAAAAGGTGTTTTACGAAGGAGAGATAGAGAGCATCGTGGTGCCTGGCACGCTGGGACGCTTCGAGGTGCTCGTGGGCCATGCCCCCATCATCTCCTCGCTTGAGAAAGGCAGCGTAGAGTACACCACTACCGACGGCGAAAAAAATCAGTTCGACATCCATGGCGGATTTGTTGAAGTGCAAAAAGACGTGATTAGCCTGTGCGTTGAGATTAAGTAAGCATGACGAACAGGAAAGAACATTCTGATAAAGATGGACATTAAGAAGTTAAGTAAGCAATATGCCCGACAGGAACTGCTGTTGACGGCTTTCCTGTTTCTCATCACGCTGCTGGTGATGCGCGTTTGGTATCTGAACGAATTGCTCGTTCCTGCCATCGTCAGCGCCGCTTTCACGTTGGTGGTGAGTACGGCTCTTGCTGCCATCTGGTGTCGTGTGGCCACGCGCTCGCCCCAGCAACTGCCAACATTTTTCACGGCAGTATCGGGCTTCCGCATGCTGCTGGCACTGGCCACAATGTTTGTCTACTATCTGGTCTGCGGGCGAGATGCCATGCTGGTGTTCTTCCTTGTGTTCATGGCTTTCTACATCGCTTCGTTGGCTCATCATTCCATCTTCTTTGCGCGAGTGTCTAACCGCTCATAGCAAGAACGCTAACGTGTTGTATATACATTCTTTATGATAATGAAAAAGTTAAAGTCGATATTACTTCTGGTGATGATAGCGTTGCTCCCCGTGCAACTCTATGCGGAGGAGGCTGGTGCGGAAGGCGAAGAACTCGATATTCCCGAGATTGTGCTGGAACACCTTGCCGATGCCTACGAGTGGCACATTGCCTCCTACAAGGGCAAGCACCTCAGCATACCGCTTCCCATCATCATAAGAAGTGAGAACACTGGCAAGTGGCACTTCTGTACGGCTCATAGCCTGCCTGAAGGCTTCTTCTTCAGCGAAGAGCACCACGGCAAGATATATGAGCGCATGGCTGACGGCAGTGAGGTACGCCCGATAGACCTGAGCATCACGAAGTCGGTGATGCAGATATGGATTGTTGTGGCAATTCTTATCGCCGTCTTCCTGTCGTGCGCCCGCTGGTACAAGAAGCGCGATGCCACGAGTGAGGCGCCAAAAGGCTTTGTAGGCATGATGGAAATGATTGTCATGACTATCAACGACGACCTCATCAAGTCATCGATAGGGGAGAAGCACTATAAAAAGTACGCTCCTTATTTGTTGACAGTGTTTTTCTTCATCCTGACGTGTAATCTGGTGGGACTATTCCCCTTGTTCCCAGGTGGAGCCAATGTGACGGGCAATATCAACATCACATTCTTCCTGGCACTCTGCACGATGCTGGCCATCAACATCTTTGCCAACAAAGAGTACTGGAAGGAAATCTTCTGGCCCGACGTGCCTTTGTTCCTGAAGGCCTATCCGGCTCCCGTGATGCCTGTCATTGAACTCTTTGGAGTCTTCACAAAGCCTTTCGCCCTGATGATCCGTCTCTTTGCCAACATGATGGCAGGCCACGCCGTGATACTGAGTTTCACCTGCGTGATCTTCCTGGGTTGGTCGATGGGTGTAGGATTCGGTCTGGGTTTGAATGCTTTCAGCATCATCATGCTGCTCTTCATGAACCTGCTTGAAGTGCTGGTGGCATTCGTTCAGGCTTACGTATTCACGATGCTCAGCGCCGTCTTCATCGGCTTGGCCCACAAGGAACATGGAGCAGAGTAAGCAACTGAAAAAGAAAGAGTTATAAACAATAATTCAACAAAAGAAACAAATTCATTAATTAATAATTTAAAACATTTTTAAAACTATGATGATTTCAATGTTAATGGCCGCAGAAGGCCTGGCTCAGCTGGGTTGCGGTATTGGTGCAGGTATTGCAACAATTGGTGCAGGTTTGGGTATCGGTAAGATCGGTGGCAGCGCAATGGACGCTATTGCCCGTCAGCCGGAAGCTACTGGTAAGATCCAGACAAACATGATTCTGACCTCTGCATTCGTTGAGGGTTGCGCCCTCTTCGCCATTGCAGCTTGTGCATTCCTTATTAAGTAAGTGAAGAAAGTCTTAGCGAAAACAAGTATTTATGGATTTCAGTAAACTGCCAGCAATCCTTACCCCCGATCTGGGACTCCTGTTCTGGATGCTTCTGGCGTTTGGAGTGGTCTTCTTCGTGCTTGCAAAGTACGGATTCCCTGCCATCATCAATATGGTGGACGAGCGGAAGAAGTACATCGACGAAAGTCTGAAAAAAGCCCACGAAGCCTCTGAGCGCCTGGAGAACATCCGTCAGGAAGGCGAGAGCATTCTGCAGGAAGCACGCGACCGTCAGGCACAGATTTTGAAAGAAGCTGCCGAGACACGCGATGCCATTGTGGAGCAAGCTCGCGAAAAAGCCCGTGAGGAAGGTGCCCGGCTGCTCGACGACGCCCGCCTGGCCATCAATCAGGAGCGTCAGGCTGCCATTGCCGACATACGCAAGCAGGTGGCAGAGTTGAGCGTTGAAGTGGCTGAGAAGGTTCTGCGCAAGAATCTTTCTTCCGACCAGGCTCAGATGGATTTGATTGACTGTATGCTGGATGAAGTTTCTGCTAACAAATAAGGTACTATGGATATAGGAGTAATTTCGGTTCGTTATGCCAGGGCGCTTCTGAAAAGCGCTACAGCCAGCAGCCAAGAGACCAAAGTCTACGAAGAAATGCAGACGATGGCCCAGAGCTACTTGGAGGTTCCGCAGCTCAGGCAGACCATCGATAACCCGATGATTCCTAAGGAGAAGAAGGTCTCGCTGCTGCTTGCTGCAGCTGGCGGGAAGCCTTCCGACCTGACGACGGCATTCATTCAGCTTGTGCTGAAAGAAGACCGTGAAAAGGTGATGCAATTCATTGCCAATTCGTATGTCACCCTGTACCGTCAGCAGAAGAACATCATCAGCGGTAGACTCATCACCGCCACAGCCGTTTCGCCCTCTACGGAACAGAAGATGCGGCAGATGGTGGAGAGCAAGACTAACGGAACTGTTGAGTTTCAGACTGAAATAGATCCTGACATCATCGGCGGCTTCATTTTGGAATATGATACCTACCGAATGGATGCCAGCGTGAAGGCTAAACTCAATACTATTCTTAATACACTTAAAAAGTAAAGTACAATGTCAGATAAAATTAAACCAAGCGAAGTCAGTCAGGTGTTGCTCGACCAGCTTAACGGCATTTCCAATCAGGAGAAATTCGACGAAGTGGGCACCGTGCTCACGGTGAGCGACGGCGTAGCTCGCATCTATGGCTTGCGCAATGCCGAAGCCAACGAACTTCTGGAGTTCGAGAATGGCACTATGGCTATCGTGATGAACCTTGAGGAAGACAACGTCGGTTGCGTGCTTCTGGGTTCAACGGCTGGCATTAAGGAAGGCATGGTTGTCAAGCGCACTCATCGTATCTCGTCGATTCGCGTCAACGACAACATGCTCGGTCGTGTCATCAATCCTCTGGGACAAGCCATCGATGGCAAGGGCGACATTGACCTCACCGGTGCCTTCGAAATGCCTCTTGACCGCAAGGCTCCTGGCGTTATCTACCGCCAGCCAGTGAAAGAGCCGCTGCAGACGGGCCTGAAAGCCATCGACTCGATGATTCCTATCGGCCGTGGCCAGCGCGAGCTCATCATCGGCGACCGCCAGACTGGTAAGACTGCCATTGCTGTCGACACTATTATCAATCAAAAGAGTTTCTACGAGGCAGGCAAACCTGTCTATTGTATCTATGTAGCCATCGGACAGAAGGCTTCTACCGTTGCCACGCTTGTCTCGACGCTTCAGGAACATGGCGCCATGCCATATACCATCGTCGTGGCTGCTACGGCTGCCGATCCCGCTGCCATGCAGTACTACGCTCCCTTTGCCGGTGCTGCCATTGGTGAATACTTCCGCGACCGTGGTCTGCCCGCACTGGTGGTCTACGACGACCTGTCGAAGCAGGCTGTTGCCTATCGTGAGGTATCGCTGATTCTGCGTCGTCCTTCTGGACGTGAGGCTTATCCTGGCGATGTGTTCTACCTGCACTCCCGTTTGTTGGAGCGTGCAGCAAAGATGAACGAGCAGCAGGAAGTGGCTGAACAAATGAATGATCTGCCCGAGTGCATGAAAGGACATGTGAAGGGTGGCGGTTCGCTGACAGCCCTGCCTATCATCGAGACGCAGGCTGGCGACGTTTCGGCATACATCCCTACAAACGTCATCTCGATCACCGATGGTCAGATCTTCCTTGAGAGTGACCTCTTCAACCAAGGCTTCCGTCCTGCCATCAACGTTGGTATCTCAGTATCGCGTGTGGGTGGTTCGGCACAGATCAAGTCAATGAAGAAAGTGGCTGGTACGCTGAAGATTGACCAGGCTCAGTATCGTGAGTTGGAATCCTTCTCGAAGTTTTCGAGTGATATGGATGCCGTGACGGCAATGACGCTCGACCGTGGACGTAAGAACAACCAGTTGCTCATTCAGCCCCAGTACAGCCCCATGCCCGTAGGCGAACAGGTGGCCATCCTTTACTGCGGTGTTCATGGTCTGATGCGCGACGTGCCCATTGATAAGGTACGTGAGTGCCAGACTCAGTTCCTTGACAAGCTTCGTTCGACAGCTCCCGAAGTCATCAGCACCCTTGCCGCTGGCAAGATTGACGATGACACGACGGCTAAGATAGAGGCAGTGATGGCCGATATTGCCGGCACCTATAAGTAAACTCTAAAGCAACACTATGCCAAGTCTCAAAGAAATCAAAGGCCGTATAGCCTCAGTCAGAAGCACCAGGAAGATTACTTCTGCCATGAAAATGGTGGCAAGTTCGAAATTGCATCATGCACAGGTAGCCATCCAAAACATGCTGCCTTATGAAACAATGCTCGAACACATCTTGAAGTCATTCCTGGCAGCAGAAGCGGAAGCCCAGACCATCTACGATCAGGAGCGGCCCGTCAAAAGAGTGGCACTTGTCATCTATTCCAGCAATTCCTCATTGTGTGGTGGTTTCAACGCCAACATCATCAAGCTCATGCAGAAAGTAGTTGCTGAGTATGATGAACTTGGACTCGGCAACATTGACATCTATCCCATTGGGCGAAAAGTTGCAGAGAAAGCTGCCAAGCTGGGCTATCGTGTGATGGGTGATTATGCTGATTTGGCAGATAAGCCAAACGTCAATGAGTGTATCGAGATTGCCAAGCAACTGGGGGAAAGATATGCCCAGGGCGAAATCGACCGCGTAGAGCTTATCTATCATCACTTCAAGTCAGCTGGTTCGCAAGTTCTGACGCGCGAAACGTTCCTCCCCATCGACCTGGAAGAAGAACTGCAGCGCGATCATGAACGCGATCTCACCTCTATCATTGCCACGAAGGAAAGCCAGGAGTACCTGAAGAAGCGAGGAGAAAGGACTGTAAGCCGCGAGGAAAAGCAGAGTGTCAAACCCCTCAATGATAACTTCATTGTTGAGCCCAACATGGATGCTGTCCTCTCAAAGCTTATCCCCAAGTTGCTTCATCTGATGCTTTATACTGCTCTTCTTGATAGCAATGCGTCAGAACATGCTGCCCGAATGGTTGCCATGCAGACAGCCACGGACAATGCCGACGAATTGCTACGCGAACTGAACCTTCAGTACAACAAGAGCCGTCAGCAGGCAATCACCAGCGAACTGCTTGACATCGTAGGCGGTAGTGTGAACAATTAGTCGCACTCGTTTGTAGAGTATACTCAACCTAAAAATAGATGTAGCACTCATCGCAGTGCTGCATCTTTTTTTATCATTTCTCTACAATATTATTTCAAGTGTGAGAGTTTTTTTGTACTTTTGCAAAAAAATAGAGAACTTATGATTGATTATGACCTTAGTCGCATAAAAGCCGTTGTCTTCGACATAGACGGGGTGCTCTCGGCTCAGACTGTTTTGATGGACCAGAATGGCGATCCCTTGCGAACCGTCAACATCCAAGACGGTTACGCCATTCAGTTGGCAATGAAAATGGGGTTGCGAATAGCCATTCTCTCCGGTGCACGTACAGAATCTATTCGTCTGCGCTACCAGTATCTGGGTGTTGAGGACATCTATCTCTGCTGTTCCGTGAAAGTAACTACGTATGACAGCTTTAAGGCAAAGTATGGCTTGCAAGACGAGGAAATCATATTTGTGGGCGACGATATTCCCGATCTGGAGGTTCTCAACAGAGTAGGGTGCCCATGTTGCCCTGCCGATGCCTGTCCGGAAGTGAAAAAGGCCTGCCTCTACGTCAGCCATAGGGTAGGGGGGCACGGATGCGGTCGCGATATCATCGAACAGGTGTTGAAAGCGCAAGGCAAATGGATGGCAAATGCTAAAGCCTTTGGCTGGTAACGTGGTAAAAATCTTTCATTCACTCTTAATCCTTTTAAGACCATTCCCAAATGAAACTAATTCTATCAAGCAATTCGCCCCGTCGCAAAGAACTCTTGGCCGGACTCGACATCCCCTTTGAAGTACGAGTGAAGGATGGCATTGATGAGAGCTATCCAACATCTCTACCGACCAACGAAATTGCGGAGTATATTGCCAGGAAAAAGGCTGCTGCCTATCAGGTAAGTGGTGATGAGGTTTTAGTGACGGCCGACACCATCGTTGTCTTGGGCGATAATATATTGGGAAAGCCCGCTGATGCTCAAGAGGCAAAAGCCATGCTCGGGGCCTTGAGTGGCCACACCCATCACGTCATCACTGGTGTGTGTCTTAAGAGTTCTGATTTGCAACATTCCTTCTCTGTAGTTTCCGAAGTGACGTTCAGAGAGTTGCAGGAATCAGAGATTGACTACTACGTGAGCCACTACAAGCCCTTCGACAAAGCCGGTGCCTATGGTATTCAGGAATGGATTGGCTATATCGGTGTCACACGTCTCAGCGGTAGTTACTACAACGTGATGGGCCTGCCTGTTCAGCGCATTCACAGCGAACTGACCCGCCATTTCCTTTAAATATGGAACAAATGCTTCGTGAATAAACTTTTAACAACCAATTTATAAACGATCAGATAATTATGACAACAATCATTTCAATTGTATTATTGTTCTGCCTTGCTCTTTTGGGCTGGGCCATTGCCGAGTTCAAGTCAGATCACTGCGTCTATGAGCGCAATGAAGAAGAGTGTGCTACTGAAGCAAAAGCCGCTGACGCCATCAAGAAAAACGGCTTCAACGAGCTGAACATCAAGGACGTCATCGCCACTATCAGCACGAAGGGTTTCAAGGCCTAAGAAACTTATTTGACAACTTTTTGTACTCCATTACGAGTCAGCATAATGCGAACGCCATGCGACTCAGGAGAAACAATTCGCCCTTGGAGGTCGTAACAGCGAGCAGAATCGCTTTCGTTAAGATCTCTGAGGGTTTTAATGTTTGTTGGATCAAATTCCTTGATTGTTCCGAAATAGCTCCAAGGGGCCGTCATCTGATAGGCATCCAGACTGCCCTCAGGCACATAGAGCACCGATTTTTCCATTGTCCAGTCGGCGAAGGCTTGCAGATGGGTCTCGGCGGGAGGATCGGCGGAATACATGTAGACGGTGTGGGAAGAGAAGTTTGGAACGGAGAAGGCAGCCCAGTCTATCTTCCGTACCGATGCGGGAATGTGCCATTCCTTCATATTGTCGGCACCAGCCAGGGCCCAGGCTTCTATTTCCTCCAGCCCCTCGGGCAACAGGCAGTCCTTCAGTCGGTAGCACTCGTAGAAAGCCGATCGCCCGATGCGCTTGATGGTAGGCGGTAAGATGAGCTTCACGAGGCTCTGACTACTGTAGAAAGCGGCACGAGGAATGCTGTCGAGTAGGGGCCTGATGTCGAGCGTGTCAACATAGATGTAGTAGAAAGCCTCTGGGTCGATGCGGCGCACGCTCTCGGGAATCACCAGGCGTTTCTTCGTCAGTCCGTGGAAAGCCCTGCCTTCGATGGTTTCCAGAGAGTCAGGCAATTCAAGGTTTCTCAATGTGTTGTTGTTCAGCGCCGCATATCCGATGTGCTTCAGCCGTGCCGGCAGGTGGATGTCGTCAATGAAACATTCGGAGAAGCAGTAGTTGCTGAGGTGTTCAACATTGTCGGAGATGATGACCTGGTCGATGTAGCAATATGCGAAGGCACTTTCGCCGATGTAAGTGACGGAATTTGGAATGACGAGCTTCTTCTGGTGCGGTGCAATGTTGTTGAGCGCATAGCAGAAAGCCTCGGCACCGATACGCTCCAGGCTGTCGTTGAGCGTGATGTTGTAAGTGCGGTGAAAGTTGAAAGCCTTGTCGTCGATGGTCTTCGTTTCGGGTGCGATGGTGAAGGTCTCGGCCCGCGAACTGATGGGTGCGAAATAGGCCAACAGGCGGCTGTGGTCGCGTGTATAGAGGTAGCCGTCCTCCAACACGTAGCTTGGATGGTCCTCGTCGATGGTCACGTCGCTCAGCGTGATGTTACCGTTCAGCGCCCCGTTGCCGATGTGCTCCAGCGTAGCAGGAATGTGCAGGGAGGAAAAGAGGTTGTGGGTGAAGGCATGGTCGCCCAGCCAGGTGAGCGTAGCAGGAAAGTCGATGCTCTCGCCGCAGAACGACAAGGCATAGTCGCCTATCTTCTTGAGCGTCTTCGGCAGGACGAGTTTCTTGAACTCCGTGTTGGCAAACATATAGGAACCGATGACATCGTTCTCTGTAGTGTATTTATCATAATAAGGTTCGCCACCGGCCACGATGCGGCAGTCCGCCAGGTTCAGCGACCTATACTCAGATGCCCAGTTCTGCAGCACTTTGATGTCGCTGCCGTTAATAGTGCCTTTCAGGGTGAGCTCATTCACGTATTGCAGTTCGTACTCGTCGAACAAATCCTGCAGGTCGCCCGCAGCCACCCACACAACTTTCTCTGCTGCCATCACTGGCAGACCTATCATCAGAAGAAATATAAGCAGTATGTGTTTCATGTGTGCAAAGGTACTCATTATTTTAGTTGCCACAAACAAATTAACACTTTTTTTGTTGCAAAGTCATTTTTAGAGAAATCCTTTGACAAAGAACGCTTCTTTTTCATTCTTTTCGATATTATCCAACGCATTTGTTGCAATTTTCCTCTAAATTTAATATAGTAACCGATAATATATATAACGGGCATTATGTTAAATAATAACATAAAACTGTATGTTCCTACACTATTGAAACAGAGTATATGAGCAATAAGAGTGCCTATTGCATGCCAAAAAGAATAATCTGCATGCTACAGAAGCATGCTTTGCTTGCTATGAGAGCAGCGTATATATACTATGGGAGCGTTAGTTGCATGCTACGGAAGCATGGTCTGCATGCTATGGGTGCACAGTGTATGTGCTACAGGAGTTACAATCTTACAATCTTACAGTCTTACAGTATTACAGTTATAATTTGCACCCTATTGAAGTGGCAAGATAAGAGAGAAATAAGAATATAAAGAAATATATTATAAATATATATACATATAATTATTACTATTTATCATAATCATAATCACAATCGCACCACTTCACTCTATGCAGATTCTAACTGTAATACTGTAAGACTGTAAGAATTAAATCTTTGAATGAAGAATTTCATTGCAAAGTTCGAAGGACTTGACCATCATACGAGGAATGTGGAAAGGCCCTTTATAAAGATTTCCCTTGGCGGGTTGAGCTACAGTTCCATCTCTATGCAGGTAGCCATACCACTCGCCATAAGTTGCATCAGGGAAATGACTATAAGTCCACTCGCTAATCAGTTCGTGGCGCTCGCGATACTTTTCGTCACCCGTAGCCAGGTAAGCATACAGAGAAGCGATGATCGTCTCGCATTGCGGCCACCAGAACTTCATGTCTTGCGAATAGTCTTGTGGCGGCAGGTTGCGGCAATCGCGGAAATTAATGATGCCTCCATATTGTTCGTCCCATCCCCAGTCCCATGACCAGTCAAAGATCTGAAGAGCTAATTTCGTGAGGTCATCGTCCCAACCACGAGTACGCGATTCCTCAAGAATGAACCATGCCGTCTCGATGCAATGCCCCGGATTGATGGTGCGCGTCAGATTCGTGTCGATAAACTCACCATTGGGCCCCACCGACTCAAGCAGACACTTAAACTCAGGATGAATAAAATACCGGCGAAGCTTATCAATTGATTCATCAATTTGCTTCGTCAACTTTGCATCATCAATGACCAAACGCAGTCGTGAAGCCACGTTAATAAGTATCATTACTATAGAATGACCTTGCAGCTGAACGCTGGCTTCGAATTTTGGAGGTAAGAAACCTGGTGTAGAAAGAAATCGCTGAGTGTTCTCAAAAATAGCCAATGCCTTTTGAGCATACGTCATGTCGCCTGTGGCCAAGGCATATTCCGACATCGCAATGGCGGCAAAGGTTTCTGAGAAAACATAGCGCCGCTTACGCAAAGGGTGCCCATCGGCTGTGATAGAGAAAAACATGTGACCACTATCGTCAAAACAGTATTTCTCAATGAAATCAATCGTACTTTTCGCAGCATCAAGCCATTCCTGACGGTGTTCAACGTTATTATAGGCGAAGGCGCAAACGAATGCGAATCGTCCTTGAAACCATACACTTTTCGTTGAATCCATCAAACTGCCGTCGCGATTCAAACAGGTGTAGACGCCTCCATGTTGGCGATCCCAACCATTCTTCATCCAAAACGGCATGATATTGTTAAGCAGGTCCGAACGATAACGTTCAGCCCAACTGGAAAAATATTGTTTTGCAGAATCACTCATAATGAATAATGTTGGATGATTAAAATTGATTGCACCGGTTGAAGAACCCTATAGCCTCCAACTCTGCTTTCATGGCAGCCTCCTCATCATCAGTTATATTGCGGAAGGGAGTACGGTTCGGGCCCAAATCGAAGCCTATGAGCTTCATGATTCGCTTGCCTCCGACGATATTTCCACGATAACGGCAAATGACATTTATCACCTCTTGCGAGAAGTTCTGCTTCTCGCGTGCCGTCTCTATGTCTCCCCTACTCCATGCCTCAATGATTCCTACAAGTTCGCGACCGTTATAATTAGTAGTGCCGCCGATGCCTCCCTGAGCTCCTCCTTGGGCAAGGCTGGGCAGAATGGTCTCATCCTGACCATGCAGCATATCGTATTTACCGTCTTTGTAGAGGCGACACTGATTATATTCATACAAACTTTCGAACGTATACTTGATTCCGGCAAAGTTAGGAATACGCCCATCAACGGCTTTCAATAAGTCGAGCATGGGAAGATAGGCACCGTTGAAGGCAGGAATATGATAATAATAGAACGGAAGATTCGGGGCTGCCGATGCAATCTGCTCACAGTACTCGACAAGTTCCTCTATACGTCCGATATGGGGGAAGGGCGGTGCCATCGAGCCAATCCCCCATGCACCTATGGCTTGTGCATGCTCGGCCAGTCGCCGGCTCTCGCGCAGGCAGCAACTGCCGACGTGAACAATCACCTTAAAATCCTTTGGTGCCACCTGCACCCACCTTTCAGCCAGTTGCATTCGCTCTTCCGTGGTGAGCATATAGCCCTCGCCCGACGAGCCATTGATGAAGACACCCTTCAATCCGTTTTTCTGAAGCATTGCGCCATAGGCAGCAATGGGCTCCAAATTGATGTCGCCATTTGGGTGCATGGGTGTAAAGGGGGCATCAATCAGTCCTATAATCTTTTCCATTTATTCCGTTTTTATTCCGTTAATAATTTATTATTGCGCTTCACGCAATAGTGGATTCTTGTCAGACTTAAACCATTTCATAAATTCTCCGATGCCGTCGTGCAGCGACCAATGCGGCTTATAGCCACATTCTTTCTCCAGTTTTGACGTGTCGGCATTCGTCTGGTACACATCGCCAGGCTGCATAGGCAGGAAAATCTTCTCAGCCTCTCGTCCGCAAGCATTTTCAATCTCCGAGATGAAGTCCATCAGCTTCACAGGGTTACTGCAACCAATGTTGTACACCTTGTAGGGCACGCCATGCTCACAATCAGCAGCCAACGGCTCATGGTCGATGACGTGCATCGTGCCTTCGACGATATCATCTATATAGGTGAAGTCGCGTATCATGTCGCCCAGATTGAACACCTTGATGGGTTTGCCTTGAGTGATGGCTGTGGCAAAGAGCATAGGCGACATGTCAGGTCTTCCCCAAGGGCCGTAGACGGTGAAATAGCGCAGGCCAGTGGTGGCGAATCCATAAAGCTTCGAATAGGCATGAGCCATGAGTTCGTTGCTCTTTTTCGAGGCGGCATAGAGGCTCACGGGCGATACCACTTTGTCGTCCTCGCTATACGGCACTTTCTCATTCATGCCATAGACCGAACTTGAAGACGCATAGACCAGATGCCTGACACCATAGTTGCGGCATGCCTCAAGAACGTTCAGGAATCCCACCAGGTTGCTCTGCAAGTAGGCATAAGGGTTCGTGATACTATAACGAACGCCTGCCTGCGCAGCCAGGTTGACCACCTTGTCGAACTTTTCTTCCTTGAAGAGAGCGTCGAGCGACTCCTTGTCGTCGATGGCCATACGGCAGAATCGGCAATTGGGCAGAAGTGTGCTTTCAGCCATTCTCCCCCACTCCATATCGTCATTCTCGGCGTCGATGCCGCATTCCCTCAGTCGTCCGTACTTCAGGCGAGGGTCATAATAATCATTGATGTTGTCGATACCAACGACCACATCGCCTCTTCGCGCAAGCATGTACATCAGTTTCGAGCCAATGAACCCTGCCGCGCCAGTCACTAATATTTTCATCTTTTCCTGGTTTCCTATAATACTTTTATTGATGCTCAGGACGCAAGAGGTCGTTGACGGTCTTCACAGGATTGAACGTGGCAAGGGGAACCTCTACGAAGACGGTCGACCAGTCGCTCATGGCACCATTCCAAAGTCCGGGCAGTTCCAATGCTTGCAATTCGCGTCCGTTCTTCGACTTCTGAGAGATGAATCCCGTCATCGGGTCTACGAAGTCAGGCAGGTTGAAGGGCTTGCCCTGATAGTCGCGAATAGCACAGACGAGGTCAACCGGATTGAAGTGTGTTCCCTCTCTGAACATACGCAGGTATTCTTCGTTCTTCTTGTCAATCTGAGAACTCTCAAGAATCTGGAGCGAAACAGTTCCGTCGGAGTTGAAGGTGCGGAACGGGCCACCGCCGGGTTCACCTACATTCTTCACCATGCCACAGACACGCATGGGGCGATTCAGTTTCTTACGGAGGAACGCAGCCAGGGCGTTGTCGTCGAGTTTGTCAGCATCAGCATTGTGGCAGAAGAGGCAGTCTTTCACGAAACGGCTGATTTCCATCAGTTGCTCATGCGAGCAATTGCCTGAATCAAGCAGACGCAGATAGGCAAAGGCCTGGCTCTGAAGTGCTACAAGAATACCGGCCAGCAGCTGCTTATATTCTACAGTGACGTCCTTCAGGCGATCAGGCACCACATTATCAATATTCTTGATAAACACCACGTCGGCGGCAATTTCGTTGAGGTTTTCGATGAGTGCGCCGTGGCCACCCGGGCGGAACAGTAGCGAACCATCTTCCTGACGGAACGGGGTTCCGTCGGGGTTGGCAGCAATCGTATCGATAGAAGGTTTCTGCTCAGAGAACGTGATAACATACTTGATGTTGAACATCTCTTCGTATTTGGCTGCTTTTTGGGCAACCTTTGCCTTGAAAAGTTCCAGATGGTCGTGAGAAACCGTGAAATGGATGTGTGCTTCATTGTTCGACGAAGCATAAAGGGCAGCCTCTACCAGGTGCTCCTCCATCGGGGTGCGGGGCCCGTCTTCGTAATTGTGGAAAAGCAGCAATCCCTTAGGCAGTTGGCCGTAGTTAAGGCCTTTAGCCGAAAGCATATTGCGGGCAATGGCCTTGTAGTTGCCTTCTTCCAAAAGGGTGCGAATGTTCTTGCCTTCGTTGTCGCGACACTTTTGGCAAAGCTCTTCACGGAATGCGAAGTCGCGTATGTGCTCAAAATAGTGCTTCTCAAAATCGGTGGTGGGTTCGTTGTAGTCAGCATCAACAAAAGCAAACATGTCCTTGAACATGCGCGATGCTGCACCGCTGGCAGGAACAAACTTCACGACCTCATGTCCGGCCTGCTTGTAGTCTTTCCATGTTTCGATGTATTTCTTGCGTTCCTCCTCCGTAGGAGCAAGGATGCCATTGCTGATGGCGGCAGGTCCTTCCAATTTCAGAAAGGGGAAACCACTCTTGAACTGACTGAGCTGATGTTCTACTTGTTCTTCACTGATGCCGCGCTGGGCAATTTGTTTGAGGTCTTTTTCTTGTAGCATAGTTGTATGAATGTTTTATAGTTTATTTTTCATTTATTTCGCAAAGTTAGCGGTTTTTTCTGAAAAACATACCATCAAAAGACCTAAAAATGTTTAATTGATTGCACATTTGAGATATTTGCAGTATCTTTGTCAGCGAAAATGGAAATGAAATTAATATTCACACAGGAAGAAGCTAACGCCGCACGCAAAATAATCGGCGAGCTTCGTACGGCATTGGAGGGCACACTGAATCAGGATGACGAGTCGGCTTTGTGGCAATGCTTCAAGCAATCTGTGCGCTCTGGTCAGGTGGTCCGCGACATCTTCGGGCTCAACCCCTTACTGCAAGCATTACAGACGGCATCGGTGGCTGTCGGGGACACTGGTCTTCGGCGCGACGGAGTCGTTGCCATCTTGCTTTATAAAGGCCAGATGCTTTCCTCCGATGTGGAAATAGCCAAGAAGCAGGCAGCTGCCTTCGGGCCATCTGTTGAAAAAATCATCAGCGGACTGCTCCGCATTCAGGATTTGAACAAGAAAACGCCCGTCATTGAGAGCGAGAACTTCCGCAACCTGCTGCTCTCGTTTGCCGAGGACATGCGCGTCATACTGATCATGATTGCCGAACGTGTCAACCTGATGCGGCAAATCCGGGATACCGAGAATATTCAGGCCAAGCAGCGTGTGAGCGAGGAAGCCGCCTATCTCTATGCACCTTTGGCTCATAAGCTGGGTCTCTACAAGCTGAAGAGCGAATTGGAAGACCTCTCGCTGAAGTATCTGGAACACGACGCCTACTACATGATTCGCGAGAAGCTGAATGCCACTAAGAAGAGTCGTGACGCCTACATCGAGCGATTCATCACCCCTGTGCGTCAACGACTTGAGGAAGCAGGCTTGAAGTTCCACATGAAGGGACGAACGAAGTCCATCCACTCCATCTGGCAAAAGATGAAGAAGCAGAAATGTGGCTTCGAAGGCATCTACGACCTCTTTGCCATTCGCATCATCATCGACACGCCCCTTGAGAAAGAAAAGATGGCTTGCTGGCAGGCATTCTCCATCATCACCGACATGTATCAGCCCAACCCTAAGCGCCTGCGCGACTGGCTGAGCGTGCCGAAGTCTAACGGCTACGAGAGTCTTCACATCACCGTGCTCGGACCGGAGCAGAAATGGGTGGAAGTGCAGATTCGCACCGAGCGTATGGACGAGATTGCCGAGCGAGGCCTTGCTGCCCACTGGCGCTACAAAGGCGTGAAGAGCGAGGGCAGCCTCGACGAATGGTTGGCCAATATTCGCACGGCACTTGAAGCCGGCGACGACCTGCAGGTGATGGACCAGTTCAAGCTCGACCTCTACGATGACGAAGTGTTCGTGTTCACCCCCAAGGGCGACTTGCTGAAATTCCCTAAAGGCGCCACGGTGCTCGACTTCGCCTATCACATCCATTCGCGCGTGGGCAGTGCCTGTGTGGGCGGGCGCATCAACGGAAAAGTGTTCCCCATCCGGCAGCAACTGCGTTCGGGCGACATGGTGGAAATCATCACCCAAAGCAACCAGAAGCCTCGACAGGAGTGGCTGAACATCGTCAAGACGTCGCGTGCCAAGTCGAAAATACGCCTTGCCTTGAAGGAAACGCAGCAGAAGGAAGGTCTGATGGCGAAGGAGATGCTGGAGCGAAAGCTGAAGAATAAGAAGACAGAACTCTCAGAGAGCGTCATGGCCCACACCATCAGGAAGATGGGCTTCAAGGTGGCCAGCGACTTCTACAAACAATTGGCCGAAGGGAAACTCGACATCAACCAGGTCGTCGAGAAATACATTGAGGTGCGCGACTACGACCTCAACCTGAATGCTCCCGCCCAGACACGCAGCGCCGAGGAGTTCAACTTCGAAATGACCAGCGACCACGTGCCCTCTGGTCATGACGACGAACTGGTCATCGGCTCCGACCTCAAGGGAATCGACTACTCACTTGCCCAGTGCTGCCACCCCATCTTCGGCGACCCCATCTTCGGCTTCGTCACCGTCAGCGGAGGCATCAAGATTCATCGCACCACCTGCCCCAACGCTGCCCACCTGCGCGAGCACCTCGGCTATCGCATCGTCCGTGCACGTTGGAGCGGCAAGGGCACGTCTCAGTACAGCATCACGCTCAACGTCATCGGCAACGACGACATCGGAATAGTCAACAACATCACGAGCATCATCTCGAAGGAAGAGAAAATCATGATGCGCTCCATCAACATTGACTCTCACGACGGACTCTTCGAAGGCCACCTGACAGTGATGATTGAAGACACGTCGCGCATGGAAGCGCTCATCCGGAAAATCCGTACCGTCAAAGGCGTGAAGTCAGTATCGCGAATATAGAGTTTTTATCATTAGCAAGAATCATGAAGACAATGTTCCGTCAGACGCTATTGCTGTTATTGCTTAGCCTGGTGCCGTTGATGGCTGCCGGCCAGCAGTACTCAGCATCCGACAGCACCAAAGTAGTGTCGCTGCTTGCTCAGGCTGGCAAGATGCCCGCCGAGACCAACTGGATGCTCTATTTCGCCCGCCAACTGACCGACATTCCCTATGTGGCAAAGACGCTCGAGGTGAATCGCGAAGAGACGCTGATAGTCAATCTGCGCCAACTCGATTGCACCACCTATGTAGAGACCGTGGCTGCCCTGTCGCTTTGCATGAAGCATTCGAAACATTCCTTTGCCGACTATTGCAACTATCTCCGGAAGCTGCGCTACCGGCGTGGCAAGGTTTCCTACGTCAACCGCCTGCATTACTTCACCTCATGGATAGCCGACAACACCTTCATGGGCTTCGTTGAAGAACCCAACAAGCCTAAGGAAGTCTTCACTGGCCGTCAGGAACTGAATATCAACTACATGACTTCCCACGTGGGCCAGTACCCCATGCTCGTTGCCCATCCGGCATGGGTCGACGACATCCGGAAGACCGAGCAACGGCTCAGCGGCAGAAGCTACCCCTTCATCCCCAAGGCCGAGATTGCCAATAGCGACAACTATTGGGATGCCATTCACGACGGCGACATCATCGCCATCTGCACCAGCAAGGCTGGCCTTGACACCTCGCACATCGGCATCGCCGTGTGGCATGTCGACGGGCTCCACCTGCTCAATGCCTCCCAGATTCACAAGAAGACCATCGAAGAGCCCATGACCATGAGCAACTACATGAAGAAGCATCCTTCGCAGACTGGCATCAGGGTCATACGGCTGAAGTAGCCCGCACAGATAGTCATCTGCAACCCACCATCCAACGAAAAAAACGTTATACATTATATAAAATATGGCAAGAAAAAAGAAGCCCTTTCCCATTTTTGAAAACATAGAAATCACCGACATCGCAGCCGAAGGAAAATCCCTCGTCCGCATCACCATTCCTGCCCACGACGGTCAGGAGGAGTCGCGCCTGGTAGTCTTCGTTCCCTGGGCAGTGCCTGGCGACGTTGTCGATCTCCAGATACGCCGCAAGAAGCACAGCTATGCCGAGGCAGAAGTCATCAAGTGGCACAAGCTGAGCGACCGTCGCGTGCAGCCCCGATGCCGTCATTTCGGCGTATGCGGAGGATGCAAGTGGCAGCAACTGCCCTACGACGAGCAGTTGCGCTTCAAGCAGCAACAGGTGTTCGACCAGCTCACGCGCATCGGCCACCTCGCCCTACCCCAGCCCGGCACCACGTCGGCCGATGGGCTCTGCACCTTCCAGCCCATCATGGGGTCGGTTCACCAATATGAGTACAGAAACAAACTCGACTTCGGGGCGGCCAACAAACGCTACCTGACGAAGGAAGAGATTCGTCAGTTGCCCGATCGAGACGACAGCATGAGCGCCAAGGACGTGCCCGCACTGGGCTTCCACATCACAGGGGCGTTCGACAAAATCCTGCCCATCGAGAATTGCCATCTCATGCACCCGCTGCACAATGAGATACGCAATGCCGTGCGCGACTATGCCCTGCAGAACGGTCTCTCCTTCTTCGACCTCCGTGCTCAGACCGGACTGCTGCGCGACGTCATCATTCGCAACTCCAACACGGGCGAGTGGATGGTCATCGTGCAAGTGAAGCTGCAGGAGGAAGGCGACCGCGAACGTCTTTTCGGATTGCTTCAACATCTTTCCGATAAGTTCCACGAAATCAGCTCGTTACTATGGGTTGACAATCAGAAGTGCAACGACACTTTCGGCGACCTCGACGTACATGTGTTCAGTGGCAACGACCACATCATCGAGACTATGGAAGGACTGCGCTTCAAGGTGGGTCCGAAGTCGTTCTATCAGACCAACACCGAGCAGGCATACCACCTCTATTCCGTAGCCCGCGAGTTTGCTTTCTGCAACCTCGACGGCAAGTCAGATGACACCCTGCCCGCCGCCGCTCCCCTCGTCTACGACCTCTACACGGGCACAGGCACCATTGCCAACTTCGTGGCGCGTCAGGCCCGACAGGTCGTCGGCATCGAATACGTACCAGAGGCCATCGAGGATGCCAAGGTGAACTCCCAGCTCAACAGCATTGGCAACACGCTCTTCTATGCCGGCGACATGAAAGACATCCTGACCGACGAATTCATTGCCGCCCACGGACGTCCCGACGTCATCATCACCGACCCACCCCGTGCCGGTATGCATCCCGACGTTGTGAAGACCATCCTGCGTGCTGCCCCGCAGCGCATCGTCTACGTGTCCTGCAACCCCGCCACGCAGGCCCGCGACCTCGAACTGCTCACTCAGGACCATTACCGCATCCGCCGCATCCAGCCCGTCGACATGTTCCCCCACACGCCTCATGTCGAGAACGTCGTCATGCTGGAGCGGAAGTAGGAAGTGAATATTCCATTTTGTAATGAATTGTAAGCATGGAATGTAAAGAAAGGTTAATTCTCGGAAAAGTATTGATCTTTTGTTTACATTCCAAAATTGCAAACTACGATGCACAAACACGTTATTTTGTGCAGAAAATGCGGTTTTGATGATATAGAACGGCATTTGCTTCAAGCAACAACATGCGTTTTTATGCTATAAAGCTATGGTTTGGAGCATACAGAACTATGAGTTGTAGCGTACAGAACTATGAGATAGACGGTAGAAACCTATGCTCTATAGCATCGAAACCTATGCTTTGTATAAAGTGGAAAGACATAGAGAATACAAGAAAGATAGCAACCTGTTGATTGTCAGCGGGTTGCTATTTTGATAAAAAATGCTTCATTTTCGCGCTATTTGCTTCAAACCATCCGTTGCTCCATGCGACGGGCCTTATTTTGCGTTAACGAAAGTAAAAAAGAGGCGTTACAATCTGAAACTTGAGGAAGAAAGGGCACGCTGTCTTTTAAATGATAAGGTGGTCTTTGTAGGCGACATTCAACTTTTTTTACTTTTTCAGCCAAACAACCATTATTCTTTTCAACTTTTTTTCGTAACTTTGCAGGCATGAAAGTACTGAAATTCGGAGGCACGTCGGTGGGCACGGCAGAGAGCCTGCTCAACGTAAAGGCAATCGTGGAGAATGAGGCCAGGCAAGGGGAAGTGATAGCAGTGGTAAGCGCGCTGGGCGGCATCACCGACCAGCTCATCGGCACATCGCAAATGGCCCTGAAAGGCGACAAAGCCTGGCGCAAGGAACTGAGTGACATCATCGACCGCCACCACCAGCTCATCGGCGACGTGATAGCCGACGGGCAGCAGCGCGAAGAACTGACGGCGACGATTGACACGCTGTTCGACCAGCTGCAGTCGATTCTGTTCGGTGTCTACCTCGTGCGCGACCTGAGCCAAAAGACGCTCGATGCCATCGTGAGCTACGGCGAGCGCGTCAGTTCGCACATCGTGGCGACTCTCATCAGCGGTGCCGTGCGCTTGAACGCCCGCAACTTCATCCGCACCGAGCGCAAGCACGGCCGGCACATGCTCGACACCGAGCTGACCTATCGGCTGGTGAGGGAAGCCTTCCAGGAGCTGCCCCGAACGGCCATAGCGGTTGTGCCGGGCTTCATAGCCCGCGACCGCGACACAGGCGAGACCACCAACCTGGGGCGTGGAGGCAGCGACTATACGGCCTCTGTCGTCGCAGCGGCACTTGGGGCCGACATGCTGGAGATTTGGACCGACGTCGACGGATTCATGACGGCCGACCCGCGCGTCATTAAGACAGCCTACACCATCGGCGAGCTCTCCTACGTGGAGGCTATGGAACTCTGCAACTTCGGCGCCAAAGTGATTTACCCGCCCACCATCTATCCCGTTTGCGCTGAGAACATCCCCATCAGCGTGAAGAACACTTTCAACCCCAAGCATCCAGGCTCGCTCATCAAGCAGCACGTGGCCGACGACGGAAAGCCCATCAAGGGTATCTCGAGCATCAAGGGCACGGCCCTGATTACCGTGGCCGGACTCTCGATGGTGGGCGTGATTGGCGTGAACCGCCGCATCTTCACCACGCTGGCCAACTGCGGCATCTCGGTGTTCATGGTCAGCCAGGCATCGTCGGAGAACTCCACCAGCATCGGCATGCGCGAGGAGGATGCTCAGGAGGCTGCCCGCGTGCTGAACGAAGAGTTTGCCAAGGAAATCAGCACGGGCGCCATGTTCCCCATGCAGGTAGAAACGGGGCTGGCCACCATTGCCATCGTGGGCGAAAACATGAAGCGAACGCCCGGCATCGCCGGCAAGCTGTTTGGCACGCTGGGACGCAGCGGCGTGTCTGTGGTGGCCTTCGCCCAGGGTGCTGCCGAAACCAACATCTCGTGCGTCATCCGTGCGGAGGAACTGCGCAAGTCGCTGAACGTGCTACACGACTCGTTCTTCCTCTCCGACTACAAGGTGCTGAACCTCTTCGTGTGCGGCGTGGGCACGGTGGGCAGCAAGCTGCTGGAGCAGATACGCTCGCAATACGAGGAACTGAAGGAGCACTCGCGGCTGAAGCTGAACGTGGTGGGCATTGCCAGTTCGAAGCATGCCATCTACGAACGCGACGGCATCGACCTGGGCCACTATCGCGCCCTGCTGGACGCTTCGCCGGAAAGCAACGCCAGAATGCTGAAGAAGAGCATCCTGGAGATGAACATATTCAACTCGGTCTTTGTGGACTGCACGGCCAGTAAGGAGATAGCCGACCTCTATGAGGACCTGCTGAGCCACAACGTCAACGTGATTACGGCCAACAAGATTGCTGCATCGTCGGACTACCCGAACTACCTGCAGCTGAAGCAAACGGCCATGGAGCGCGGCGTGAAGTTCAGGTTTGAGACCAACGTGGGCGCCGGACTGCCCATCATAGGCACCATCAACGACCTGCGCAACTCGGGCGACCGAATCCTGAAGATAGAGGCCATCCTGTCGGGCACGCTCAACTTCATCTTCAACGCGCTGTCGGCCGACGTGCCTTTCTCGGAAGCCGTGAGAAGGGCCAAGGAGCAGGGCTACAGCGAACCCGACCCACGTATAGACCTGAGCGGAACCGACGTGGTGAGAAAGCTGGTTATCCTGACGCGCGAGGCTGGCTATCAGGTGGAGCAGAGGGACGTTGAGAAGCACCTCTTCGTGCCTGACGACATGCTGAGCGGCACACAGGAAGACTTCTGGCGCCGGTTGCCGGAACTGGATGCCAAATTTGAGCAACGCCGACAGCGGCTGGAGGCCGAAGGCAAACGCTGGCGATTCGTGGCAACGATGGAAGGCGGCAGCACACGGGTGGCGCTGCAGGAAGTGGCACAGGGGCATCCCTTCTACAACCTGCAAGGCTCGAACAATATCGTGATGCTCACCACCGAGCGCTACCGCGAGTTCCCCATGCTCATACAGGGCTATGGCGCCGGGGCCAGCGTCACGGCTGCAGGCGTCTTCGCCAATATCATGTCGATTGCCAACATATAATTACGCGACAAGAAAAAAAGATGCTGAAAAAGATTCAGAAAAGTTCGTTTATTCGCCGAATAATTCGTAAATTTGCAGCCTAGACGGAAATTCCGGCTGAAATACCTGAAAACTGGCAATGATATACATAGTCTGCCCCACGAGCGACAGGAAGCGACTTAGCTTCTATCTGGCAATGGAAGAACACGTGGCCCGCCACCTGAACACGGGCGACGACTGCTTCTTCATGTGGCAGGTGGACCCGAGCGTGATATTCGGGCGCAACCAGCTGACGGAAGCCGAGGTGAACCTGGAGTTCTGCCGCGAGCATGGCATCGAGACCTATCGAAGGAAGAGCGGCGGCGGATGTGTGTATGCCGACAGGACGAACATCATGTTCTCCTACATCACACGGGACGAGCAGGTGAACTTCACGTTCAACCGTTACGTGAACATGGTGGCACTCATGCTGTGCCGACTGGGAATCGACGCACGTCCCACAGGACGCAACGACATACTGATTGACGGCCGAAAAGTGTCGGGCAACGCTTTCTACCACATCAGCGGCCACAGCATCGTGCACGGCACAATGCTCTACGACACGTGTTTGGAGAACATGGTGGGAGCCATTACGCCAAGCGACCGCAAACTCGTGAGCAAAGGCGTGAAGAGCGTGCGACAGCGCATCGCCCTGCTGAAGGACTACACCGACCTGACTCTGGAGGAATTCAAGGAGTTCGTCAGACGCAACCTCTGTCAGGAGGAACTGACACTCGGAGAGCAGGACATACGGGCCATCGAAGAAATCGAAAAGGAGTACCTGAGCGATGCTTTCATATTCGGTAAGAATCCTGCCTACTCCGTCGTGAACCGGCAGCGCATAGAGGGTGTGGGCGAACTGGAGGTGCGCATGCAGGTGAAGGGGAACCATATTCGCGACATCAACCTCATGGGCGATTTCTTCCTGGTGGGCGACCTCGACAACTGCCTGCTGAAGCCGCTCATCGGAGTGGAGCTGAAAGAAGAAAAGGTGAGGGAGGTAATCCCCGAACGGCTGGAGGACATTATCCTGAACCTGAAGCGGGAAGAATTTGTGAGTTTGATCATTAACAACAAACCCTATAAACTTTAAACCTATGGAAGAAAAGAAAACATGTCTCTATGACAAACATGTAGCAATGGGTGCTCTGATGTCGCCGTTTGCAGGCTACATCATGCCTATTCAGTACACTAACATCGCCGACGAACACCAGGCCGTAAGACAGGCATGCGGTGTGTTTGACGTCAGCCACATGGGCGAGGTGCTCGTCTCGGGTCCTGATGCCGAACGATACGTCAATCATATTTTCACCAACGACGTCAGGGGCGCCGAGGACGGACAAGTGTTCTACGGCATGATGTGCTATCCCGACGGAGGCACCGTTGACGACCTGCTGGTCTACAAGATGGCTGCCGAGGAGTTTTTCCTCGTCATCAATGCTGCCAACATCGACAAGGATGTGGAGTGGATGGAACAACACCTGGAGGGCTTCAACGTGCATTTTGAGCACCAGTCAGCTTACTACGGCCAGCTGGCCGTGCAGGGTCCGGAGGCAGAAGCCGTATGCGAAAAGGTGCTGGGGCTGGCCTGCAAGGACTTGAAGTTCTACACCGGCAAGAAGATGGACGTGGACGGCGAACAGATCATCATCAGCCGAACAGGCTACACGGGCGAAGACGGTTTCGAAATCTACGGCTCTCACTATTTCATTCGCAACCAGTGGGAGAAGCTCATGGCCAGCGGACGCTGCAAGCCCTGCGGACTGGGCTGCCGAGACACACTGCGCTTTGAAGTGGGGTTGCCCCTCTACGGCGACGAACTCTCTGCCGAGATTTCGCCCGTGATGGCAGGTCTCTCGATGTTCTGCAAGCTCGACAAGCCTGAATTCATCGGCAAGGAAGCTCTTGCTGAGCAGAAGGCAAATGGTGTGGAGAAGCGCGTCATCGGCATCGAACTGAAAGACAAGGCAATACCTCGTCACGGCTATGCTGTGCTGAAGGATGGCGAGAAGGTGGGCGAAGTGACCACTGGTTATCACTGCCTGTCGGTAGACAAGAGTGTCTGCATGGCTCTCGTCGAGACTCCTCATGCCAAGCTGGGCACGGAACTTGAAATTCAAATCCGCAAAAAGACCTTCCCGGGTGTTGTCGTGAAGAAGCGTTTCTACGACAAGCATTACAAAAAGGACTAAAAGGGGAGTTGAAGAAGTTAAGGATGTTAGTAATTGAAATTTCGGATGTATGAACAAACTGCAGCCCCCAGAGGCAGTATCACCCAGCCCAGGCTAGTAGATTACAGGCCATACAGTCCGCTCAATACTACTTCCGATTAAGTTAGTAAGCAATCAAAAATCAATAATCATCAATAAAAAAATCAAGAATTATGGCAAAAGTTATTGAAGGACTCTATTACAGCGAGTCACACGAGTTTGTACGCGTCGAAGGCGACTTCGGCTATGTAGGTATCACCGACTATGCTCAGCACGCACTGGGCAATGTGGTCTATGTTGACATGCCCGATGTTGACGACGACGTGACGGCAGGCGAAGAGTTTGGTGCCGTGGAAAGCGTGAAGGCTGCCAGCGACCTGATTTCGCCCGTCAGCGGAACTGTGGTGGAAGTGAACGAAGCCCTCGAGGACGAGCCTGAACTGATCAACAAGGATGCTTTCGAGAACTGGATTATCAAGGTGCAGCTCTCTGACAAGGCTGAATTGGAGAACCTGATGGATGCCGCTGCATACGAGGCCATCTGCAAGTAAAAGTTTTCATTGGAAGTTAAAGAAGTCGGAAAATCCCGTCGGAATCTGCTTTGCTGAGACGCGCGGATAACGTGACTTCTTTAACTTCCTTCACTTTTTAATACCTTTAAAATGAACTATAAGTATTTCCCACATACCGAAGAAGACCTGCAGCAGATGTTGCTGACGTCGGGGGTGAAGTCGCTTGACGACCTCTATGCCGACGTGCCCGAGAGCATTCGTTTCCGCAAGGAATACAATCTGCCTGAGGCGCAGTCGGAAATGGAGCTTCGCCAGCTGTTCAACTCGATGGCCGAGCTCAACGAGCCACTCACCTGCTTTGCCGGTGCCGGCATCTACGACCACTACAGCCCATCGGTGGTACAGAACTTAATCGAGCGTTCTGAATTTCTGACCAGCTATACTCCCTATCAGGCTGAAATCTCACAGGGCACGCTCCACTACATCTTCGAATTTCAGTCGATGATGACCGAGCTCACGGGCATGGACATCTCGAACGCATCGATGTACGACGGGGCAACAGCCACAGCCGAAGCGGTGATGATGGCCTTTGCCAACGCCAAGAAGGCCACGAAGGTGCTCGTCTCAGAGACGGTAGACCCGAAGACGGTGCGCGTCGTCAACACCTATGCAAAATATCATGGTATCGACATCGTAATGGTTGCCCAGAAGGACGGCGTCACCGACCGCGAAGACTTGCTGAAGAAACTCGCCGAAGGCGGAGTGGCAGGCGTGGTAGTACAGGCGCCTAACTACTTCGGCGTCATTGAAGACTTCACCGGCTTTGCCGATGCCGCCCACGAGCAGAAGGCTCTCTTCATCATCAACAGCATTGCTGCCGACTTGGCCATTCTGAAGACTCCTGCCGAGTGGGGGGCCGACATCGCTGTGGGCGACGGTCAGTCGCTGGGCATTCCTATGACGTTTGGAGGCCCTGGCGTAGGATATATGTGCTGTACCGAAAAACTCATACGCAAGATGCCAGGCCGCATCGTAGGTATGACGCAGGACAACCGCGGGCAGCGCGCCTTCGTGCTGACACTGCAGGCCCGCGAACAACACATTCGCCGACAGAAGGCCACTTCGAACATTTGCTCTAATCAGAGCCTGATGGCCCTCTATGTGACCATCTATCTCTCTGTGATGGGCAAGAAAGGCTTGCGCGAAGCTGCCGAGCAATCATATGCCGCCGCACACTACCTTTGCGACGAGCTTACGGCCACTGGGCTCTGCCACCTCACCTACAACCAGCCGTTCTTCAACGAGTTCTGCGTCACCTTCGACGACCTGACGGCCGACGAAATCCTCGAGACCTGCGCCGATTGGAACATTGCCGCCGGCGTGAAGATTGACGACCACACGCTGATGCTGGCCGTCACAGAGCAGAGAACGCTTGAAGAGATGAGCGACTTAGTGAACATTATTAAAAGAATGAAGGAGGAAAAGGCATGAACAACAAGCTCTATGGAAACCTGATTTTCGAACTTTCGAAAGAAGGACGTCGCGGCTACTCGCTGCCCAAAACAAACTTTAAGCACTCAACGAGCGAACTGCCAGCAGCCTTGTGTCGTGGTAAGGAGGCAGAACTGCCTGAGTGCGACGAGCTGACTGTGGTGCGCCACTATACCAATCTGAGTCACAACAACTTCGGCGTGAACGACGGGTTCTACCCGCTCGGCTCTTGCACGATGAAATACAACCCCATTATCAATGAGGAGATTGCGGCCATGAAAACGTTTGCAGGCCTTCATCCACTGCAGCACGCCGACACATGCCAGCATGCGTTAGAGCTCTATTACGTGCTCCAGGAATCGTTGGCCGAGCTCACGGGGCTGAGCGAATTCACCCTCAATCCTTGTGCTGGTGCTCACGGTGAGTTGACAGGCCTAATGGTGATTCGTGCCTATCACATGAGCCGTCAGGACGAGCGTCGCACCAAGGTGCTCATCCCAGACTCTGCCCACGGTACCAACCCGGCATCGGCAGCTGTTTGCGGCTTGGATGTCGTCGAAGTGAAGAGCTTGTCCGACGGAACCGTCGACGTGGACGACCTGAAGCGCCTGCTTACAGAGTGTGGCGAAGAAGTGGCTGCCATGATGATGACAAACCCCAACACTTTGGGCATCTTCGAGCACGCCATACCCGAAATCACGAAACTCGTTCACGACTGCGGCGGTCTGATGTACTACGATGGCGCCAACCTGAACCCCATGCTGGGTGCTTGCCGTCCAGGCGATATGGGCTTCGACGTTTGCCACATCAACCTGCACAAGACTTTCTCGACACCTCACGGCGGTGGCGGTCCCGGCAGCGGTCCGGTCGGCGTACGTGAAGGACTCGAGCAGTTCCTCCCCACCCCACGTGTCGTCATGCGGGAAAGCGAGGAAGAGGGAGTGTCGTTCCACGTGGAAACCGGCGACTATGAAAAGTCACTGGGCAGCATCGGCAACTTCTTCGGAAATTTCGGTGTCATGCTCAAGGCTTATACTTACATCCTCTCGCTGGGTCGTGAGAATGTGAAGATGGTCGGCCCGCTCGCAACACTGAATGCCACCTACATCAAGGAGTCGCTGAAGGATGTCTACGAACTTCCTATCGACGGACTGTGCAAGCACGAGTTCGTGTTCGACGGCTTGAAGGACAAGTCTACGGGGGTGACCACGATGGACGTGGCGAAGCGTCTGCTTGATTATGGCTATCATGCTCCCACCATTTACTTCCCGCTGCTCTTCCACGAGAGTCTGATGATAGAGCCCACCGAGAACGAATCGAAGGAAACGCTTGACGACTTCATTGCTGTGATGCGCCGCATTGCCGAAGAAGCTAAAACCGATCCAGAACTGGTGAAGACGGCTCCCCACAACACACCTATAGGACGTGTTGACGACGTGCTCGCCGCCAAGCATCCCATCGTTACATGGCGTCAGCTGCAAGCTGAAGCCAACGAGACTATCTGAGAAATCAACGTCAAGAAAGTTCTGTCCAAAGCAAGAGGGGGACATATTGCGATGCATCCCTGGCTTTAGAATCATCGCAAGGGATTTTGCAGGTGTCCCCTTCTTGGGCAGAAAGTTTGGTACGAATGATATAAATACTTTTTACTAAATATCTGAATAGTAATGAAAACCGATCTATTCATTCTCGGTAGCGGCCCCGGAGGTTATCGCGCTGCCGAATATGCCGCAAAGAACGGTCTGAAAGTAGTCATCGCTGAGAGTGCTCAGGCTGGTGGCACCTGCTTAAACTACGGCTGCATTCCTACAAAAGCATTTTGTCATGATGCAGAACTAGCAGAGCTGGGTCTGCCTGTTGACTTTGCCAAAGTGGTAGAACGCAAGCAGCAGATAGTAGAACAACTCCGTTCGGGAGTAGAGACCTTAATGCAAATGCCCGGCATCACGTTTGTACACGGACATGCTCACTTCATCGATAACAATACCGTTGAAGTAGTAAGTACATCAAGGCCTTCTGAAAGCGAGGAATGGAGAGAGCCCGAGACCACTGTGCAACAATTCAAAGCTGACAACATCATTATTGCCACAGGCTCGCGCACCAAGATTCTACCGATTCCAGGCATTACTGGACCACACTGCGTCACCTCTACAGAACTCCTTGACATACAGGAAGTTCCAAAGCGCCTTTGTATTATCGGTGCAGGTGTTATCGGTATGGAGTTTGCAAGTGTTTTCGCCAGTTTCGGTAGTGAGGTTACGGTAGTGGAATACTTGAAAGAGTGCCTGCCTGCTTTAGACGGCGATATCGCCAAACGGCTCCGCAAACAGTTGGAGAAACGTGGTGTTAAGTTCTACCTAGGTGCTGGAGTAAAACAAGTCGATGGACAGAAGGTTACTTTTGAGCGTAAAGGCAAGGAAGAACAAGTTGAAGCTGATGTGATACTGGTTGCAACAGGTCGAACGCCAAACATAGAAAACCTCAACCTCGACAAAGCTGGAATCGTATATGATCGCAGCGGAATTAAGGTAAATCCTGATACTTTCGAAGTTGAGAAGAATAATCCGACTACATCTAATTCTTCACGCATCTTTGCCATTGGCGACGTAAACGGCCGTCAATTGTTGGCCCACGCTGCCACGATGCAAGGTTTCCGCACCGTCAACACGATACTCAATCGCAGGGATAATATCCGATTTGATATTATGCCTGCAGCCGTATTTACAAATCCTGTAGCAGCTAGCGTAGGACCGACAGAGGACATGCTTAAAACGGAAGGTTGTGAATATACATGTCACAAAGGCTATTATCGTGCTAATGGAAAAGCGCTTGCAATCAATGCTACAGATGGTTTCGTAAAACTCTTTACCGATGCCGACGACCGTATGATTGGATGCCACATACTTGGTGCTCATGCTGCTGATCTCGTTCAAGAGATTTCTGCACTGATGAATTGTGACACTAAACTATCGCGCCTGCGCGACATCGTTCACATCCATCCTACATTAAGTGAAATCTTGCCGGAAATCAGCTGATTCCATCATTCCAAGACAAAAAAAAGGAGGCCTGCGGTTAGTAACCACAGGCCTCCCGACTTTTTAAAAGATGGCGGCTACCTACTCTCCCACATTGCATTGCAGTACCATCGGCGCAAGCGGGCTTAACTTCTCTGTTCGGAATGGGAAGAGGTGGGACCC
>CACZIT010000017.1 GCA_902781315.1 uncultured Prevotellaceae bacterium
TGGACTTAATGTTTTGAACACCACTAAGTTACTAAAAATCAGCGATATGTGCAACTTTTTACTCATATTTATCAACTTAAATTAATTCCGCCAACGGGTCTAGTATGGAAAAAACTAAAAAACTATTCAGCAAGAAATGGCGTGCTTTAGCAGCCATCTTCTTCCTCGCTGCGTTTGCTACCAGCGTGCAGGCGCAGAACGTGACGATCCGAGCCAACAATGGTAACATGGTCGCCTCGCGCCCGGTGGGTTCCACCGACTACGACACATTCTTCAAGTGCGGCGGTTTTGCCTCATGGCAGCACGAGCAATTGAACATGGTGCTGACCGTGTCCGACGCAACGACGCTTACGGCCAATGATCAGTTGGCCAACCCTGCCAACAACCTTTTCGCTGATGGCACACACATTCAGATTGCCAAAGGTTATGAAAGCTACCCCATTTGCTATGCATCTGTGAGTCTTCCTAAAGGTTATCGCTTTACGGGTTATTCCATCAAGTTCTCAAAGCCAGGACAAACGACCAAGACTTTAGGCAGCAGTTCAATCAATTTCAATACTAGTAATGCAGCCTCGACATTTGGCGAAACTGACAAGAACTTTAATTATATAACTTCTCCCGGTGACACGACAAATGCCACCGTTAACCGCGGAAGTAACGCTAAGATTGCACGTTCAGAGAAGGAAGATGGTGAAATGGGCAATGTCTTGTACTTCAAGTTGCAGAATCCAGATAACGGCCGAGCACTCATCACGCTTGAGAGCGCAGAATTCTTCTTCACCGCTGAGGAGAACTATTCACCCGTGACACCTGCAGGATCGATTTCTACCCCTGTCAGTGCTGTTGATGTTCCCTTCACAACCAGTAAGGTTGACTTTGGTAACATCTCATATGAGCTATATAATGGAACTCGCCGTTATAGCTACAGCTCTGCAAACGTCAAGGACCTGGAAGCCAAATTCACATTGTTTGAAGCAGGTTCTGTAAAAGCTGGTTCTGGTATTGATGGTGTTTCTGGAAATGTTGTAGACTACAAAGCAGGAACTATTTCTTCTGCCGGCGGCTATTTCAAACTTGGAAGCGGTAATGACTCCGATACGCTAGTATACTTCATCGAGACTCCCACCTATGTTGAGGTCTCCAACGGCCAAAAGGTTCCTGTAGGCTATCGCATCATTGGTGCCCAGTTTGATTACACCCGTGGTGGCGGTTCAAGTACTGTTACCAAGACTTACATTGCTTATGCAACAGGTGGAAATACCTATTATTTAAATACTTCAGGACAGTTTGTAACAGGGACCAAGACCGAGTGGAATGTAGACGCTGACGGTTGTGTTTATTCTGGAAATACCTATCTTGGCTATACTGTAGAAACGGATTGGTTTGGTGATAGGACTTACACATTCTCTACTTTTAGTGGAAAGCCGGCTAATCCTCTATATGTTGATGATAACGACAGAATTTATAGTAACTATACTTATTCTGATGATTGGGGACGTACAAGGACAGAAACCGTTTATCTAAGATATTCTTCGGGTGCTGCTCAAGTAAGTACGAGTAATAATAATCGTGCCACATGGACTTCAGAGACAAGTACTGTCGTTCTTGAGGAAAGCGATTTCACTTTGTATGTTTATGACAAGGAAGGTAAGAATCCGCAGGAAATCCCTGTTAACGAAGATCATCCCAGTGGAAAAGTTTACCTTGGCGGTCTGAACAACGACGCCGTGAAGTTTGGCGTGAAGGGTACAGGTTACGTTCAGGCCACGCTCACCCTGCAGGCTCTTGACCCCTACCTCAACCGTATGAACGTTGTTTGCCAGGATGAGGTTCAGACCTCCATTCGTATGCACCAGACCTTTACAGCCACCGACTTCAGCGTGAACGGTGGCGTGTTCTACTTCTACCTGCCGAAAGAAGCTCTCGGACACTCTGTAGCCATCACTTTCGAAGACCTTCACAGCAAATACTTCGATGACACCTACACAGGTGGTTCTATTACCCATACCTCACGCATCAACTTCGTGAAGTCTGCCCACTACAATGCGTTTGGCGCATCTAACAACAACATCTATTCGAACTACGCCGAGGCTGCCAATGCCACATTGGAGCGCCTGAAAGTAGGTACCGTGGGTACGAAGAAGTTCAGGTTCAACAATGCCGACGTAGTTGGCACCAGTGGTGGTACACTCGAAGAGTATTCCTTCTCACTGGAGAATTATGCAAAAGAAGGCGGTGGTTTCGACGAAATGAAGTTCACGGTTTCTAACACCGACCAGAAACTTACCCGCTATGTGTTCACGACCGACGAGACCCGTTACAACATTTCGCCGGCAACAGCTACCCAGCACCGTGCTTACGCATTCTACGAGATGGAAGTCCACGTGCAGTCGTTCTTGTATGAACCGAAGGTGAAGTTCAAGCCTGTTTACAGCTCGACATGTTTTGAAGGCGACAAGAATGAGGCATTCTATGGCGTAGAAATCACTGCTCCTGATGGCGCTGGCAAGCCTGGATATGCTTCAACGAACAAGATCTTTGAAAAGATTGAGGCTGCAATTACAGCAAAGAAGGACGATTTCGAAAACACCGATTGTCCCGCTGATGCCAAGCACATTCTCTACCTCGACTTCAGCAAACTGTTAGGTGTCTATCAGGTTGCCGATGCTACTCATTCGTCGATGGATGACTATTCAGCAGACAATGCTGCCAACTGCCTGATTTTCCTGCCGAAGGGATCGTCTGCTCCTAACAACAACGTTGCAGCTCAGTTGGAATCCGGAGAATTCAAGGCAGCCAACAACATCGTGCTGACCGATAAGCAGCCGTTCTACTCACCTTACGACATCCTTGTGGATGGTGCCAACACTGCACAGTACAAGCGCCAGATTACTTGGGCTACGCAGGGCAAGAACACACTGCAGACCCTGTTGCTGCCGTTCACACTGAAGGTGACCAATGGCGTGCATGAGGAAGACAACGGCGTCAAGTTCACGCTGAACAAGATGGTGAAAAACAACTGCCTGAGCATCGACCATGCTGAGTATGCCAATGCCGAGAACTTCAAGGCTAAGGCTTACTTCGAACCTATTGCCGACGAGGCCAGCTCGGCCAATGTTCCTTACATGGTTGAGGTGACCAGCGCACCGACAGGTGAGGATAAGGACTATCCGTTCACCATCACTCAGAGAGGTGCTACCATCAAGGCTACGACCGGCATGGATGCTGACTACCTGTTCAAGGACAAGGAGGAGGAGGATGAGCCTCCTACAGGTACAATCAACGGTGCCAGCTACTCGTTCCAGAACCAAGGTTCGTACTCCGGTAAGGAGCTGACAGCTGCCGACGGTTACTTCTACTATGCAGGTGGTATGTACCTGAACTCGAAGAACATCCGCTCGGATGTCAGCGAGAAGCTGCTCATGTACCCGTTCCGCGCTTACTATTCCTACACTGGTGGTGGCAGCGCCAAGATGGGATTCATGGAGATTGTCTTCGGTGAGAACGAAACCACTGCAATCGACGCTCTCGCTCGCGAGTCTGTCGCCATCGACGAGAATGCTCCTGTCTACGACCTGCAGGGTCGCATGATTGCTCCGAGCATGAAAGCACTGGCAGGCAAGAAACTTGCTCGCGGTATGTATGTAGTTAACGGAGTTAAAATCATCGTAAAGTAAAAGGAGGAACTAAGATATGAAGAAAGTTTATATGAAGCCCCTCACGGAGTTAACGGCATGCATTCAATCTGCGGCTCTCATGGAAGGAAGTAATTTCTATCATGGAGAAGCCAAAGGTGGAGTCTGGGGCAACGGCGGTGGCCAAGTGATTGAAAATGGTAAGTTACAGGGGAACGACAACCTCTGGGACGACTAAACAGAAGCTCCATCCCTAACCCCTCCCCTCGTGGGAGGGGAAACTGGGGGAAGGGTTCTGTCAGGTCCCTTTAAACACAGTCACTCCCTTTTATAACCCTTTAAGCACTTTGAATAAATGAACAACGGAAAAGGTTTCATCGTCATTGCAGCCTTCGTGCTGTTGCTCCTGTTCCTCTTTGTGAAGGATCAGGAAGACAGCAAGATTGGTTCGTACGAGCCTCCCACGCAGTCGTGGATAGACAATCTGCTGGGCGGTGACGACGACATGGAAGAAATCGGCGCTGGCGGCGGAGGAGGCGGTGGCTTCTATCTGAGCTCGCTCTTCGCAGGCTTTGAGTTCCGCTTCAAGGTGAAGGACTACCGAGCCATGAGCGACGACGATCTCGGCGAAGCCGACGACGGCCTTTGATGCAGCAACCTTTTTTCAATGACACCAATCAAGCAAAATCCCCGACCGCAACCGGTCGGGGATTTTTTTTGCTCCCTACAACAGCTTCCTCCACGTCCCAGTTGTTGGCCAGGAAGCCTCGAGGATGCTCCGCTCCCGTAGTGAGGAAGCATTGCTCCCGCGGGCAATGAGTATGCCTTTTCTGGAGTTGGCGCATGCCTTCATCGGGTTTGCAGCCTGCTTTCAGCCAGATGGAACGATGGCTTCAGCGGGATTGCAGCATGCTTTCAGTGGGCCTGCAGTATGCTTTTAGCGGGATGGAACGATGCTTTCAACGGAATTTCACTATAGTAAAATGATCTTTTCACTATAGTAAAGTAATCTTTTCACTATAGTAAAGTGATCACGTCACTATAGTAAAGTAATCGTTTCACTATAGTAAAGTGCCCGAATGGTATTTTCTTCGTCATTTTGTTTGGTGTTTTGAATGCTTCGTTGTATCTTTGCAGAAGGGAATAATATAGCAGATCGCACAATGACCTCGGAGAGGTCGCACGATGGTAACCGCAGGTCTTGACCTGCGGGGTAAAGCATCCACATGGCTACGACCCCAATGGGGTCGCACAACAGGGGTCTTACTGTAGAGGTATTGTGCCATCTGCTATATCATTGCCTTGCAAAAAATGTAGAAAGTTATGAAGATATTTTGTATTGGCAAGAACTACGTTCTGCACAACGAGGAGATGGACGGCCGGCAGTATAAGACGGCCGAGCCGGTGGTGTTCATGAAGCCTGAGTCGGCGCTGCTGAAGAATGGCAAACCCTTCTTCCTGCCCGACCACCTTGGGCGCGTCGACCACGAGGTGGAAGTGGTGGTGCGCATCTGCCGGCTGGGCAAGAACGTCGCTGAGCGCTTTGCCCATCGCTACTACGACGCCGTGACCGTGGGCATCGACTTCACCGCCCGCGACCTGCAGCGTCGGCTGAAGGACAACGGTCACCCCTGGGAGATAGCCAAAGCCTTCGACGGCAGTGCCGCGATAGGGGAGTGGAAAGAGCTGAAAGCCTACCCCCAGCCCCTCCCTGAAGGGAGGGGGGACGGGGTTTGCGAACAGTCGCTTCCTGAAGAGAAGGGGGGAGTGCAGGATTTGCAGTTCCACCTCGACATCAATGGGAAGACGGTGCAGACGGGGTGTACGAGCGACATGCTGTATAAGGTGGATGAACTCATCAGCTACATCAGCCGCTTCTTCACACTGAAGACGGGCGACATGCTCTTCACCGGCACCCCTGTCGGCGTAGGCCCCGTCCACGTGGACGACCATCTGGAGGGATACCTCGGCGACGAGAAGCTGCTGGACTTCTGGGTGAGGTAGGGAAGGAAGCCCACCCCCCAGTCGCCCTGAAGGGAGGGGGGAATGTTAAAATGCTTTCCGACACAATATTTTGCCGGTTTGTGCGTTTATTTATCAGATGATTCATCATGACACGTCATATGGAAACATGGCGCGGGGGCAACGTTTGCTTGCCGCCGCACTGCTGCGTGGTGGCCGAAATGGCTTCCGCAATGTCCTCGGCAGCTGCATGGGGGCAGGGCGACGTTACCTTCTGACCTTGTTGCTTTGCAACGTTGTCCTCTTGGCGTGGTCGCAGCGCTTCTTCAACCTGACCTACAACGACGTGCGCATCGACTCGGTGATGCCCCACTTCGGCTATAGCATCCCGCTGGGCACGGCCTATGGCGACTCCGTCTACAGCGTGGAAATCCTCTATCCAGAGTTTGTTGATGCCACGTCGGCCGATGTGGCGAGATACAAGGCTTTGAGAAATGCAGAAGTAGAGGCGGGCAGGAGTACGGACAATCGTCAGGTGGATGCTGGTTTGCCGGCGTTGCCCCACATCGAGCAGGCTGTGATGTCGAACCGCGGGAAGGGCTTTCTGAGCATTGGCTTCTGCCCGTTGGTATATCGCGAAGGCCGCTGGCAATGGCTGGTGAGCTTTATGTTGAAGGTGGTGGCCGAACAAAAAACCACCCAAAGACCCACCCCCAGCCCCTCCCGAGGGGAGGGGAGTTTGATTACTCTTGCTGGTGGTGGATCACCTTTAAAGGCTGACCGTGCTCCCTCTCTTGGGGAGAGTCGTGGCGGGACTACCTCTTCCGTCCTTGCCAGTGGGCGCTGGGCGAAAATACGGGTGGCCGAGACAGGCGTGCATCAGTTGACCGACGACCTCATCCGTCAGGCAGGCTTCTCAGATATAAATAAGGTGAAGGTTTACGGCTACGGCGGCAACCTGCAACCCGAGAAACTCACACAGGACTACCTGCAGCAGACCGACGACCTGCAGGAGGTGGAGCAGTGTGTCGTGGGCGGCAGGCGACTGTTCTACGCCAAGGGCCCCGTCAGTTGGAGCAGCAACAGCGCCACCGTGCGCACCCGCAACCCCTATAGCGACTACGGCTACTACTTCCTGACCGAAGGCGACCCGCTCACCGTGAGCGAGCAAGACTTCCTGGCCTCGTGCTATCCGCAGGCCGACGACTACCACGTGCTCTACGAGAGCGACGGCTATGCCTGGTTCCAGGGAGGCCGCAACCTCTACGAGACCACCCCCATCAACGTAGGCTCGTCGAAGACCTACCGACTGGAGTCGGCCGCTACGGGCACCACCGCCCAGCTTTCGGTGACGGCATCTGCCGGCGTCACCAGTGTGGTGGGCGTGAGCTGCAATGGTCAGGACCTGGGCACCATCACCATCAATGTCTCTCCCACCTACTATGAGAAAGGACATGCCACCAACCGCGTGTTCAACCTTAGCGACGTGCAGTCTACGAACGAGGTGACGCTGACGACCCAGTCGGGCGGCCCTGTGCGCCTCGACTTTATCTCGCTGACGCTGGCCAGTGCCAAGGCTGCTCCCTCGCTCGGGAGCGACGCGCTGCCCGTCCCTGAATACGTCTATAACATCACCAATCAGAATCTGCACGGCGACACGGCCGTCGATATGGTCATCATCATCCCCACCTCGCAGACGCTGCGCCCGCAAGCCGAGCGGCTGGCCGAGTTCCACCGACAGAAGGACAGCCTGCGCGTGCGCATCGTGCCTGCCGATGAACTCTACAACGAGTTCTCCAGCGGTACGCCCGATGCCACTGCCTACAAGCGCTACCTGAAGATGCTCTACGACCGCGCCGAGACCGATGCCGACCGTCCCCGCTACCTGCTGCTGTTCGGCGACTGTGCCTGGGACAACCGCATGCTCACCAGCGACTGGCGCATGGCTTCGCCCGACGACTACCTGCTGTGCTACGAGAGCGAAAACTCGTTCAGTGAGACCTACTGCTACGTGAGCGACGAATTCTTCTGCCTGCTCGACGACGGCGAGGCACTCACCACTGGCAACTACCCCTACGAGTCGCCGGCCGGACTGGCCGACATGGCTGTGGGGCGCTTCCCTGTGACGACCGAGAGCGATGCCAAGGTGATGGTTGACAAGGCCATCGGCTATGTCGAGAACCGGAATGCCGGAGCCTGGCAGAACACGCTCGTCTTCATGGGCGACGACGGCAACGGCAATGCCCACATGCGCGACGTGAACGACGCCGCCATCGAGACCGCCCAGCGCCATCCCGGCTATCAGATCAGGAAGGTGATGTGGGATGCCTACACCCGCGAGACCTCATCGACCGGCAACAGCTACCCCGAAGTGTCGAAACTCGTGAAGCAATATCAGCAGCAGGGTGCTCTCGTCATGGACTACGCCGGCCACGGACGTGCCGACCAGGTGTCGCACGAGAACGTGCTGCGACTGGCCGACTTCCAGCAGTTCTCCAACCAGAACCTGCCGCTATGGATCACCGCTTCGTGCGACATCATGCCCTACGACGGCTCTACCGCCACCATCGGCGAGACTGCCGTGCTCAACAGCAAGGGCGGTGCCATTGCCTTCTATGGTACGGCGCGCACGGTGTTTGTGACGCAGAACAAGGTGATGAACATGGCCTTCCTGCGCCACGTGCTGACCGTGGAAGACGGCAAGGCCATCACGCTTGGCGAAGCCCAGCGACGGGCGAAGAACGAGATGATCTCGAAACGCCTCGACACCAGTGTGAACATGCTGCAATACCAGTTGCTGGGCGACCCGGCCCTGCCGCTCAACCTGCCCACGGCGGCGCTCGTCATCGATTCCATCAATGGTATTGCTACCGACGGCACCGCTACGCAGCAGGCCCAACTGCGTGCCGGCAGCATCGCCCGCGTGGTGGGACACGTGGCCGACGCGCCCGACTTCAGCGGCATCGTGAATGCTACCGTGCGCGACTCCGAGGAGACCATCGTCTGCAAACTGAATAATACCGACAAAGACGGTGCGCAGACCGCCTTCACCTATACCGACCGCACGAAGACCCTCTTCAACGGCAGCGACAGCGTGCGCAACGGACGGTTTGAGATTTCGTTTGCCGTGCCGATGGACATCAACTACTCCGATGCCTCGGGACTCATCAACGTGCATGCCGTGGCCAACGACCGCCAGCTGATGGCTCACGGCGCCAACGACCGTTTCCTCGTGGGAGGCAGTGCGGCATCAGGCAACGACAGCATCGGTCCCAGCATCTACTGCTACCTGAACTCCCCGTCGTTCGTCAACGGCGGCAACGTGAACACCACGCCCTACTTCGTGGCAGAACTGAACGACCAGGACGGCATCAACACGTCGGGCAACGGCATCGGCCACGACCTGGAACTCATCATCGACGGCGAGATGTCGAAGACCTACATGCTGAACGACAACTTCCAGTTCGACTTCGGCAGCTATACCTCCGGCTCCACCTATTATAATATACCCGAGCTGGCGCCCGGCCGCCACACGTTGCTGTTCCGTGCCTGGGACGTGCTCAACAACTCGTCGACAGCCCAGCTGTCGTTCAACGTGGTGAAAGGGCTGGCACCGCAACTCTTCAGCGTCAGCTGCACGCAGAACCCCGCCCGCACCAGTACCACCTTCATCATCAACCACGACCGCACGGGCAGCACGATGGACGTCACGCTCGACATCTTCGACACCAGCGGCCGCCAGTTGTGGCGACATGAGGAGAGCGGCATCTCTACCGACGGCGCCTACACGCTGCCCTGGAATCTCACTGTCGACGGTGGCCAGCGCCTGCAGACAGGCGTCTATCTCTACCGGGTGAGTGTGGCTTGCGACGGCAGCAAGAAGACCTCAAAAGCCAAGAAACTAGTCATCATAGGCAATAATTAGCCGAGTTTCACGTTATCTCTTGTACATCGACTTAAAAGAATCCGCATGAATAGAATCATCAGAATAGTTTTGACCAGTGTGTTTGCCTTCGTGGTGACGTCTGTCAGCGCGCAGGATAAGAAAGACATGTTCAACCCTGTGAATGCGTCGGTGACGTCGCAGACCATCGCTCCCGATGCCCGTGCCGGTGGTATGGGTGATGTGGGTGCTGCTACCGAGGCTGACGTAAACTCGCAATACTGGAACCCTGCGAAGTATCCGTTTGCCATCTCGCGTGCCGGTGTGTCGCTGAACTACACGCCGTGGCTGCGCCAGCTGGTGAGCGACATGGACCTGGCCTATCTGGCCGGCTACTACCGCATCGGCGACTATTCGGCCATCTCCGGTTCGCTGCGCTACTTCTCGCTCGGCGAGGTGTACACGACCAGCGACATCTCGGCCACCGACAATGCCATGACCATCAATCCCTATGAGATGTCGGTCGACGTGGCTTACTCGATGATGCTCAGCGAGAAATTCTCGTGGGCCGCTGCCCTGCGCTTCATCTATAGCGACCTGACCTACGACTACACCGACGACACCGCGCCCGGCTCGGCCTTCGCAGCGGATGTTTCGCTTTACTATCAGGACTATCTGAACCTGGGCGACCGCGAGTGTCAGGTGGGTCTGGGCTTGAACGTGTCGAACATCGGTTCGAAGATTACCTTCGGCGGCGACGACAACTCCGAATTCATCCCCACCAACCTGCGTCTGGGTGCCTCGCTGTTGATTCCCGTAGACGAATACAACCGCTTCACCATTGCTGCCGATGCCAACAAGCTGCTCGTGCCCACCTATCCGAAACAGGAGGAGGGCGAGTCTACTGAGGCCTATCAGCAGCGCGTGCAGAAGGACTACTACGACATCTCCTCGATCAGCGGTATCGTGAAGAGCTTCGGCGATGCGCCGAACGGCTTCAAGGAAGAATTGCAGGAGGTGCAGTGGAGCGTGGGTGCCGAGTATTGGTACAACGACAAGTTCACGCTGCGTGCCGGTTACCACCACGAGTCGGAAAACAAGGGTAACCGTAAGTACTTCACGTTTGGTGCAGGTTTCAAGATGAGCGTGTTCTCGCTCGATGCCGGCTACGTCATTGCTACGGCGAAGAGCAATCCGCTCGACCAGACGCTGCGTTTCACCCTGTCGTTCGACATGGACGGCATCAAAGACTTGTTCAGGAGGTAAAGACCCACCCCCAGCCCCTCCCGAGGGGAGGGGAGTTTAAATTCCCTTTGTTATTATGGAGAATCATCCTTTTGGAATAAGAGTTGGCATGGGCTACGACGTCCATCGGTTGGTGGAAGGGCGCGACCTTTGGCTGGGAGGCATCAAGATAGAGCATAAGCTGGGGCTGTTGGGCCATAGCGATGCCGACGTGCTCATTCATGCCATCAGCGACGCACTGCTCGGAGCTGCCAACCTGCGCGACATAGGCTACCATTTTCCCGATACTTCCGACGCTACGCTCAACATGGACAGCAAGATTATTCTGAGCAAGACCGTGGAACTGCTGCGCGAGCACGGCTACGAGGTGGGCAACATCGATGCCACCGTCTGTGCAGAGCGTCCGAAACTGAATCCACACATCCCGCAGATGCAGCAGACGCTGGCCGAGGTGATGGGCACTGATGTCGACTGCGTCTCCATCAAAGCCACCACTACCGAGCGCCTGGGCTTCACAGGCCGCGAAGAAGGCATCTCGGCCTATGCCGTGGCCTTGATTTATAAAGTCTGACAGGTTCGGGCAACGTCCTTACTCAGATAAAAACAATTCTCCCGCTTCTCCATGGGCAATGTGCCAGAGAAGCGGGAGAATTGTTTGTATGCCGGCAGTTGGCTTTTACATATACCCCAGCCAGCGCAGGATGTCGTTGAGGTTGGCCACCACCATCAGCAGGATGAGGATGCCGAAGCCAACGTATTCGGCGCGGATCATGAAGTTTTCTGAAGGCTTGCGGCCCGTTATCATCTCGTAGATGAGGAACAGCACGTGTCCACCGTCGAGCGCGGGGATGGGCAGGATGTTCATGAAGGCGAGGATGATGCTGAGGAATGCCGTCATCAGCCAGAACATGTGCCAGTCCCAGACGGGCGGGAACAGGCTGCCGATGGCTCCGAAGCCACCCAGCGACTTCGCACCGTCGGCCGAGAACAGGTATTTCAGGTCGCCCACATAGCCACCCAGTACGTTCCATCCATAGAGGATGCCGGCCGGGAAGCTCTCAAAGAATCCATACTTAATCTTCGTCGGTTCGTAGTAGCTGCGAATGCTGGTCATGCCCACGCCGAGCTGCAGTTCGGGAGTGAGGACAACGGTGGCGGTGTCAGCCGCAATGGCTGCAGCAACGCTATCCTTGCTGGCGGGTAATGCTTCCTTGTGAGCAAACACCACGGTGGCCGTGCGCAGACGCAGGCTGTCGGCCGACGTCTTGGCTTCCGTCATCTGGTCGGCTAGGCGTCCCGTCTGCTCCGTGAATTCGTTCCAGGAGTCGATGGCCGCACCGTTGATGGCCAGAATCTTGTCGCCCTTGCGGATGCCAGCCTTCATGGCCGGCGACTCGGGCAGCACGCTGTCTATTTCAGCCGGCACGAACGGGCGGCAGAAGTTGGGCGTAGCCTTCAGCATGCCCAGCAGATTGATGTCGCCCGGCAGACTGATGGTCATGGGCTTGCCCTGACGGATGATGCGCACCTCATGAGCCACGCTGATGTCGCGGAACAGGTCGGCCGAGAAGTCTTTGAAGTCGCCCTCCTCGGTGCCCAGCAGGATGTCGCCGTCCTGGAATCCGTAGCTCTTTGCTTCCTGGTTGAACTTCATACCCATCGTCATGTCCTTCGTGGCGATGTATTCGTCGCCCCAGGTGTAGAGCACCATCGAATAGATGAACAGGGCCAGCAGGAAGTTCACCAGCACACCACCGATCATGATGAGCAGTCGTTGCCAGGCAGGCTTCGACCGGAACTCCCAAGGTTGTTCGGGTTGTTTCATTTGTTCCGTGTCGAACGACTCGTCAATCATACCGGCAATTTTGCAATAGCCGCCCAATGGCAGCCAACCCATGCCGTACTGCGTGTCGCTGTTTTTCGGTTTGAACTTGAAGAGGGAGCCGTCCCACTTGCCGATGCCGATGTCGAAGAACATGTAGAACTTCTCGACGCGCACGCCGAAGAGTTTTGAGAAAAAGAAGTGGCCGCCCTCGTGCAGCAGCACAAGCAATGAGATGGCCAGCAGAAATTGCAGGAGTTTAATCAGGAATATTTCCATAGTTTTGTTTTTTGTTTTATTCTGGATGATCTAGATGCTCTAGTATTTCTAGAGATTCTAGAGATTTAGCAGCTCAGTGGCGATGCGGCGGGCCTCGCTGTCAGTTTGCAGGTAAGTCTTGAGGGTGGGGGTGGCACTGAAGGTGGCGCGCTGCATGGTCTCACCGATGACGTCGGCCATCTGGGGGAACGAGCAGCGGTCGTTGCGGAAGGCCTCGTTCACGATTTCGTTGGCAGCGTTCACGATGCAGGGCATGTTGCCGCCGCGGTGGATGGCGTCGAAGGCCAGTTGCAGGCAGCGGAACTTCTCGACGTCGGGTTCCAGAAACTCCAGCGAGTGGCTCTGGAAGAGGTCGAGGCGCTGACCGTTCAGATGCAGTCGCTCAGGGAACGAGAAGGCATACTGGATGGGCAACCGCATGTCGGGCACGCCCAGCTGCGCCTTCACCGAGCCATCGATGAACTGCACGGCCGAGTGGACAATCGACTGGGGATGGATGAGCACCTGGATTTTCTCAGCCGGTACGCCGAAGAGCCAGCGGGCCTCCATCACCTCGAAGCCTTTGTTCATGAGCGTGGCCGAGTCGATGGTGATTTTCGCACCCATGTCCCACGTGGGGTGCTTCAGTGCGTCGGCAGCGGTGACGGTCTGCAGCTGCTCTTTTGTGAACTTGCGGAACGGACCGCCCGAGCAGGTGAGCAGAATTTTTTCTATTTCGTTGTCGCCCTCGCCCACGAGACTCTGGAAGATGGCCGAGTGCTCGCTGTCGACGGGCAGGATGGGCACGTGGTATTCGCCCGCCAGTTGGCAGATGAGTTCGCCGGCCACGACGAGTGTTTCCTTGTTGGCCAGGCAGATTTTCTTCCGTGCACGAATGGCATGGATGGTGGGTTCCAGTCCTGAGAAGCCCACCATGGCCGTCAGCACCATGTCGATGGGGCCGGCCTCTACGATGTCGCAGAGAGCCTTCGCCCCGGCGTAGACCTTGATGTCGGGGCGGTCGCTGAGCAGCGAGCAGAGTTCGTCGTAGCGGGCCTCGTTGGCAATGACTACGGCGGCGGGGTTGAATTCGTGAGCCTGTTGGGCCAGCAGTTCCACGCGGTTGTTGGCCGTGAGGGCATACACCTCATATCGGTCGCGGTGCTGCGAGATGACGTCGAGCGCCTGGGTGCCGATAGAGCCGGTGGAACCGAGTATACATATTGAGTTCATAGTTAAAGTTCAATGTTCAAAGTTCAAAGTTTAAGGTTTAAAGATCAAGAAGACCTTCGGGAATGGTCATGGTGATGGTTTGCGATTCGGTGTCGACGTCGGCGATGAGGTCGTCGCTGGCGGGTATGAGCACGTCGCGGCCGTCGGTGGTGCGCAGTTCGAACAGCGTGTTGATGGTGCTGTCGTCGACGGCGCTGATGGTGCCGATGCTGCGGCCGCTCTGTTCGTCGATGATGCTGAATCCCACGATTTGCGCCCACGTCAGTTGGTCGTCGTCTTCGGGCACCACGCTGCGCAGGAAGTACACGTCGCAGCCCGTCAACTCGCGTGCTTCCTCCTGCGTGTTGATGTCGCAGAAGCGCACGAGCGCTGTCTCGTCGCTGCGGAACCGATATTCCTCCATGAAGAAGGGCACGAGAATACCGTCGACTTCCAGAATCAGATATTCCGACTCTGTACGGTCGAAGACGTCGTCGCTGAAGTGGAACAGCACCTCGCCTTTCACGCCGTGCGGTTTACCGATGCGTCCTATCTGATAGACCTCTTCTTTCCTAATCATTGACACGAGTTATTTTTGCGCCGAGCATGTTCAGTCGCTGTTCAATGTTTTCGTAGCCGCGGTCAATCTGTGCGATGTTGGCAATGCGGCTGGTGCCGTTGGCAGAGAGGGCGGCAATGAGCAGGGCGATACCGGCGCGGATGTCGGGACTTGTCATGCGGCGTGCGCGCAGCCGTATTTTCCTGTCGTGTCCTACGACGACGGCACGGTGGGGATCGCAGAGAATGATTTGTGCACCCATGTCGATGAGCTTGTCTACAAAGAACAGGCGGCTTTCGAACATCTTCTGATGAATGAGCACGGTGCCGCGTGCCTGGGTGGCTACGACGAGCAGCACCGACAGCAGGTCGGGCGTCAGTCCCGGCCAGGGAGCGTCGGCCAGCGTCATGATGGTGCCGTCGATGAACGATTCCACGGCATAGTGTGGCTGGCGCGGTATGTAGAGGTCGTCGCCGTCCTCCTTGATCTTGATGCCCAGTCGGCGGAAGGCATCGGGGATGATGCCCAGGTTGCGCAGCGAGACGTTCTTGATGGTGATGCCGTCGCCCACCATGGCTGCCATGCCGATGAACGATCCCACCTCGATCATGTCGGGCAGGATGGTGTGGTCGGCCCCGTGCAGCGACTTCACGCCGACGATGGTGAGCAGGTTCGAGGCGATGCCAGAGATTTGTGCTCCCATAGCGTTCAGCAGGTGGCACAGTTGCTGTATGTAGGGTTCGCAGGCAGCGTTGTAGATGGTGGTGGTGCCTTCTGCCAGCACGGCCGCCATGATGATGTTGGCCGTACCCGTCACCGAGGCCTCGTCGAGCAACATGTAGCAGCCCTTCAGTCGGCGGGCCTCGATGTCGTAGACGTTGCGTTCCTCTTCCCTTACGAACTTCGCACCGAGTTTCTTGAATCCCAGGAAGTGGGTGTCCAGTCGGCGACGTCCAATCTTGTCGCCGCCGGGCTCGGCGATGACAGCCTTGCCGAAGCGACCCAGCAGGGGTCCGATGAGCAGCACCGAGCCACGCAGTGCCGAGCACTTGCGCACGAACTCGTCGCTCTGCAGGAATTCCAGGTTCAGGTCTTTAGCCTGAAACGTGTAGTCGGTGCGGTTTTCCTTCGTCACGCTGACCCCCATGTCGCGCAGCAGCTGTATGAGGTTGTTTACGTCCAGGATGTCGGGCACGTTTTTGATGTGCACGGCATCGCTCGTGAGCAGTGTGGCACTGATCACCTGCAGAGCCTCGTTCTTGGCGCCCTGCGGGGTAATGGTTCCGCTGAGCAGTTGCCCGCCTTCAATGATGAATGATTCCATATATTATAGTATCGGGTTCTTTTCTGGGTGGTTAGCGTTTCTTTTTCTTGCTGCGCGGCTCCATGTCCTTCATCGACACCTTCTCAAACTTGAACGTGTCGAGGTCCAGCTGAATCTTGCCGTCGGTGAAGCGGGCCAGGTCGCTGACCACCTTCTCGTCGTCCGACGAGCCGTGGCTCCACTGCACGAGGTTGCGCTTCATCTGGTTGGCCGTCACGCGAGCCAGTTCGTCGCGCTCCTTGCCGGGCTCCATCTGCTTCAGCTTCTCGAACAGTTCGAACATCATGTAGCCATAGTGGCGCACGGCAATGTCCTTCATGGGGTAGGCCAGCGGCTCGGGCTTCGTCGTGATGGTGTGGGCCTGCTGAATGTCGTAGGGCCAGTCGATGTCGAGCTTGAAGTCGGACATCAGTGCCAGGTGGTCCCACAGCTTATGCTTGTAGTCGGCGTTCTGCCGGTTCTGCGGGAACATGCGGTCCATAATGCTCACGATGGTTTCGGCACAGCGTTGGCGTTCGCTCTTAGTGGGCAGCGTCAGGCAGTGGTCCACCATGCGCTGAATCTCTCGACCATATTCGGGCAGCACCAGATGATCGCGCTGCGTGTTGTAGTCTAATCCTTCGATTTTCATTTGAAACCTCCCCCGACCCCTCCGAAAGAGGGGAGTGCCTGCCGGTTTCAGGGGGATGGCGCAGGCTTGCTATGATTTTTTTTGTTATAGTAGTTTCTTGGGCTGTTTGGCCACGAAGTCCTTCAGGTAGAAGGGCACGAAGTAGGCCACGTCCTCAAACTGCTCCCGGAAGAAGCGGCGCTCGGCCAGCGGGAACATCCACCGTGCCAGCGGCTTCACGTCCTCAATGAGGTGGGCGTTGGGGTGGTCGATGGTGTCCATGCACTTCGCCGCGCCGTTGCCGAAGAAATAGACGGGCCGCTCGTCCAGCCACTCGCGGTAGGTGTCGGCCGTCACCACGTCGGCCTGCGTGGGGCGCACCTCGCGCAGGGCGCGGTCGTAGAGGGCTGCGTAGACCTCCATGCGGCGCGCGTCGATCATCGGGCACAGCAGGGCGTTCTCCTCCTTGGCCTTCTCGGCCAGCAGCACGGGCACGCAGAGCAGTTCCAGCGTGGGCACGCTGATCAGTTTCAGGTCCTGTCCGTAGCAGATGCCCTTGGCAATCGATGTGCCTACGCGCAGCCCTGTGTAGCTGCCCGGACCGCAACTCACTGCCACGGCATCCAGGTCCAACAACTGGCTGTCGGTGAACGACAGTGCCTCGTCGACGAACACACCCGCCGTCACCGCACTGCCGCGGTGCTTGGGGCCTGTTGCGTCGGCTGCGGGCTTGCCGCCGAATCCTGTGTATTCCTCGCGTTCGAAAATGCATTTTCCGTCCTGACTGACGGCCACCGAGCACACGTCGGTGCTCGTTTCTATATGCAATATTGTCGACATATTTTACTTTTTCGTCTTAAATAAGTGCAAAATTACTGATTTTTCGTCGGAAATTAGTACTTTTGCAGAAATTTAACGCATAAAAAGCATTATGATACTATCAATGACGGGCTACGGCAAGGCTGTCGTGGCATTTGAAGACAAAAAAATCAATGTCGAGGTGAAGTCGCTCAACTCCAAGCAGCTCGACCTCTCGACGCGCATAGCACCCCTCTATCGCGAGAAGGAAATGGAGATTCGCCAGCAGGTGGCCAAGAGTGTGGAGCGAGGCAAAGTGGACTTCTCTATCTGGGTTGAGAAGGATGCCGGCGCCGACGCCACACCCATCAACGCTGCCATCGTGCAGAACTACTACCAGCAGTTGCGCCAACTGGTGGATCAGGCCGGCATTCCCGAGCCGCAGGACTGGCTGCAGACGCTCATGCGACTGCCCGATGTCACCACGCGCACCGAGGCTGAGGTGCTCACCGATGCCGAGTGGCAGGCCGCCTCGCAGGCCATCGCCCAGGCCTTGGACCAGCTGGCGGCTTTCCGTCGTCAAGAGGGTGCCGCCCTGCAGCGCAAGTTCACTGAGAAAATCGACAATATCGCCTCACTGTTGCAGCAGATTGAACCCTACGAGAAGTCGCGCGTGGAGAAAATCCGCCAGCGCATCGTCGACGGTCTGAAGGAGATTCCCGAGGTGGAATACGACAAGAACCGCCTCGAGCAGGAGCTCATCTACTACATCGAGAAACTCGACATCAGCGAGGAGAAGCAGCGCCTCAGCAACCATCTGAAATATTTCCGCGAGACCATGCAGGAGGAGGGCCACGGCGTAGGCAAGAAGCTGGGCTTCATCGCCCAGGAGATGGGGCGCGAAATCAACACCACCGGCTCGAAGTCCAATCAGGCTGAGATGCAGAACATCGTCGTCATGATGAAGGATGAGCTCGAGCAAATCAAGGAGCAGGTGCTGAATGCACTGTAAGAAACCTCCCCCGGTTCAAACAAGTTATCAATATGGAAAAAGGCAAGTTAATCATTGTCAGCGCACCTTCCGGTTCGGGCAAGTCTACCATCGTCAACTGGCTCATGCAGGAGCACCCCGAACTGCAGCTGAGCTTCTCTATCTCCTGCACCAGCCGGGCACCGCGCGGTCAGGAGCAGGACGGCGTGGAGTACTTCTTCCTCACGCCCGAGGAGTTCCGCGCGAAGATTGAGCGCGACGAGTTTCTGGAGTATGAGGAAGTCTATCACGACCGCTTCTACGGCACGCTGAAGGAGCAGGTGGAGCGCCAGCGCGAAGCAGGACAGAACGTCGTCTTCGACGTCGACGTGAAGGGCGGCATCAACATCAAGCGCCACTATGGCGACGAGGCCCTGTCGCTCTTCATCCAGCCCCCCTCGGTGGAGGAACTGCGCCGCCGCCTCGTAGGTCGTGCCACCGATGCCCCCGAGGCCATCGAGGAACGTCTGGCCAAGGCCGAGTACGAGATGACCTTCGCCCCGCAGTTCGACCGCATCCTCGTCAACGATGACCTCGACGCAGCCAAGGCCGAGGCTCTCAGCATCGTCAGCGAGTTCCTAACCCACCCCCAGCCCCTCCCGAAGGGAGTGGAGTCTGAATAGTATTGGAAATGGAAGAGGATATTAATCATTCAACAGCAAGAGCAACTACCCCCCTCACCTTTCGGAAGGGGAAGAAGGTTGGCATCTACGGCGGTTCCTTCAACCCCATCCACCGCGGCCACATCGCCCTGGCACGGCAGATGCTCCGCAAGGCCCACCTCGACGAGGTGTGGTTTCTCGTGTCGCCGTTGAACCCCTTCAAGCAGGCCAGCACCGACCTGCTCGACGACCAGACGCGCCTCCTGCTCACACGCCAGGCCCTGGCCGACGAGCCGCGCCTCGTGGCCAGCGACTACGAGTTCCACTTGCCGCGGCCCAGCTACTCGTGGGACACGTTGCAGGCGCTCTCCCGCGACTACCCCGAGCATGAGTTTGTGCTCGTCATCGGTGCCGACAACTGGCTGGCCTTCGACCGCTGGTACCACGCTGAGGACATCCTCGACAGCTATCCTATTGTTATATATCCGCGCGAGGGCTGTCCCATCGATGCCGCCACGCTGCCCCCCACCGTGCAGATCGTCAAGACCCGCCTCTACAACGTGAGCAGTACCGACATCCGACGCCGCATCCGCGAAGGCCGCCCCGTGCGTCGACTGCTGCCCCCCGCTATCCACGATGCCGCCGTCGCCGCCTATTCCGCCGGACGACTCGATGCCACTCTGTCCTTTCTTCTATAGATGCTATAGATTTCTAGGCTATAAGCGTTAGTGCCGCCTTCCTTTAGCACTGCTTTCCTCTTACGGAAGCGTTTTTTGCCTATAGCTTTTTTTTGTAATGATGTAGCAGATGCCCACCGACCTCAAAGAGGTCAAATAAAAGTTACCCCAGGTCTCGACCTGGGGGATTGAGGATGTCTGGGTAGAATCGACTTCGAAGATGTCGCACGAAATGGTGACATGCAATGTGCTACATCTTAGTAGTCGTGTTTTTCTATGAGTCGCGATAATATCTTTGTCGGATTCATATATAATCTATAGGTGTTGTTGATACTTCTTATTGTTAATTAATTATAATTAGTAGCGAAGCCAAGACAAAAAAACTTCATTTTTTTTGCCAATATTTAATAATATTATTACTTTTGCAACCGACATTGCGAAGTGTGCACCAATGCGGGTGCTTACGTTTGCTTAGGTCAATGCCCTTCAAAAGGCTCAGGCCAATAAGGCAAGGTAGCGTTGTCAAAATCTTATTAGAGCGAAATTGAGTTTTGTCCCAACCTGAAATGTGGAAGTTTCAATACATGTGGATGAACACAATCATAGCACGCACAGGAGAATTGTGCCCTTTAGTCAGTATTGATTTTGGGGATGATTATACCTTGATGCGTGGATTGTTGTATCATTGTACATGTAGGGCCCTTCCACAGCCTCAGGTTGATAATGAATACTTCATCCGCGCTTTTTTCGTATGTATAATTATCAACATTTAATAACTTTTAAAAGGCTAAAGAGTATGAAAAGAAAAAGTTTTTTACAGTATGCATTTGTTGCATTGCTGTCGTTAATCACACTTCAGGCATTTGCCTATGACGGACCAATAGGTGAGGAGGCTGGTTGGCAAACTGATGCAGATGGTTCTATTACAGGAACTGCTGGTTCAAAATTTATTTGGGTGAACGAAGCAAACTTTCCTGATGAGAGTTTTCGGAATGCACTGTTTTCCACAACATTTTACGCAAGCACTAGCTCTAATGGCGATGGCGATAATGGGGAAAAATATGCCGCAGATGGAGTTTTATCGGGAGAGGAAATATCCAAAGCTGTTCGTTTTGGCATTAGAAGTAAGAATATAGAAGATCTTAAAGGAATTGAGTTTTTTAATAAGTTGAGGGAGTTCGATTGCGCTCTGAACAAATTAACAAATATAGATTTCTCACAGAATACAGAATTGTGGAAATTGGCCTGCAATAATAATTACGAATTAGTTTCAATAAATGTCTCTGAATGTAAGAATTTGGCGTCATTGGATTTAACGATGTGTAAAAAGATAGCAGCCTTGGATGTTTCTAAAAACGAGAAATTAGTAAATCTTAAAATCACCAATAGTGATGAATTGACATCAATTGATGTAACGAACAACAGAAATTTGCGTTCACTTATACTATCTGAAAATCATAAATTAGCAGCGCTGGATGTTACTAATAATAGTGAATTATGGCAGTTGAGCATTCATAATTGTAATGTATCAGTTCTTGATGTGACTCATAATACGAAATTGGAATATTTAGAATGTGATATGAACAAATTGAGCAATTTGGATGTTTCTCAAAACCTTTCTTTGAAAAGGTTAGAATGTGGTAGCAACTCTTTTTCGGATCTAGATGTTAGTAATAATACTGAGCTAACATGGTTGCAATGTGGTCATAATAAGTTGACAACTTTGGATGTATCAACGAACACGAAATTGGAATTGCTAAATTGTCAATATAATAAACTGACCTCATTGGATTTATCAAATAATAAAAATCTTAATAGGCTTATTACCAATAATAACCCGATTAATAATTTAGATTTATCAGAAAATATTAATTTGACAAATTTATCGTGCTCAAATAATGAACTGAAGGCTTTAGATTTGAGTAATAATGTAAAATTGAAGGATCTTAACTGCACTGACAATCATATGACAGAGTTAGATTTGTCAATGTTACCAGAACTTTCATCAGGAAAACTCTCTCCCCAAACTCTTCAAAGGGATGCTGTCGTTTTGGGTGACAATAGGAATATAATTGCAATCCCTTGCAATACCAACGATGGCAATCTTGCTAGTTATGGCAACTATGCAGCTGAAACCATCGATGGGAATAACTATATTATCTATGTAGCTGATGGGTCGGCTGATGTTGATCTCTATCACAAAACCGTTACCTACGACTATGCAACAGGTACAACAGCTAAATCGGCAGCCCTGAAAGCAATGACAGTTAATATCACCTCGTCACCTTATGTGATGTACGTTAACCCCAAAGCAATAAAGGGAACGTCATATTACGGGACGCTTTTCATTGACTATGCCTCAATAGTACCAGAACGAGGCGTGCTATGTCGTTATGCCAATAAAATAGTAGCGGACGAAAAATTGAACATGGTGAGAATAGATGGTGATAATGCAATACCAGCCAATACCGGTATTTATGTGCAGACAAAAAGGCCTGGCTATTATGCGTTCTATGAGGCAGCTGAGGGGAAAGAAGAAGAGACTATCACAAATAATATTCTGACAGGTAGTACCACTGATACAAAAGTCGGTTATAAGGAAGTACTAACACTTGGTCATGAGAATGGAACAGGAGAGTTGGGTTTCTGGAATTTTACTGGCAATACAGTACCAGCTCATCGTGCCTATGTACCTGCCAGTGTGTTGTCCAATATGGAAGGCGCAAAAGGTTTACGCCTGTACTTCCCTGATGAAGAGGTAAACGGAATAAGGGAAATGTATGCAGATGATTCTGAAGATACGATTTATAATCTTGCAGGACAAAGTGTTACGCGCGGCGAATTGCGACGTGGCATATATATAATGCATGGTCGTAAAATTATGGTTAAATAAGATTTAGATAATAACAAAAACAATAAAAGTATTATGAAAATGAGAAAAAAGTATATAACACCAGTCATCGACAATTACTTCATAGACCTGACTGAATCAATCATGAAGGGTTCTACTGATGAGGTGTTCTCAAAAGAGAATGGAATCACAATAGAGGATGATATCGACAGTGGTTGGGAAATCTCAAAGGAAGGTCTTTGGGATGAATAATAAGTTCGGATCTTTTGCGAGATCAATTTCATAATCGATTTTTTTATTATAGGAAGCATCTTGGCCGTGAGGTTAGGATGCTTTCGCCCTTTTTATGAATTTTTCCGACAAAAAAGTCTCCGCGTGAAACATCAAACTAGGGCGTGAAACAATGGGGAGCCTACCCATAGCCCCTCCCTAAAGGGAAGGGAATCCTGCTAAACCTATGGTTTGACTCGGCTAAACCATAGGTTTCTGCGATACAAAGCTATGAGATAGAGCTTACAAAGCATAGAGATAGAGCGGCTAAACCTATGGTTTGTGCGACCGAAACCTATGGTTTTAAGTCCCCTAACATAGGGGGCTGGGGGGCTCAGACGGCTAACCACCTGACCCACAACGGGTTGGAATCTTTGCCAAAATACGGGCGTATTTGCGAAAAAACATTTTCCAGTCGGGAATTTTTAATTCTACGAGGGGGTTGACTGGCAATATTTCTTGACACTTCCCTTTTCTTTCCACACCTTTGTAGCCAAATAATTTGGGGGAATGGAAAAATGTTTGTACCTTTGCGTGGAAATCTATTTTTATAACAAGACAATAATACTGAAAACGATGGCAAGAGCATTTGTATTTCTGGCCGACGGCTTCGAGGACATCGAGGCGCTGGCTCCAGTAGATATCCTGCGCCGTGGCGGCGTGGAAGTGACAACCGTGAGCGTGATGGACGAGCAGGTGGTGACGAGTGCGCACGGCGTGGGCGTCGTGGCCGACGCGCTGTTTGCCGAGGTGAGTGGCGAACTGGCCGATGCCGACTTGCTGGTGCTGCCGGGTGGTATGCCCGGAGCCAGTAACCTGTTTGCCCACGAGGGACTGCGCGAGGCACTGGTGGCCCAGAGCGAGCGGCAGGGACGCATCGCCGCCATCTGTGCTGCACCGGCCGTGGTGCTGGCGCCGTTGGGACTGCTGGCAGGCAAGCGCGCCACGTGCTACCCCGGCTTCGAGCAGGCCTTCGACGGCTGCGACTACACGGCCGAACTGGTGACCACCGACGGACTCGTCACGACGGCCTGCGGTCCTGGTGCTGCCATGGCCTTCGGCTACGAGCTGCTGCGCCAGCTGGGCCTCGCCGATGCCGCCGATGCCCTGCAGGAAGGAATGCGGTATAACCAGTTAAAAAGTGAAAAGTGAAGAATGAAAAGTGAATAGTGAAGAGTGAAGAGTGAAGAGTGAATAGTTTATGATTACTCTTTCTTCTGGTTCGGATCACGCTTCTTGGTTCTCACTCAAGCAGGCAAGGATTCCAACAGCAAGGCAAGCCACTCAGTCAGGCAAGGATTCCAACAGCAAGGCAAGCCACTCAGTCAGGCAAGGATGCCAACAGCAAGGCAAGCCACTCAATCAGGCAAGGCTAATCATACGCTATACGCTATACACTATTCACTATACACTATTCACTATTCACTATTTACTACACGCTATAAACTAAAAAGATGAAGTACTACGCAATCATAGTGGCGGGCGGCAAGGGTCTGCGTATGGGGGGCAACGTGCCGAAGCAGTTTCAGCTTGTGGGCGGACGGCCAGTGCTGATGCACACGCTGCAGCAGTTTCGCAATGCAATCGCAGACCTGCAGATCATCCTCGTGCTGCCACGCGAACAACAGGACTACTGGTGCGAACGGTGCCGGCAGTACGAGTTCGGCGTGGAGCACCGTGTGGCCGACGGCGGTCAGACGCGCTTCCACTCGGTGAAGAACGGACTGGCGTTGATACCGGACGGCGAAGAGGGCATCGTGGGTGTACACGACGGTGTGCGCCCCTTTGCGTCGGCAGACCTCATCCGGCGCTGCTATGCGGCTGCCGTTGAGGCTGAGGCTGTGGTACCGGCGGTGCCCGTGGTGGAGTCGCTGCGCCATGAGGAGCGGGGAGCCATCGACCGCAAGGGCTATCGGCTGGTGCAGACACCACAGACGTTCAGCATCCCGTTGCTGAAGGCGGCCTACCGCCAGGCCTATCGCGAGGCGTTCACCGACGATGCCTCGGTGGTGGAGGCCTATGGTCATCGTGTCGCCATGATCGACGGTATTCGCGAGAATATCAAGCTCACCACTCCCTTCGACATGGTTGTGGCTGAGGCTCTGCTCGCAGAGAGTGAAAAGTGAATCTACCTGCTCGCTTTCTAAACGAAGTGGAGAATAAACTCTCCGCTCGGCGCGCAGCGACGCTTTCGTCAGAAAGAACTCTCAACTCTTAACTCTCAACTGTCTCTCAACTCTCCACTCGGCGCGCAGCGACGCTTTCGTCAGAAAGAACTCTTAACTCTCAACTGTCTCTCAACTCTAAACTCTAAACTCTCAACTAATAATTGAATATCCTCGACCAAAGCATCAAATACCTGCCCGGCATGGGACAGCGGCGCACCGAACTCCTGCAGAAGGAGCTCGGCATCTCGACGTGGGGCGAACTGCTGGAGTACTACCCCTATAAGTACGTCGATCGCAGCCGTATCTACAGCATCGACCAACTGCAGGCCGACATGCCGTTTGTGCAGTTGAAGGGCAAGATTCTGTCGTTCGAGGAGTTCAGCATGGGCGCCCGCAAGAAGCGCGTCGTGGCCCACTTCAGCGACGGTCACGGCGTGGCCGACCTGGTGTGGTTCAACGGCACGAAGTACGTCTACCAGCAGTACAAGGAGAACGTGGAGTACATCGTCTTCGGCAAGCCCACCATCTACGGCGGACGCTTTCAGATTTCGCATCCCGACATCGACCTGGCCAGCGAACTGATGTTGTCGGAGATGGGGCTGCAACCCTACTACATGACTACCGAGCGCATGAAGAAAAGCGGACTGCAGAGCCGTGGCATGGAGCGCATCATGAAGGGCCTGCTGGAGCGCATTAGCCTCTCCTCGGGCAGCGACGTGGTGAAGGGCGTTATCAGCGAGACGCTGCCGCCGTTCATCATCGAACCCCGCCACCTGTGCTCGCGCGACGAGGCCATGCGCTGGATCCACTATCCGCGGACACCCGACGAGATGCAGCGCGCCCGCGTCAGGCTGAAGTTCGAAGAGCTGTTCTACGTGCAGCTGAACATCCTGCGCTATGCCAGCGACCAACGCCGCAAGTATCGCGGCTACGTGTTCCGCCACGTGGGCGAGGTGTTCAACACGTTCTACCACCAGCACCTGCCCTTCGAGCTCACTGGAGCCCAGAAGCGCGTGATGCACGAAATCAGGGCCGACATGCGGTCGGGTCGCCAGATGAACCGACTGTTGCAGGGCGACGTGGGGTCGGGCAAGACGCTCGTGGCGCTCATGTCGATGCTCATCGCGCTGGACAATGGTTTCCAGGCCTGCATGATGGCTCCGACGGAGATTCTGGCCGAGCAGCATCTGCAGACCATTCGCGACTTCCTGGGCACGATGCCCGTCCGCGTGGAACTGCTCACAGGCATCGTGAAGGGCAAACGGCGTACGGAGATACTGCGCGGGCTCATGGACGGCAGCATACAGATTGTGGTGGGAACCCACGCCCTCATCGAGGACACCGTGCAGTTCCAACGGCTGGGCATAGCTGTCATCGACGAGCAGCACCGCTTCGGCGTGGCTCAGCGCGCCAAGCTGTGGGGAAAGAGCGAGAATCCGCCCCACGTGCTGGTGATGACCGCCACGCCCATTCCGCGCACGCTGGCCATGACCATCTACGGCGACCTGGACGTGAGTGTGATTGACGAGCTGCCGCCTGGACGCAAGCCCATTCAGACCATCCATAAGTTCGACACCCAGCAGACATCGCTCTATCAGGGCATACGCCAGCAAATCAATCTGGGGCGACAGGTGTACATCGTGTTCCCGCTTATCAAAGAAAGCGAGAAGATGGACCTGCAGAACCTGGAGGAAGGCTTCGAGGTGTTGCGCGCCACGTTCCCCGAATACCGGCTGAGCAAGGTGCACGGAAAAATGAAGCCCGCCGAGAAGGAGGAGGAAATGCAGCGCTTCGTGCGCGGCGAGACGCAGATACTGGTGGCCACGACCGTCATCGAGGTGGGAGTGAACGTGCCGAATGCCTCGGTGATGGTGATCCTCGAGGCCCAGCGCTTCGGCCTGTCACAGTTGCACCAGCTGCGCGGTAGGGTGGGACGCGGCGCCGACCAGTCGTACTGCATCCTCGTGACCAACTACCAGCTCTCGGCCGAGACGCGCAAGCGCATCGACATCATGTGTGAGACCAACGATGGCTTCGAGATTGCTGAGGCCGACCTGAAGCTTCGCGGTCCCGGCGACTTGGAGGGCACGCAGCAGAGCGGCATGGCCTTCGACCTGAAGATTGCCGACGTGGCCCGCGACGGCCAGCTGCTGCAGATGGCGCGCGACGAGGCCCAGCGCATCGTTGACGACGATCCCACCTGCCAGAGCCCCCAGTATGAACTGCTGTGGAATCGCCTTCGCCAACTGCGCAAAACCAACGTCAACTGGGCCGCCATTTCGTGAGACGGCAAAGCCCGTCTTTCTTCCCTTCAGGGAGAGGCTGAAGGCTGGCTTCCCAAAGGCATCTACATCCATCAAGGCCGGAAAATTGTGGTTCGGTAAAGCCTTAAAAGATGATAAAAACCGTTAATTGAGGGTCTGATATACAACAATTATAGGATTTTTTTGTTATCTTTGCGGCGGATTTTTGTTGATTGTGACGAAAATCGACACCTATCTCTATCAAAAAACAAGAAAATATGAGTTTTAAGAAAATAGTAAAATCATTAGCAATTACAGCAATTCTCACTCTTTCGGGCCAACATGCTTCGGCTCAGGATCTGCTGGCCAGTCAGGCCCCGATCGACAAGAAGATGAGAACCGTTGATACCCTCACCTACAATCAACTTCTGGAACGCGAATACTCCGGTCTGCCTGCAGAGGATTTGTATGCCGACTGGAACAACATCTACGCCCACCGCGCCACGCAGCTGCCCGACCATTACAAAATTGACCTGCGCGACTTCTGCATGCCTACGCCGAGCCGCGTGATTACGTCGAACTTCGGTGCCCGCTGGGGCCGCCAGCATAAGGGTCTGGACATCAAGGTGTATACGGGCGACACCATCCGCGCTGCCTTCTCGGGCATGGTGCGCATGGTGAAATATGAAGCAAAGGGTTACGGCAAATACATCGTGATTCGCCACGACAATGGCTTGGAGACCATCTATGGTCACCTGTCGAAGCAGTTGGTAAAGGAGAATCAGGTGGTAAGGGCCGGCGACGTGATTGGTCTGGGAGGTTCCACAGGCCGCTCGACGGGTTCTCACCTGCACTTCGAAACCCGCCTGTGTGGCGTGGCCCTGAATCCGGCCGTGCTGTTCGACTTCCGTGCTCAGGACGTGACGGGCGACTTCTACGTCTATCGCAAGGCCACCTACGATCGTGATGCACGCGAGGCCACTCGCCTGCGTGGTGTGCAGGGCAATGGCAGCTACAATCCTGCCGACGTGCACAGCACAGCCACTGCCCAGAACCGCCAGAGCGAGAGCAAGCAGCAGAACTATGCTGTGAAGTCGGCATCGCGTAAGGTGCATAAGGTGAAGAGCGGCGAGACGCTCTACCGCATCGCCACGAAGTATGGCGTGAGCGTGGAGGAACTGCGCAAGCTGAACGGATTGAAGAAGAGTTCCAGCATCCGTCCCGGACAACTCATCCGCTACTCATAAGCGATTGACAGGAACAATTTTTTTATTATACAAAGCAAGAGGGACGCGGAATTCCGCGTCCCTCTCTTTTATGCTAATACTGTCTCAAACATGTTGGGATTACGGGCGAAGTTTAATCTCTGCGTGGCGTATGCGCTCGCGCCGCCAGGTGTAGGTGATGTGGATAGTTCCGTCGCGCCCCACGATGATGGCCGGATAGGAATACTCGCTGATGGGGCTATCCTCGAGGGTGGCCAGATGCTGCCAGTGTTCGCCGTTGTCGCTGATGGCCACGCAGAGCGGCGTGCGTGGGGCCCGATGGGCGCCAGGCTGAGTGGCCGTGGGATTGTAAACGAGCAGATGACGGCCGTCCTGCAGCGTCACCGCATCGGTGCCAGAGTTGTTGTTGGGCAACGTGGTAAGAGTCACTGGGCTCCACGTCAGGCCCTGGTCGCTGCTATAGCTGGTGGCCAGACGGCCGTTTTGCGAGCGGCAGAGCACCTTCAGCCTACCATCGGCTAAACGCAAGATGCTGGGTTGGATGCAGCCAATGGGCGAGCGCGTGCCCTGCTCGTAGGTCTTTTCAGCCTGTTCGGCAGCAATGGGACCTATCAGCGTGGCATGGGCGGCAAGGTCTTCCTGCTTGGGGAAGTGCTTGCCATTGATAAGGGCGTAGCGCTCGAAGTGAATCTTCCACCCTCCCTTCTCCGTGCTCGACGGGCATAGCAGATAACCATCCATCAACTCAGGTTTGTTCTTCACGGGGCCGAGGAATCCTTCGGGCAACGGTTGCTTCTCCGACCACGTCAGCCCATTATCTGTTGAGCGCACCAGCCAGCCCGTCCAGTCTTGCACGAAGCGACCGACCTTATAGAATAGCAACACTTCGCCGTCAGGCATCTGGCAGAGCACAGGATTATAGCACGCCTTCCGGCCGTGGTCGGTGCTGTCGAGACCGGCTATGCGCGCCTGCTCGGTATCGGGTTCAAACGTTCCGTTGGCAGCAACGACGGGCTGTGTCCAATGGTCGGCCCCCTTTGTCTTTCGCGCTGTCCAGATTTTTACGTCGGGATGTCCCTCGTACTGTCCGGCAAACCACGCCGCCAGCAGGTCGCCGTTCTGCAGTTCCACGATGGTGGAAGCGTGGCAGGAAGGCACTGCCGGCATGTCGTCGATAAACTCCTGTTCGGCCAGGCAGTCGGCGGCGAGGGGCGTCTCTGCCTCAAAGGTGTAGGAACCTGAGCCGATGGTTTTCACGGTGCCGTCAGCCAGATGAACCTCTGCCGTCGTATTGGCAGGAATCATCACGTGCCACGTGACATGCCGCCCGTCTTTCTTCCACTTACTGGCAATGGTTCCGTAGGCCGACTCGTAGGTGGCATCGACGCCGAAGCAGTCGGGGATGGTGAAGGCAGGAGCAAGGAGGAAGGAAGCAGAAGACCCACCCCCCTGCCCCTCCCGTGAAGGGAGGGGAGTAGATACTCTCTCAGCTTGAAGGTTCGCAGTTTGCAAAGGCATTTCACTCCCCTCACTGATAGGGAGGGGCTGGGGGGTGGGTCGCTTGGGCTTCACCCCCGCCAGATACTGATAGCACCACGTCAGCAGGTCGCCAAGCAGCATCACGTGGTTGCCGCTGTTCATGGCGGGATTGGCGGTGTCGCCATTCCAGAGCTCCCAGATTGTTGTTGCCCCGTGTTCGGCCATATAGCCCCACGACGGATAAGTTTTATTGGTGGCAATGCGCCAAGCCAAGTCGGCACGTCCGTTGTCGCTGAGCACCCGCAGAAGCCACGAGATGCCGATGACGCCACACGACACGTGGCACTGGTTTTTCTCCACGACATTCTCGACCAGGCTTCTCACTACCGTCTCACGGCTGCCGTCGGGCACAAGGCCGAAAGCCAGGGGCAGCAGATTGGCCGTGGCGGTGTTGTTGCCGTAGTGACCGTCATGGAAGAAGCGGCGGTTGAATGCCTCCGACATTCTCTGCGCCTGCACCACGAACGAGTCAGCCTCGGCGGTGAGTCCCTGTTCAAGGGCAAAATCGCGAAGCAACTGCAGGACGCGAATGACGTAGGCCGTAGAAATAAGCGTGCCGTCGGTCTTGCGGGCAGGGTCCTCGCTATGAATCAGGTCGAGGCGCTCGGGTGGCACGCACCAGTCGCCATAGGTGTCTTTGGTGATCAGCCCGTCGTCGTCGCTGAAGGTATCGACGAGATGAGCAATCCATTTCTTGATGGCCGGATAGCTTTCACGAAGAGGCCTGCTGTTGCCATATTGTCGCCACAGCATATCGCACGTGAACGGCAGGGCGGCAGGCCAGGTGACGTTGTCGGTAAAGTAATTCCAGAACAGCGGTGCCACATCGGGCAGGCAGCCGTCAGAGCGCTGTGCCTCGCAGATGTCGCGCATCCATTTGGCATACAAGCGTTCGTTCTGGAAGAGGTAGCTCTCACCCAGCGAGCCCATCGTGCGATCGCCGAGCCAGGGCATGCGCTCGTCGCGCTGCGGACAGTCCATGGGCATGCCGTGATAATTGCTGCGTATGCCCCAGCGGGCGTTCTGAACGATGCGGTTCAGGATGGTATCGGAAGTTGTCAGCTGGCTCTCGGCAACCATATCGTCGCTTACGGTGAAGACTTGGAAGTCGGCAGGCTGCACGACGGGCATCCCCTTCACCTCCACATAGCGGAAGCCATGCGAGATGAATGTCGGCTTCCACCAGGTAGCAGCCGTCTCCTGACCGCTGCAGACATACACATCCTCACATAGGGCGGCACGCAGGTTCTCGGTGTAGAGAGCCGTATCGCCCTGCAGTCGTTCGGCAAAGCGAAGGCGAATGGTGTCGCCGGCATGGCCTGACGGACGGAAATTTACCACTCCAGAGAGGTTCTGACCGAAGTCGAGGATGACCGACCGGCCATCGCCCGTCGTAATCTGCCTGACAACCTGGCAACCACTCTCCCTGACTACTACGGGCGGTGCCGTCTGCCCGCGCAGCGTGCCAGTGGGAAGGGCTGTGCGCTCGGCCTGCAGCCAGGCGGAATCGTCGTAGCCCACGCGGCTCCAGCCCGTCATCTCGCGGCGCGCATCATACTCCTCGCCGTCGTACTCGTTGTTGGCACGAATAGGTCCGTCGGGCGTCACGCGCCACGTCTCGTCGGTCTTCCACACCTCGCGCGTGCCGTCGGTATATTCCACCACCACGTTCACCCTGCATTTCGGATAGCCGAAGTGGGTGTTCTTGTAGGGCTTATCCTGCCGGATGGCATAGTAGTAGCCGTTGCCCAGCACCATGCCGAGGGCATTTTCCTCGCTGAGCAAGGGAGTCACGTCGTAGGTGTTATAGAGGATGGTCTTCCTGTAGTCGGTGGGCAGTGGCAGACGCGTGTCGGGGTTCAGGCAGGTGCCGTTGACGTAGAACTCATAGAATCCCAGCCCCACGACGTAGGCCGTGGCACGCTTCACGCTGGCGCCCTCCTTCAGCCTGAACTCTTTGCGCAGATAGCGGGCTGCCATGCGCGAGTGGTTGCCCATCTGTTCGCCTGGTATCATGCGTTCCAACCCTATCCAGCGGCCTTGCCAGTCGCTTTCGTAGAGCAGTCCGATGCTGAACGTCTGCACATCGCTCCACGAAGTGCGACCCTTATTGGTGTTCACCAGCAACTTCCAGAACAGTCGCTGTCCGCTTCGCAGCTTCGGCCCGCCATAGGGAATCCAGAGCTGTTGCCGCGAGACAACGTCGCCCGAATCCCACATGTCGCCCTTGCCACGCGACAGCATCTCTTCCGACGATGCCACCAGGATGCGGTACGACTTCTGCACGACGCCCTGCGCCTCTGAAGCCAACTGCCACGAGAAGCGGGGTTCGGGAGTGCCAATGCCTAACGGATTGGTAAGGTTTTCCACTCGCAGGTTCAGCACGCTGACCTGCTCTTTTCCAAGCGGTTTGGCATGGACGCCGATGGATACGAACAATAAGAAAAGAAAAAGACGATTCCGCATAGCAGGTGATAGGTAATAGGTGATAGGTAATAGGTGGGGCGGTTTCTACCTAAAGAGAAACGTGAAGTGTTTCCAGATCGTCATGGGCAGCCCGTAGTGGCGGCTCATCACTTGGAAACGCTCGCGCAGCGAACGGCGGTGATTCTTCGTCGTGAGGCCGCCATCGAGATAGTTGACGACCACCATGCCCACATACTTCAGCGGCAGCCCCTGCCGTTCGGCCTCCTTCATCACGCGAATACACCAGTCTACATCGGCGCTGAAACGATACGACAGGTCGTAGAGGTTGCGCTTGGCCAGGTCGGTGCGGGCGTAGAAAGCCTGATGGCACACCAGCATGCCCTCGCTGAACGAGCGCCACGACAGTCCCTCGGGAGGCGGTGCCAGGCGGCGGTGGCGCAGGAATCGCCCTGCGTTGTCCACGATGTCGGTGTCGCCGTATAGCACACCGGGTAGCGCCTCGCCGTCGCCCACCGACCCTGCGATGAGTTCCAGCGTGTCGGGTGAGGGAAACACGTCGCCGGCATTCAGAAACACCACATAGTCGCCCTTCGCCATGCCGATGCCCTTGTTCATGGCATCGTAGAGACCGCTGTCGGCCTCGCTGATCACCACCAGCTCGTGGTCGTTCTCAGCCTCCTCCGACTCCCGCTCGTAGGCGCGCACCAGTTGCATCGTGGCATCCTTCGACGCCCCGTCGATGATCAGGTGTTCCACGTGGTGGTAGGTTTGGGCCAACACGCTGTCGAGCGTGCGTCCCACCTCCTTGGCCGCGTTGTAGGTACAGGTGATGATGGAAAATTTTATCATAACAGTCTTATCCTAAATGTTCAACATCTTATGGGCCATGGCCTCGTAGTACACCTCCGTGTAGCGCAGGGCCACGCTCTGCTCAGAATAGCTGCTGTGCACCTTGTGTACGGCGTTTCGGCTGAGCTCGTCGCGGTCGGCTTCGTCCAGCACCCAGCGAATGCCTGCCGCCAAGTCGTCGGCATCGCGATATTTCGCCACGTAGCCGTTCTGCCGGTGGTCAATCTCCTCGGGTATGCCGCCCACGTTGAATCCGATGCTCGGCACGCCGCAGGCCATGGCCTCCATAATCGTGTTGGGCAGGTTCTCCGATAGCGACGGCAGCACAAACACGTCGGCGGCGTTGTAGACATCCACGATGCGGCGGGTGTCGTTGACGTAGCCCAGTGCGTAGGTCGGCCACGGCAGCAGGTCGGCTATCTCCTCGGCATGGCCGCCCAGCACCACCACACCCGTGTTCTGCGCCATCTCAGGATGCTGCGCGGTCAGCGTCGTGCAGGCATCGATGAGGTACTGCATGCCTTTGTTTTCGTTGGTGACGCGTTGCGACACGAACAGCACCAGTCGCTTGTCTTCGGGCAGTTGCAGCCGTCGCCGTGCCTCCGCCTTGTCTTGTCGGCAGAACACGCGCGTGTCGATGGGGTTGGGAATATTGGTAATGCTCTGTCCCTTCAGCAGCCCACTCTTCTTAGCCTCGCCGGCCAGCCACTTGCTGCAGGCCACAAACCAGATATTGCGACCGCGCAGCATGGCCTGCTTGCGCTGCCACACGCGGGCCGACAGGTCGTTGTCGCCACCCTTGCCCGGCAGGTATTTGCATCGGCGGCACTGCGACTTGAAGTTCTGGCAGCCCAGTGTCAGGTGGCAGATGGCTGTGGCGGGCCACATGTCGTGCATAGTCCACACAACGGGTTTGCCCGAGTCCAGAATCTTGCGGATGCTCTTCAGCGACAGCATGCCCTGATTAATCCAGTGCAGGTGTATGATGTCGGCCTCCTTAAACTCCGGCAGCCGCGTGATGTCGGCTCCCGTGTTGGCAATGTCAATCTGAAACAGTTGCTGCGTGCCGAAGTGGAGTCGCCAGAACACGCACCAGCGCTCCCACAGAAAGCGCCACTGCTGTCGCCACGAATGGCCCAGCCCCACCACGGTGAGGTCGTCGGTCTCCTTATCGCGCACCAGCATCTTGGCTTTCTCGCCACTGTTGATGAGCGCATCCTTCAGGCGGTTGGCAGCCACTGCCGCCCCTCCCGTCTGCTCGCTTGTATTTACAATGAGTATACGCATATTTTTTTAGGAGTTCAAGGAGTTCATGGAGTCCAAGGAGTTCATGGAGTCTAAGACATTTGTCGGGTTATCCTCCCCCTTTTATTTCTGCAAATGCCTATAGTACTCGCAGGCAGCCAGCAGGAAGGCACCGGTGCCGAAGTTCGATGTCGACTTCTGGTCGACCACCTGTCCGGGGATGGCTTTCTCGCCGATGGGCTGCACATAGCCCACGGTGCCATCCGGCTGCAGGGCGATGGTGGCTAGATACTGCCATGCCTTGTCGGCCACAGGCTGATACTTCTTGGCGTCGAGCACGCCGTTGTTGATGCCCCACTGCAGTCCGTAGCAGAACAGCGCCGTGCCTGAGGTCTCGCGACCGGGTGCCTGCTCGGGGTCGAGCATCGAGCGCGTCCAGTAGCCTTCGTCCTGCTGGCAGGCAGCCACGGCGGCAGCCTGACGCTGGTAGAAGCTGACGTACTCCTTGCGGTTCTTATGCTTCTTGGGCAGGTCCTTCAGCACCTTCGCAAAGGCTGCCAGCACCCATCCGTCGCCGCGGGCCCAGAAGTCCTTCTTGCCGGCAGCGGTCTTGTGCTTCGGATAGACGTATTTGCCGTCGCGGAAGTACAGGCCCGTCTCCTCGTCGTACATGATGGAGTTGGCATACTTCCAGTTCTCATACATCTTGTCAAGATACTTCTCGTCGCCCGTCAGCTTGTACATCTTCGTCATCACAGGCATCACCATGTACAGAGCGTCGGCCCACCACCAGTAGTCGTCGGCCTCCGAGTCGGCCTCGAACCCCATCACCTCCTTGGCGCGTGCCACCTTGTAGTCGGCCGGAAACACGGTGTTCAGGTCCAGATAGGTCTGGAAGCAAATCTGCCAGTCGCCGAACAGCACGTGCTGCATCGACTCGCCGTACTGCTTGTACTTCCACTTCGACGAGTCCTTCTCGCGGGCGCCCTGCCAGAGGTTGCGGTCGGCCCACTCCTTCGAGTAGTTCATCCATGCCACGTTGCCGAATGTGAAGAACGCCTCCATGTTGCCCGTGTGATAGACAGCCGGGTCCCAGAACGAGCGTTCCTGCTCATGGTTCATCTGCCACGTGTTATTCACCTTGTAGACGATGTCGCGCACCTCTTGCGAAGTGGTACCTCCCCCGACCCCTGCAAAGGAGGGGAGCGTGATGACCGTTGCCAATAGTGCTAATACAGTTTTAATCTTCTTCATGCTGTTTTCTATTATAAACATTATTATATTTCAAAATGATAGCTCAAAGTCTTTTCCCTATTTATTCCTTCCTTCCCATACCCGTCAGGCCCTCCCCTCCTTCGGAGGGGGCGGGGGAGGTCTTCCACCCCGTTAGGTCCTCCCCTCCTCCGGAGGGGCTGGGGGAGGTTCTACCACTTATCCTTTGTCTGGATGTCGTCGCCCCAGCGGTGGTCCTTCGGGAAGGGCTTGCCGTTCCAGGCCTTCACCTGCGTCCACTCCTCGGCCGGGCAGGTCCAGAAGTCGTGGTCGGCGGGCAGACCGAGCGGCATGAACGTCAGCGACGCCATGTAGAGCGAGCCGTTGTTGGTGTACCAGTCGGCAGTGCCGGGCTGCGAGCCGCAGAAGCCGATGGTCAGGTAGCCGCCCTCGTTGTAGTTGTTCTGGTGGTCCCACATGCGGTGGAGCACTGCCGTCAGCGCGGCGCGCACCTGTCCGTTGGTCAGGTCCTTCGGCAGCGTCTGATACCATGCCATCAGCGCCAGCGGCTGCATGGCCGCCGTGCGGTAGGGTGTCGAGCGGCCGATGACGGGGAAGGTGCCTTCGGGCGAGATGAAGCGCTCGAGGATGATGGCAAACTTCTGTGCCCGCTTCAGCTCGCGGTCGTAGTATTTCTTATATTCCAGTCGCGTGCCTTTCTGGTTGGCGTCTATCATGTTCTGCAACGTCTCCAGATACATGGCATGGAAGACGTACGACGTGTAGTAGTCGAAGGCGAACACGGGTCCGTCGGCATACCAGCCGTCGCCCACATACCACTCCTCCACCTTGCGGATGGGCATCATCACGCGGAAGTCGTCATACTCCTTCGTGCCGAAAGCCTTGGCAATGAACGACTCTATCTCCGATGAGAACAGGAACCAGTTGGTGTAGGGAGGCTCCACGCGGCGCAGCTGCTTGAACTCTTCCAGATAGCGCTGCTTCGTCACGTCGTCGAGCGGCACCCACAGGGCCTCGTAGCCTCTGACGAACGACTCCGCCACGTAGGCAGCATCCACCAGCGCCTGCCCGTGGCCGCGCCACGCCAGGTAGTCGGGACTCTCGGGGTCAACGGCATTCTTGTAAGCCTGCAGTGCCCACTCGCGCAGCTGTCGACGCTGCTTGCCCTCGGCAGTGTCGTCGTCGGGCAGCGACAACCACGGTGCGATGCCGGCCATCAGTCGGCCGAAGGTCTCCATGTAGGCCACCTTCTTCGACCGTCCGTCCCAGTTGGGGCTCACTTCCAGCTGCATGTTCTTCTGCAGTTCGCCCTTCGCCATGTTCTCCAGCACGGGCTGAGCCATCTTATAGGCCTGCGAGCACCAGTACTCGCGGTCGGTCATCGGTTTCGGTTGTTTCTTCTTCGCCATGGCCGTAGCTGGAATCAGCATGAGCATGGCCATCCACAGGGTTTGAAAAAGGATTCTTTTCATGATTCTCAGTTTTATAAAAAATAGATTTCCACGCAAAGGTACAAACATTTTTCCATTCCCCCAAATTATTTGGCTACAAAACAAAACTAACTCAATTTGCCGTGCAATTCAAGTTAATTTGCCGTGCAAATCAACTCAATTTGCTGCATCAACTCAATGCTTTTGATGCAGCAAAAGCAGGGACCGACAGACCTGTTTTTTCCCGAAAGCACTGCTTTGGGTACCAGAAAGATACTGGTGGCGGGCATTTGTGAACAATTTGTGAACAAGAATATTTGGCGTTATCGTTTCTTTTTCCTTATTTTGCAGCACGAAAACGACTGAAAGACATCAAGAAGGAAAACGAAAATGAGAAGACTCATCATACTGCTAAGCCTCATCGTAACGCTCGGGCCGACGACCTGGGCGCAGCAACTGGTGCAGGTGCAACTAGCCGACGGCAAGGTGCCTCAGACGCTGAAGGTGTTTGAGGGCGACACGCTCTGCTATGAAGCCGTGGACAGCATGCTGTTCGTGGGCAAGGGTGCCGTGTACAAGGTGGGCCAGATTGCCGACATCAGCATTGGCGGTGAAGACGACGACAGCAGGAAGGTGGGGTGGTACAACGCTGAGCAGAACGGCACGTCGGTGTTTGTGCCGCAATGGAATGACCCAAGTAAGGATTATACGTGCTATTATGTATTGGAGGCGAAGAACGGTCTCTGCACCGGACTGCGCTACCGCGTGGAGTCAGACAACGAGGCTCTGTTGGATGAATATTGGATGAATAACTACGATGACGAATGCGAACCTACCGGCAGAAACGGGCGACATGGCTACACGCGCCGCACGCTTTCGCGGCAGCGCCGACTGCGCCTGACCAGCAGTGCGATGTGGCTTGGCAATCCCGAGACTGCCGACTATGCGCTTTGGACGAGCAACCACGAGATCAGCGTTGGCTTCGGTCCTCTGCTGGAAGGCTGCCCCCTCGATGAGGCGCGCCTGCTGCTGATGTGGTGGAACGGCGAAGCGACCCGCTTGCCGGCATCGCTGCTACCACGCCAGCTGCCCTTCGGCACCTACGATGCAGCCACGTCAACCTATCACGCCTGCAGCAACTGGCTGCGCAGCGACTGCACGATCAGTCTGAATTGGAACGACGACCACACGCGGGTCGTGGGCAGCACGATGGTGTGGGAATGCCAGTGGGAGGAAGTTGCACGATGGATCTACTCCGATGTGGCAGGCTCTGCCGATGCCAACCTCAGCATCAGCCGCGACGGCAGGCGCATCACCTTCACCGAGCGCTACACTGACGGCGACGGACAGCCCGCCAGCGTGAGTTTCGAGCAGGCATGGCACGACCTCATGCTCTTCGACATGGACTGGATGAATCCTGAACCTGTAAGATGAAAAGCGACAATGATTATATATAAAAAAGAAAATACTCCCGATGAAACCGACGATTTTTGACATTTCACGTCTGCTCGCTACCGTGCTGCTCGCGGTGCTTGTCGCCTGTTCGGCCGACGACCGCGCAGCAATGGATGCCCGGCTGCAGCGGCTGTGCGATGCCGACGCGCGCTACGAGCAACACACGTCGGACAAGGAAGCCCGGGCACTGGCTGTCTACTACGAGCGCCACGGCGACGCCGCCCATCGAGCCCGTGCCTTCTATCTGGCGGGCCGCGTGTGCAGCGACCTGAAGGATGCCCCGCAGGCCCTGGACTATTTCCAGAAGTCGGTGGAGACTGTCGTGGGCAAGGCGTCGGGACGGGAGGAGATGCTCCGTTCGGCTGACGACGGCCTGCTGCCTCTGCTTGCCACCACCTACAGCCAGATGGGGTCGCTGTTTTTCGAGCAGCAGGTAATCGACGAGGCACTCGACGCCTACCGTCAGGCCTACCGCTGCGACTCGCTGCTGGGAGACACGGCGGCCATGGTCTACGACCTGCGCGACATTGGCAACACCTATCGCGGTGGCGAACCCGAGGACAGTTGCCTTCATTACTTCCAGCAGGCGCTGTTGCTGGCTCAGACCATCGGCGACGACACGCTGGCTGCCGACGTGCAGAGCCAGTTGGCCGCCTACTACGTCTGGCACGACCAGTACGACCGCGCGCGCCAGTTGCTGGAGCCTGCGCTGGCCATCGACGACGAGGCGGCCCGCAGCGGCATCTACAGCATAGCCGCCGAGCTCTGCATGCGAACGGGACAACTCGACTCGGCGAAGCACTACTACCGCGCACTGGTCAGCGAGGGCACCATCTTTGCCAAGCAGGGTGCCTACCGCGGTCTGGCCGACATTGCGATGAAGCAGAACCAGCCTGGCGAGGCATTGCGCTGCCTACGGCTCTTTGAGGAGGCCACCGACTCGGTGACGGCCATCACCGACGGCGAGGCCCTGCGCCGCATACACGCCCTCTACAACTATCAGTTGCGCGAGCGCGAGAACCACGAACTGCGGCTGAGCAATGCCCGCGGCAGAATGATTCTCATCGTCGCCATCGGTGCGCTGGTCCTACTCGTGGCGTTGCTCGTGGCGGGTGTGCAGTTCTATCGTCGCAAGCGGTTGCTCTTTGCCCTGCGGCTGGAGCGGCTGGAGCGCCTGCTGGAACAGAAGAGCCAAGCCGTGGCGCAGGTCGCAGCCCCGGCACGACCCGACCTCAGAGGCTCCGACGTCTATCAACGCTTCGACCGCATGAGCCAGCTGGGCAGCCTGCCTGCCGACGGCGATTGGCAGGAACTGGAGCAACTGGTGAACAGGGTGTTTCCCGACTTCACGCAACGGCTGTTCTCGTTCTGCCGGCTGAGCAGCCACGAGTACCACGTGTGCCTGTTGCAGAAGTTGGGCATTCCGCCTCAGAGCATCGGCTTCCTGACCGCTCACACGCGGCAGAGCATTTCGAACACACGTGCCCGTCTCTACCAGAAAGCCTTCGGCCAGAAAGGCAGAGCCGCGCAATGGGATGAATTTATTGATTCACTTTAATAAAAGATACTGTTATGAAAAAGTTTTACCTACTACTGACCAGCCTGCTGCTCACGTCGGCAGGAGCATGGGCCGCCGACACACACCGCCCGATGCTGCAACAGCACAAGACGTGGTACTACATCTACCACCACTTTGAGGAAACGGGCGAAGGCGCCCCGGAGGAGACCATGTGGACCGTAGCCTACACGCTGATTGGCGACACCGTCATCAATGAGCGCCAGTATATGAAGATGTATCGTTCGGAATATGATGAGCATGGCCGGACCAAGAGCCATGCATTCTACGCTGCCTACCGCGAGGACGACGGCAAGGTGTATGCCGTCAATAAGGAAGACGGCACTAGCGAGCAACTGCAGATAGACTTCTCGCTGCAGTATGGCGGTGAGGGATTCGAGGATGCCGAGCCTGTGGAAGAGACCATCAAGGTCGGCAATCAGCAGTACACACGCTACCGCTATCGCGACGTGCGCCCCGACGGGTCGCCCTACATGCTGGGCTTTCTGGGCGTTGAAGGCGTGGGGTTCAAGGACTACGGACTGGTGCGCCATCTGCTCGCTCCCGACCCCAACTGCATCTGCGACTACGAGTCGTTCGACTATGTGTTGAACGATGGTAATTTCTTCTCCAACCAGGACTTCATGGCGCCGAAGCAAATCCAGCTGAGCGAAGCTCAACGCGGGCTGGTGGCTCAGAACAACGACTTTGCCCTGCGCCTGTTCCGCCAGGCCCGCAAGGAGGAGAACCTGCTGCTCTCGCCGCTGAGCGTCACCTGTGCACTGGGCATGCTGAACAACGGTGCCGCCGGACTGACGCAGCAGGAAATCTGTCAGGTACTGGGCTTCGGCGATGCCGGGGCAGAGGCCATCAACCAGTTCTGCCACAAGATGATGACTGAGAGTGGTGAGCTCGACGGGCAGACGCGCGTGGACATGGCCAACAACATCTTCCTGAACAAGGACTATGTGCTTCGGCCGCACTTCGTGGAGCTGGCTCAGCAGTACTACGACGCCACGCCCGAGACGCGCGACTTCAGCGACGGGCTGACGAGGGACGCCATCAACCAGTGGGCCAGCGACCACACCGAGGGAATGATTCGCGAAGTGCTCAGCGAGGACGACTTCAAGCCTGAAGCCGTGAGCTATCTGCTGAATGCGCTCTACTTCAAGGGCGCATGGGCGCATCCCTTCCAGGCAGCGAACACGGCCGACGAGGTGTTCGGTGGTGGCGACAAGATGCCCGTCATGTGGATGCCGTTCGGAGAGTTTGAGTACATGGACAACGACACCTATCAGGCTCTGAAACTGCCTTATGGCAACGGAGCCTACGTGATGACCGTGCTGCTGCCTCGCGAGGGAAAGACCGTCAGCGACGTGCTCGGTGTGCTCGACGGCAAGAACTGGCAGTTCCAAAGCCGAATGCACCAGACCGACCTGAAGCTGCCGCGCTTCGAGACCGAGGTCAGTGTAGACTTGAAGCCGGTGATGTGCGAACTGGGCATGCCGCGCGCCTTCGACTGGCAGCAGGCCGAGTTCCCCGACTTCTGCAATCGCGACACCTACATCGGACTGATGAAGCAGGTGGCACGAATCAAGGTCGACGAGCAAGGCACGGAGGCTGCTGCCGTGACTGTCATCGGAAGTGAGACCACTGGCATGCCGCCACATGCAACGTTCCACGCCACGCGCCCGTTCCTCTACATCATCAGCGAGCAGAGCACGGGGGCCATCTTCTTCGTCGGACAGTTCATGGGCAACACCGCAGCTGGGGTGGAAACCCTCACGCAGCCGCAGCGCCGGCAGAGTGACGACGCCGTCTACAACCTCAACGGCCAGCGCGTCGGCAGAACGCAGGCTCGAGGTATCTATATTCAGGGAGGCAGAAAGATCGTCATCAAGTGACGCACGGTCACCAGTGTGGGGGTGCGGAATAGAACTATTTCTCGTTTTTCTTGCATACAGTGGAAAAAAGTTGTATCTTTGCAATGGAAAACCGATGAATCGTCAAAAAACGACCCTGACCCTGACATGCACATTAGAGAGTTTTTCTACATGGACAAGAACCAACGCATAGTGCTGACAGTACTGCTGGCGGTGGCACTGGTGTGCGTGGTGCTCATCAACTTGCTGGGACAGGGCAGCCTGAGCGACGACGACCTGTTGGCGTCGCCGGCAGCGGAGGAGCCTCTCGGCACGGACGGCACGGCGGCCGCCAGGGCCTATGGCGCCCTCGGGGAGGGCATGGCCGATGCGGCGCCGCTCGAGGTGCAGAGCGCGAAGGCCGAACGGTTTACCTTCGATCCGAACACGGCCGACTCCACCCAACTCCGACGGTTGGGGCTGCCACCGTTTCTGGTGAGGAATATCTATCGCTATCGTGCCCACGGCGGCGTGTTCAGCCAGCCCAGCGACTTCGCCCGGCTCTACGGACTGACGCAGAAACAGTATCGCGAACTGTTGCCCTACATCCGCATTTCGGCCGACTATCGGCCTGCGGCTGAATTGTATCCCAGAAATGCGTCACGCAACTATTCCACCCGATCCGAAAGGGGCTTTGCGGAGCAAAACGGAGCGGGAACTCTCAACTCTAACCCCTCCACTCTCCATTATAAGCTCTCTCCCGGCGAGTACGTCGTGCTGAACGAGGCCGATACCACTATGCTGAAGCGCGTACCGGGCATCGGCAGCTACTATGCCCGCCGCATCACGAGGTACGGCGAGCGGCTGGGCGGCTTCGTCAGTCCGGAGCAGTTGCTGGAAATAGAGGGATTCCCCGAGGACGCGCTGCCTTACTTCCAGGTGGACGCCTCGGCCGTTCGTAAGCTGAATCTGAACACGCTGTCGCTCTCGAAGCTGCGCCAGCATCCGTATGTGGATTTCTACATGGCGCGCGCCATCAACGACTACCGACGCCTGAAGGGTCCGCTGAAGAGTCTGGACGACCTGCGCCTGCTGCCCGAGTTTCCGCCTGAGGTGCTGGAACGCCTGCGCCCCTACGTCACTTTCTAAACTCAAAATAAACTCACGTCCAAACATCTTCTACCGCTGCTGGCTGTCGCCGCGCCCTCGCGCGCCTGCCTCATCACCCGCCAGCTGATGCGCCAGCTCGCCAAATACCGTAAGAAGTTGCAGGTGAAAGAGCCTTGAACAAATAAGGTATCATTTGTATGGATTTCCCAACACCGCGTTTGGCAAGAAGGAATTCGTGACATTTGCCCCAAAACGCTATGTACCGTTAACACAAAAAAGCAATCGGAAATACCGATTGCTTTTTCTGTTGTCGGGCTGATGCGGCCTTTGGCTTAGGCCCCTGCGTCCCTAAAACAAAAAAGGATTTCCGGAGAAATCCTTTTGAATTATCGGCATCGCAGACAAATTATCGAACATAAAGTTCATTGAGGACGTCGACGTTATCTTTAATACTTAAACAACTTCTTGAGTTTCAAATTAGTTGGGACAACCAATAAGACAGAACAGGAGTTCCTTCTCTCCGCTTGCATCGCGTCACATCTATCTTTTTGGCAATATGAAGTCCATACTTCTTATTCAGCATTTCAGCCCATTATCTGAAACGTAAGTTATCAGGCTCCGTTACGAATCATTCATAATGCATCATAACTATAATCATCTGTTCCAAACATCTTATGCTTATAATCTATAAAGAAACTAAATTCACATGTAGAAAGTAAATCATTTTCTTCATCATAGGCAGATAGCTTTCCGTCATAGTAATACTTTCCGCTTTTTTTCAGTCCAAAATCGAAAATACTGAAATGACAGCTACCACTAATAGTTTTGCCATCAAAACAACCAAAATCATTATATCTGGTTCCATCTTCATCAAATAGCAATTTGTTGTTGTCTGAAAGGCTTGGATAGGAATTTATGTCAGGTGTTAAGTCGTCAGGTGTTAAGTTGCAAACTATTTTGACGGTTCTGTTCCCAACATTTTCAACCTCCATGGTATAGCTAATATAAACGTCGCCAGCGAAATTAAGTGAACCTCTTTTTGTTTCTACAAGATGCCTATAAGATGAATTGTAGTCTTCAACATAAATATTGGTTATACAGGCTTTGAGTTCATCTGGGTCGCAGACTTTCATCCTTTTTGTAATCCACTCATCTTTCTCACGACCATTTTCCAATGATTTTGCATACCAGCGGAAGGCCTCCGACAATGTTTTTTTAACGCCACAACCATATTCGTAACACCACCCTAAGCCAGACATTCCATAAGGGTCTCCCGCATCAATAGCTTTCTGAAACCACTTTACGGCCTTTTTATATTCCGTATAATCTTTCTTCTTTTGGCCCTCAACAGTGCAGAGATTTCCTATATTGGTCATTGCTCTAGCTATACCCTGTTCCGCTGCTTTCTCATACAACTTCATGGCCTCTTTGAGGTTCTTCTTTACCCCTTCGCCTTTTTCGTAGCAACACCCTAAGTTCAACATAGCATCTGCATTTCCTGCATCTGCTGCTTTCTGATACCATTTGACGGCTTCTTTGAGATTTTTCTTCACCCCATGCCCATAATTAAAGCATAAACCGACGCTGTTCATTGCATATATGTTTCCTGACTCAGCGACTTCTTGAAGTTTTGTCATTCTATCTGGGTCGGAAGTAGAAACTATTATGTCATATAGCGCAGATACTTGTTCTTTAGTAAGAGGTCTGTTGGGAATCACATCTACATTATCTATGAGTCGTGATCCACAATGTGAACAGAATGAATGGTTGGCGTCAAAGATTTCTTGACAGTTTGGACATATTTTCTTCGTAGCTTTAACTATAAGCCGTGATCCACAATGTGAACAGAATGAAAGACTGTCGTCAAAGATTTCTTGACAGCTTGGACAGATTTTACTCATTACAAGAAATTTGTGAATTGTGCAAAACTTAGGTTGAAAATACTAATCATCATGCCACTTTGTAGCTTATCGTCTTTTTTGTCCACCAGTGGATCTGATATGGTAGAATCGAACCCCACCATTACTGGAGATCCAGCTGTATGAACCTGAAACCGTCGCACCACAATTATAGCAACACTCCGCAAAGCCTCCCTCGATGGGGGGATTTAATGTTAATACTACCGCATTGCCGCAATTAGGGCAAGTCACTGATACTGTCATACTGCTCATTTAATTCAATAAGTTTAAAAACCAGTCCAAAGCCTTAAGCCCCGTTAACTCTTGGATAAGGTAAAGAAGTCCTAAAAGAAGCAAAATAGGTGTTATAATAGCAGCGATAATTCCCGCTGCAAAATTTACTAATTTGTCAAAACCATTTTGTAAAGGATTGTCTGCCATAATTGTTATTTTTTTTAATTATTAATAATGATCTTATATTTATCTAGATCAAAACCATATTCGGAAAACAATGCATCTACTTCTGCAAAGTCTATCTTTTCTCTGAGTACACCAGCTATGTAATTGATGACCACATAAGTCTGTATAATTTCACGAGGGAAAAGGTCTTTCACATGTCGCATATCATCTTCATTATTATAAGGATGAGCAGGTGAGCAAGCCAGTTCAAAATCAAGGAGTTCTAATGCCCAAGTATAATTCTGTTCATGGATGGCGTTATGTAGGATATTATGGTCATGTAGTACTCGAAGATTGTGGATAAGTACATTAGCAGCAATCATGTGTGCTTTGTCATAACCACGTTCATTCATCTTTTCCCATTTCGCCACTTCTGCCAATATCTGCTCTTGTGACATAAAGGCTGCATCACTGATTCTATAAGGACACTCTACATCATATTGCAACAGGCATGGTTTTGTCTTATGCCCATTAGGCAGTTCAACCTCCACATCCAACTCCAACACATATTCCATGTGGTTAGTCTTAATGCCAAGTGCCTCAATCTCCTGTCCCAAAATGAAATCGCGCTCAGCATCTTGGCGGAGCAGCAAGCCCCATGTGTCATCATTGAATTCGTCTGTATGCAAAAATGTATGCAGAGTATAGCTAAGGCCATTTCCTTTACTTATAATGTAGCGTCCGCTCGAAGTGCTGCCAACGACAAAACTCCGCCCATGAAGAGGGCTAGGGCTATACATACTCTTATCTACGCTTTTATTGCGTAGATAAGGATAAATACACTCAAAAGTATCTTCTTTAAGGATTACAAACTCCATCTTGCTCTTCCAACTCATTATTTAACTGTCTTGCTCTAACTTTTGCGTCGTCATAAGAATTGGCATCCTCAAGGTGTTCATATTGTTGGCTAAGCTCATTCCATCTTGCAATTTCGTAATTCAATTGATCTTTTGGCTGAGCGACATAAACCTGAATTCTATCTTTCATTTCATATTGTTTTTTGTTCATACTCATAATAATAAAACACAAAGAGGTTGGGAATGAATAATCATCCCAACCCCAATACAAAAAGATTAGCTGCTACGATATGCTATACCGCAAGTGCTCTGAAATTCTCTTGGGCAATGTGCCATAGTAACAACCTTAGAAGCTACTGATACATTCAAATCTACTTTCATAGCTATAAATGTTTAGAGGTTAGAGTGATATTTCTTGGGGAACCACACTTACCCACCTACCTTTAATCTCGTATCGCTATAATCGTTTAGCGACATTTCCTTTCTTATCTTTGTTGGCATGAAGTCTGGCAACTCAGCCAGTCGTTCTCGTAGCGTTTTCCCATTCAGAGGGTCAAATCCTTGTGTCATCTTTTGTGCGAGAGTGAAACGTGTTTTTGCCATATAGCAGTTTACTTCTGATGCTTTTAAGGGTGTGCCGTGCTCTATGAAGTTGTTTCCTGGGCATAGGTTACAATATGCGCAGTAGTCGTATCGTCCACACTCTTCATAGTCACTCAGCTTCAGTCCTCTCCAATATGCCAACTCATTACTTTCCTTGATGATTTCCGAAATACTCAGTTCCTTGATATTTCCAAACAAAGTATGGAATGCACAACACGGAATAAGATTACCTTCTGGAGTAATGCAGAAAGAATTGTAACCTGCACCACAAGGATTATCGTCCATCGACTTTTTTTGACCACCATAGTTAGGTGCTTCTTTGCCGACATACAAAGGAACATTATCGTCACGTAATACTATCTCAAGCTGCTCTGCAGTCATGCGAAGATATTTGCTGGCACATTTGTCACCTTCAATAGAGTCCGTCAGGCTTATTTCAAACTGAGGTACTGCACCATATTGCTTGGCAATATCTGCTACCATAAAATAGGACTTTACATTAGGGCGCATCACACAACATTTCAGATTCATCGGAACGGCTAATTCCGAAAGACGACGGACGACGGTCATTGACCGTTCCCAAGAACCTTTAGTACGTGTGATGTAGTCATGCACTTCAGGAATTCCGCTATAGATAGACACTCCTATAACACGGGGATAGTAGTTTGCTAATTTTTCAACATTATCGACAATTCTCTGGCCATTGGTGTAAACATCGAAGGCTATGCCTTTTTTATACAGGTAGTCGATTAACTCCCATGCGAAAGTTTTTGAGAACGGATCTCCACCAGTGAGACAAACCTTCATCAAACCTTGCTCATATAGTTCATCAATAACCCTTTTGTAATCATCAAACTTGAGTTCTTGCCTGTTACCCCGTTTGCTGACTTCTTCATCGTTTCGAGTTGCACCTTCATTATAACAATGAATGCACTTTTCACTACAGCGATAGGTCAATTCTAACATTACGCTTGTTATACCACCTACTTTTTCTGTATAAAGTTGTTCCGCATTGGATATGGCGTAGGGCAATTTTTCCTGTGTGGTACGTTCTACTGTTTGCTCCTGCTGGCAATTATATTTACTTACACGCTTGCGGTAATCTGCAATGATGTCGTCAGTTGGCAATACAGATGAAACTATGCCTATCTGCTCCAACTGCTCAAAGAATGGAGCTATGCTTTCCTTTGCTATATTCAGCCGCTTTGAAATATCTTCAAGATTCATTTCGCCGTTTCTGGGCACAGAAAGAATCTCACCGATTACCATCGCCGAGTAGCTTTCAAAGAAATAACTCATTCCAGCAATCAAGTTGTAGTAGATTGCTGCTTGTGCTTTTTCATTATATCTGCCACAAGTCCATACTGGTCTGTAGTAAATGTTCGGTTGTGTCATTGGTTTTACCTATTAATTCTTAACACAAAGGAAGGTGTGAGCCTGCAGTTATCCTACTGAAGGCTCTGGTAAAACCTGTAAAGAGATAAAAGAAACAGCCCACACCCTTGGAGGATATATCAAGCATGGGCTACGTAGATAGCCATCATGTAAAAATATATTCCGACCAAGGAGAGAACGTGTTCACCATCACCTGCTTTACGTTAAAGTTTACCAGACTTTTCAGTACAGATGAAAGCTAAACGCTTCCTATGTCATGTCTGCGACGGATTTCCGCCACGGTGCAAAGATAAGAATAATTTAGCAAAAAACGTTCAGTGTGAGCTGTATTTTTTTGCAAAAGTAGTTCTTTTTTTCTGAGAATCATCCACTTCGCATACTTTTTTCCTTTCTTTTTGGGGTTGTTACAATCCGTTTATCGGGTGCGAAGATAGGGATTTAAGACGAAAAATGGAAGAAACGGGTCGACCATTTCTTCCATTTTGCTCTTTTTTATTGTTTGTTGCCGTTTTCGCGCATCTTATTGAACACGTAGGCAACCAAATGCTGGAAACGAGTTTCTGCTTCCTGACGGATATCGCTCTCAAGCAGTTGAGGATATTTCTTCACTAACTGGTCGGAAATGCCTGTGGTGCGGCGATGGAATTCTGTTGACTGCTCTGCCCATCGCTCACCCGTAGTTGGCGAGGGCGAAGGAAACAGCGAGTCGCAGAAGTTGACGATGGTGGCGCGATAGGCTTCGTCCATCATGCGTTTAAGGTCTTTTTCCATCAGAGCCTGAGGGTCTTTCGGCGGTATCGCGGCTGATGTTTCTGGGACATCCGCCACAGGAGAAAGAGGTGTCACCGTTGCATCAGCCTGGGGAACGGGCTGAGCTGGCGCCTGTGTGGACGTGTCTTGAGCGTTGACTGACGATTGTTGAGCATTTTGCTGCGCTGGTTGACCAGACAGTAAAAAGATTGCAGCGCCCAAGATGACAATGCTGATGCACATAGCAATCAAAGTGATTGAACGGCGGCGACGGTGAGGCATTACCGCCTGCAAAAGCTGTTCAGCCGTCTGATAACGGTTGGCGGGGTCTGGGGCTGTACAGCGGGCGATCACTTTACTGAAGTGCTGGTGGCAGGGCAACTGCTCCAGAATTTTTCCGATGGCATAGATGTCAGTACGCTCATCGGGCTTTCTTCCATCCAACTGCTCTGGCGCGGCATATTTGCTGGTACGCCCCTGCGTGTCGGCATAGGTGTCGGTGTAGCAGCACCCCAGGTCGACGAGTTTCACGTCGTTGCCGATGTGGGTGAGCAGGATGTTGTCGGGCTTGAGGTCAAGATGGACTACCTGGTGGCTGTGCAGGTAGCCGACGACCTCCGACAGTTGGCGGAGGAGTTTCTCGGTGTTCCGCTTGCTGAAGTATTCGGGATGGGCTGCAAGTCGTTGGCTGAGCGTCTCGCCGTCGACGTATTCCATGAGGATGGCGCCATCGGCCAGGGAGAGATAGCGCACGAGGTGGGGATGTTCTAGCCGGTAGCCGGTCTCAAATTCCTTTTGCAAAGCCTCCTGACGGCGAATGTCGCCGGAATATTCAGGCTTTAGCCGCTTCAGGAAATGCAGCTTGCCGAACACCTTCACTCGGAAGGCATCGCATGTGGCACCTTGCGTGTGGAGTTGTTCAAACGCCTCATAGCGAGGTTGGAGGTCGGAGAATTGTGACGAATCAATCATGCTTCAGGTAGTACTTTAATAGATGATAGCCCGGAAATGCGGCCTGCCGTGAACTGCCCCAGCGACATGCCGTTTCGCCAAACATTGAGCACAAGCAGCGGATGATGGAGCACGAAATTGAGGATTTCTACCTCGTCGTCAGCTGAGAGTTTGCTGTTCACACTGCTGACGACCTTAAAACGGCGATTGCCCAAATACCGGAATGTGATGGCACGGTCGGGCAGATAGGACACTTCCACCAGCGTGCCTGCCTGTAGGTCGTCGGCACGCAGTTCGTCGTCATTGGCATCAAAGTCGGAGTTGCCTTTGTCTTCAATCTTCATTAACTGTTCCCAGTTGGCGAAACCCAGATAACGGGCAATGACTTCGAGAGTGCTCTGATGGGGAGTGCGCTCGTCCTGAGCCAGCCCGATAAGCCTTTTCAGCGTAGTGGCACCAAGGTGCACGCCTGTTTTGCCCTCGATGTCGAGCGAGAGCACCTCACAGTCGGACGGCAGCCGCAGCTCACTGCCCGACTCTTTTTTCAATAGTTCAATGATGTGGAAAGGTAAAGTCATACCTTGTTATATTATATGGGTGATTAAAATAAAAAGGATTTCCGAAGAAATCCTTTTAAATTGGTCGGGATGAGGCGACTCGAACGCCCGACCCCTACGTCCCGAACGTAGTGCGCTACCAACTGCGCTACATCCCGAAAACCTCCGTGTGGCAGGGAAGTGTAACTTCCTCTACGAGAGGTGATTTTCTGAAATCGGGTGCAAAGTTACACAGAATTTTTGAATTACGTGCAACTTTTTACAAGTTTTTTTGCTTCACTCCGCTTTTTCGCTTCGTTTCTAACCCGTTGTGGCATGTCAGAAATAGATGCGAGGCCCCAGCATCACGTCGGTAGTGACAATGCCATTGATGGGCTTGCCGTCCATTTTTGAATCGCTGTCGAAGAAAATGTGGTAGAAGGAGTTGGTCTCTAAGCCCAGTCCCACATGCTTGGACAGGCGATATTCGATGCCCGCCTTCAGCAAGACGCTCAAGCCAAATTTGGAGTTGTCGCCATAGTAGTTGTAGCGATAGAATTCGCTTCTGTCATGCAGGTAGCTGGCACCGAGACCGAGAGCCAGTTCCCAGCGCCAACGACTCGTCGAGGGTATGTTGCACCACACGCGGTTCACGCCGAAGGTGTAGAGGCTGAAATGCAGATAACCGTCGCTGTATCGGCTTCCCTTGAAAGTGAAGGCTACGCCTCGGCCTCGGCCTCCGCCTTTGTCGAAGATGTTTTCATACTCTGCCAAGTACTCCAGTCCCAGGAGATGGTCATAGGTGTAATCACCAACTTGCAATTCGGAAGTAATCAGATTGACACCGCCGCTGAGCTTCAGCACGTGTAGTTCAGCTGAGTGCTTTTTCTGTTTGACTGGTTGCAGTTCTGCCTGCGATTCCGGCCGTTTCCCGAACACCTGGTCGAGGTACTGTTCCAACTGCTCGTTGCGCGTGGTGTCAGTGATGAGTGTGTCGGCCTTGACAGTTTCCCCTGCCTTGGCCGGCATAGCGGCAAGGAGTGCTGCCACGCAGCCGACAAGTATTCTAAGCGAGATTTTCATTGTTTTTAATAAAAAGGTTTGACGAATCAGAAATAGAAGCGCATGCCAGCCGTGAGGCTCATGCTGTCGAAGCCGTAGCGCTCATTTTTGTCGAGGTGGAAATCCTTGGGTGCCGAGAATGTGCGGCTCATCATGTTCCAGTCGGCGCCGAGAGCGAAATGCTTGCTAATTGCGTATTCCACGCCCAGCCGCGTCAGTGCGCCAAAGCCGCCGCCACTGTTGCCGCCCTCCTCGCTGTAGGTGGTATAGCCGATGCCGAGGCCGACTTCCCAGCGCCAGTTCTTCGTCGTCATATGGCTGATGAGGAAGTCAGGACCGACGTAGAAGAAAGTCTGGTCGCTCATGCCGCCGTAGGTGGTGCGGTTGTAGGCCGTCGTGAAACCAAAGCCGAAGTTGCGGTTGCCGATGTGCTCGTAGCTGAGCATGACGTCGAGACCCATCTTCTTGTGCACCTGGCCATAGGGCGAATACACCTTCGACGTGATGCGCGAGGGTCCTGTGCTGAGTTTCACGACGTTCTTCGGGTTGCTGCGCCGCGTGGCGTAGACGACCTGTGCGCCAAACGTGTCGTCGGCAGGCATGAACGACAGCGTGTCGGTGAGTGCCGAATACATCTCTGCCGGGGTGAGGTATAGCATGTTGCCGGAAATCTGGTGGCAAGTGCTCTTGAACGATGGCTCGCGATGCTCCATGATCTGCAGGGCGTTGCCGCCATGCCGGGCCGTAGCTTCCTTGCCGAGCTGCACCACATAGTCGTAGTTGCACTTCGTGGTGGTGCCGCGGTCCTTGACAGCCACGTCGCCTATCACAACGGCCGACGACGGCAACCGCTCGCCGTAGAGGAAGATGCGCACCGAGTCAACAGGCAGCGGTGGGCGCTCGTTGGCTACGTGGGTGATTACTTTAGGACTGCATCCCGCTAACTGGAAGGCCATAAGGCACAGCAGCAGGCCAATGATGTTTTTCCGAATAATGTTTTCCATTCTTTTCTACATTATTTTTATATAATAACGATTCTATTCGTTTTTTCTTGCATGCTCCTGCTTTTTTTTCGCACTATGGCGGCCACGCCAATATGCCACGCTGAGACGCTGCAGACTGGCATCTGACCGGCAGTCGTCATGATTGGCATGCAGGGTGTAGAGGCGATTGCCGTGGCTGTCGTAGCTTCGTTGGGTCAGGAGCCTGAAGCGCGTGTCGAGGTCGGTGTGGTAGGCTGACATCAGTGCCATCCGGAAGATGAGGTCGAGTGTGGGCTCGGCGTCGGCAAAGTCGGCCGCATAGGTGCCAGATTTCCCGATATCGGCCATTTCTTCGTTGAAGAAGAACACGTCGAGAATGTCGCCCGCCTGCACCCCCGTGATTTTCAGTGGATTGTTGCGCGGCACCCACTTCTTCTGCTGCAGAATGGCCGACACCACATCGTCGACATCCACTTCGCACTGGCTGCCGTCGGGCTTGCAGATTCGGATGCCCACCACCGACCGACCGGCCTCGCGGAGGTGCATGCGTGGCTGGTAGCCCGCGAGGGTTGCCCAGCGCGTCGCCGCTTCCTCGCTGTTGAGCAGCACCCTGACACGGCAGAGCTCTGAACAGCATTGGCTGCCGCCGTTGACAACGGCTGAACCTATGGCACCCGCCAAGCCGAACATGGCTGCAAAGGGCCAGCTGCCGTCTTGTCTCAGAATGTTGAACTCTGTGTATTTCGCCAGCACCACGGCCCCGCTGTCGGCCAGTGCCTCCGGGGCTGCGGTGAGTTGGAAAGAAGGCAGGGGCATCGACCAGACGCGCTTGCGCACGGCGTCGGCATAGCGCTTGTAATTGTTTTCATAGGCAGGCAGCTCGTCCTGTTGCCGCGCCACATCCACGGTCTGCAGATGTTCCGTTGCGGTCTGCAGGCGCAGCGTGCCCACTTCCTTCATCTCCATCAGCCTCCACCATGTGGCAAAGCCGACGTGGCTGATGCGCACGCGTGCCTGCTGCTGCGTGCAGGGTATCGTGAAGTGCCCGTCCTGATTGCTCACCCCGCTGGCAATGCGTGTGGAGTCGGCCTTGCTGTAAAGCGCAATGTTGGCATAGGTGACTGGCTGCCCGTTGGCATCTACCAGCCGCCCCATGAACTTGTAAGGCCAGCGCTGCGTGCATTCCACGAATATGTGCCCCTCGCTGATCTCGATGCGTATGGGGTAAAAGCCGATGAGTGCATGCACGGCCTCGGGCACGCTCTTGTCGCTCACGGTGCAGCTGACGTGGTAGTCTTCCAGGTCGTCGTAGATGAAGCTTACCTGCCACTCGTCGCTCATCTTGTCGATGGTCATCAAGGCCTCAGCCAGCGACACGTTGCGAAACGTATGGCTGATGTGCTGTGACCGGGCCAGCAAGGCTGGCAGCAACATTATTGCCAGTAGGAGGTGGGCTTTCTTCATAGGGCAGATGCTCTTCGTTTCAATCTGTAAAGATGCTATTCTACAACGAGAGTGCCATCGGCAGCCTGTACGATGCTGAAGCGTTGAAACCGGTTCAGCATGTCAAGCGTTTCCGACAGCGCATCCTGCGGGGTCCATTGGAAATAGAGCCGCAGCTTGGCCGCCTCAGCATTGCGGATGCTGACACCGACATGGTGATAGTCGGCTATCTGCTTCACGATGTCGGCAAGGGCTGTATTCTCGAAAGTGACGGTGACTGACGGCTGCTGGACACGCTTAGCCTCCATTTGCTTGACGGTCGGTACAGGCCGTTCTTCGGCAGGGCTGACCGACGACTTGTGGAAAGCAAACCTCGCACCGACGGCCACGGCTGCTGCCACCATGAGCAACAACGCTATGCTCACCACGAAGCGGGCCGTAATTTTGCGTCGGGCCAGCAGCACATGCTTGTAGACAGCCGGAATGCTGATGCCCAACTCGTGGGAAATCTCTCGATAGCTCTTGTTTTCCTCGAATCGCATGACAAACACCTGGCTCGTGCGTGGCGGCAACTCCCGCTCGGCAAAGCGTAGCATGTCGACGGCCTCGTGTTCCTCCACGTCGGACTTCTCATCAGTGCCTTCATGCTCACGGCTCAGCCTGGCTATGGCCTTCTGCTCCACCTTGCGATGGGCCACCAGGTCGCGACAGCGGTTGCGCACCGACGCGAGCAGGTAGCTCTGCCACTTGTCAGCCTCGACCTGCGGCTTCTGCTCGGCAATGCGTGCGAAAACCTCACCGACAACATCCCTTGCTTCCTCTGGGTCGTGAAGGATGCTGTCGGCCAACTGGCACATTTCTTCGCGGTGCTGCCTATAGAGTTGTTCCAACTCGCCTTGGTAGCCACGTTCCATCATATCCATACTATAAAGACGGGAAACCTCTCGATTTTTAACCTTGCAAGCGTAAAAAAACACCCCGCAGCGAGTTGCGGGGTGTCTCAGCAGTTGGTTTGGGTTTTATGATTTCTGCACCAGTTCCATGGTGTCGCGGGCGATGACGATTTCCTCGTCGGTGGGTACCACCCACACCTGCACCTTCGAGTCGGGAGCAGAGATGAGCTTCTCCTCGCCGCGGCAGTTGTTGGCTTCGGCATCCATCTTCACGCCGAGGAACTCCAGACCCGAGCAGGCCTCCATGCGCGTGGAGATTTGGTTCTCGCCTACACCGGCGGTCCAAACGATGACGTCGACGCCACCCATGGCGGCAGCATACGAGCCGATGTACTTCTTGATGCGGTAGTTGTACATGCGGAGGGCGAGCTGGGCGCGCTCGTTGCCGTTCTTGGCAGCCTCTTCGATGTCGCGCATGTCGCTGGAGATGCCCGTGATGCCGAGCACGCCCGACTTCTTGTTCAGGAAGTCGGCCATCTCCTGGGGCTGCAGGTGCAGCTTGTCCATGATGTAGGTCACGGCCGAGGGGTCGATGTCGCCCGAGCGCGAGCCCATCATGACGCCTGCCAGCGGGGTGAGGCCCATGGAGGTGTCGATGACCTTGCCGTCCTTGATGGCAGCCACCGAGGCGCCGTTGCCGATGTGGCAGGTGATAATCTTCAGGTCCTTGATGTCCTTACCCATGAGTTCGGCCACACGATGCGACACGTAGCGGTGCGAGGTGCCGTGGAAGCCGTAGCGGCGCACGTGGTACTTCTCGTAGAGCTCGTAGGGCACAGCGTAGAGGTAGGCATGGGCGGGCATGGTGGAGTGGAAGGCGTTGTCGAACACCGTCACCTGCGGTACGTTCGGCATGAGGTGATCGACGGCACGGATGCCCTTCAGGTGACCGGCGTTGTGCACGGGAGCCAGGTCGCAGAGGCTCTCGATGCCGGCCTCCACGCCCTCGTTCACGAGGCAGCTCTTCTCGAAGAGGTCGCCGCCCTGCACGATGCGATGGCCCACGGCGTCGATTTCGTCGAGGCTCTTGATGGCACCATACTCCTCGCTGAGCAGCGTCTGGAACACGAAGTTCACGCCCTCCTTGTGGTCGGGCATGTCGTGCATGAGGATTTTCTTCTCGCCGTTGGGCAGGGTGAGCTTCAGGAATGCGTTGTCGAGGCCGATGCGCTCTACGCCGCCCTGAGCCAGCACGGACTCGTCGTCCATGTTGTAAAGTTTATACTTGATGGAACTACTTCCGCAATTCAGTACTAAAATATTCATTTCATTCAAATTTTAAAGTGAAAAATGAAAAGTGAAAAACGAAAAATCAGTTGATTCTATTCGTTCCTTTTTCATTCTTCGTCATTATTCTTTGTTTTCTTACTATTATTCTTTGCTGTATTAAGTGATGCGACTAAAAGTGCTACTATTTCCGAACAATCTGCTCGCATGCTTTCGTATTCCCTTTCAGTTATGACTGACTTGTTGTAAAGAAGCTTCAGCCAACTACGAGTTTCGCTGGCTTCCTTGAGGGCAATGTGAAGTTTTGTAATAAAATCTGCTGATGACTGCGCAAACTGCGACTCACTGACATTTGCCATTACCGACGTTCCAGACCTTAAAACCTGATCGTAAAGAGAAGCAAAAACCTTACTACGATTATTTGCCAGATATTCAGTCATTGTGGCTATTCGAGTGGCGAATGCTTGTGATTTCTGCATCAAAACAGACTCTTCTTCGTTCATGCCAGCGTGATTTTTCGTTTTTCGTTTTTCACTTTTCACTTAATCGGGCTGAAAATCAGCGCGATTGGGCCTGGCAGGCGGTGATGGCCACCATGTAGTAGATGTCGTCGACCGAGCAGCCGCGCGAGAGGTCGTTCACGGGACGGGCGATACCTTGCAGGATGGGGCCAATGGCGATGGCGTCGCCGAGACGCTGCACCAGTTTATAGCCGATGTTGCCTACTTCGAGGTTCGGGAACACGAGCACGTTGGCATTGCCGGCGATAGCACTGCCGGGAGCCTTCTTGGCACCTACTGAGGGCACCAGTGCGGCGTCGGCCTGCAGCTCACCGTCGATCTTCAGCTCGGGAGCCATCTCACGGGCCAACTGTGTGGCTTCCACCACCTTGTCGACCACCTCGTGCTTGGCCGAGCCCTTCGTCGAGAAGCTCAGCATGGCCACGCGCGGATCCTCAAAGCCTGCCACCGACTTGGCAGTCTGAGCGGTGCAGACAGCAATCTGAGCCAGCTGGTTGGCATCGGGCATGGGCGTCACAGCCACGTCGCCAACGACCACCACGCCGTTCTCGCCATACTGCGGCTGCTTCGTGATGAGCAGCATAGCACCTGAGACGCAGGTGATGCCAGGGGCGCACTTGATGATCTGCAGCGCCGGACGCAGCGTGTCGCCCGTTGTCGAGAGCGCACCCGAAATCTGACCGTCGGCACCCTCGGTCTTGATGATCATGCAACCCAGGTAGAGCGGGTTCTTCACCAGTTCGCGAGCCTGCTCGATGGTCATGCCCTTCTTCTTGCGCAGCTCAGCCAGCAACTCGGCATACTCCTCGCTGCGGGGGTTGTTCAGCGGGTCGATGATGGTGGCCTTGTCGATGTGGGTGAGTCCATACTTCTCGGCATCGGCCTTGATGCTCTCAGGATTACCAATGAGGATGATGTCGGCCAGTTCGTCGGCCAGCACGCGGTCGGCGGCGCGCAGGGTGCGCTCCTCTTCGGCCTCGGGCAGCACGATGCGCTGCTTGTTAGCCTTTGCACGTGCCACGATTTGTTGTAATAGATCCATTTTTTTTGTGATTTATAATAAATTGTGATTTATAATTAATAATGAATAATTGATAATTCGCTCCTGCTCCCTCCCCCGTTTGGGGAGGGCCGGGGTGGGGTTCCCCCTACATTTCCTTCGCCAGCACAGCCTCCAGTTCCTCTGCCGACAGGCGCAGGCGGAACTCGCCCTTGTTGGCCACCGAGATGCGGCCTGTCTCCTCGCTCACGATGATGGCAATGGCGTCCGAAGCCTGCGAGATGCCCAGTGCCGCGCGATGGCGCAGGCCCAGTTCCTTCGGGATGTCCAGATTGTGGCTCACGGGCAGAATGCAGCCCGCAGCCTTGATGCGCTTCTTCGAAATCACCATCGCACCGTCGTGCAGCGGCGAATTCTTGAAGAAGATGTTCTCAATGAGTCGCTGGTTGATGCTCGCATCAATCTTGTCGCCCGTGTCCACCACGTCGTCCAGCGGTGCACCGCGCTCAATCACGATCAGCGCGCCCACCTTCTGCCGCGCCATGTTCATGCAGGCCATCACGATAGGCATGATGGTCTCCTTGTCTTCTTCCTGCTCCTTGTCCTTGTTCTTGAAGTAGTGGAAGAAAGAGCGGAACCGCTGGTGGGCGCCCAGCGTATAGAGAAACTTACGTATCTCTTCCTGGAACAGCACGATGAGCGCTATCACACCCACGCTCACCAGTTTGTCGAGTATCGACCCCATGAGGCGCATCTCCAGCACCTGGCTCACGAAGAGCCAGATCAGCACAAACACCATGATGCCGATGAACACGTTCAGCGACCGGCTCTCCTTCATCAGTCGGTAGATGTAGTAGAGCATGAGTGCGACAAGCAGGATGTCGATGATGTCTTTTATTCCAAAGTCGAAAGGCATGAACTTTATTTACGATTTTAATAACATGGATGTTGCAAACACGGATGGCACGGATGGCCTGTCTTACACGCGCCGCAGGCGCCTTACACGTTGCGCAGCAGCTTCACGCATTCACAGGCCTCCCTGACGTCGTGGACGCGCAGGATGCTGGCCCCACGTTGCAGGGCGAGCGTGTTCAGCACAGTAGTGCCGTTCAGCGCCGTGTCGGGAGAGCCGCCCAGCGTCTGCCACACCATGCGCTTGCGCGAGATGCCCACGAGCAGCGGCAGCTCCATCACCTGAAGCCGCTCCATCTCGCGGAGCACGGCGAAGTTCTCGTCAAGCGTCTTGCCGAAGCCGAATCCCGGGTCCAGGATGATGTCCTTTGCACCCAGTGCGCGCAACTGCGTCACCTCCTCGGCCCACTCCCTGAGCATCAGCTCCACCGATGCCTGCTGCGACATCAGGATATAAGGAACCCCCAACGCCGCCACGACGTGGAACATGTCGCCGTCCTTCCCGTCCGACGGGGTAGGGGGCAGCGGCTCTCTGACGTCGTTGATGATGTCGGCACCCCATTCCTCTACACAGCGGCGAGCCACCCGTGGGCGGAACGTATCGACACTCACCACGGCGTCCGGCACCTCGCGCCGTACGACGGCAAGTGCCTCCTGCAGCCTGTGCAGTTCCTCCTCCTCGCTGACGTCCATGTGGCCGGGCCGCGTGGAGAACGCCCCCACGTCAATCATCCGGCCACCTTCAGCCACAATCTGCTGCGCCCGCTCGGCTATCTCCCGTTCGGTCTGCTTGCGGCTACCGGCAAAGAAAGAGTCGGGCGTGCAGTTCAGGATGCCCATCACCACTGGCTCGGCCAGGCTCATCAGCGCACCCCTCACATTGATGCAGTATTCCATACTGACTGCAAAAATACACTTTTCTTTTCAAAACTCCAAATCTTTGCCGAACAACTTCTAAAAACCGCCTGCAAAGGTACGAATAAGCGAGCGGAAAACAAAAGAAAATACGAAGTTATTTATTTTGCTTTCCCGAGCGAAAGTACCTTCGACGAAGTCAGAGGTACGAATAAGCGAGCGGAAAGCAAAGCAAAAAACACTTTTTTCTGGTTAGTATGTCCGCATGATGGCACTGTTGATTCGCTTGTCTATTTCCGTATTACCCCGCTCCTGCTTCTTGCCGTAGCCGAAACTGTAAGTCAGTTTCAGATTGAGGTTGCAGCCGTCGGCTTCGCTGTAGTTCCAAGTGTCACGACGATAGCAGCCGTAGTCCATCGTAATGTGCTGCTTGTCGTAACGGCTGAACGGGTTGCGCACCAGTGCTTCCACCGCCCAATCCTTGTGATTCCAACTGACTTGCAGTTCATAGACGGGACGGCGACGAATCAAGTAAGGCTCCCGGATGTCGAGCGACGTATAGGGCGAACGGTAGTTCATCTTTAGCATCCAGTCGCCCGTCAGATAGGTGACCGATGCCTTCATGCGGAAGATGTTCTTCGATGTGTCGTACTCGTCGCCACGCAGCATATTGTATTCCTCGATGGCGGTCAGGCTAAGGCGCAACTTGTCGGAGAATGCGCTGTAGGCATAGGTCACCGTGAGCATGTTACCATAGAAAGTGCCGTCGTTCGTGTGGCTGTCGTAGATGGTCTGAAGGTCTGCATCGTAGCGGTGCAGGATGTTGTCGAAGTAGATGTTGTTGTCATACGACAGAGAAATCTTCGACTTGCCTATCTGCCCGTTGTACGACAGCGTGTTGCCCAGCACTTTCAGCGGGGCGAGGTCGGGATTGCCCTTGACAGCCTCGAAGAACGAGGTGGGTACGGTCATGTCGTTCTTGTTCGACGGGTCGAAGAGCGTGTGCGTAAAAAGTCCGTTGAGCGAAAGAGAGTGCTTCTGGCTTAGCGCATAGTTGCCGCCGTAGAAGGCTACGGGTACACAATAGTTATAATGTGTCGAGTTTAGCGACACGGCAGAGTTCGACACGCCCGCCGAGACGTAGTAGTAATACTTCTGCGTGGAGCCGCTCAGTTGCAGCAGACCCATCGTCACGTCGGTAGTCAGTCGCTGGTCACCTGTCGAAGTCCCTGCGTAGATGTCCTTATAATGATTGTGGTCGTGGGTAAGCGAGGCCGACAGCATCCGCCCGTTCTTCCACGACTTGTAGTAGCGTCCGTTGCCATGAATGCTGTTGTTATCCTCCGTCACGGCAGAAGTCAATGTCGGCAGTGCGGTCTCGTTATACTGGCTATTATACTTGTTATGTCCGAACGATGCCGAGGCCGTGAAGTCCAGTGTCTGGTCTTTGGGCAGCCAAAGCGTGTAGTTGGCATAGAACGTAGGGGCGAGTCCCCGGCTGTCCGATGATGTCAGCCGCTCCGTTGTTCCGTTGTATCGGCCATTGTATTGCGCATTCATCACCGCCTCCGCACTCGGCACGGCCTGACGGGTCAGACTGACGTAGGTGTTCAGTCGGTGGTTCTCGCCCGTCGATGACAGTTTCAGTCGGATGGCTTCGTTATTGCTCTTTCGGAGTGATGATTGACTTGTGAAGTCGCGAGTCAGCGTTGTGTGGTCTGAGAAAGTGTAGTCCTCGTGCCCTTCCGAATAACTATGGTCGTGAGCCCAATCACCCGATGCCGTCAGCGACAGCGTGAGTCCCTTTTTAGTAAAGTCGGTGAAGGCCAGATAGTCACCGGACTTGTAAGCCAGTCCTTCAGCAGCCGACAGATAGACATTGCCACCATATTCCAGTTTGACCGTCACGAAGTTGATTAGTCCCGCCTTGCCCGCATACTTGCCGCTTGGTGTGCGGATGTATTCGATGCTGCGAATGTTCTTTGAACGCAGCGTAGCCACGTCTTCAGGCAGTACCTCCACGCCATTGATGCAAAGTACTACCTCCCTGCCGCTATGCGTCGTGATGCTCCGTTTGTCTGGCGACACATCCAGTTCCGCCGTCTGCATCACGCTCAGCAGGTCGAAGCCGTTGGCCGAGTGTTTCTTCTCTATCATTGTGGGTAGCAGTACCGTCTTCTCTGCCGTCTCTATCTGTCCGTCGGCATTCACCACAATCTCCGGCAACATCTCCGTACGGATGCTGTCCGTCTGTGCCTGTACCGCTGTTGCCACGAGACATGCCATTGAAAATAGAATCAGTCTTTTCATTTCTTCTGTTAATGATAGGTTGCTATCCGTATATACACACTTCAACGCGAACCGTTCACCATTTTGACTGCAAAATTATATAAATCATTCCAGACAGCAGAGAAATTTCCCTGACATTTGTCTGACATTTGCAGTTATGGATGGGGCGGCGTCGACACAAAGGCCGACGACTGCCCATCGAAACGAGAGAGATTTTATAGTCAGCCTAATATCCCATGCGCGAGGTGTTGACAGTCTTTGTCTTTTTTTCCTTGAAACCGCCGATACGATAAATAGCAGTCAGGATTTGCTAAACGAGAATGAGTAATGACACGGCTATTGGTTATATTCTGCCCCGCTACTATGACGCTCCATTTTTTATCGTCTGATGTCCATCGGAGCGATGCGTGGAGACGGAACATCGGGTCAATGTCATAAACTCCCTGGATGGCTTTTGATTGGAAATGCGGATTAAGGATGAGGCGTATGTCGTGACGCTGAGAGAACCGGATGGCGGTAGTAGAACTGAGTATGAGCGTCAGTTGCCTGCGGTCGAAAGGCAGATCGAAGAATCGGTCACTCTTGTCGTGTCGGTAGTTGCCTGTAGCCATCGCTGTGCCATTCAGCCATTTGCCTGCCGAGAAACGCGCTGATGCTTGCAAGCCGTACACATTCATATAGTTAAAGTTGTGTTCTTTCATGATAACAGCCATGCGGTCAGAGGGCTGATAAGCGAGTTGTACAGAGTAGTCGGGTATAAATTTGGCGTATGCCGTGAATGTGTAACGCTGGTGCAGTTGCCAGATGAGGTCGATGTCATATTGAGAATTGGGCTTCAGGTCGGGATTTCCCCATATCTCACTATAGGCCGAAGAGTAGAATATGCTGCTCATGGTGCTCCAATATGTAGGGAATACATTTTGAGAACTGAACGAGAAATTGAGCATATTGTTCTTGTCCACAGTCCACAAGGCATTCAGTGTAGGATACCACCGCCATTTGTTCCATTTGGGAGTATGGTATTGCTCGGCACCAAGCGAAGTCTCGACGCTGAAAGACGGTGTTATCTGCTTGCTGAAACCTGCGTATATGTCAAAAATACGTTCGTCATAATCAACATGACTTGTAGCATCAGCAAGTGGCTGGCCATTGGCATCGCAGGTGGTTTGATAACTCGCATTGTTGGTCAGTTGGGCTTCTACCCCATAGTTTAATTCCCAGCCTTTGCCCAAATCGTGTGTCTGGTCGGCGGCAAAGAGCCATTTGCTGATTCGTTGGCGACTGTCCACATAAAGATTTCTTTCGGTATCATACAGATGCCCGTCCAAATGTTGTGTGCGGGGGTTCTGGTAGTTGGTGTAAGATGTACTTAGTTGCAGGCCGAATGGTGATGTGTAACTGGCATCCACATTGTGCAGGTAGGTGTGCGTTTCCGACTTTTGAACAGAAGTTTCCAGACCTGTGCTGGTATTGGTGGCATCGTTGGATGTCCATTTGCCCGTATATGCCACATTCAGACGGCTATCCTTAGAGAAAGCGTAATCCAAGCCTATACGATAGTTGTGGTTTAAAGTTTGATTCTTTCGTTCTGTCTTGTCGGAGTAGTCCACCCGCTGGTCGCCTAAAGGATGGTGAGCCTCATGCTCCACTTGTCCATAAGCCGTGCCATAGCCACAGAAGTAAGACGCATCCAGACCGAAATTTCCGTGCTGGTAAATCATGCTGCCCTTGGCCTGTCCATAGCCATATTTGTTCTGGCGATAGAAGCCTTGTAGTTGACCTGCAAATTGATGGGTGCCGGAATAATCCTTTGTAACCACATTGATAGCCATGCCGTGTACATGATACTTGGCAGGTGCGGATGCCATCACTTCGGCTTTGGCCAACATAGATTCATAGGCATCATCAGCAGGCAAGATTTCCAACAACTGTGGCATATTATACGTCAAGTGTCCGTTTTCTGCCTTGACTATCTGGCGTTCTCCTTTCACCTGTACTCCGTTGAGCGTATAAACTTCAGGTTGAAGGCGTATCGTGCCAATACTCTCCGAAGTACACTGTTTATAAACAGTCTTGTAACCGACGTAGGAGAATCGGGCGAGGACAGTAGGCTGTTCGTATGGAATAGCGAAGTAGCCGCTTTCGTTCGATACACCACCGCCAAGCAGGGTGGAGTCCGCAGGATTGAGAACAGCCACGTTAGCGTAGGCCACGGGCTGGCCCTGTTCATCAATGATGGTGCCAGTCAGGTGGTGGTCGGTCTTGTGGGTACACTCCACATAGATTTCGTGGTCTTCGGGCTTCACAGTCATGCGGACGGGATAGAAACCAATCATCTGCTGGATGGCATCGGAAAGTTTCTTGTTCTTGATGGTGGCTGTTATGCGGAAGTCCTCCAGTTCGTTGTAGAGGAAATTGATGACGTATTCCTTCTGCTCGTTGTTCAACTGGAGCAGGGCCTCGCTGAGCGACACATTATTATATGTATGCGTGACACGCTGGGCGAAGGTGCCAAGTGGCTACACGCGAGAGGCTGTCTTCACGCTTCCATACAAAGTGGAAACGAAGGCGGCGGGCCGCTTCATTCTCAAACTCCACGCCGATCCCGTGGGCGGCAGCAATGGCTGTGAGCATGGAGTCGAGCGGTACATTGTTGAAGATGTATGGCTCAACGGAAATAGTGTCGGTCTGAACCGTATCTGCGGGTAGGGAGGTGACTGGCTTCGTGTCTATCACTTGCTCCGTAGAGGGCAGTTGCGGTTTGGGCGTGTTGATGTTTCGCACAACTTGGATGGCGGCAAAGGCAATGCCCGAAGCTAAAAGTACACCGATAAAAGATGCAGCAATCTTGCGAGGTGCGAGGTAAGCGCGAAGACGGGGCTTATATTCTCCTTCGTCGAGGATTTCCAACTCTTCTGAATGGCTGGCTGCAAACTTCTCC
>CACZIT010000018.1 GCA_902781315.1 uncultured Prevotellaceae bacterium
CCATAGCGCCCGCCCCATCAACGCAGAATCGTTCTTTTCTATACTCTTTTATACCATAGCAAAGGTCCCCGCCTACACCATGAGGCAGGGACCTTTTTTCACAGATTATAAAACTCTAAACTCAGAACTTACTCTAAACACTAAACTCTAAACTATCAACTGTCAATAGTTCGTATGTGTCGTCAGTCTGAAGAACCGTTTCCCTTGAGGGCTATTTACTCCCTCCCTTAAGGGAGGGTAGGGGGTGGGGCTCTATTGGGCTGTCTTCAGCGCGTCTGTTGTTTTCTCGGTGTACTCCTTGACGTTGACCTTCACCGTCTGGCGGATGTCGCGGCTCGACGCACCGATGCGGAACACATACTGTCCGGCCTCCGTGAGCCACTGGCTCCGCGCCTCGTCGTAGCTCGCCAGGTCGCGCCGCTGCAGCTCCATCGTCAGCGTCTGACTCTCGCCGGGGCGCAACTCGCGCGTCTTGGCGAACGCCTTCAGCTCCTGTGCCGGCTTCTCCAGCTGGCCGGCTGGTGCCGTGACGTAGACCTGTGCCACCTCCTTACCGCTCACGCTGCCCGTGTTCTTCACGGTCACGCTGACGCTCACCTTCTCACCGCTCACCTTCACCGAGGGCTTCGAGTAGTCGAACGTCGTGTAGCTCAGTCCGTAGCCGAAGGGGTAGGCCACGTCCTTCATGTACGTGTCGAAGTAGCGGTAGCCCACGTAGATGCCCTCCTCGTGGTCGCTGGTGGCTCCGCGGCTCGGGAAGTGGCGCGACGACGCGTGGTCGTAGACGCTCACCGGCCATGTCATCGTCAGCTTACCCGACGGACACACTTTTCCCGTCAGCACGTCGGCGATGGCGTTGCCCGCCTCCTCGCCCGGCTGCCACGCCAGCACGATGGCATCCACCTTGTCGCGCCACGAGGCCGTCTCGATCACCGAGCCGCTGTTGATCACCACCACCACGGGCTTGTCGGCGGCATGGAACACCTCACTCACGTTCTTGATCATTTCCTGCTCGTCGGCCTGCAGGAAGAACTCGCGCTCGGCATCGCGGTCAGCGCCCTCGCCAGCCTGTCGGCCCAGCGTGATGATGGCCACGTCGGCCTCCTTCACCTCGTGTTCAATGAGCTTGCGCCCAATGGGCATCTCCTGCAACTTCTGGTCGCCCCAGGCATCCTGCAGGTACCACTCGCCGGTGTGGTTGTCGGCTTGGAACTTCGCACGCGCATATGGTACATATTTACTATATACATCCGTCAGCATCTTCGTCGTGCTGATGCCGGCGTTCTTCAGTCCCTCCACCATGTTCACGATATACGGAGTGTGCACGCGTCCCGAACCGGTTCCGCCCGACAGCATGTGGTATCCCGTCACGCCGAAGAGCGCTGCCACCGTACCTTGTCCAGTGAGTTGAGAAGGTTGAGATGCCTGACTCCCCTCCTTTAGGAGGGGTAGGGTCTCCCTTCCCTTTAGGGAGGGGTTGGGGGTAGGCCTGTTCTTCAGCACCACGATTCCTTCCGTGGCAGCCTCGCGTGCCAGGGCGGCGTGGCTGGCGAGGTCGGGCTTGTTGGTGTAGGCATAGTGGCGGAAACTTGGCGTCTTCACGATGTACTCCAGCAGTCGGCGCACGTTGCGGTTCACGTCGTCGATGCTCAGCTTGCCCTTCTCCACGGCCTCGATGATTTGTTCAGCCTGCTGCTTGTTGCCCGGCTCCATCAGGTCGTTGCCGGCAGCCACCTCGACGGCTGTGTTCAGATCCTTGCGGATGCCTATCCAGTCGGTCATCACCATACCCTTGAAACCCCAGTCCTGGCGCAGTATCTTCGTCAGCAGGTCGTGGTGCCCCATCGAGTATTGGCCGTTCACCTTGTTATACGACGACATCACCGTCCAGGGCTGGCTCTCCCTCACGGCAATCTCGAAGCCGCGCAGGTACAGCTCACGTGCCGCGCGGGGCGACACCCGCTCGTCAACGCTCGTGCGGTTCGTCTCCTGCGAGTTCACAGCATAGTGCTTCGCCGAGGTGCCCACGCCCTGGCTCTGCACGCCGCGAATGTAGGCTGCCGCCATCTTGCCCGTCACCAGCGGGTCCTCCGAGAAGTATTCGAAGTTACGGCCGCACAGCGGGTTGCGGTGCAGGTTCATGCCCGGACCCAGTATCACGTCGCAGCCATACTCCATCGTCTCCTTGCCGATGGCCGTGCCTACGCGTTGCAGCATGTCTGTGTTCCATGTTGCCGCCAGACACGACCCGATGGGGAAGCCTGTGGCGTGGAAGGTCTGCGTGGTGCCCTCACGAGTGGGGTTGATGCGCACACCGGCCGGTCCGTCGGTGAGCACCGTTGCCGGTATGCCCAGTCGTGGGATGGCCGCCGTCTGTCCGGCTGCTCCCGGCACGCGGTCGGCGCTGTTGCCCACCACGGCGTTCTCGCCGAAGAAATCCTTGGCGCTGCCCACGAGCAGGCGCGCCTTTTCCTGCAGCGTCATGGCCTGCAGCACCTCGTCGATGTTGTCCTTACTGAGTTTCGGTACCTGCTGGGCCACGGCACTCGTGCTGAGCAAGCCCGCAGCAGTGGCTAATACTAAATTCTTGATGGTCGGATTCATTGTCAAAAGGTTTTAGTTAATATCGTAGTTCTTTCGCAAAGGTACAAATAAGTCTGTAAAGTGCAAAGGAAAAATGCTCTTTTCTCTTTTATGTACGACAAAATGTCTTATCCGTGCGTCAAGTTGTCACTTATTGTGCAGTGGCACAATCATTGCATGAATCTTTGTGAGTAACGAAAGGAACTCAAACAAACGAAAACAAAAAAACAGAAACAATAACAAAAACAAAAAATGGAGGTAACTATTATGAGACCAATGATTCATCGCAACAACTGGATGCCGACCGTTTTCGGCGATTTCTTCGACAATGATTTCATGACGCGGGCCAACGCAACGGCACCTGCCATCAATGTCCTCGAAAATGATGAGGCTTATCTTGTCGAACTGGCTGCACCGGGACTGAAGAAGGAGGACTTCGCCGTCAATATCAACGAGGAGGGCAACCTCGTCATCAAAATGGAGAAAAAGCAGGAACAGACCACCGACGATAAGCATGCTCACTACCTGCGCCGCGAGTTCAACTACACCAAGTTCGAACAGACGCTCATCCTGCCTGATGATGTGGAGAAGTCTAGGATTGCCGCACGGGTCGAGAACGGCGTGCTCACCGTCGACCTGCCGAAGACCGAGCAAGCTCGCACGAAGGTGGAGCGCCAGATTGAAATAGGATGATGATTGATAGGATTGCTGCCGAGGCAGCATCGCACCAAGCGCCCTGCGTCCAGTGATGGATGCAGGGCGCTTCTTTTTTGCCGAAATCTTTACGAAAACATTTGCTGGTCTTAAGATAAGATAGTACTTTTGCAGTAGAAAAATTCATTCATTAAACACAACCATGAACAGAAACATTATTTCATTGCTAAGCCTCGGCCTCGTGCTCGTGGGCTGCGGACAGCAGACTCAGAAGGAGTCGCAGCAGGAGTTCGTCGACAACGTGAAGCTGGCACTGGCCGACAGCGGCCGCGTAGACCTCAACAACCTTCAGTGGACCCGTGAACCAGCCGGATTCGAGATCAAGGGCGACACCATCGTCGTCACCACTGCACCCCACACCGACCTCTGGCAGCGCACCTACTACCACTTCCGGAACGACAATGCACCGGTGCTGCAGATGAAGACGCGTGAGAAGTTCTTCAGCTTTGTCGTGAAGACCGACTTCACGCAGAGCCACCAGCGCTTCGACCAGTGCGGCATCGTGATGTATCTGGACAGCGAGAACTGGTTGAAGGGATCGGTGGAATACGAGAACGACGAGTTCCAGCACCTTGGCTCCGTGGCCACCAACAATGGCTATTCCGACTGGGCCACGACCGCCATCCCCGCCGATGTGAAAACCATGTGGTACCGATTCTCGCGCCGCGAGGATGACTACTGCATCGAGTGTTCCACCAATGGCACCGACTTCAGTCAGATGCGCATCTGCCACATGTATGCCGGTGCCGATGAAATCAGTTTCGGCATCTATGCCTGCTCGCCCGAGGAATCGTCCTTCACCGCCGTTTTCAGCGACATGCGAATCACCGAGTGTCAGTGGAAGGCTCACGACGGCCAGCAGCCTGACGCTGAGTAAAGCATCTTGTGAGAGGCAAAGTTATCATTGTAGACCAACCATACAAAGCAGCACAGGCAGACGGACATGTGTTCCGTCTGCCTGTGTGTTTGTGGGAGTCTCCCCCTGCCAGAAGGGAAGAGGGAAAGTGAAATCTTACTTGACGACTTTCTTGCCGTTGATGATGTAGATGCCCTTCGGGAGCGAGGAGCCGTCGTTACCTTGTATCCGTCGGCCGCTCAGGTCGTAGATGGCTGCCGCCTCTGATTCGTTTTGCGTAGCGATGGGCGTGGGCTCGATGCCGTTAACGTCGTCGCTGAGGATAGCAATCGAGAGCGCCTTGGCACCAGCCGACTCGCCGTCGATGGTCTTGAAGTAGGCGTGGAAGGCATCAACAGCCTGCTCACCACTGGTTGAGAACTGGCTGCCGTCGGCGGTGATGCCGAGGATGCCGCTCAACTGCTGCCTGTAGACGGAACCTGCGAACACCATCTGCTGGCCACTCGTGTAGGCGATGGCATCGGGCTTGATGGTGGCGTCCTCAGCGCTCCACACAATCTCCTTGCCACGCAGGTCCCACTTCGAGCCCCAGGCGTTGTCGGGCACTGCCACGAGGTAGGGCACGTTGGCCAGCATTTCGGGCGCATTGCGGAAGAAGACCGTCTGTCCGTCCTCTTCGGCGAAGTCGCACAGCCAGAACTGCTTGCCGCTGTCGGTGCTGGAACGGAACCAGTCTATGGGCTTCTGGTCGGTCTGGTTCATCACCTTCGTAGGCTGGAAGGGCAGCACGATGGTGCTCCATCCCGTGCGTACCTTGTTGTTGTGTCCTTGCGTGAACGTGCGCTTGTAGCTTATCTCAGAGGCCGTGAAGGTCAGCGGCGTGAAGAAGTCGTTGCCGTCCACCAGGGTTATGGTTTCGGCCTGCGAACCGGTGATGATATTCTTTCCCTCCAGTCCGGCAGGAGCCGTCTGGTCCTCGCCGAGGAAGTAGAGCGTGTTGGGGTTGGCGCTGGCGCCGATGTTGCTGAGCGTGAGGCCTTCGAGCGACACGGCAGCTACGTCGGCAGGAATCTGGAAGCCTTCCTCGGGTTTATAGCCCTGGCGGGTGCCGTCGCCCTTCCAGGTGATGATGCCGCGCTCGATGGCGTAGTACTTCGACTTGCCCTTCTCCACGATGTTGTCGACGTGCGAGGCGTCTTCCTCCTGCGGCACGTTGTTGCGGGCGTAGATGTTCATCGAATAGGTGGAGCCATAGGCGAGGTTGTCGAAGTCGAAGTAGTAGGTGGCCGAGCCGCCGGCAGGGATGCTTACGGTCTGCTGCTTGTAGGTGACCATGGAGCCGCCGCCGATGCTGCCGTCGTCGTTGCGCTTCACGATGAAGAGCGGTGCCAAGACGTACTTGTTGTACTCCACGTCGGAGTGGTTGGTGATGGTGGCGCGGAAGCGCACGCTGCTGTCGTAGATGGTGCCATGGAGGCGCTCGTCGGTGGTGGCGCTGGCATCAAGGGCCTCGATCTCGACGGTGAGATCCATCTCGGCCTCCTGGCTCTCGGCAATGGTGACGGTGCCTGTTCCGATAGTGATAAAGTCACCCCATTGAGGATCAACCAGCATTACGTTTACAGATTTTGTACCTGAAGTGGCAGGCGTGACATTGAAGGTTACAACAGCTTCTTGCCCGGCAGGGATTTCTGCTTGAATAAGAGAAGAATAATGAGTATTCTCATCTATCTGCTGACCGCCGAAATCGAGATAGAGGTCGCCGAAGAAACTATCACTACCTGAATTCTTTATTGTGGCATGGATTTGCTCCTTTTGTCCTACCTTTGAAGCGCCATCAAATACGAAATTGGTAGTTTGAAGCTTGAACTGAGGATGATAAACAGGTACCGACGTAGTCTGGTCGTTCAATGTAATTTCCACATAATAACGATCAGCCTTTTCCATCAGTTTCCATTCCGAGGTATTCTCTGCTTGAAAAACAGGAACAATCCGATAGTCACCGACCTTGCCGGCACCGAAGGATATAAGCCGACTATAGTCCCCATATGAAGGCTTTAACCCTTGGCCGAAATCTTTCGTTTCTCCTAAGGCTGCTGTTGTCACAGTCTGATAAGTGTAAGATTCCGAATTGTTCATAACTTCGAAAGTGCCATCAGCAGGATTCAAGAGGGCTAAGGCTATCTTGTATTTATACTTTCCAGGCTGTCCTGAATGATCAGAATAACTGACTTTTACTTTTCTTGAGTCTTGAATGTAAAATGGCTTGCTGCTATTACTGCGATTCTGGAATTCATAGGTAGTTCCACTAATAGCTGTGACAGTAAGCATCGGCTCCGCCTCATCTTCTTCACTGCTGCCTCCCTCTGGCGTAGCTGTGCCGGGGATGATGTTGTAGATGATGTTCTGCTTCATGTTGTAGCCTTCGCTCGAGCTGGAACCTCCGATGCCGCTGGCCGAGGGGTTGAGGATGCTGAGCTGGAAGAAGCCGTTGCCCATGCCTCCCCATCCCCAGTTGATGTGGAAGTAGTCGCCATACTCGAAGCCGTCGCAGATGAAGGAGTGACCTCCGCCGCTGCCTGCCGTGCCGTTGTAGATCATCGGGCGGCCGGCGGCCAGCTCGCTATAGACGAGTTCGTCCCACGCCTGCTGCGTGTAGTCGTTACGGAAAGCAATCTTCGAGCCGTAGCCGAACAGCGCGAAGCCCTTGGGGATGTCATCCGTGTAGGCACCTGATGCCGACGTGCCGTACTGCATCTTCACCGAGCAGCCCACATAGAACATCAGGTGGGCGACAGCAGAAGTATACACTTCGTCCTCAGCGCCCGTGTAGGTCTCGCGCATGTGCTCCCAGTCGAAGGTGGTGGGCTCCAGCGCGTCCATGGTGGCTGTGCCATAGTCACCCAGGCCATTGCCATAGGTGAACGTATAGGCGGGAATCTCATGCTCGATGGCGGCCGGCTGCTTGTAGAAATACATGATCTGCGACATCGCGGTAGCCACGCAACCCGTGTATGCCAGTTCGTAACCGTCGGCAGGGTCGTCGCTCACCATGAACTGCGGGCATTCGTTCCAGTAGGGCGTGGCCTGGTCCCACTTCGTGGTGATGAGCGGGGCTATGGAGTTACGCGTCTGCACGGCAGCACGGCTCGGGGCGCGCAGGCAGTTCTGAGCCTGCGTGTCGTCCATCTGGGCCAGCGTCTTCAGCTGCTGTGCATAGTCGTCGAGCCAGTAGCGCAGGTTTTCGGGCATGCGCTCAGGGTCGATGCAGCCCTCGTCGCTGTAGCCGAGCACCGACGTTGTGCGGTCGTCGCCCGAGATGATGACGAAGCCCTGTCGTTCGCCGATGTTGAAGATGTAGAACGGTGCTGCCATGGCCTCCTGCCTGTTTTGCGAAAGCGTAACGAGGCTGAGCGCGTCGGTCTGCTGGGTTACGTTGCCTGCTGCCTTAGAGGCCGCTGCCGCGGGGCGTGTTTTCACGAAATCGGCAGCCAACTGCCTGGCTTGTTCCTTGCTCACGGGACCTGCCAGCACGGTGGTGGCTACGAAAAGACTCAATATGACAAAAAACTTTTTCATTATGTTTAGGTTCATGATTGTTGTTTTATTCTTTAGTGTGCAAATCAGTCGTCCCATACGTTTCGTCTATGAATGATATACGATGCATCGCTGCTGTTGTTGCCTACTATCGGCATTTCTTCATCGCCAGCGGGTGAGGGGCCTTCATTCGATCCTACTAAAAGTTTTTGCATGGCAATAGCTTTCACAAGGATGCGAGGCTTGCTGTAGATTCTTTTCATTTGGGAACTTTTAATTATTATAAGAAATAAAATGGGAACTTCATGTTTTATTCGGGGGGCAAAATTACAAAAAAGAAATGGTTTTACAAAACATTCCCTTCCCTTTTTGCCGTTCTGACCTTTGCCTAATGCTTTCTGCTCGGAAAAGTTACTTCCGCTCGGAAATGAAACCAAAAACTTTGGTTTTTGCTTTGCATTTCGCTCACTTATTCGTAACTTTGCACCCGCAAATCAATAAATATAATAAGATAACACGTTTTATGGCAAAGAAAGCACTTTTGATGATTCTCGACGGATGGGGAATCGGTAAGCATGGCAAGGGCGACGTGATCTATAACACGCCGACCCCGTATCTGGACTATCTCACGGCCGTTTCAGCTCACTCGCAGCTGCAGGCTTCGGGCGAAGACGTTGGTCTGCCCGACGGTCAGATGGGTAACTCGGAGGTGGGTCACCTCAACATCGGCGCAGGCCGCATCGTCTATCAGGACCTTGTGAAGATCAACCGCGCCTGCAAGGATGGCTCCATCATGGAGAACCCGCAGGTGAAGGCTGCCTACACCTACGCCAAGGAAACGGGCAAGAAGCTCCACCTCATGGGCCTCTGCTCCGACGGCGGCGTGCACTCCTCGCTCGACCACCTCTTCAAACTCATCGAAGTGGGTAAGGCCTATGGCCTGAAGAACCAGACGTTCGTGCACTGCTTCATGGACGGCCGCGACACCGATCCTCACTCTGGTAAGGGCTTCATCGAGCAGGTGACGAAGGTCTGCCAGGACAACGACGCTGCCATCGCCTCGATCGTGGGCCGCTTCTACGCCATGGACCGCGACAAGCGCTGGGAGCGCGTGAAGGAAGGCTACGACCTCATCGTGCGTGGCACCGGCAAGCAGGCCCAGGACATGGTGGTGGCCATGCAGGAGTCGTACGACGAAGGCGTCACCGACGAGTTCATCAAGCCTATCCACAACGCCACCGTCAACGGTCTCATCGAGGAGGGCGACGTGGTGATCTTCATCAACTTCCGCAACGACCGCGCCAAGGAACTCACCATTGCCCTAACGCAGGAGGACATGCCCGAGCAGGGCATGCAGACCATCCCCGGCCTGCAGTACTACTGCATGACGCCCTACGATGCCAAGTTCACCGGCGTGCACATTCTCTTCCCGAAAGAGAACGTCGAGGACACGCTGGGCGAATATCTCTCGAAGCTTGGCAAGAAGCAGCTGCACACCGCCGAAACCGAGAAATATGCCCACGTGACGTTCTTCTTCAACGGCGGACGCGAGGCTCCCTACGAGGGCGAAGACCGCATCCTCGTTGCCTCGCCGAAGGTGGCCACCTACGACCTGAAGCCTGAGATGAGCGCCTACGAGGTGAAGGACAACCTCGTGAAGGCCATCAACACCCAGCAGTACGACTTCATCGTCGTGAACTTCGCCAACGGCGACATGGTGGGCCACACGGGCGTCTACAACGCCATTGCCAAGGCTGTCTGGGCTGTCGACCACTGCGTGCACGACGTCATCGAGGCTGCCAAGGCCAACGACTACGAGGCCATCATCATTGCCGACCACGGCAATGCCGACAACGCCATCAACCCCGACGGCACGCCCAACACCGCTCACTCGCTGAACCCCGTGCCGTTCATCTACGTCACCGACAACAACTCGGCAACGGTGAAGGACGGCCGCCTGGCCGACGTGGCTCCCTCGATCCTCCACATCATGGGACTGGAGCAGCCCGCCGACATGACCGGTGAGTGCCTCATCAGCGACAACAAGTAACAATATCTCTGTGTTATATCTAAGAAAAGAGACGCGTATGATCTTTATATGCGTCTCTTTTTTATTATTTCTTCTTGTCTTCCAGGTAGCGGCGCTTCTTGGCACTCGTTCTTCATTATTAGAAGCCACCAGCGTAGGAACTACGAGTGATGTAGTGCGGAGGTTCGTAGTAGGCACTATAACTGTGTAAACTTTTTTGGTCGAAAAAGGCTTCAGAGAAGGCCGATATTTTGAACTGGAAAATATTTTTTCGCAAATACGCCCGTATTTTGGCAAAGTCGCTAACAGTCTATCAATCAACAACTTAGCTTCTCGAGACCCCCAACCCCCTAAGTTAAGGGGCTCGAAACGATAGGTTTAGACCATGTAAACCATAGGTTTAGTCGATCTATCTCATAGAGTTGCATGCTCCATCTCATAGAGTTGTATCATCCAAACCATAGGTTTTGAGCCCCCTAACATAGGGGGGTGGGGGTCTCGAGCGTTGTTTTGTATGCTCCAAAGCCCCTTTCCCCATTGTTTCACGCGCTAGAATGATGTTTCACGCGGAGGAAATTTTGTCGGAATTTTTCAGAGAAAGGGCGTGTAGGGGGAAAGTCCCGCAGGGCCTTACACGGCACAACGTGCCCTTATCTCGTACCTACTTGGCCAGATGCTGCCCCCCCTCTCACTGCCGGCGGAACTCCTGCGGGGTGAGGCCGGTGAGGCGCTTGAAGTACTTGCAGAAGAACGAGGGATTGGGAAACGACAACTCGTCGGCAATCTGGGCAACGGTCTTGTCGGTGTGGCGCAGCGCCACTTGTATGCGGGCCACGAGGGCACGGTCTATCCACTCCTTGGCCGTGACGCCGCTGGCCTGACGGATGACGGTGCCCAGGTAGCGCTCGGTGAGGCACATGCGCTGAGCGTAGTAGTCCAGGTGGTGGTGCTGCTGACTGTGCTGGTTGACGAGGTCGATGAAGCGGTCGAAGATGGTCTGCTCGCGCGACAGCGTGGCCTGCTGGCGGTCGGCGTGCTGGCGGTAGAGGCCGTCGTAGAGGTGCATCTGTGCCGCCACGAGGCTGGCTGCCGTCTGGCGGTTGTAGTCGGGCTGGTGGACCAGTTGCCACAGCGTCTCGATGATGTTGCGGGCCGTCAGCAGGTCGGCCTCGCTGGCCTGCAGCTGGAAGTCGCGCACCTGTCCGTTGAAGGCCGGCGGCAACTGGCCCGGCGCAAAGGGCAGCGGGAAATTCTTCGAGAGGCCGACGCCGAATATCTGCAGGTCGTCGCTGAAGCTGAGGGGGGTGATGATGGAGCCTGGCCCGAGAAACACCATCATGCCTGCCGTGAAGCGCTTCTCCACGAGGTTCACGTTGACGCGAATCTCGCCCCGCGTGATGATGCTCATGCGGTGGTCGTCGATGGTGAACGGCGGCATCTGCTGCATCACCAGTCGGAAGATGAGCGGGTCGCCAAAGATGACAGCCAGTTCGTTGTTGATGAACAAATGTTCGCGTATCTGCGCGCGATGCGGCTCAAAGATGTCGCGCATGAGCGACAGGCTCATCAGTCTCGGTTGCTTCTTCATACGGCAGTTTGTTTTATGTTTCCGATGCAAAGATAATAATATTTTGCTAAACCTGCGTCATTTTGTACGCATATCGAACAAAAAGAACATTTCTTTATGCTGCAGGATAACGGCTGTTAGCTGAAAATGAAGTAATTTTGCAGCGTGAATGAGAACGATGTGTTCCGCTTACGCGCCGCTGACTCCCACACCAGGGGTGGGGCAAATGAAAGAATGTAATACCTAATTAATATAAAAAAGATGATGAAGCGAATTCTTTTGATTCCGATTCTCCTTCTTGCCGTCCTGACGGCGGGTGCCCAGACGCTCGAAGACTGCCAGCAGGCTGCCGAGCGCAACTATCCGCTCATCAGGCAGTACGACCTCATCGAGAAGACAACGGCACTGACGGTGGCGAACATAGGCAAAGGCTGGCTGCCGCAGATTTCAGCTACTGCCCAGGCAACCTATCAGAGCGACGTGGTGTCGTTTCCCGACCAGCTGCAGAGCGTCTATCAGCAGATGGGCATCAACATGAAAGGCCTCACCAAGGACCAGTATCGTGTGGGCATCGACGTCAGCCAGACGCTGTTCGACGGCGGCGCCATCAGCAGTCAGAAACAAATAGCCCGCGAGCAAGGCAATGTGCAGGCTGCACAGACGGAAGTCAGCCTGTATCAAGTGCGCAAGCGCGTCAACGAGATGTACTTCTCGCTGCTGCTGCTCGACGAGCAGATTCGCCTGAACAAGGACTTGCAGGAACTGCTTGCCGGCAACGAGAAGAAGCTGGTATCGATGGTGAAAGGCGGCACGGCTGCCGAGTGCGACCTGCAAAACGTGAAGGCAGAACGGCTGAACGTCGTGCAGCAAGCTGCCAGCCTGGCATCGCAGAAGCGCATGCTGCAGACGATGCTCGCCACGTTTTGCGGCATCGAGGTGAAGGAGCTGCAGAAGCCTGCGCCGACAGTTGCCACAGGACAGCCATCGGTGCTTCGTCCCGAGATGCACCTCTTCGACTCGCAACTCCGCTTGGCCGATGCCCAAGAGAAGGCCCTCCGTGCCGCGCTGGTGCCGAAACTGGGCGTCTTTGCGCAGGGCTTCTATGGCTATCCCGGCTACAACATGTTCGAAGACATGATGAGCCGCGACTGGAGTCTGAACGGAATGGTGGGTGCCCGACTGACATGGAACATCGGCGCCCTCTACACCCACAAGAACGACAAGGCGAAGATTCAGCGTCAGCGCGACTTGGCAGAGAACAACCGCGAAGTGTTTCTCTTCAACAACAGGCTGGAGCAGCTGCAGCAGGACGAGAACATCAGCCGCTACCGACAGCTGATGGCCGACGATGAAGAGATTATCTCGCTGCGCTCTGCTGTGCGCAAGGCAGCGGAATCGAAACTCGCCCACGGCATCATCGACATCAACGCCCTGGTGAAGGAAATCAACGCCGAGAATGCCGCCAAGGTGCAACAGTCCATCCACGAGATTGAAATGCTCAAGGAAATCTACAACAAAAAATATACAACCAACCAATGAGAAGAGGCAATATGAAAAAGAAATTGATTGTGGCAGGTGCAGTGCTGATGCTCTGCGCTTGCGGAAACAAAGAAAAGGAATATGATGCCACCGGCACCTTCGAGGCAACGGAAGTGACGGTCTCGGCAAAGGCAACGGGCGAGTTGAAGACTTTCAACATCAGCGAAGGACAGGCGGTTGAGCAAGGAGCCGTGGTGGGAAACATCGATGCCTATCAGTTGCAGCAGACCAGCGAACAACTGGAGGCACAGAAACGCCAGCTGGGTGCCACGCGTAGCGCCACCGACAGCCGCCGCCTCGACTTGGAGAAGCAACTTTCGTCGATCAGCCAGCAGATTGCCAATGCTCAGCGCGAACGCCAGCGGTTCGCAGAACTGGTGGCCGACGGTGCCGTCCCTAAGAAGCAACTCGACGACATCAACTATCAGATTAAAGTCCTGGAGCGGCAGCGGGAGGCCACACGCGACCAGATTCGCAGCAACAACGCCAGTCTGGCTGAGCAGAGCAAGGGCATCGGTGCACAGATTGACGGACTCAACGCGCAGCAGCGCCAGATTGCCGACCAGATAGCCAATGCCCAGGTGAAGGCTCCTATTGCGGGAACGGTGTTGGAGAAGTATGTGGAGCAGGGTGAGTTTGTGGCCATCGGCAAGCCTCTTTTCAAGATGGCCGATGTGCAGAATATGTATCTGCGAGCCTACGTTACTTCCAGCCAGCTGAAGGACCTGAAGATTGGGCAGAAGGTGAAGGTCTTTGCCGACTATGGCGACAAGGAGAAGAAGATGTACGAGGGTACGGTTGCGTGGATATCCTCGCGCTCGGAGTTCACGCCGAAGACCATCCTGACCGACGACGAGCGTGCCGACCTGGTGTATGCCGTGAAGATTTCTATCAAGAACAACGGCTTCGCCAAAATCGGGATGTACGGCGAGGTGAGGTTTTAGTTGAGAGTTGAGAGTTGAGAGTTGAGAGTTTAGAGTTGAGAGTTTAGAGTCATGAATGCTATTGAGGTTCATCATGTTTCGAAGAGCTACGGGAGGGTGAAAGCCTTGGACGACGTGTCGTTCACCGTGGACAAGGGTGAGGTGTTCGGTCTCATCGGCCCCGACGGCGCAGGCAAGACCTCGCTGTTCCGCATCCTCTGCACGCTGCTGCTGCCTGACGAGGGCACGGCCGCAGTCGACGGGTTCGACACCGTGAGCCAGATGAAGGACATCCGCCGGCGTGTGGGTTACATGCCCGGTCGCTTCTCGCTCTATCAGGACCTGACGGTGAGGGAAAACCTGGAGTTTTTCGCCACGCTCTTCGGCACAACCGTCGACGAGGGCTACGACTCCATCAAGGCCATCTACTCGCAGATTGAGCGGTTCGGCAATCGCAAGGCAGGAGCACTTTCAGGCGGCATGAAGCAGAAGCTGGCTCTCAGCTGTGCGCTGGTGCACAGCCCGAGCGTGCTGTTCCTCGACGAACCCACGACGGGTGTGGACCCCGTGAGCCGCAAGGAACTGTGGGACATGCTGGGCATGCTGAAGGAGCGCAACATCACCATCGTTGCCTCGACGCCTTATCTCGACGAGGTGCGCCGCTGCGAGCGCATAGCCTTTCTCGACCACGGAAAGGTGCGCGGCATCGACACGCCTGCGGTCATTCTCGAGGAGTTCAAGGACATCTTCAATCCACCAGGGATTGTCAAGTCGGTTGCTGTGTCACAGCAGCAGGCACAGCAGGAAAACGTCATCGAAGTGCAGCACCTGGTGAAGGCCTTCGGTTCGTTCCGTGCCGTCGACGACATCTCGTTCTCGGTGAAGCGCGGCGAGATATTCGGTTTCCTCGGTGCCAACGGTGCCGGCAAGACCACGGCCATGCACATGCTGACGGGACTGAACCAGCCCACCAGCGGCACGGGCACCGTCGTGGGCTACGACATCCGCACCGAACACGAGCAAATCAAGAAACACATCGGCTACATGTCGCAGAAGTTCTCGCTCTACGAAGACCTGACCGTGGCCGAAAACATTCGCCTCTTTGCCGGCATCTACGGCATGAAGGACGACGTGATAGCCCGCAAGACCGACGACCTGCTGGAGCGGCTGCAGTTCACGGAGCATAAGAACGACCTCGTGTCGTCGCTGCCGCTGGGCTGGAAACAGAAGCTGGCCTTCTCGGTCAGCATCTTCCACGAGCCGGGCGTAGTGTTCCTCGACGAACCCACAGGCGGTGTCGACCCTGCCACGCGCCGCCAGTTCTGGGAACTCATCTACGACGCTGCCGCCCGTGGCATCACCGTCTTTGTCACCACCCACTACATGGATGAGGCTGAGTATTGCGACCGCATCTCGATCATGGTGGACGGGAAAATCAGCGCCCTCGGCACGCCCGACGAACTGAAACGCCGATTCCGACAGCCTGACATGGACCATGTGTTCACGTATCTGGCAAGGCAGGCCAAGCGAGGAGATTAGGCCTCTCAGGCCCTCCCAAGCCCTCCCAAAGGGAGGGATGTTTAGATAGTAATTCTGATAGTTGACTATATAAAAGACAGAAATGACTGACAATAATAATAAAAAGGTAGCCAAACATCCCTCCCCTCGGGCGGGCTTGGGTGGGGCCTCGCTTTTCCTGTCGTTCGTCATCAAGGAAGCCCGCCACATCCTGCGCGACCGTCGCACGATGCTCATTCTCTTCGGCATGCCCGTGGTGCTGATGTTGTTGTTTGGCTTCGCCATCACCAACGATGTGAAGAACGTGCGCACGGTGGTAGTCACCTCGCAGATGGACCATCTCACGCAGCAGGCCGTTGAGCGGCTGGCGGCATCAGAATACTTCGACATCACGGCCACCGTAGGCACCAGTCAGGAAGCCGAACAACTCATTCGCTATCAGCGTGCCGACATGGCAATCGTCTTCGGCAAGGATTTCGCTTCGAAGAAAAGCGGTCTGCAGATGATAGTCGATGCCTCCGACCCGAACATGGCTCAGCAATGGACGAACTACGCCCAGCAGACAATCGTCAATGGGCAGTCGTCTTTGGTCAATCTCAAGATGCTTTATAACCCGCAGATGCGATCGGCCTACAACTTCGTGCCTGCCATCATGGGCATGTTGCTGATGCTCATCTGTGCGATGATGACCTCCATCTCCATCGTGCGCGAGAAGGAGAAGGGTACGATGGAAGTGCTGCTGGTGTCGCCCGTTCGGCCACTGATGATCATCATTGCCAAGGCGGTGCCCTATCTGGTGCTGGCCTTCGCCATCCTCATCACCATCCTGTTCATGGGGCGCTACGTGTTGCAGGTGCCCTTGCAGGGATCACTGCTGTGGATTATCATCGTCTCGCTCATCTACATCCTGCTGGCCCTCTCGCTGGGACTGCTCATCTCGAGCATTGCCAACAACCAACTCATGGCGCTGCTCATGTCGGCCATGGTGTTGCTCATGCCTATCGTCATGCTGTCGGGCATGCTCTTCCCGATTGAGTCGATGCCGGTGGTGCTGCAATGGGTGTCGGCCATCGTGCCGCCCCGCTACTACATAGAAGCCATGCGCAAGTTGATGATTATGGGTGTGGGCATCGGCGACGTGCTGCGCGAAGTCGGCATCCTGACGGGCATGACGCTCTTCCTGCTGGTAGTGGCACTGGCCAAGTTCAAGACGCGGTTGGAGTAGGCCCACCCAAGCCCTCCCAAAGGGAGGGATGTTTAGATAGTAATTCTGATTTTAGACTACATATAAGGCGGAAATGAATATCAATAATTTTAAAAAGGTGACAAAACATACTTTCCTTCGGGAGGGCCTCGGTGGAGCCTCTGGCTTGGGTGGGCTTCGCTTCCTCATCCAAAAGGAATTCCTGCAGATACGCCGCAACTCGTTTCTGCCCAAGCTGATAGTGGCTTTCCCCATCGTCATCATGTGTGTCATGCCGTGGGTGATGAACCAGGAGGTGAAGAGCATACGCGTGGAGGTGGTCGACAACGCCCGCACTACCGAATCGCAGCAACTGGTGCACAAGGTGGAAGCCAGCAACTACTTCGTGTTCAAGGGGCAGAAGCCATCTTATGCCGACGCGCTGAAAGATGTTGAAAAGAGCAAGGCCGACATCGTGTTGGTGGTGCCTCGCGACTATCTGGAGAAGGGCGTGCTCATTGCTGCCAACGCCGTGAACGGCACGAAAGGCAGCATCGGCAGCAGCTACTTGGCACAGATAGTCACGGCCTACGCAATGCCTGATGTGGCTGCCGTGCAGTCGAAGGTCTCGACATTGTTCCTCTACAATAAGCACCTCGACTACAAAGTGTTCATGATTCCCGCGCTGTTTGCTATCCTGGTCATGCTCATGTGCGGTTTCCTGCCTGCCCTGAACATCGTGGGCGAGAAGGAGGCTGGCACCATAGAGCAGATCAACGTGACGCCAGTGTCGAAGTGGACGTTCATCCTTGCCAAACTCATTCCCTACTGGATAATTGCACTCTTCGTGCTCACGGTATGTCTGCTGCTGTCGTGGGCTGTCTATGGCATCACCTGTCAGGGGCCGCTCGGGCTGGTCTACCTGCTCGTCATGCTGTTGGCACTGTTCTTCTCGTCATTCGGGCTCATCGTGTCGAACTATAGCGACACGATGCAGCAAGCCATCTTCGTCATGTGGTTCTTCGTGGTGATGCTGCTCCTGCTCAGCGGACTGTTCACGCCGACGCGCAGCATGCCGTCGTGGGCCTACATGACCACCTACGTCAACCCCATGCACTACTTCATAGATGCCATCCGAACTGTCTTCGTGCGTGGCGGCACGCTGCAGAACATCCTGCATCAGGTGTTGGCGCTCGCTGCTGTTGGCACCGTCATGGCTACGTGGGCAGTGGCCAGCTACAGAAAGAACCATTGAAACGTTGGAGAGTTGAAAAAATCTTCGTATCTTTGCAGTCAGAATCAATTCTTTTGACGCCATGAACGTAAAGATCGAAGAAAGTTGGAAGCGCGTGTTGCAGCCCGAGTTCGAGAAGGGCTACTTCGCCACGCTCACCGAAGCCGTGCGCCGCGAGTATAGTGTGGCTTCGTGCTATCCGCCGGGACGGTTCATCTTCAATGCCTTCAACCTTTGTCCCTTCGACAAGGTGAAGGTGGTCATCATCGGACAAGATCCCTACCACGAGCCGGGACAGGCCCACGGGCTGAGTTTCTCGGTGCAGGACGGTGTGCCGTTTCCTCCTTCGCTGCAAAACATTTTCAAGGAGATACACGACGATCTGGGCAAACCGATTCCCACGACTGGCAACCTGACGCGCTGGGCTGAGCAGGGCGTGCTGTTGCTCAATGCTTCGCTCACCGTGCGGGCCCATCAGGCCAACAGCCACTCGCAGCTGGGCTGGCAGACGTTCACCGACGCCGCCATCCGTGCGCTGGCATCGCAGCGACAGCATGTGGTCTACATGCTCTGGGGCAGCTACGCCCGCGGCAAGGCCTACATGATCAACCGCCAGCAGAACCTCGTGTTGGAGAGTGTCCACCCCTCGCCGCTGTCGGCCAATCGTGGTGGCTGGTTTGGTCAGCACCAGTTCTCGCGCTGCAACGAGTATCTGATCAGTCAAGGTGTGGAACCAATAGATTGGTAGTATTGTTATGGAAAAGAAATATCTTCCTATCCTGCAAGTGGGCGACGTGTTGTTGTCGCCAGACATTCTGACGGAGCGTTTCTGTTGTGACTATGAGAAATGTAAGGGTGCGTGCTGCATCGAAGGCAACGCCGGAGCACCCGTCACCCTCGATGAAATCGGCGAAATTGAAGACTCGCTCGACGCGGTGTGGGCTGACCTCTCGGCTTCGGCGCAGAGCGTCATCGACCGTCAGGGAGTGGCCTACAACGACCCGGAAGGCGACCTCGTGACGAGCATCGTGCACGGCAAGGACTGTGTGTTCACGTGCTACGACGGCGACAACTGTCTCTGTGCGCTGGAGAAGGCGTTCCGTCAGGGGCGCACGAAGTTCATGAAACCCATGTCGTGTTCGCTCTATCCCATCCGCGCCAAGGTGTTCTCGAACGGCACGGTGGGACTGAACTACAACCGCTGGGACATATGCCGCGATGCCGTAGCGAAAGGCCGCGAGCTCGATATGCCTGTCTATCGCTTCCTGGAGAAACCGCTCGTGCGCCGCTTTGGGCAGGAATGGTACGACCAGCTATGTGCGCTCGCTGAGGAATTATCTTTACACGATTTTACGTAAAATCGTCAAAAATCGCCCATTTCATCGGAGTAACTTCCTTTTTCCCTTCTTCAGTTTTAGCAACTTTTGTTGCCCGTTGTATGTAACCACGACCACGCAGTCGCGGTCGGCTCGCAGCGTGGCCTGGACGACCTTGCCCTCGCGCCACGTCATGGCCACCTCGATGCCGCCGCGTGCCTTCAGCCCGCTCACCTCGCCCGACTGCCAAGCCTCGGGCAGGGCGGGCAGGAGCTCTATGGCGTAGCGATCCTTGAATTTAAAACTCCCTTTTCCCCTTATTTTGTTAAAGGCCCAAGGAAGGTAGCGACTCTGCAACAGCATTTCGCAGACGCCCGCCGTGCCGCCGAAGTTGCCATCAATCTGGAAGGGCGGATGGGCATCGAAGAGGTTCGGATAGGTACCACCCGAGCGACGGCGGTCGGGACCGCGATATTGGTCGGGCGACACGTAGGTGAGCAACTTCTGATAGATGTGGTAGGCCTGGTCGGGGCGATGCAGGCGAGCCCAGAGGTTGATGCGCCAACCCGTCGACCAACCGGTGGTCTGGTCGCCCTTCTGAATGAGGGTCTGTTCGCAGGCCTTTGCAATGTCGGGCGTGCTGGCCTGCGTGATGTGCGAACCGGGATAGAGTCCGATGAGATGGCTCTGGTGGCGGTGGTGCGGATCCCAGTCGCGCCAGTCGTAGTACCATTCGTTCAGGTCGCCATCCTTTCCCACGGTGTAGGGATGCAGGCGCGCAAGTGCCCTGCCGACAGGGGCTGCCGCAGAGGCCTGATCCATCAGGGCAGCAGCTCGAAGCGTGTTCTGGAACAGCTCGCGGATAATGGCCAGGTCGGCCGTGCCGCCATAGCAGGTGGTGCCGTGATAGCCTTCGGGCGTGACGTATTCGTTTTCGGGCGACGTGGAGGGAGCCGTGATGAGCTCGCCCGTCTGCTTCGGATTCTCTACGAGCCAGTCGAGCATGAACTCCGAGGCGCCCTTCATCAGCGGGAATGCCCTTCGCTGAAGGAACTCGCGGTCCTGCGTGAAGAGATAGTGGTCCCACAGGTTCTGCGTGAGCCAAGCCAGTCCCATGTTCCAGTTGCTCCACTCGGGACTTTCGCGCTTCACGCCCACGGGATTGGTCATTGCCCAGATGTCGCTGTTATGACTGGAGCAGAAACCTCGATTGATGCCGTAGTAGTTGCGGGCGGAGTAGCGGCCGTTGTCGGCAAGTGCCTCCATGAAGGTCCAGAGCGGCTCGGTCATTTCCGAGAGATTAGCCACCTCGGCAGGCCAGTAGTTTTCTTCAAGGTTGATGTTCACCGTGTAGTTGCCGTGCCAGGGGGCGTGCAGGTGGGGATTCCACAGACCCTGCAGGTTGGCGGGAACGCCCGGCGTGCGCGACGAACTGATGAGCAGGTAGCGCCCATACTGCATGTAGAGGGTCTCCAAGTAGCGGCCATTTCCGTTGGCATTGGAGACCTCCCCCAGCCCCTCCGAGGGGAGGGGAGTCGTGTATTGCTTCAGTAGCTGGTCGGTAGGCACGCGGGGCAGGTCCGTCGTGGCGTTCAGGTTCAGTTTCAGACGGTCGAAATACTGCCGATAGTCCTGCACATGGCGCTGCATCACCTCGCTGAACGTGCAGTTCACGGTGTGCCAGGCGTCGTCGGTGGCCCGCTCGATGTAGGGCGCACCCTCGCGCACGGGGTGCTTGTCGTAGCCGTTGAACGACGTTCGGTTGACAATCCAGATGGTCAGCTCCTGTGCATGGCGCACCACGAGCGACGAGTCGGTCTGCTCCAGGCGTGCTCCCTTGTCGGCCACGGCACGCAGGATGGTGCAGAAGTGCATCTGCTCCTGCTCGTCGCCCAGGGCGTGGCCCGTCATCATGATCTGCCCCGTAGGCCCGTTTGCCGGCGACACCTTCACCCGATGGGGCACCAACGACCCCATCAGCAGCTCCTCGCTGAGCGTGCCGCCAGTGGCCGTGAGACGGATGGCGATGGTCTGGTCGGGATGGCTCACGAGGTATTCTTTCCTGACCTGGACGTTGCCGCGGCGGTATTGATTCATGACGATGGCACTGTCGAGCGACAGCTGACGATAGTAGCCGGTCCATGCCCCTTGGTCGAGCGAGCGCAGGCGCAGCGTGCCCAGCGGCATGTAGTCGCTGCTGTTGGGGCCTTGTATGCGCAGTTGCAGGGAGTCGGCCGTGCGATAGTCCTCGCGCCACAGAGCCTCGCGAATCTTAGGCAGCCACTTATGGGCATCGCGGTCCATCTCGCGGTCGTAGGGACCGCCCGTCCAGAACGTGATGTCGTTCAGCTGCACGATGTCCTCGTCGGGATGGCCATACACCAGTGCGCCCAGTCGGCCGTTTCCCACGGGCAGCGACTCCTCAAAGTACTGCGCTGGCTGGTCGTACCACAGCCGCATCGGCAGCTGACTGGCGGTTGCTAACTCCGTATTTGCCAAGACGTTGGCTGCGCTGAGGCAGCAGAATGCAACGATTAAAAACAGCCATTTTTTCATGTTCATTGAGTCTTTGTAGTTTAATATTTTTACAAAGGTAGTGTTTTTTCTTTTTTCTGCAAAATATTTTATGGTTTTTCAGTTAGCTACCGCTTCGGCAACGCTCTTCTTTCGGGAAGCAGATTAACTGAATTTACATAGCAAAACAAGTCGTTTTGTCTTGCAAATTAACTTGTTTTGTTATGTAAATCAACTCAGTTTCCTCCGAATTCCGATGCAAATGGAAACGGTATCAGTAGGGCAATTGAAATAAGCACGCGTGATGTCGTAAAACAATTGTTCCAGAACAGAGAGGGAATGCACTCTTTGTTCTGGAACAATCGTTATCGGGTTTTCTGTCTGGCTGATTGCCGGATGTTGAGGAATGCTATGCGTCGATGTTGGCGTAGGTGGCGTTGGCCTCGATGAACTCGCGGCGCGGCTCCACGTCGTCGCCCATGAGCATGGAGAAAATCTCGTCGGCCTCAGCGGCATTCTCGATGGTCACTTGCTTCAGCAGTCGGTTGGCAGGATCCATGGTGGTCTCCCAAAGCTGCTCGGGATTCATCTCACCAAGACCTTTGTAGCGCTGGGTGTGGAGTTGCGAGGAGTTCTCGTCGCCAGCCACATACTTGTCGATGAAGGCCTGGCGCTGCTGCTCGGTGTAGCAGTACTCAGAGACTTTCTTGTAGGTGCACTTGTAGAGTGGGGGCGTGGCGATGTAGAGGTGCCCGCCCTGGATGACCTGCGGCATGAAGCGATAGAAGAGTGTCATGATGAGGGTGTCGATGTGAGAACCATCGACGTCGGCATCGGTCATGATGATAATCTTGTCGTAACGCAGTTTGTCGATATTGGCCTCACGGTCGCCCTCGCCGTCGACGCCGAAGCGCACGCCGATCGACTGGATGATGTTCATCACCGACTCGGCCTCGAACACGCGGTGCCACTGTACTTTCTCCACGTTCAGGATTTTACCGCGCAGGGGCAGAATGGCCTGGAAGTGGCGGTCGCGGCCCTGCTTGGCCGAACCACCTGCGGAGTCACCCTCGACGAGGAAGATTTCGCAATCCTTCGGGTCTTTGTTCGAACAGTCTGCCAGTTTACCGGGCAGACCGCCACCCGACATCGGGTTCTTGCGCTGCACGCTTTCGCGGGCCTTGCGGGCGGCGATACGTGCCGTAGCGGCCAGCACCACCTTCTCGCAAATCTGCTTGGCCTCCTTCGGATGCTCCTCCAGATAGTAGGAGAGAGCCTCGCCTACAGCCTGCTGCACGGCGCCTGCCACCTCCGAGTTGCCCAGCTTGGTCTTGGTCTGGCCCTCGAACTGCGGCTCGGCCACCTTCACCGAGATGACGGCCGTGAGGCCTTCGCGGAAGTCTTCGCCGGCAATCTCTATCTTAGCCTTCTCGATTTGCTTCGAAATCTGCGGGTCCTGGTCGGCGTATGCCTTCAGCGTGCGCGTCAGGGCCATGCGAAAACCTGTCAGATGGGTACCACCCTCGATGGTGTTGATATTGTTGACGTAGGAGTGGATGTTCTCCGAGTAGTCGGTATTGTACATAATGGCCACCTCGATGGGTATGCCCTGCTTCTCGGTCTTCAGATAGATGACGTCGTCGACCAGGTGGGTGCGGTGGCGGTCGATGTAGCGCACGAACTCCTTCAGTCCGTCCTTGGCGTGGAAGGTCTCCTGCTTGGTCTTGCCTTCCTCGTCGGGGCGCAGGTCGGTCAGGTGGATGGTGATGCCGGCATTCAGGTAGGCCAGCTCACGCATGCGGCGTGCGATGATGTCCCACTGGTAGGTGGTGGTGGTGAAGATGGTGGCATCGGGCCAGAACTGCTGGCGGGTACCCGTTTTGTCGGTGTCGCCCACAATCTTCACGTCGTAGAGCGGCTTTCCCTTTTCGTATTCCTGCTGGTAGATGTGGCCGTTGCGGAACACCTGCGAGAGCATGTGGCTCGACAGGGCGTTGACGCAGCTGACGCCGACGCCGTGCAGACCGCCCGATACCTTGTAGCTGCCCTTGTCGAACTTACCGCCGGCATGCAGCACGGTCATGACGACCTCGAGGGCCGACTTGTGCATTTTCTCGTGCTCGTCGACGGGGATGCCTCGGCCGTCGTCCTGCACGGTGATAGAGTTATCTTCGTTGATGGTTACCTCGATGTTCTTGCAGTAACCGGCCATTGCCTCGTCGATAGAGTTGTCGACGGTCTCGTTCACCAAGTGGTGAAGACCTTTCTCGCTGATGTCGCCAATGTACATTGCAGGGCGCTTGCGGACGGCCTCGAGGCCTTCCAGCACCTGAATATTACTCGCTGAATAGTTGTTCTCGTTGTTCTGAATTTCTGCCATTTCTGAATTCTCTAATAATAACGCGCAAAGTTACTAAAAATCTTACAAATAGCGAAATAATATTTGGTAAAAAAGCATAAAAAGAAGTGAAGATTTGTCAGCAGTCGGCGAGGGTGGGGCTTAAAACGCGTCGAGGCTGCATTCCTCGTTGGAATACAGCCTCGGCGGTGTGGATTGCTATCTATGAGCAATAGTGGCGATTACTCACCAAGATTCTTGATATGGAGGGCCAGACTCGACTTCAGGTTGGCAGCCTTGTTCTTGTGGATGATGTTGTTCTTAGCCAGCTTGTCGAGCATCTTCTGCACGGCGGGATAGAGCTTCTGGGCCTCTTCCTTGTCGGTCATGGCACGCAGTTTGCGGACAGCGTTGCGCATGGTCTTTGCGTAGTAGCGGTTGTGCTCGTTACGAGTCTTTGTCTGACGGATTCTCTTCAGAGATGATTTGTGATTTGCCATTTTGTTTTTTAATTTTAAAAGTGATTGTTGTTGATTGATAACGGGAAGCCTATGGGTCTTGTGCTTTTTAGGGCAGCCCTGGGCGGACTTAGAAAAAATCCTCCGCCACCGGTTCCCAGCGTTCTTGCTGGTAGCGCATCTCTGCGCGGATGACGGATTCCTCTTGTTTTTGTAGTCCCTAGGAGAGTCGAACTCCTCTTTAGAGAATGAAAATCTCTCGTCCTAACCGATAGACGAAGGGACCATGCGGCTCTAATTGCGGGTGCAAAGGTACTGCTTTTTTGCTAAATGACCAAATTTTCTATTAAAAATTTTCTTTTAATGGACAAAAATTAGTAATTTTGGCGTCTCATGCAGACAAAGACGCGTGCCATCGTGCTCAGTTCCTTGAAGTTTGGCGAGCATCAGCTCATCGTAGATATGCTCACCGAACAACTCGGGCGACAGTCGTTCATCTGCCATATTCCGAAGACACAGAAGGGGAAGTTGAAGAAGCAGTTCTTCCAGCCGCTGAGTCTGTTGGAGATGGAGTTCGACTATCGCCAGAGGGCTCGTCTGCAGCACATTCGCGACCTGCGCTTGGCGCGGCCGTTCGTTTCTATACCCTTCGATGCGGCCAAACTTTCCATCTCGCTTTTTCTGGCAGAATTTCTGACCTATGCCACGCGCGACGAACAGGCCAACGAGGCGTTGTTCTCGTATGTGGCCAACAGCATCGAGTGGCTCGACAGCCAGTCGGCGCAGTTTGCCAATTTCCATCTGGTGTTCATGATGAGGCTTTCGCGATTCATCGGTTTCTTCCCCAATCTGGAGGACTATCGCGAGGGTGCGGTGTTCGACATGCGCAGCGGTACTTTCTCCGATCAGCCACCGCTGCATAGTGATTTTGTCAGTGTCGAGGAGTCGTCGCGCATAGGTCTGCTCATGCGCATGAACTACGAGACGATGCACCTCTTCCGCATGTCGCGCACGGATCGCAATCGCTGTGTGGAACTCATCCTGACCTACTACCGACTTCATGTGCCGAGTTTCCCCGAACTGAAGTCGTTCGCCGTGCTTCAGGAACTGTTTTCAGAGTAACCTTGTCACTTTGTTCTTTCTCCCCTACGCTACGAAAGCGAGCAGAGCTCGTGGTCCCTTGTCACTTTGTTCTTTCTCCCCTACGCTACGAAAGCGAGCAGAGCTCGTGGTCCCTTGTCACTTTGTCATCTTGTCACTTTGTTACTTTGTCACTTTGTCATCTTCCCAGCCAGGCTTCAGGATTCAGTTTGCTGGTGCCCTTGCGCAACTGGAACTGAAGGATGTTGTCGGGTGCCACCACACCGATGGCCTGGCGGGGCGAAAGCCTCTGGCCCTTGGTGACGCTGATGGAACGCAGGTTGCAGTAGACTGAGAAGTAGGCACCGTGGCGCACGATGACCACCCAGATGCCGGCATACTGGTAGACGGCACTCACCTCGCCGTCGTAGATGCAGCGGGCCTGACAGCCGCTGGAGCCCTGAATGTTGATGCCCTTGTTGTCGAGCACCACGTTCTTCAGACCTTCCACGTTGTACTGTCCGAAGTGGCTGACGATGCGGTACGACCCGGTGATGGGCATGGGCAACCGACCCTTGTTCAGTTCCAGTCCGCCACTCACCATGCGGTCTGCCTTACTCATCGACGTGCTCTCCTCGGCATCCTTCTTGGCTTCGGCAATCTCCTTCTTGCTGCGGTCGGCGTCGGCCTTGGCCTTGCGCTCGGCAGCCATACGGTTGGCCTCGGCCTCGCGGGCTTTCTGGTTGGCGCGCTCCTTCTGGATGGCATCGTTCGATTTCTCAGCAGCCCTGGCGGCAGCCTTGGCCTCGGCCTCGCGCTTCTTGGCCTCGGCAATGCGGCGCTCGTTCTCCTCGGCAGCGGCTTTGGCAGCAGCACGCTTGCGGGCCAGCTCCTCCTCGCGTTTCTTCTTCGCAGCAGCCTCGGCGGCAGCCTTCTTCTTGGCTTCAGCCTCGGCGCGCAACCGGGCTTTCTCCACTTCGATGGCGATCAGTCGGTCGATTTGTGCGTTCAGCGCAGCATCCTTCTGCTTCTGCTGGGTGATGATGCCCTGAATGGTCTTCTGCTGCTTCTGCAGCGAGTTCACCATCTTCTTTTGCTCGTCCTGCTGACCCTGCAGGGCCTGTCGCTCCTGCTTGTCCTTGTTCAGCAGTTGGTGCTTCTGTCCTTTCAGGTTTTCCAACTGCTTTTTCTTCTCTTCCACCTGCTGCTGCTTCACTTTCACGGCCTCGCCCTGTGCACGTTGGTAGGCACTATACTGGCGCACGAAGCGCATGCGGCGGAACATCTGGGCGAAGTTGTCGGCAGAAAAGACGAACATCATCTTGTCCTGCACCGTGCGGTGGCGCGACAGATAGCGCATCGACTTCACGAATTTCTGCTTGCGGTCGGTCAGTTGCTCCTCCAGCGTGGTCAGCTGTGCCTTCAGAATGTCGATGTCGCCGTCGAGTCCGTTGATGTCCTTCTGGATGCCGTCGATGCTGCGCTGACGCTCGTCGATGGCACTGTTCAGGGCAATCAGGTTCTGCAGTCGCTGCTTCACGTCGGCTTGGTTGGCCTTCAGCGCCTGTTCCTGCTGGCGTATCTGTTTCTGAATCTGCTGCCGTTGGCTCTGCAGGTTCTTGATGTTGGCATTGGTGTAGGTTTGTTCCTTGCTCTTCGACTGTGTCTTCTGGGCCGACTTCTTCGCCGTGGTCTTACCCTTCTGCTGCGTCTTCTTGGCAGCCGTCGCCTTGCGCTGGGGCGTGGCGGCAGCCCTCTTCTGCGTGGTCGTCCTTGCGGAAGCGGCCTTGCGCGTCTGGGCAGCCGACGGCAGCGCGATGGCCAGTGCCAGTATGCAGCCGAGCAGTATGTTCGTAACCTTTCTCATGGGCATGTCTCGTGCGTAGTTCAGAATTTCAGGAGTTTGCCGAGCACGTCGCTGGCCTCCACCTTTTTATATTTATTGGACACGCTCGTGCGCGTTTCCCAGTCGCTCTTGTCCTTCACCTCGTCCATGTCGATGGTCACCTTCACGGTCTTTGCCTGCTTCGTGGCAGTGGTCGAGAACTGGAAGTCCTGATGGGCGGGGAATTGCTTCGTGCCCAGCTGGCGGAAGTCGGAGTACATCCACAGCAGCGACGAGGCACCGCTCTTCGCACTGGCATAGCTGACGTTGGCCATCACGATCTGCCCCGTCTTGGCAGCAGTCGTCCAGTTGTAGGTCATGTTGCCGTTGCTGAGTTTCACGCTCTTCTCGTCTATGCTGAACCGTCCGAAGTCCTTTTCGCCCACCGTCTTCTGTCCGGGCACGAGCAGCTGGTTCCAGAACAGCGCCTGCAGCGAGTAGAAGTTCAGGCCGTTGTTCTTCAGGAAGTCCAACTGGTCGTAGCTGGCCTCGATGTATTCCTTGTGCATGCGGTCGATGATGAGCACGCGGTCGGGAGCAAACTCCACGCGTCCCACCTCGGTGCCGAGCAGCGGGATGAACAGTTGCAGGCGAATGACCTCATCGCGGCGCATGTGGAGCGAACCTGGCACGCTGATGTCCTTCGACCCCATCTGTATGTTGAACGTCATATTGCCCACCACGTTCTTGGCGTACACCTGGTTGTCGAGAACCTTCTTCATGAAGGCCATTGCCGACACGCCAGTGCTGGCATCGGTCTTCTGGCTGGCTGGCTGGGCGGTGTTGGCCTTGTTGCCGGTCCGTGTTGTGGCGGCCGAAGACTTCGGCAGGGTGCTGCCCTGCGATTCGACGACGGCTTTCTTCGATGCACACGAGGCCAGCACCAGGGCCAGTCCCATCGTGGCTGCTATTGCTTGTAGCTTCTTCATAACTTCACGTATTTCTTTTTCTTCAGTTTTTCTTCAATCATCGCCCGGCGCTCATCGGTATATTGCAGCGCGAGCGTCCACAGTTCCACGGCCTTTGCCGTGTCGCCCGTCATGGCATAGATGTCGCCGCCGTGCTCCAGGATGACGGCACTGGGCAGCGGGTCGTCGTCGCCGTCCTCGTCGCTGCTTTCGACGCTATTTTCGTCGGTTTCATCGGGGCCGGCCGCCATTTCGGCCTCCTGCTTGCCGTCCCCGACAGCCACGGTGTCGGCGTTCAGCGTGTCCAGCTTGGCCAGTTCGATGGTCAGCGCCTGGTCGATGTAGATCTTTGCCTCGGCATAGCGTTCCTCGTTGAAGAGTATCCATGCATAGGTGTCCAGACTGTTCGTATTTTTCGGCTCGGCCTTCACGGTCTTGAAGCTCATCTCCTCGGCCCGTGGCAGGTCTTTGCCCTGCAGACACAGGTAGTAGGCGTAGTTGTTCAGGCAGGCCATGTGGTCGGGTTTCCATTGCAGACAACTGTCGTAGGCGGCAAAAGCCTCCTCGTCGCGCTCCTTCTGGTGCAGCAGGTCGCCCATGAAGTAGTACAGGTCGGCCACCAGTTCGGCATTGCTCGCCTTGTTGATCTGACTCACGCCGCGCTGGAAGGTCTCCAGGGCCTCCGTGCGCCGCTCCTGCTGGTAGTAGGCCAGTCCCTCGTAGTAGTAGAACACCATTTCCTCGGGATTGTACAACGAGCCCTCGTGGCAGATGTCGGCAATGCCCTGCCAGTCTTGGCGGCGCAGGTAGCTGCCCAGCATCTGCGAGCGGGCACCCACGTTCTCCGGCGCAATGGCCAGCAGTTGCCTGATGGCGTTGTTGATGCTGTCCTCGGGCATTTGCTTCAACGACATGTAGGCCACCTTCATCTCGGCCATGTCCGAGTCCTTCGGGTTCACGCTCAGCATCTCGTCGTACAGGCGCAGTATCACCGTGCTGTCGCCGCCGGCCTGTTCGTTTTCCTGAATGGCCTGGCGCATCATCACGCTCTTGCTCTGCGACGTGGCCTTCGGGCTCAGCAGAATGTTGCGCATCATCTGGCGGGCCAGCGAGTCCTGGTTGGAGACGCGGTAGTAGTCGTACATCGACGATTGTGCGTAGGCGTTCTCGGGCTCCTCGCTCAGGGCCGTGGTGAACAGTTTGTAGGCCTCCTTCTGCTTGTCGTTCTGCATCAGCCAGTTGCCCATCATCACGCGGTAGTTCACGTCGCTGGGGTGCTCGTCGGAGAGCGACTTCAGCGTCTTCCATGCCGACTTCTTGTCGCCCATCATCTCGTAGATGCGCATCTTCGCCAGCGTAATCTCCTCGCGCTGTCCCTCGATGGTCTCCACGCGGTTCAGGGCGTCCAGCATGCCGTCGTAGTCCTTGTTCTGCTGGTAGAGTTGTATCAGTATCTTCAGCACGTCGGTGCGCTGGTGGTTCTTGTCGGCCAGCCGCTCGTAGACGGCCGTCGCGTTGTCATATTCCTTCGTGGTCAGGAAGTATTGCCCCAGCCGTTCGGCATAGGCGTCGTTCTTTGGGTTCAGCTCAGCCGCCCGCTCCAGACTTATCCGCGAGAGCGAGTCCTTGTTCAGTTCGCTCTGGTACATCGACATATAGAACCATGCCTCGGCGGCATTGGGGTTGATGTCCAGACAGTGTTCCAGCAGGTTGTAGGCAGCGTCGTAGTTCTCGGCACTCTGCTGGCGCATGGCCTCCAGGAAGAAGTATTGGTAGCGCAGCGAGTCTTCGGCCGACAACTTCTGGTGGCCGACGGCCGCCGGTTGCTGCGTGGCTTCCTTCTGCTTGCCTTTCTGCTTGCCCTTCTGCTTGGCCTTCTGCTTGCCCTTCTGCTTGTCCTTGCTGCCCTGTTTGGCCAGGAAGAGCTGGCTGCCCTGGGAAGCCAGTGCTGAGGTTGCGCCGATCAGAGCCGGAGCCAACGCTGCACCGCATGAGGTCATGGCCACGACCATCACTGCCGTAGCCACCATTGTCTTCCCTATTTGCAGAATACCACGCATTGTTGTCATTTATAATTTAAGCCCTTTCACTCCCCCTTAGGCCCTTTAGGCCCTTTCCTTCTCACTTCACCCCCGTGTGGCCGTATCCGCCGGCGCCACGCTCCGTCTCGTCGAGCTCTTCCACCTCGATGAAATCGGCCGTTTCGTGACGTGCTATCACCATTTGGGCCACGCGCTCGCCGTCGTTCACCACGAAGTCTTCCTGCGACAGGTTCACCAGCAGCACACCCACCTCGCCGCGGTAGTCGGCATCCACGGTGCCAGGCGCGTTCAGCACGGTGATGCCCTTCTTCAGGGCCAGACCGCTGCGGGGTCTCACCTGGGCCTCGTAGCCCTCAGGCAGTGCAATGTAGAGACCCGTGGGCACCAGACAGCGTTCCAGCGGCTTCAGCACGATGCTCTCCTCCAGGTTGGCACGCAGGTCCATGCCGGCACTCTGTGCCGTAGCATAGCGGGGCAGCGGTTGGTGCCCCTTGTTGATGACTTTTATTTTTACCATAGTTCTATATACGCAAATTTCCTGCAAAGGTACGAATAAAAGTTTAAAGTTCAAAGTCGAAAGTTCAAAAGTTATGTAGCAGAAGTTAAAGAAGGTAAACGAACACCCTCTTTTTTATCTATTAGCTTAAAAAAACTCTAAACTCTCAACTCTAAACTCTCAACTTTTATTAATTTTGCACCTATGAACTGGCTACAACTCATTTCCAACAAGCGACTCGGGCAGGAGTATCGCCACCCCGAGCGCCACGACGACCGATCGGAGTTCAAGCGCGACTACGACCGCCTCATCTTCTCGGCTCCCTTCCGCCGGCTGCAGAACAAGACACAGGTGTTCCCCCTGCCGGGCAGCATCTTCGTCCACAACCGCCTCACCCATTCCTTGGAGGTGGCCAGCGTGGGCATGTCGCTCGGCAACGACGTGGGGCGCTTCCTCACCGACCGCCATCCCGAACTCGCCGGCACGCTCTTCGAGGAGATAGGCACCATCGTCTCGGCGGCCTGTCTGGCCCACGACATGGGCAACCCGCCCTTCGGCCACAGCGGCGAGAAAGCCATCCAGACCTACTTCTCCGAAGGACCCGGAAAAGTGCAAAAATCGTCGGTTTCATCGGAGTTCTGGTCGGACATCACCCACTTCGACGGCAATGCCTACGCCTTCCGACTGCTCACCCACAGTTTCCACGGTCGGCGCCGTGGCGGCTTCGTCATGACCTACAGCACGCTGGCCAGCATCGTGAAGTATCCCTTCCCGTCCTATCAGGCCACGAAGAACAAGTTCGGCTTCTTCACCACCGAATACGACAACTACCTGAAAATAGTCTCCGAACTCGGCATCCCTCAGCTCCCCCTCCCTAATGGGGCTCATTCCCTCCCTACTGGGGAGGGGCAGGGTGGGGCTCCTACGGGCGTGGCTTTTGCCCGCTATCCGCTCGTCTATCTCGTTGAGGCTGCCGACGACATCTGCTATGAAATCATGGACCTCGAGGATGCCCACAAGCTGAAGCTTCTCAGCTATGCCGAGACAGAGCGGCTGATGTTGGGTTTCTTCGATGAAACCGAGCAAAATCGCATCTTGAAGCGACTTCAGGAGGAGGCCGTCACCGATCTCAACGAACGCATTGTCTACCTCCGTGCCTGCGTCATCGGCCGGCTCGAACGCGAGTGTGTCAACACCTTTGTCAACAACGAGGAGGCCATCCTCAACGGCACTTTCTCCGGCAGCCTCATCGACCATCTGCCCGAACGGCAGCGCGAGGCCTACCGCCAGTGCGTCAGCCTCTCCGTCGACCGCATCTACCGCAGCAAACCCGTGCTCGACGTGGAACTGAGTGGTTACAAAATCATCGAGACGCTCCTCCACACGTTCATCGAGGCCGTCATGAATCCCACACGCTACCACTCGCAGCAGCTGCTCAACCTCGTCAGTCCGCAGTACGACGTGCGTGCCGACAGCGTCGAGGGCCGCATCATGGCCGTCATCGACTACCTCTGCGGCATGACCGACGTCTTCGCCCTCGACGTCTATCAGAAAATCAACGGCATCTCCCTCCCGATTGTCTAACCCTTCTCCCCCGTGCCGAGGCTAACGGCACGTTGGGCCGTGTAAGGCCCTTCGGGCGTGTAAGGCGGCGTTGCCGCGTGTAAGGGCGCTGTCGCGCCGTGTAAGGCCCTTCGGGCGTGTAAGGCGGCAATGCCGCGTGTAAGGGCGCTGTCGCGTCGTGTAAAAGTCCCGTAGGGACGGGATAAGGGTAGCCAGCCAATTCATTGGCTGGAAGAAGTGGTTGTTGTTATATGCGGTGTGCCGTAGGTACATCGACATAAGAGGAATATGAGGAAAAGAACAGATAATGTCGCGTACCTAAAGGCACGCTAGCCTATAAAAAACAACGTAATACCAGCCAATGAATTGGCTGGCTACCAAAATCCCGTCCCTACGCGACTTCTCCCCCCTAATGCTCTCCACTCCCCCTTACGCCCTTTATGCCCCTTCTTACGCCCTTCCACTCCCCTTTAATCCCTTTATACCCTTTTTTATCCCCTTCCACTCCCCTTTATACCCTTTACGCCCTTTCACTCCCCTTTAAACCCTTTATACCCTTCTTATGAAAAATTCCGACAAAATTTCCTTCGCGTGAAACATCATTCTAGAGCGTGAAACAATGGGGAGCCTACCCCTAACCCCTCCCTATAGGGAAGGGAAAGCATCGAAAACGATGGTTAGTTCTGGCTAAACCATAGGTTTCTGCAATACAACTCATTGAGATAGATGGTCCAAAGCATAGGTCTATAGCGACTAAACCTATGGTTTACATGGTCTAAACCTATCGTTTTGAGCCCCCAAACATAGGGGGTTGGGGGTCTTAAGAAGCTAAGTTGTTGATTGATAGGTTGTTAGAGACTTTGCCAAAATACGGGCGTATTTGCGAAAAAATATTTTGTGGTTGAAAATTCTTCATTCTACAAGGGGGTTGACAGGCAATATTTCTTGACAAAAGAGCCTACCCCCGGCCCCTCCCTGAAGAAAGAGCCTACCCCCGGCCCCTCCCTAAAGGGAAGGGGGATGTAAATAGAGTCTAACGCTGACCCTCCCTGAAGGGAAGGGGATGAGGCGGTTTTTGTTGTGGGTTGCGTTAATAATTAAAAAAAATCATGCGTATCGCGCGCGTGTTACAAATATTTATTGTAATTTTGCAACGCATTATAGCATCCTTTCACTTCCAAGCATCAGAAATGCTTCGGCAGGATGCATCTCTGTTAGACAAAAACAAAAATAAATAAAAACTTAAAAACAAAACATTTATGATCAAACAATTACGTTATTTATGCACGCTCTTGCTGATGGCAGTAGCAGGCGTGGCGTGGGGTGATTCTTGGGTAATTACCGATGCTCCATCTTTGAAATCAGGGGATGTCGTAGTAATTACTGGAACAAACGCCAATGGTACTTATGGAATGTCCAACAACAATGGCACTTCAAGTGCTCCTGGAGCAACTGCTGTAACTATTGACGGCGACAAACTTTCATCAAGTGCAAGTGTCGACAACCTTCAGTGGACAGTAACAGTTGGTGAAATCAATGGTGAAAGAACATATGAGTTCGCAGCTGGTTCCAATAAACTCTATTGCACCAATACAAATAATGGTGTTCGAGTAGGAACAAATGATAATAAGACTTTTGTATTTAAAGATAATTATCTTTATAATAGTGCTACATCGAGATACATAGGTATTTATAATAATGCCGATTGGCGTTGTTATACAAGTATTAACAACAATATCAAAGATCAGACTTTTGCTTTTTATAAGAAAACCTCAGATGGGAAAGCTGAAGCTAATTTGTCATTCTCACCTTCTTCTGTGACAATTCATGTTGGCGAAACAATGCCGCAGATTACATTCAGTAATCCCAATAACCTTGACGTGGTTTTCGCTTCTTCTAATAACAATGTTGCTGTTGTCTCAACCGACGGGACAATTAGTCTTGTCAATGACGGTATGGGACAGGCTGTAATCACGGCTTCTTCAGAAGAAACAGAGAATTATTCCTTGGGAAATGCAACATGCACTATTAATGTTTTGCCTATAGGTGGCACTCTTGAGGACCCTTTAACAGTTGAAGAGGCTATTATTTTTATCTCTACTCTTGAAAATAAGGTTAACTCCGAATATGTTTACGTAAGAGGCATTGTTTCTGCTTTGGGAGAATTTAGCTCTGAGTATGGAAATTACGTATATTACATTTCTGATGATGGTACGGAAACTAACCAGCTAGAAGTTTATCGTGGAAAATATCTTGAGGATGCTAATTTTACCAGTGCAAATCAGTTAACCGTTGGTGACAAAGTGATCGTATATGGTCCTTTAGTTAATTTCAATGGTACGTATGAATTTACGACAGGTAATTATATCTATGCATTTGAAAACAATTTGGCAAAATGTGATTTATCATTTGACAAAACAGCCGTTTCAGTGGAATTGAATAGTGAGTTTACTGCTCCCACCCTGAATAATCCCCATGAATTATCAGTAAGTTATTCTTCAAGCAATACTGATGTTGCAACAGTTGATGCTACAACTGGTGATGTGACTATTAGCGCTATTGGAGAGACAACGATAACGGCTTCGTTTGCAGGTAATGATTCTTATGAAGAAGGCTCTGCTTCTTACGTTTTGACCGTTACAGATCCTAATGCTGCTGGTTCGCAGGCTAATCCCTATACAGTAGCCGAGGCTCGTGCAGCCATCGATGCAGGCTCTGGCGTGACGGGTGTTTACGTGAAAGGCAAAGTATCAAAGATTGTTACTGCATATAGCGAGCAGTTTGGTAATATTAGCTACAATATTTCTGACGGTGGAACTGAAACGGCTGCTCAGCTTCAGGCTTTCCGCGGTAAGAGTTATGAAGGAGCTAACTTCACGAGTGCTGATGATATCAAGGTTGGCGACGAGGTTGTTGTCTATGGTAATCTGACAAAATATAAGGATACTTATGAATTTGAAGCCGACAATCAGTTGGTTAGTTTAGTTCGTCCTGCTACTCCAGCTGTGCTTCCCGTTCCCACGTTCTCTCCCGCTGCTGGCGAGGTAGAGGCTGGTACTTTGGTGACGATTAGCGTTGCTGAAGATGAGAATGTGGACTATGTGGAGTACTCTTTCGATCAAGCAACTTGGAATGAGTACACCGTGGGTGAAACAGAAATTAAGATTACCGAAGAGACAACCATCTATGCCCGTTCGGTTGGTACAGATGGTAGCTATAGCGAAGTGGCTTCTGCTAAGTATACCATCAAGGTTGAGACTGTTGCAGTATTGCCTTTCGTATGGGAAGGTGGAGCAAGTGCTAATTTCTTGGCTCTTGATGGCGTTACAGCTGAAGGTCTAGGTACATCGGATTATGGGGAGACTCATAACCCTTATAACATTAAGTTAGATAATACGGGTGACTACATTCAAGTGAATACTGATAGCCAACCTGGTAAGGTGATTGTTGGTGTAAAGATGGTGGGGGGAGCTACTGCTTCTACTATAACTGTCCAGGAATCAGCAGATGGTGTGAATTTTACAAATGTTCAGGCACTCTCTATCAGCGGTAAACAGAATGACATTCTTACTCTTGAAACCACAAACGCCTTTGGCACAGATTCTCGTTATGTCCGCTTAACCTTCACCAAGGGAAGCAACGTAGGCGTAGGTCCTATCACAATAACCAAGCCTGCAACTGAGATTGTTGCAGAGGAAACTCTTGAGATAGAAGCTAGTGCAACTTCTGGAGAAATAGCTTACTCCATTGTATATCCTCAGGTTGGTGTAGATCTTACTGCTGCTGCCGATGTTGATTGGATTTCTGGTGTAACTGTGGCATCTGACAAGGTCAAATTCGCCACTACTGTTAATACTGGCGCAGAGCGTTCTGGCAACATTACGCTGACTTATGGCACTCTTACGAAAGTCGTAAAGGTTACTCAGGCGGCTGCTCCTCAGATGTACACGCTTACCATTGGTAACCCAGAAAATGTCACGATTACTGCTACCTATAATGTTGATCAGGTCATCATCAATGGTGAAAGTGCTGAACTTGAAAATGGAACAGAAGTCTCTTTTGCCCTGACAATTCCTGAGGGATATGCCCTTGAAAGCCTCACTGTCGCAGGTGCAGAGGAAGGTCAGACGGTAACGCCGACGGAGAATGCAACAACACCAGGTGTTTATACCTTCACGATGCCCGCATTTAACGTGACGATTAATGCAACGGTTGCAAAGATTGAAACTACCACCTACACCCTTGCCACAAGCGTTACTCCAGGCAAGCGCTACATTATTGTCGGTGTCAATGAGAATAAGTATAAGGCTATGGGTGAGCAGAAATCAAATAACCGTGCTGCTGTTGAGATTTCTGTTAATGACAAAACTGCAACAGTTCCCTCAACCGCAGGTGTCTATGAGTTCGTGATTGATGGTAATGCCACTGATGGTTTTACTATCTATGATGAAAGTGAAGAATCTACTGGTTACTTGTATGCAGCAAGTAGCGAGAAAAACTGGCTAAAGACGCAAAAGGAAAATGATGTTAATGGTCTGTGGAATATTGCTTTTGATGGTGATGTTCCAACCATTATTGCTAAAGGCGCGAATACTCGCAACCAAATGCGTTATAATAGTAGTGACGGTTTATTCTCCTGCTATGCTAGTGGCCAGAAAGATGTATTCCTTTACGAAAAAGTAGGCGAAGAAGAGTTTGAAGTTGGTGACGTGAACAAGGATCACCAAATCTCGATTGCTGACGTGACGGCTCTGGTGAATATCATTCTGGGTAAGGTGACGACGGAGAATAATCCTGACAACTACAACTTCGATGCCGCCGACGTTGATGGCGAAAATGGCATCACGATTGCTGACGTGGAGGCGCTGGTGAATATAATTCTCGAAAAGAAGAATTAGACTGAATATTTTTTGTTTATACTTTTGTGATGGAGTGTGCCCTGCTCAAGCAGTGGGGTGCACTCTTTTTTTCTACTCCTTGATGATGCAGGTGACGGTCTTCTCGGTGCCGTCGGCAGTGAGAAGGCGGAAGGTGTGGGGCTCGCCTTTGACGAAGTGGAAACGAAGAAAGTCGGCAAAGGTGAGGATGAGGCGTTGGTCGATCTGAAGAATGATGTCGCCCTGTCGCATGCCTGCCTGATAGGGTTGGCTCTGGTCCCAGATGAGGCCGACGGCAGCGCGTCCCTGCTGGGGCACAAAGGCGACACCAAGCTGGCGGTTGGCGACGCGAACGGAAGTAGTAGGAGCCCCACTATGAGCCCCACCCTGACCCTCCCCAGTAGGGAGGGGAACAGCTGTTGATGGATTGGGGAGGAAGGTGATGCGCTTGCGGAAGGGGTTGATGAGGATGCTGCCGTAGGAGAGGATTTGTGAGCCGATTTTCGAGGCGCCCTGGGTGGTGATGGCATGCAGGTCGGTGAAGGAGAAGTCGGCCCACTTCAGGCGGTCGAGGTGGAGGAAGACGACCTCGTCTTTCTCTTCGATGCCGAAGCCGCCGATGGAGAGGTGGCCCTGGGCGCGCCCCTCCACCTGGCGTTCGATGTCGGCGCCGAGTTGCTTGCTGAGGTTGGCGAGGTCGGCTGCCACGTGCTCGTCGAAGCTCTGGCGGCTCATGGTGTAGAGGGCTGTGGAGCCGGTGTCGAAGAGTGCCTCGTCGGTGTGGCGCACGAAGGGGCTCACGTAGAGGTAGGGCACGAACCACTTCAGCTTGTAGCGCAGGGTGTGGCCGAGCTTCTCTTCGTTGCGGAAGGCTTTCTTGTTGTCGCTGAGGATGAGCACCGACTGCTGGCGGTCGATCTTGGCGCAGAGTCCGCGGTTGAAGAGGTCGAAGCCTATGACGGCATCGTACTTACTGCTGACGGCATCGCGCGGCATGAGGGAGGCGACGTAGCCGGAGATGGTGATGGGGGTGGCGTTGAGTGTGAAAGGAGGGAGCTGGACTACTTGTACGGTGTCCTGATGGTTGTTGGCATCGCGGGAGATGATGTTGCCCAGGGTGACGAGGGGATAGACGTCGGTGTTGGCATACACCATGCCCTGGCTGGAGCCTGTGTCGAGGAGAAAGCGAAACTGCTGGTCGCCGATGGTGACGGGCAGCAGGATGAGGTCGTCTTCGATGATGATGGGGATGGTGTCGCAGAAGTTCTTTGCAGAGAGATGGAAGTGTGGGTTGTAGCGCTGCAGCGATTGTGCGTGGAGGGAACACCAGCTTAGAGAAAGGAGGAGCCCCACCCCGGCCCGAAGGAGAGGGAGACAACCCCACCCCGACCCTCCCCGAAGGAGAGGGGGGACGAGTTTGAAGAGACGGGCCAATATGTTCATTGCTACCTGTTTTGACTTTTTTTATATATTCTGCCTCATATCTATGGACGCACCGCAGCCGCCTCTCCGCTCGCCCCACATGGGCGCTTTCGTAGCGCAACGGAGAAAGAACCGCGCCAAAGGCGCCTCTTAACCTTTCTCAACCGCGCCGCAGGCACTTCTCAACCTTTCTCAACCGCGGCAACGCCGCCTCTCAACCGCGCCAAAGGCGCTTCTCAACCGCGGCAACGCCGCTTCTCAACCGCGCCGCAGGCGCCTCTCAACTCTCAGCAACGCTCGTGATGTTGCCGTCTTTCTCGGTGAGCTCACCGGAATCGATGAGGGTAGCTACGGCAAGTTCGAGGGCGAGGTCGGTCTGCTTGTTGCGGCGGCTGTAGCCCAGTTCGCGGGCGAACTGTCGCTTCATATCGTCGAGGGGCACGGCGAGCTGCTGGCGGATGATGAAGCGTGCGTACTCCTTGATGTCGTCCTCAGACATGTTGGAGACGTTGCCGCTGTTCTTTTGGAACGAGCGCTGGAGTGCGGGCGACATGGTGACCTCCTGCTCGTTGATGATCTCGCTCTTGCTCACGGCAAAAGGAAGAGGTGTTGCGTTTTGAGTGGAGGGGTTCGGGGTTTGAGAGGCCACTTGAACCTTTGGAGCAGCCTCTTGGACTTTCTGCACATCCTTCCCCTCGAGGGCCTTGCGAATGCGATCGACGACGGCCTCCTTGTTCATGAGCCAGTCGACAGACCAGAGGCGCAGCAGCTTCCAGCCGAGTCCTTCGAGCACGCCGGGCTGGCAGATTTCGCGGTCGCGCTCGGTCTTCGTCTCGTAGTATCGCGTGCCGTCGCAGATGATGCCGAGGAGGTAGTTCTGCGAGTCCTTCGGGTCGATAACGGCGAGGTCGATCTTGAATGCCGACCGTCCGACGGCGGTGTCGACCTGATAGCCGAGCTTGCGTATCTCGTCGGCCACTGCAGGGATGATGTCGGCGCCGTCCTGCGGCTTCTTCACCTGCGAGGCGCTGACGGCCATGCGTCCGTTGCGGGCGAACTCGAGGAACGCCTTCAGTCCGGCCACACCCTGTGCACTGGAGCGGCGGAGGTCGATCTGCTCAGGCTTCAGCGTGGAGAACACCATCATCTCGTAGCGGGCACGCGACACGGCGACATTCAGTCGGCGCTCGCCACCGGCATTGTTGAGCGGTCCGAAGTTCATGGACACCTTTCCCGTCTTGTCGGGGCCGTAGCCCACGGAGAAGAGAATGACGTCGCGCTCATCGCCCTGCACGTTTTCGAGGTTCTTGATGAAGATGGGCTCCTCGACGTCGTAGGCCTTGCGTTCCAGGTCGGCATGCTTCGCCAGCTCGTCGGTGAGCAGGTCTTCGATGAGGTTCTGCTGCACCTTGCTGAACGACACGATGCCGATGCTGCGCTTCGCCAGCTCGTCGTCGCTGAGGCGGCGCACCACTTCCTTGACGATGGCTTCGGCCTCGGCACGGTTGCAGCGCGTGCGTCCGTAGTCGTAGGTGCCGTCGACGGGTATGAGCTGTACCTTCGAAGCGCGGTCGTCGACCGAGGGGAAGGTATAGAGCTTGCTCTCGTAGTACTGTGCGTTGGAGAAGGCGATGAGGCTCTCGTGGCGCGAACGGTAGTGCCACGTCAGGTAGCGTGCGGGCAGCGAGAGCGTGATGCAGTCGTCGAGGATGCTCTCCATGTCGTCGACGTCGGCCTCTTCTTCGTCAACGGCATTGGTGGCGAAGAAACTTGTCGGCGGCATCTGCTTCGGGTCGCCCACGCAGATGAGGGCCTTGCCGCGTGCAATGGCGCCGACAGCCTCGGAGGTGGGCATCTGCGAAGCCTCGTCGAAGCAGACGATGTCGAACGGCGGCAGGTCGAGGTCGATGAACTGAGCCACGGAGATGGGGCTCATGAGCATGACCGGACAGAGCTTGGGCAGCAGCGTGGGTATCTGGTCCATGATGTGGCGGATGGTGGCGCCGCGGCCGTTGGTGGCGATGTAGCGCTTCAGGATGCCCAGTTCGGTGATGGCCGTGGGCTTCAGCGACTGCGACGGCACGTTGGCTGCCAGTTTGCAATAGAGCATCTTCTTCGTGAGTTCCTGGAACTGCTTCGCCATGTCGCGATACTTCGCGATGGCATCTTCGAAGAGCAGACCGTTGAACATCTGCAGCTGCGGCTCGCTGTCGACGATTTGCAGTGCCATGTGGCGGTATGTGCCCTTGAGCATGGCCTGGGCCGCAGCGTGGGCCGACGTGCTCTCGTGGTTCATGAAGTCTACCACCTTTTCCAGATGCAACTGCTGCAGCTCGCGCTTGCGGATGCACCATTGTGCCCAGTCGCGGCTGCCGCCGAGTGCCTGCTGCCACTGCGGGATGAGTCGTTTGATAGTGGCGAAGTTCTCGTCGTCGAAGTCGCAGAGCGGCTTTATTTTTTCAACACCTTGCAGCAGACTTCTACATGCCTGCACGGCGGCAGGCGGCAGGGTCGGCATGGCTGACAGTCCACCCTCGCGCAGCTGTTGGCGCAGGGCATCGAGCTGGTTGAAGAGTGTTTCGACATCACCCTCGCCCATGTCGGCACGGAAGGCGCGCAGCCCTTTCATGAATGTCCGCTTGGCAAAGAAGCGCGGCAGGAACCACTTGCCAACGGCCTGCGTCCACTGGTTGCGCAGCAATTGCGGGTCCTGCGAGAGGATGGCTTCGGAGTATTTCGAGGTGAGCGTCTCGTACTTGCTGACAAGTTCGATGGCCCAGCGCGCGCCGTTGAGTGAATGGGGTTGCTTGAAACTGGCATTGGCATTCAGTGCGTCGATGAGGCCGTCGGTGGTCTCCACCTGTTGCGACAGCTGCTGGAGCCAGTCGGCAATCTGCGTCTGTGCCTGCTGCGAGGGGTCGTAGATGTTGAGTCCTTGCAACTGATGGCGCGCTACGGGGCCTGTGATGGCAAACACCGTGTCGAGGGTCTCTATTTTCTCGGCCGCAGCCTGCAGTTTCTCGGCCGTCAGCGACTCGACGAAATGGGCCGACGGCTGGATGGCGGCGCCTTCGATGCTCTCGTAGCGACAGATGCAGTCGTAGAGCGAGAGTCCCGACGGTTGTTTCTTGTGGAGCAGCTGGATATAGCCTGAGAGTTCCTGACGCTTGGCGAAGAGTTCCTTTGATGCCTGCTCGTAAGCTTCGGGAGTCTTGATGCGCGTCAGTTCGAGTGTCGACTGCAGTTGTCGCAGCAGATGGCTCTTGGTCACCTTATTGGAGTGCAACTCCAGGCAGAACGGGTCGAGGCCGATCTTCTTCAGTCGCTTCTGCACCACCTCGAGGGCTGCCATTTTCTCGGCCACGAAGAGCACGCGGCGCCCGTGGAAGAGCGCGTTGGCAATCATGTTGGTAATGGTCTGGCTCTTGCCCGTTCCCGGAGGTCCGTAGAGGATGAAACTGCGACCTTCGCCCGACTCCACGACAGCCTCCATCTGCGACGAGTCTACGTCAACGGGGATGGCAAATTCATGCGGCTCAATGTTGAGGTCGATGAAGCGAGCATCGGTCTCGTCCTGTCCTTGAGTTTTCGCAGGAGCATCGGTCGGGCGTTCGCCCACCCAGTGCTTCTTAAAGAGACTTTCGATGATGGGCGAGCGGCGCATTTTGTCAGCATTACTGTGGATGTCGTTCCACATGACGAACTTGTTGAACGAGAACAGTCCGAGCATGGCTTCCTCGACAACATCCCAGCGTGGCTGGCTGGCCAGCTGGGCTCGTACGGTGCTCAGCGCACTGCGCACGTCGATGCCGCTCTCGTCTTCGGGCAGCGGCTGCAGCCCTTTCAGATCAATCTGATACTGCTGGCGCAGCATCTCTACGAGTGTGGTGTTGATGGTCATCTCCTCATCGCGGCGACGCACAATGTAGTTGTTGCCACTGCGGCGTATGAGGTCGACAGGCATGAGCAACAGTGGGGCGTAGCGCGGTCGCACGCTCTTCTCGTTCTCATACCAGCGCATCAGGCCGAACACCATGAAGAGCGAATTGGCACCGTTTTCTTCCAACGCCGTGCGCGACTCGCGATAGAGGAATTTCTGGATGCTGATGAGTTCGTCGCTGGTGAGGTAGGCGTTCAGGCGGTTGTGCTTGATGTCCTCTGAGACCAGCTGCTGGAGTTCGTTCTTGTAGATGCGCGAGTCGTATATGCCGAACTCATCGGGCTGCAGGCGTTTCTGAGTGGGCACAGCCTGCATGGTATAGTCTTCACGGTCGAAGATATGGTCTTCGAGCACGTCGATGTCGAAAGAAACGAACGGGATGCAGCGACGCCCCATGCGAATGTTCAGCAGGTTGTTGCGCAGTGAGAAGTCCAGTAGCTTTCGCTCCCAGATTTGTTGGCGGGTGACGCCCTGCTCCTGCTTGTTGGCTCCCAAGTCTACGGTGCGCATCTCGCGCAGCTCGGTCGTGGCCTGCTCATGCTCCATTCCCACGTTTTGCCAGATGCCATCGACCTTCATGGGAAGCGGTCGGATGCCCTCCATGCGGCAACGGTAGATGTCGCAGAACAGCACGAACTTTGCCTGGTCGGCTGCGAGGTGATGTTCGCCCATCTCTACGGCTTTCTCGAAGGCTACGGCCTCACTGCTGGTCAGTGCCGTGGCCTCGACCACCACCATCTGGCTGATGCCGTTGGCTGTGGCCTTCGAAAGGAACGACCAGTCGTCGCTGACGCTGTATGGTGCATACTGGTCGACAAGCCAGCAACCCACGTACATATGGCCCTGCTGCAACACCAGCAAGGGATGCAGACCGCAGGCTTCGAGCACTGAGGCAAAGAGCATGGAGAGGTCCATGCAGGTGCCCAGTTTCTCTTCGAGCACACGATCGGCCAACCGCACACGCTGTCCTGTCTTTTCGTAGCTGGCCGGTGGAGCCGAATAGACCAGTCCTTCGCTTCGCAATGCCTCATAGACGGCTGCCACCTGCGCCCTGACCCGGTTGGGATCCTGCGTCTGGTATTCGTCGAGGGCCGAACTGCCTGTGAGTTTCTCCAACACTGCTGCAGCATTCATCTTCACCCGCGACAGCTGCGGAGCATTCGGTGTGACGAAAGCTCCCAGAATCTCCGGACGCACGCCCACTCCCGGCCATTCGTCGAAGGCCAGCAGACGCAGCGGGAATGTGAGTTGGGTGTCGCCCACGGCGAGGGTGAAAGCCGTTTCGACGCTCTCGGTCAGTTCGCGCAGTTTGTCGAGATCGGGCTTCACGTCGAGGTCGGTCACGCGCAGCGTCATGCCAGCCGGCACGCTGTCGAGCACACTCTCGGCTGTGGCAATCAGCTCGCCGCTCACTATCACGTGAACCTCGCGCCAGTCGTCGGCTGTAGGGTTGGTGATTTCAACAAATTCCAGACATTTCTGTCCTCCCATCGTCATGGCATAGTTCAGACAGGGCAGAAACTCCACCTTTATGTTCTTCGGGTCAATAGGATTGCTGGTGTTCATTATTCTTGCTGGTTAAAGATATGACTATTTTTTCTGATAAATCTTGAAATAATCGAAGGTGGCTGATGCCTCATTGTCGGTGTAGGTGACTTGGAAAAGTCCCACCTTCACTCGGTCAGGCATCTGCATCTCTACGGGCGAGCCTGTGGTTTCGGTCCACTGCTGCCCGTCGCTGCTGGTACGAATGGTGAACGTGTTGCCGCAGCGTTCTATCATCAGCCACGGGTCGTACTGCCAACCGTTGCCGCGCGGGAACTGTGGGCGCCGGCCGTGGTGAGAAACCGTGGTGAGCATGTTGCCGCAGTTGTAGTTGGGGAAGATGCCCATCTGGACGATCTGCTGGTTCTGCTGATCGGTGTCGTCGAGCACCATCAGTCCGCCCTCGTTGTAGCTGGGTGTGCGCCGGCGGTCGCGGCCCGTGAGGTCGCTTAGGTGGCAGACGGCCACGAAGTCGCCCGTCACTTCCTCGGACTTCATTGGACCGTTCTCAGCCGTGAAGGCGTTGAAGTTGCGACCGCTGGAGGTGAGGGTCAGCCCCTCTGCATCTTCCGAGGCAAGGGGAGTTTGAATGGTGAAAGCCTCTGGTGAGGTGCTGACGGTTTTCTTGGCAATCTTCCTGACGGTTTTCTCGCCCAGATTGGCAATGGTTTGGATGGTGTATTTGCCGGGCTTGGGCAGCGTGATGAGTGTTTGCCCACTCTGCAGGGAGTATTCGTTCAGGCAGACGGCCGTCATCTTGTTGAAGCCAGGCTGAATCGGCTTTCCTTCCTTGTCGACGAGTTTCGCGCTGAGCAGCGTCGGTGTGAGCGCTTCCACTTCGAGGCGGGCACCCTTCAGTTCCTGCTTGGCAGCCTTTGCCTGTAGCTTCTCGGCAGCAGCAAGGTCGTAGTCGAGGGGCTGGCTGAAGCGCTGTGCCACCTCTTCGGCCGAAATGGCGCGGTCGAAGACGTTGAGCGCGTGCAGATAGCCGTTGAACGGGTTGTTGCCTTCGAAGGAAGCACCGAGCTGTATGTAGCGACCGGGCTTCAGCACGAGCATCATGTTCTTTTCCGACACCTGCCGGCCGTTCAGGTAGTGGCGCTCCATGTAGCCGTCGTAGGTGACGACCCAGTGCTGCCACTCGCCTTCGTGCTCCTTGACGAGCGGCGAACCGCTGTTCTCGAACGACGCGTTGTGCATAACGAGACCGTTCTGCGGGTCAGAGCCGTTGCAGAGTTCCACGGTCGAGAGGTCGTGGCGGTCGGGAATGAGTTGCACGATGCACTCGTTGCGGTCCACTTCGGGGTTCAGCACCCAAGCCTCCACGGTGTAGGGCGCGCTGTAGTTCATGCAGGCGGGCAGGCCGCGGTCGCTGCGGAACGACTGCGAGCCCGTGAAGTGGAAAGCTGGGCGTCCGTCGCGCAGTTCGGTCATGACACTGGCACCGGTGAAGGTCAGGGCGGGCTGCGACACAGTTGCAACTGACGAGACCAGCTCGCTGACGCGGGTGCCTATGGGGTAGTCCTTGGCATTGAGGCTGACGATGGGAGCCTCGCTGCCTGTGCAGCCTGAGCCTACTCCCTGCCCCTCCCTGAAGGGAAGGGTGAAGAGCGAGGCGTGGCGCTGCTTCCAAGCGTTTTGGGTGGGTTGCGACGATGCCGGAACGTCCGAGGAAGGCTCGGCATAGACCTTCACATTCCAGATGCCGCCGAAGTGGCCGTTCATCTCGCGGCCAGTCACCCAGATGCGCAGGTAGCGGGCCTTGCAGCGCCCTGCGTCGATTATCGGCGAACCGGGCTGCGTGTTCTGGGTGTGGTCGGCGTAGAGCGTCCAGTGCTCGCCGTCGGCGGAGGTTTCTATCTTGTATTGATAATAGAACGTGGCAAACTCAAACTGCGTCTGTACCTCCTGAAATTCGCGCTCGCTACCGAGGTCGATTTGCAGGTAGTCCTCGCCGTGGCAGGTGGCGGGCCGCCAGAGCGTGGCGTTGTTGTCGTCGGTGGCATAGGCGGGACGGAAGTCGTCGCTGTAGTAGCTGCTCGCCGTGGTCTTGGCCTGATAGGCGAGGTTCTCCCTCACGGGCATATTGCGCACCGAGCGCGGCAGCACGCCGTCGTGGGTGGGGACGACCTTCTCAATCTTACCGTCCGGGGTGAAGTGCAGCTCGTCGATGCAAATCTGGCGGTTGAAGCCATGCGTAGCCTGCGGGATGTTGTGGCGATGGTAGACGATGTAGTACTCGTCGCCATCCTGCAGGATGCTGTGATGGCCGGGGCCGTGCACGGTCTGGTCGTCGTTGGTCTCGAGGATGCAGCCCTGATACTCGTAGGGACCCATCGGGCCCGTGGTGCTCGTGGCATACTGCACGCGGTAGGTGTGGTCGTGGCACGAGCCTGACGAGTAGGTGAAGTAGTAGATGCCATCCTTCTTGAACACGAAGGGAGCCTCGAAGAAATCCTTCACCTCGGTATTGGGGATGAGTTTCTTGTCGGCAAACGACTTCATGTCAGGATTGAACTTCGCCACGCCACAGCCGAAGCCGTCGTAGATGCCCCACGTGCCGAAGTAGATGTATATCTCGCCGTCGTCGTCCTGGAAGGTCTGTCCGTCGAGCGTGATGGCATTATGGACGAAGCGATCCTCGACGAGCACGGCATCAGGGTCGCCCAGCACGTTCTGCCAGGGGCCGAGCGGCGTGGAACCAACACCCTCGTGCAGCACGCATGGCTCGCAGTAGAAGTAGCGGTAGAGACCGTCCTTGGTCTGCATCACGTCGGGTGCCCATACCACTTCGGTCGTTGGCCAGTCCATCAGGTGGTTGGTCCAGGAGCGGAAGTCCTTCGATGTCCAGACTTGGGCAGGGCCGTAGCCGTTGCCCGTGCCGTCGGTGGTGGCGTAGAGATAGTAGGTGTCGCCGAACTTCTTGATGGTGGGGTCGGCGAAGTAGCCGGGAATGAAGGGGTTGCCGGCGCCAGGGGTATTCCAATGGGCGGGCTGCTGTTGGGGCTGCTGTTGGGGCTGCTGTTGGGGCTGCTGTTGGGGCTGCTGTTGGGGCTGCGATGAGATCGCAGCAAACACGACAGGTGATGCCGACAGCAGGGTGAGAAGGGAGAGAAGGGCTTTTTTCATATTGAGCGGGGCTGTTGCTGCTTTAGTTTTTTGATAATATAGCACTTTGTTGCCTTGTTATTTTGTCAAAAAGTACGCCGTTTCCTTCAGTTTGTTCATCAGAGCAGGCGAGAGCGTGGGGTGGGCGGCTATCCACGAGCGCACGGTCGCTTTGGCCTCGTCGCTGTGATGACCGCTCAGCAGAGCGTCCAGCCAGTCGCTGGGGAAGAAGATGTCGCCCGTGCGCTGTACGTCTTCCAGCGCGTCGAGTCCCGGTGTCAGGTAGCGGTTGCTCAGCGGCTCGCGCGACGGGTCGTTCAGCAGCGCCAGCAGCGATGCTGCCCAGGGCTCCACGCGGCGGTTCTCAGCCTTCAGCAGTTCGTTGAACAGTTCCTGTTGCACCTGCTGGTCGGGGTTGCAGGCCCGCGAGATAAAGTCGAACTCCCTTTGTTCGTCGGCATTGGTCAGTCGACTGCTCTGCGTGTTCAGGATTTGTTTCCACTGATCTGGGCGCATGATGGCGAGATGATAGGCCATGCGCGTGTAGTCGCGCTCTTCCAGCAGGCTGCTGCCTTTTTCTTTCCAAAGCGTGTATATCTGGTCGAGAATACTCTTCGACGTGGCCGTGGTCGACAGCATGCGCAGCAGTTGCTGGCGCACGCTGGTCAGCATGTGTTGCTGGGCGTGGTTGAAGAGCGTATATTCGGCGAAGCTGCGCTCTTCGGCTGGCACTTCGGTGATGACGCGTCGGATATAGTTGCACACGGTTGTTGCCACCAGCGGGTTCTCCTCCTGCGCCAGATAGGTGATGAGCGTGCCCAGCAGCCAAGAGGCGGTGGTGTTGCCCATCAGGTAGTTTTCGTAGAGCGTCATCAGGGCAGCCTGCCTGTACAGTGCGTTCTGCTCGGTCTGGCAGGTGAAGCCCAGGAAGAGCAGCGTGTTGTCGTCGCAGGTGAAGCGCCCATAGCCCATTCCGTCGAGATTCGGGATGACCAGCGGCTGGCGTCGCGAGTCGCTGGCGGCCGACACGGCAGGCACTACTACCTGCTTCTCGGCGGCAAACACGCTCACCTCGTCGGTGCGGAATCCCTGTGGCTGTCGGGCGTCGGTGGTGACCACACCGAGCGAGAAGTCCTGTTTCCACACCAGTTGGCGGTGGAAGGGATCCTGCTGCGTCACGATGATGCTGCCGTCCTGCTGTCGTTCGCAGTTGATGGTGGGCAGTCCTTTCTGCTTCACCCACACGTCGCTGAACGACTGTGCGTTATGCTCCGGCCTCACCTGGTCCAGCTCACCCACGAGGTCGTCCCACGTGGCGTTGCCGTAGGCATATTTCCGCAGATAGCTCTGCAGTCCCTGCCGCAGCGCCTCTTCGCCCTTCAGCAGTTCCAGCTGCCGCATCATGATGGGGGCCTTGTGGTAGATGATGTTGCCATAGAGCAGGCTGGCCTGGTTCAGGTTCTCCAGCGGCTGCTGAATGGGGTGGGTGCCCTCGGTACGGTCGGTGGCCAGTGCGGCAGCATAGTGGGCACGCAGGAAGGCCAGATCGTGGTTCACGTCGGGGAATTGCTCGCGCGATATTTTGTCGGCCATGAAGTTGGCAAACACCTCTTTCGTCCATACGTCGTCGAACCAGCGCATCGTCACCAGGTCGCCAAACCACATATGGGCTGTCTCGTGGGCGATGAGGTTCAGCCGGTTCAGTTCCTCGTCGGGCGTGGGCTGCTGGCCCAGGAAGATGCGGCGGTCAGTAAACTGTATGCAGCCCGGATGCTCCATGCCACCGAACTGATAGCCCGGCAGCACCACGAAGCCGTACTGTTCAAACGGATAGCGTATGTTCGTGTACTGCTCCATCCATCGCAGCGACAGTGCCACCTGGTCGAATACCACGGGCAGCTGCGCCACCTTCTTCGGGTCGGTTTCGCGGTAGAGGGCCGTCAGTTCGCGACCGTCGCGCATGGCCTTCTGCACCTGAAATCGTCCGGCCGTGAAGGAGAATAGATAGGTAGGGATGGGCTTCTGCGTCTGGTTCCAGATGCTGGTCCAACCCTCGGGCAGATGCAGCTTCAGCAGGAACTGCGCTTTCAGGTCGGGTTGGTCGAAGCAGGGGAACACCGAGCGTGCGTGGTCGGGCACAAACAGCGTGTACAGGTAGTCGTCGCTGCGATTCAAAGCCTTGTCGCCACTGCGTCCTATCACCTCGACGATGTTCTCGCCCTCGCGTAGATAGCGCTTCGGAATGACGATGTGCTCGTCGCGCAGGACCGTTTTCACACCCTTGCCGTTCACGCCGATCACCTTTTCCAACTGCTCGGCCGAGCCTTGGAAATCCAGTTGCAGGTCCTCGTCGCCCGTCCACGTGAAGCGCATGATCTCAGAGAACGTCACCGCCATTTCTTTCCTTTCGGGGATGGTGAACGTCAGTTGATAGTGGATGTCGCTGATGTGGGCAGCGCGGTAGTCGGCCAGTGCTTTCGACACACCAGCCTCGGTCGTCACGGCCTGTGCGCACAGGCTGCTCAGCAGCAGCCACGTCGTCAGCCCCAACGACACGAAGAATCGTATTTTCAGTTTCATGCTGCGAAGTTACAAAAAAAAGTTGGTATCACACCTTAATATTAATAACTTTTTTCGTAATTTTGTGCGCAAGAAACCATTAAGCAAGCAACATGAAACAAACATTCTTGACTATCATCGCATTGCTCTGCCTCGCTGCCACCAGTCAGGCAGAGCCGTCCGGCACGCAGAAGCGCAAGCAGGGACAGTGGACTGAGATTCGCAACGGCGACGTGTGGACCGACACCGACGGCAACCTCGTGCAGGCCCATGCGCCTGGCTTCCTCAAACTGGGCAAGACGTGGTACATGGTGGGCGAGGACCGTGCCCACTCCTGGAATCCCGACGTCAACCTCTATGCCTCGGAAGACCTCCAGCACTGGCGGTTCGTGAAGAAAATCATCCAGAACTTCGTCACTTCGCCCGACCTGGGACGCCGCCGCATGATAGAGCGCGCCAAACTGCTTTACAACGAGAAGACGCAGAAGTACGTCGTCTGGTGCCACTGGGAGTCGCGCAACTACGCTGCCTCTGAAGCCGCCTGCTTCCAGAGCGACTCCATCGACGGCAACTACCAGCTCGTCTGGTCGGGCAGGCCGATGGGCATCAAGAGCCGCGACTGCAATGTGTTTGTCGATGACGACGGCACGGCCTACTTCATCTCCACTACCGAGGAGAACACCAACCTCGGCCTCTTCCGGCTTTCCGACGACTACCTGACACCCGTCAGCCACACGCCGCTCTTCGAGGGTGAGCGCCGCGAGGCACCGGCCATCGTACGCGTGCCGGCTGCCGTGAAGGGCGAGCGCGGCCTCTATTTCATGTTCAACTCGGCCTGCTCGGGCTGGGCACCCAACCAGTGCAAGATGTCCTACACCCACGACCTCACCACGGGTTGGCAGCCCCTGCGCAACATCGGCGACTCCGTGGCCTACCGCACGCAGGCCGCCGCCGTGCTCGTCATACGCGGCACCCGCCAGACCACCTATCTCTACGTGGGCGACCGCTGGATGGATCCCGACCTGCCCCACTCGAAGACCATCATCTTCCCCATCACCTTCCAGGGCACCGAATGCCAGTTCCACTACTGCGAACGCTTCCTCATCAATTTCGAGACAGGCGAGTGGAAGGAAGTGAAAAGTGAAGAGTGAAAGGTTGAAAAGTGTTGAAACACAGGGTGGAACATCGCCGCGTACGTTAAAAATAGATAATTCGCGGCAACTTTCTGCCTCCTGAGTCGTCATATTAGCAACAAAAGGCTTATTTTTGCCCCGTGATTGCCCCGTTAGGGGCCAGCAAAGGCCGGTATGGCTAGTATCTCTGGTACTTCTGGTCCGACTGGCAAGCCTAAGGAAAATAACTTAAAAAAAGAAGAGAATATGAAACAAACGACCATCATCATTGCCGCCGCAGCAGCATGCCTGCTCGCGACGAGCTGCGCCAGCAAGAAAGACCTGGTGAACTGTCAGAACGAAAACCGCGAACTCCAGTCGAGCTATCAGACCGCCAAGGAGCAACTGGCTGGTGCCAATGCCCGCGTCACCTCGCTCGAGGAGGCCCTCGCTGCACAGAAGCAGGCTCTCGCCGATCAGAAAGCAGCCTACGCACGCCTGCAGAAGACCCTCGACCAGAGTGTGGCCAACGCCTCGCAGAACAACATCTCCATCGACAAGCTGGTCGACCAGATCAACGAGTCGAACCAGTACATCCGTCACCTCGTGGACGTGAAGTCGAAGAGCGACTCGCTGAACATGGTGCTCACCAACAACCTCACCCGCTCGCTCTCGAAGGAAGAGCTGAAGGAGGTCGACGTGCAGGTGCTGAAGGGTGTCGTCTACATCTCGCTGGCCGACAACATGCTCTACAAGAGCGGCTCCTACGAAATCAACAGCCGCGCCGAGGAGACACTGTCGAAGATTGCCAAGATTATCATGGACTACAAGGACTACGACGTGCTCATCGAGGGTAACACCGACAACGTGCCCATCACCCGCGAGAACATCCGCAACAACTGGGACCTCTCCTGCCTGCGTGCCTCGAGCGTCGTGCAGTACCTGCAGACCCACTACGGCGTCGACCCGAAGCGTCTGACCGCCGGTGGCCGTGGCGAGTACAACCCCATTGCTACCAACGACACCGAGCTGGGCAAGCAGCGCAACCGTCGCACTCAGATTATCATCACGCCGAAACTCGATGAATTCATGGACCTCATCGACAAGGCTCCCGAAGAGTAACAGCTTTTTAATATACTTCATTAACACAAAAATCAAAACAGTATGAAAAAGTTATTTCTAATGGCATCGCTTATGATGCTTTCGCTGGGCGCATTTGCACAGTTTGCACCCGGTACACTTTCCATTCAGCCGAAGGTGGGTCTGAACGTTGCCAACCTGAGTGATTTGGACAACACCGATCCTCGTCTTGGAGTGGTTGTCGGAGCCGAACTTGAATACCAATTGACCGACCTGTTGAGCCTCTCGGCTGGAGCACTCTACTCCATGCAGGGATGCAAGTCCGACAATGGCATCAGCCTCTTCGGCGTCGACGTGAATACCAAGACCACCACGAAGACCGACTATCTGAACATTCCCCTCATGCTCAACGTCTACGTCACGAAGGGACTGGCCGTGAAACTGGGCCTGCAGCCTGGCATGAACCTTTCGGCCAAGAGCAAGTTCTCCGGCTCAGTGGCTGGCTACGGCGGTGAATCGGAAGGCGACATCGACAGCGTGCAGTCGTTCGACCTCTCGCTCCCCATCGGCCTGTCCTACGAAATCAGCAACTTCGTGATCGATGGCCGCTACAACTTCGGCCTGACGAAGGTGTTCGAGAACGCTGCCCCGAAGCACAGCGTGTTCCAGTTCACCCTCGGCTACAAGTTCGCCATGTAAGCCCCCGCGCAGAGTCGCAGCAACCCATAAAGGTTCGCCCGGACGCAGAGAAGTCCAGGCGAACCTTTTTTTATGTAAAAATAATTGGTCGAAAATACCCAGCTAATTTTTAAAAATTCCCGACCGCAAAATATTTTTTCGCAAATACGCCCGTATTTTGGCAAAGTCTCTAACAACCTATCAATCAGTAACTTAGCTTCTCGAGACCCCCAACCCCCTAAGTTAGGGGGCTTAAAACGATAGGTTTAGACCACGTAAACCATAGGTTTAGTCGATCTATCTCATTGAGTTGCATGCTCCATCTCATAGAGTTGTATCATCCAAACCATAGGTATTAAGCCCCCTAACATAGGGGGTTGGGGGTCTCGAGCGTTGTTTTGCGTACCCGAAAGCTCCTTTCCCCATTGTTTCACGCTCTGGTTTGATGTTTCACGCGGATGTCGTTTTGTCGGAAAAATTCATAAATAGAGCATGACGAAGGGGAACGCATTGCCTTCGCTCCGCTGTTGCTGGTGTCGTTTGGCAGCGTGGCATCTACACAGATGTTTTTCGCGATTTTCTTGCATTCGCCGTCAAAATGTTGTAACTTTGCACCAAACAACACCTTAAGACGAATCAGTATGAATAGATTTCTTGTATTAGTAGCGATGGTTGTCGGCACGCTGACGACCCTGGCGGCAGATGTTCCGTTGTGGATGCGCTATCCCGCCATCTCGCCCGACGGCGAGGAAATAGTGTTTTCGTATAGAGGCGACCTCTACCTGGTGGCTGTGGAAGGAGGTCAGGCACGCCAACTGACTACGAACAGTGCCTACGACGCATATCCAGTGTGGAGCCCCGACGGGCGGCAGATAGCCTTTGCCAGCGACCGCGAGGGTAGCCTCGACGTGTGGGTGATGAACCGTCTGGGCGGAACGCCACGCAGACTCACCACCCATAGTGCCAACGAGACTCCACTGGCATTCCTGGATGGCGGCCACGTGCTCTACAAGGCTGCCCTGATGCCGGCTGTGCGCAGCAGTATGTTGGCTGAGAGTACGTTTCCGCAGGTGTACGTGGTAGGCACTGAGGGCGGCCGCTCGCGCCTCTACTCGACCATCACGATGGAGGACGTGAGCATCAACCATCGTGGACAACTGCTTTACCACGACGTGAAGGGATACGAGGATGCGTTCCGCAAACACCATCAGAGTGCTGTGACGAGAGACATCTGGAGCCTCACTCCTGGCAGTGAGGGACGTGCAGACGAGGGCACCTTCATGCAGCTGACGTCGTTCCGCGGTGAGGACAGAACGCCTGTGTGGGCTCCCGATGGCGAGGCCTTCTACTATCTGAGTGAGCAGGACGGAACGTTCAACGTCTGGAAGGCATCTTCGGTCCAGCCGATGGCAGCCGATAACGGCGGCGTGCAGCTGACCCACTTTAAGGGTAACCCCGTGCGTTTTCTCACGGTGGCGAAGAACGGCACGCTGTGCTTCGGCTACGACGGCGAGCTGTACACGATGCGAGAGGGCTCCGAACCGCAGAAGGTGAGCGTGGAAATCGTTGCCGACCGGCAGGATCGTGACCTGGTGCGCCAGACACTGACATCGGGTGCTACCGAGATTGCGCTCTCGCCCGACGGCAAAGAGGTGGCCTTTGTTGCCCACGGCGATGTGTTCGTGACATCAGTGGACTACAAGACTACGCGCCGCATTACTGACACGCCGGAACAGGAGCGCAACGTGAGTTTTGCCCCCGACGGCCGCAGTCTGGTGTATGCTGCTGAGCGCAATGGTGTGTGGCAGATATATTGCTCTGCGATCAAGAACAAGGAAGATAAGCTGTTCTGCTATGCCAGCGAAGTGGAGGAGGAACAGCTCACGCAGACCACGCTGACGTCGCAGCAGCCTGTCTTCAGTCCCGACGGCAAGAAAATAGCTTTCTTTGAGGATCGTGGCACGCTGCGTGTCATGGATGTGGCAACTCGTCAGGTGGTGACAGCTATGGACGGCAAGTACAACTATTCCTACAGCGACGGCGACCTGTGGTTTGAGTGGAGCCCCGACAGCCGATGGCTCATGACGGGCTACATCGGCACGGGAGGATGGCATAGTCCCGACATAGCCATTGTAGCAGCTTCGGGCAGCGGTGAACTGCACAATCTGACCAACAGTGCCTACAGCGACGAGGGCGGACGCTGGGTGCTGGGAGGCAAGGCCATGCTCTACCAAAGCGACCGCGCAGGCTATCGCAGCCACGGCAGTTGGGGCTCGGAGAGCGATGCCTACCTGATGTTCTTCGACCTGGACGCCTATGAGCGTTTCCGCATGAGTAAGGAGGAGAAGGCACTGCAGGACGAAAAGAATAAGGAGGAAAAGAAAGACGCTGAAAAGCCCGAAAAATCCAAAAAGTCAGGGAAATCAGGCAAAACCGGAAAAGCTCAGGACGAATCGGTGAAACCCCTGGTGCTAGATTTGGAGAACTGCCGCGACCGCATCGTGAGACTCACCACGGCATCGAGCCACATGGGCGACGCAGTGCTTTCACCGAAAGGCGACACATTGTATTATCAGGCTGCCTTCGAAGGTGGCTACGACTTGTGGAAGCGTGACTTCCTGGAGAATAAGACGGAGCTGGTGCTGAAGGACGTAGGTGCTGGTCGCATGGAGACCGACAAGGCATTCAAGAACCTGTTCCTCTGTTCTGATGGTATCAAGAAGGTGGATTTGGCAAAGGGAAGTGCCACGGCAGTAGCCTTTGAGGCTGCGTTCAACTATCGCCCCTATGAGGAGCGCCAGTATCTGTTCGACCATGTGTGGAGGCAGGTGAAGGACAAATTCTACGTGGCCGACCTGCATGGCGTCGACTGGGAGGGCTATCGGAAAACCTACGAGCGCTTCCTGCCGCACATCAGCAACAACTACGACCTGCGTGATATGTTGAGCGAGATGCTGGGAGAGCTGAACGGCTCGCATACTGGTGCACGCTATCGTGCTCCGGGCGCTTCCTTGCCGACGGCCAGCCTGGGCCTGTTCTTCGATGAGGATTACGAGGGCGACGGCTTGCGCGTAGCGGAGGTCATCAAGCGCGGTCCCTTTGCCGTGAAGAATACAGGCGTCGGTGCTGGCAGCATCATCGAAGCCATCGACGGGAACACCATCAAAGCTGGTGAGGACTATAACTGGATGCTCGACGGTAAGGCTGGCAAGGCAGTGCGCGTGACTGTCTTTAACCCGTCGAAACGCGAGCGTGAGGACATCGTGGTGAAGCCCATCAGCAGCGCGCAACTCAACGACTTGCTCTACAAGCGGTGGGTCGACCGCAACCGCCAACTGGTTGACAGTCTGTCGGGGAAACAATTGGCCTATGTGCACATTGCATCGATGAACAGCGAGTGCTTCCGCGAACTCTACAGCACCCTGCTGAACGACGAGAACCGCAATCGTAAGGGTGTCATCGTGGATGAGCGTTACAATGGTGGCGGTTGGCTGCACGACGATCTCTGCACACTGCTCAGTGGCAAACTGTATCATAATTTCATGCCGCGTGGCGTATATGTGGGACGCGACCCCTTGGCCAAGTGGGTGGGCACGTCGTGCGTGCTGATGAACGAGGATTGCTACAGCAACGGCGAAGGATTCCCCTGGGTGTATCGCGAATTGGGCATCGGCAAACTGGTGGGCACACCCGTAGCCGGCACTGCCACCAGTGTGTGGTGGGAGACGCTGATGGATCGCTCGATGGTGTTCGGCATCCCCCAGGTGGGCAAGAAGGACATGCGTGGTGAGTGGACAGAGAACAGCGAACTCTGGCCCGACGTCGAGGTTCATAACGCGCCCGTGGACTACATCAACGGTCGTGACCCGCAGTTGGAGCGTGCCGTGAAGGTGCTGATGGAAGAATAGCTGAAAAAAGAATCCCCTGCTGCGATAAGAAAACTCGTAGCAGGGATATGCAAAAAAGTACGCAAAAACGTATGCAAAAAAGTATGCAAAAAGTATGCAGATAGATGCGAAATCAGCAAAAATCCCTGATTTCATCGGGTCTGCAACGGGCTGATGCTCTCCCTCTGTGAGTAGTCTGAATCGGCGCTCTTGTTGTGATGGTGCTCTCAGAAGCTCTTTTGGGTGAGGCATGCCCCGTTGAAACCGACGTTTTTTGCCATTTTTATGGTCATAAGCTCCTCACGCATGGGCAGGAACCTCTGGCTGTGCAGGGCGTGGTGGCCCGGCCCTGGCAGTGGGTGCCAACGGCAGGAGAATGGTTTATGGCTTCCCTGGGAAAAAAAGAAGAGGCTGCGTATCTACTGCCTCTTCTGATAGTGGTTTGCAATGAGTTTCTGCGCTTCACTGGCTATTTGCAGCGCCTCGGGGTGCTCGCGTATGTAGGAGTCTACGTGGCGAATGCGCTTGTCTTCCAGTATCTCGTCGACGGCAATGAGGATGCCTGTTTCCTCGACGTCGCCGAAGCCGTAGTTGATGGCGGTGCCGAAGAGCTTCATGGTGGGCGAGAGACTCATGTAAGCGTTCACCAGCGGCGGGATGTCGTAGCCCAAGCGGCGCACCTCGGAGTTCAGAATGCGGTAGTCTTTCTTGAAGTCGTCCTCGCAGAAGAGGGCCGCCATCTCGACGGGGTCAGCTTCAATTTTCAGCGGTTTCATCGGGGTGATGAGTCCTTCCTTGTCGCCGAAATGCTTGTTGAGGAAGTAGAGAATCATGTCGCGTCCGCGCCTGATGTAGGAGGGATACATGGTGACCTTGCCGAAGAAATACTTGACGTGGGGGTTGAGCACGGTGAGTGCGCCCAGGCCGTCCCAGAGGTTGTCGAGGGCAAAGATGCTCTTGGTATTCTTGCGCACGTTCTGATAGTCGGGCGACACGAACGAGCGGCCCAGTTCGACGGTGTAGGGCATGTAGTCGTGAATGAACTTTTCGGAGAAATGGAACATGTGGCTTGTGGCCAGTTTGGGCTGACCGTTGTCGTCGAGTTCCCAATCGGAACCGAAGATGTAGCGGTAGCCGCCGATGATTTCTTCGGCTTCTGGGTTCCACACGATGAGCTGCTTATAGCAATTCTCGCAGGTGTCGAACTCGTCGATGTCGACCTCCATGCCAGTGCCGCCGCCTGCCTCGCGGAATGCAATCTCGCGCAGTCGGCCTATCTCACGCATCACGTTCGGGGCCTCGTGGGCAGTGATGACATAAATCTCGTTGTTGCTCTTGTTGGTCATGCGGAGCTGGCGTTCAGGAGTGAGCTCACGCTTGAGCAATTCTTTGTCAATCGGTGGGATGATGGGTTGTTCCATTTATCGTTGATAGTTTACTGTTTATAGTTTAGAGTTTGTAGGCTTCGTCCTTGACCCATTGTGCCCACTGGGCGGGTGTGCGCGACTTGTCGAAGGTCTGCCAAGGGATGGGTTTGCCGATGGCAACGCGGAAGGTCTTGCCGACGTTGCGGTACATCTCGTCGACGAGGAAGAGCATGGCCACGTTGAACTTCAGGTTGAGGCGCTTGCACCAGCGGGCGATGTTGTAGAAACGCTCGGAGTTCTGACCGCCGAAGTGGATGGGCACGACGTCGCGCTGGGTCTCGATGCTCTTGCTGATGAAGGTCTTCTTCCAGTCGAGGTCGCGAATGAGTCCGTCGTTGCCCTTGCGCGAGCAGAGTCCGGCAGGGAACATGAGCATGTGGTGGTCGCTCTTGAAGCCGGCCTCCACCATGGCGGGGAAGTCGCGGCTCTGCTTGCCTGTCTTGTTGATGGGGATGCAGAGCGGAGCCAATCCGGGCAGATTCATGAGCAGGTCGTTGACGAGGTAGCGGAAGTTGTCGTCGTAGTGCTCGCCGATGATGCTGCCGAGAGCCACGCCGTCGATGCCTCCCAGCGGGTGGTTCGACACGAAGGTGTAGAGGCGCCCGTCGTCTTTGTCGGGCAGGTTTTCCTTGCCCACAATCTCAAGCGTCATGTCGAGATAGGTCACGCAGGCCTTCAGCCAGGGAGTGCCGGATAGATGGCGGCTCTGCCAGAGAAACTCGTTCACCTGGTCCTGGTGGATGATGTGTTTCAGCCAACTCACCGCAGGTCGCGGCACCCATTTGGCTTTGTCGCCCATCTTGCTGCGCAGAACCTGATCGATGTCGATAGTCTTTTGTATGGTTTCGCTCATGATAGTTTTGACTTTCAAATTGCAAAAATAACAAATTATTTGGAAAGTAAATACTTTTTTCAAAAAAAAATGAAAAAACTGGTCGCATGTAGGACGTTTGTAGGTCGGTTTCGGCATTTTGCCCAGTCTTTTCTGCCCGCTAAGGATAATTGCACGAAATAGCGAAAGTGAGCAATCAGAATGAAAATTTATGTTAAAATCGAAAATTTGTGGGGAAAAGTGGAGGAAAGTGGGGAAAAATGTTTAATTTTGTAGTCGTTTTCTATATAGAAGAAGTACGTATGCGTTTTTTAGGTAATATTGAAGCAAAAATCGACGCGAAGGGACGCGCGTTCCTGCCTGCCGTTTTCCGCAAGGTGTTGCAGACATCTGGCGACGAGAATCTGGTGCTGCGCAAGGACGTGTTTGAGGACTGCCTGGTGCTCTATCCCGAAAGTGTCTGGAACGAGCAGATGGACCTGGTGCGCTCGCGGCTGAACCGCTACAATGCCCAGCACCAGAAGATATTCCGTCAGTTTGTTTCGCAGGTGGAGTTGCTGACGCTCGACGGCAACGGCCGCTTCCTGATACCGAAGCGCTATCTGCAGATGGCAGGCATCCAGCAGTCGGTGAAGTTCACGGGCAACGGCGATACCATCGAGATTTGGGCATCAGAGAAGGCTGAGGCCGCCATGATGTCGGCCGAGGAGTTTGGCGCTGCGATGCAGAGCGTGATGGAGGACGGATTGTCAGGACAAATTTTTTAATCATTGAATAAAAGACATGGCGACGACGGCAGAGACATATCATGTTCCAGTGCTCCTGAAGGAGAGCGTCGACGGGCTTGACATCAAGCCCGACGGCATTTATGTGGACGTGACCTTCGGCGGTGGCGGCCATTCGCGCGAGATTCTGAGGCGTCTGGGGCCTGAGGGCCGTCTGTTCAGCTTCGATCAGGACGAGGATGCCGAGCAGAACATCGTGGACGACAGCCGACTGACGTTTGTGCGCTCCAACTTCCGGTATCTGAAGAACTGGATGCGCTATTACGACGTGGAGCGCATAGACGGCCTGCTGGCCGACCTGGGCGTGTCGAGCCATCACTTCGACGACGCCGAGCGTGGCTTCTCGTTCCGCTTCGATGCTCCGCTGGACATGCGGATGAACAAGCGGGCGCGCTACACGGCAGCCAACGTGCTGGCCGAATACGACGAGGGGCAGTTGGCCGACATCTTTTACCTCTACGGCGAACTGAAGCAGGCCCGCCGTCTGGCCTCGGCCGTGGTGAAGGCCCGCTCGGAACAACCCATTGCGACGACGCAGGACCTCATGCGGATTGCCGAGAGCATTCTCGGCCGGGGAGCGCGCAACGACGACCGCGGCCTGAAGAAGGACATGGCGAAAGTGTTTCAAGCCCTGCGCATCGAGGTGAACCGCGAGATGGTGGCTCTGCGCCAGATGTTGCTGGCAGCCACCAACCTGCTGCGCGACGGTGGGCGCCTGTCGGTCATCACCTACCACTCGCTGGAGGATCGCATGGTGAAGAACGTCATGAAGTCGGGCAACGTGGAAGGTCGTGTGAAGCAAGACTTCTTCGGTCGTGTTGAGAGTCCGTTCACGTTGGTGAACAACAAGGTGATTACGCCCGACAACGACGAGCAGGAGCGCAATCCGCGCAGCCGCAGTGCAAAGTTGAGAATAGGAATGAAGAATGGTGACAGAAGTTAGAGAAAGATAATTGGTATGGCGAACGAGAAAAAGGAAAAGACAGAAGCCCCGAAGCTGACTATCGAAGAAGTGGCGGCCACGGAAACGGCAGCAAAGACTGACGAAGCCCCGAAGGAGGCTGCGGCTGCAAGCGACGCTGTGAAGGACAGCGGCGAGGCCCCCACGTTGCAGGAAGTCATTCGCGAGCAGGCCATCGAGGGCGAGGCTCCGATGTCGAAGAACTTCACCTTGCGCAAGATTCTGGGTGGCGATATCCTGACGACGCAGACCATGCGCCGACAGATTTGGTTGTTCCTGCTCATCACGCTGTTTATCATCATCTACATCTCCAACCGCTACAGTTGCCAGAAAGACCTCATCGAGATAGACCGCCTGCAGAAAGAATTGCAGGACGCCAAGTACAAAGCCCTGTCGACCAGTAGCCAGCTGACGGAAAAAAGCCGCGAGAGCCGCGTGCTCGAACTGTTGCAGAGCAACAAGGACAGCGTGCTGAAGATTCCCAGCCAGCCTGCCTACATCATTCAGTTGCCGGAATAAAAAGTTGAAAGAGAACCATGAGTAAGTTTGATCAGAAGAAAATAATGCCCCGCTACAGTGCCATCGTCATCGTGATGACGCTGCTGGCGACAGCTGTCGTGGGCAAGACATTATATATAATGACGGCCAAGCGCGATTACTGGATGGAGGTGGCCGCCAGGCAGAAGAAGGACAGCGTGAGCGTGAAGCCCAACCGAGGCAACATCCTCTCGAGCGACGGCCAGCTCATGGCCTCCACGCTGCCGGAGTTTAAACTTTATATGGACTTCCAGGCACTCCGAGAGTCGGGGCGCGACTCGCTGTGGGAGGCCAAACTCGACACCATCTGCCTCTGCCTGAGCCAGATATTCCCCGAGAAGTCGGCGAAAGCTTTCCGCGAACATCTGGAGGAAGGTCGCCGTCAGGTGCAGAAGAACGGCAAGGTGGGCTCGCGCCACTGGGCCATCTGGAACTATCGCGTGGACTTCAACACCTTCTCGGAGGTGAGAAGACTGCCTGTCTTCGACATGCCGTTCAATTCGGAGACCAACAACGGTGAGTTTATCGTGCGGGCGTCGTTCAAAAGTGGTTTCTTTGTTGAGGAGTTCAATGCCCGCCAACGTCCGTTCGGCTCTGCCGCAGGCCGTACCATCGGCACCATGTTCGGCAGCAAAGACTCGGCCCGCTTCGGACTTGAGCTGAGCTACGACAGCATCCTGCGCGGAAAGAACGGAATCATTCACCGCCGCAAGGTGCTCAACAAGTGGCTCGACATCATGGACACGCCGCCCGTGGACGGTGCCGACATCGTTACGACCATCGACGTGGGCATTCAGGATCTTGCCGAGCGTGCCGTCATCGACGAGTTGAAACTCATTAACGGCAATGTGGGCGTGGCCATCGTGATGGAGGTGCAGACGGGCGACATCAAGGCCATCGTGAACATGGAGAAATGTGCCGACGGTGAGTATCGCGAAATCAAGAACCACGCCGTCAGCGACCTGCTGGAGCCGGGTTCGGTGTTCAAGACAGCTTCTATCATGGTGTGTCTCGACGATGGAAAGTGCGACACGACGAAGCGTGTAGAGACCGGCGGTGGCGTGTGGCCCATGTACAAGCGTCAGATGAAAGACCACAACTGGCGCAAGGGCGGCTACGGAACGCTCACCCTGCCGCAGACCCTGCATGTCAGTTCGAACATCGGCGTGAGTCGCATTGTCGACGAATACTACCACGACCATCCCGACAAGTTCGTAGAGGGCATCTACCGCCTCGGACTGGCCGACGACCTTCAGATTCCGCTGATGGGTTCGTCGCCGGCCGTCATCCGCAAACCGTTCAAGGACAAGCGTGGCAAGTGGACCGGTAATCGTTGGAGCGACACGGCCCTGCCCTGGATGTCGATAGGATATGAGACGCAGGTGCCCCCCATCTCCACGCTGACGTTCTACAACGCCATTGCCAACAACGGCCGTATGATGAAACCCCGATTCGTGAAGCAGGTGGTGAAGAATGGCGAGGTCATCGCCGACTATCCGCCCACGGTGCTCCACGAGCGTATTGCCAAGCCCGAGACCATCAAGAAAATCCAAACCATCCTGGAGCAGGTGGTGAGCATCGGTCTGGGCAAGAAGGCAGGCTCGAAGTCGTTCAAGGTGGCAGGAAAGACCGGAACGGCGCAGATTTCGCACGGTACGGCAGGCTATCACTCCGGCACGATGCAGTATCTGCTCTCCTTCGCAGGCTTCTTCCCCGCCGACGCCCCCCGCTATTCCTGCATCGTCTGCATTCAGAAGTCGGGTCTGCCCGCTTCGGGTGGCGGCATGTCGGGCGTGGTGTTCCACAATATTTCGGAAGGCATCCTGGCCCAGAACCTGAAACTCGACGTGAAAGATGCCCGCGACTCTGCTTCGGTGCTCGTGCCCGACGTGAAAGATGGCAATCTCATTGCTGCCGACTACGTGCTCTCACATCTGGGATTCAATGCCAACACCGACTGGACGGGCAGCTATACCGAAAGCAATCCTATATGGGGTAGGGCCGAAAAGGTGAAGGACAAGCAGATTGCGCTGAAGCAGGAGCAGGTCGGCAACCAGTCGGTGATGCCCGACGTCAGGGGTATGGGAGCCCGCGATGCCGTCTATCTGATTGAGCGTCGTGGCGTGCGTGTGCAGTTGAGAGGCCGTGGCAAGGTGACGAAGCAAAGTCTGGCGCCGGGCCACGAAATCAAGAAGGGCGACATCTGCGAGTTGTTGCTCGAGGTGTAGGCACCAGTGTATTTATCGATGAATAACAAAAAGAATAATCATATATGAAACTGAGCGAACTTCTGAAGAACATCAAGCCGACGGCTGTCGTCGGCGATGTAGAAAAGGAAATCACAGGTGTGGAGATCGATTCGCGCAAGGTCTCTGCAGGCGGACTCTTCGTGGCTATGAAGGGTACGCAGGTCGATGGTCATCGCTTCATTCCGAAAGCTGTCGAGCTGGGGGGCGTGGCGGTGCTCTGCGAGGACATGCCTGCCGAGGACGCGCGTGCTGAAGGCGTCACCTATGTACAGGTGGCTTCCACCGAGGAAGCCGTGGGCCCCGTGGCCACCTTGTTCTATGGCGACCCGTCGCGCAAGTTGACGCTTGTCGGCGTCACGGGTACCAACGGTAAGACCACCATCGCCACCTTATTATATAATATGTATAGGAAAATGGGCCACCGCTGCGGCCTGCTCTCCACGGTGTGCAACTATATCGAGGATGAGGCAGTGCCTGCCAGCCACACCACCCCCGATGCCATCGAGCTCAACCGGCTGTTGGCACGCATGGTGGAGGCCGGTTGCGAATATGCCTTCATGGAGTGTTCCAGCCACGCCATCGCCCAGCGCCGCATCGGCGGGCTGCAGTTTGCAGGAGGAATCTTCACCAACCTGACGCGCGACCACCTCGACTATCACAAGACCTTCGAGAACTATCGGGATGCAAAGAAACGGTTCTTCGACGACCTGCCCAAGACAGCCTTTGCCGTCACCAATGCCGACGACAAGAACGGCATGTTCATGGTGCAGAACACGCGCGCCACGGTGAAAACCTACTCCACGCGCTCGATGGCCGACTTCCGCGCCCGCATCCTGGAGTGCCACTTCGAGGGCATGTATCTGGAGGTGGATGGTCGCGAGGTAGGCGTGCAGTTCATCGGTAAGTTCAATGTCTCCAATCTGCTCGCCGTCTATGGTGCCGCCGTGATGCTTGGCAAGCAGCCCGAGGAAATTCTGGTGACGATGAGCACCCTGCACAGCGTCAGCGGCCGGCTTGACCCCGTGCGCTCGCCCGAAGGCTTCACCGCCATCGTCGACTATGCCCACACGCCCGACGCATTGGAGAACGTGCTCAACGCCATCCATGAAGTGCTTGACGGCAAGGGAGGCCACGTCATCACCGTCTGCGGAGCCGGAGGCAATCGCGACAAAGGCAAGCGCCCGCTCATGGCCCAGGAGGCTGTACGCCAGAGCGACCGCGTCATCATCACCAGCGACAATCCTCGCTTCGAGGAGCCGCAAGCCATCATCGACGACATGCTCGCCGGCCTCGACCAGAAGCAGATGAAGAAGGTGCTCGCCATCGTCGACCGCCGCGAAGCCATCCGCACTGCTTGCATGCTGGCCCAGAAGGGCGACGTCGTGCTCGTAGCTGGTAAAGGCCACGAGGACTATCAGGAAATCAAGGGCGTGAAGCACCACTTCGACGACAAGGAAGTGTTGCGCGACGTGTTCAATTCATAGTTCATCATTCATAGTTCATAATCCGATATTAAATGCTATACTATCTGTTCCGCTTTTTAGAGCAATACGACATACCAGGTTCGCGCATGTGGATGTATATTTCCTTCCGCGCCCTGCTCACACTCATCCTCTCGCTACTCATCTCGGCATGGTTCGGCGAGCGCTTCATCAAGTACATGAAGCGTCGTAAGATTGCCGAGACAGCCCGCGACAAGAGCATCGATCCCTTCGGCGAAAAGAAGGTCGGTGTGCCCACAATGGGTGGCATTATCATCGCCGTCAGCATCCTCGTGCCCGTGCTGCTGCTGGGCCGCATGCGCAACATCTACCTGCTGCTCATGATCGGCACCACCATCTGGCTGGGCTTCCTCGGCTTCCTCGACGACTATATCAAGATTTTCCGTAAGAACAAGGACGGTCTGAAGGGCAAGTACAAGATTGTAGGTCAGGTCAGCATCGGACTCATCGTGGGTCTGACGCTTTGGCTCAGTCCCGATGCAGTCATCCATGAGAATATCACCACCGAGAAGCAGGGCATCGAGACCGTTGTCACTCATAAGTCTGAACCCGTGAAATCGCTGAAGACCACCATCCCCTTCGTGAAGAACCACAATCTGGGCTACGACGAAGTCATGTCGTTCTGCGGCAAACATAAGAACGCTGCAGGCTGGATTCTCTTCGTCGTCATGACCATCCTCGTGGTCACGGCCGTGTCGAACGGTGCCAATCTGAACGACGGCATGGACGGCATGTGCGCCGGCAACTCGGCCATCATCGGCGTGGCGCTGGGCATATTGGCCTATGTGTCGAGCCATATTGAGATGGCTTCCTACCTGAACATCATGTACATACCCGGCTCGCAGGAGCTCGTGGTGTTCCTCTGTGCCTTCATCGGCGCCATGATTGGTTTCCTCTGGTACAACGCCTATCCCGCCCAAGTGTTCATGGGTGACACCGGTTCGCTCATGATAGGTGGCATCATCGGCGTCTGCGCCGTCATCATCCACAAGGAGTTGCTGCTGCCCATCCTCTGCGGAATCTTCTTCGTTGAAAGCCTGAGCGTCATCATTCAGACGCAGGTGTTCAAAATCTGTAAGAGAAAAGGCAAGCGCGTGCGCGTGTTCCGTGCCACGCCTATCCACGATAACTTCCGCAAACTCGACTCGCAACTCGACGAGACCAGCCAGTACGTCTTCCGAAAGTGGCCGCACCGCCAGTTCCATGAGTCGAAAATCACCGTGCGCTTCTGGATCACCACCATCATCCTTGCCGCGCTGACCATCATCACGCTGAAGATGAGATAACATCTCCAAAACCCGTTAATAACAAACAAAGAACAAAACCATATAAAACCCATCCGGCGGAGCAATGCTTTTAAAGAGGAAAATAAGTTGATTTGCTGAAGAAAATAAGTTGATTTGCAGATGAAAACAACTTGTTTTCCACTTCCAGGGCAATGCTTTCCGCAGTAAAAGAGAAAAAAAGAAGACGATGAAGCGAATTGTAGTTTTAGGCGCAGCCGAGAGTGGCGTTGGAGCCGCTGTGCTGGCGAAGAAAGAAGGATTCGACGTGTTCGTGAGCGACATGTCGAAGATCAAAGATAAATATAAGCAGATGCTCGACGAGCGCGGCATCAGCTGGGAAGAGGGACAGCACACCGAAGAGCTGATTTTCTCGGCCTCGGAGATTGTGAAGAGTCCCGGCATTCCCGACACGGCACCGATGGTCAGCAAGGCCATCCAGGCAGGCATCCCCATCATCAGCGAAATTGAGTTTGCCGGTCGCTACACCACGTCGAAGATGATCTGCATCACGGGCTCGAACGGCAAGACCACGACCACGAGCCTAATCTACCATATCTTCCGCGAGGCAGGCTACGATGCCGGTCTGGCGGGCAACATCGGCCATTCGCTGGCCTTGCAGGTGGCAGAGGAACCCCATGAGTACTATATCATAGAACTCTCGTCGTTCCAGCTCGACAATATGTACGACTTCCGTGCCAACATCGCCGTACTGCTCAACATCACGCCCGACCATCTGGACCGCTACGACTTCAAGATGCAGAACTACGTTGATGCAAAGATGCGCATCCTGCAGAACCAGACCCCCGACGATGCCTTCATCTATTGGGCCGACGATCCCATCATCAGCCGCGAGCTGAAGAAGTACGATATTAAGGCCGTGGAGTGTCCGTTCTCACTGGTCAAGAAGAACGGTGTCATCGGCTACATAGAGGAGGGACAGTACCGGTTGGAGTACCCCGTGCCGTTCAACATGGAACAGGAGGAACTCTCGCTTACGGGTACTCATAACATCTATAATTCGCTGGCTGCTGGTCTGGCTGCCAACATTGCCGGTATCAAGAAAGAAGTTATTCGCAAGTCGCTGGGCGACTTCCCCGGTGTGGAGCATCGACTGGAGAAGGTCTGCCGCGTGCGTGGTGTGGAGTATATCAACGACTCGAAGGCCACCAACGTCGATGCTTGCTGGTATGCGCTGGAATCGATGAAGACGCCCACGATTCTCATCATCGGCGGCAAGGACAAGGGCAACGACTACGAGCCCATCAAGCCGCTCATCAAGGAGAAATGTGTAGGACTGGTCTACCTGGGAGCCGACAACCAGAAGTTGCACGACAACTTCGACTCAATGGGCATCCCCGTGCGCGACGTCCACTCGATGAAGGATTGCGTCAGCGCCTGCTACGAGATGGCTCTGCCGGGCCAGACGGTGCTGCTGTCGCCTTGCTGCGCTTCCTTCGACCTGTTCAAGAACATGGAGGATCGCGGCGATCAGTTTAAGACATTGGTAAGAGCATTATAATATATGATCAACAAGACGTTAAATAACATATTCAAAGGCGACAAGGTCATCTGGATGGTGTTCTTCTTCCTGTGCATCATCAGCGTCGTCGAGGTCTATTCGGCCTCGTCGCAGCTGACGTACAAGGGAGGCAGCTATCTGGCACCTGTGCTGAAGCACATCGGCATCCTCGTGATGGGCATCTTCTGCATGGTGGTGACGCTCAACATCAAGTGCAAGTACTTCAAGATAGTCACGCCGTTCCTGCTCATCCTGTCGGTGCTGTTGCTCATCTGGGTGTTCTTCGCCGGACAGAGCACCAACGGCGCCTCGCGCTGGGTGGGCTTCCTGGGCATGCAGTTCCAGCCGTCGGAGATAGCGAAGGGCACGCTGGTGCTGGCTACGGCGCAGATTCTCAGCGCCATGCAGACCGAAAAGGGGGCCGACCCGCATGCCTTCAAGTACATTCTTGTGGTGTGTGCGTTCATCGTGCCGCTCATCCTTGTCGAGAATTTCTCCACAGCCTTCCTGCTGTGCATGGTCATCTTCATGATGATGATTCTTGGGCGTGTGCCCATGAAACAGCTGGGCCAGTTGCTTGGAGTGGTGGTGTTGTTCGGAGTGGTCATGTTCGTGATGATCATGCTTGTGGGCAACGACAAGAAAGACGTGAACTCCGACCAGTCGCTGACCGAGCAGACCACGGAGGTGGTGGTGAAGCGTGAGAACGTTTTCGACAAGGTGTTCCACCGCTTCGGCACGTGGAAAGGCCGTATTCTGAAGTTTTCGGATAAGACCTATATCGCTCCTGCCGACGTTGACCTCGACAAGGACGCCCAGACGGCTCATGCCAACATTGCCATTGCCTCGTCGAACGTAGTAGGCAAAGGCCCGGGCAACTCCGTCGAGCGCGACTTCCTGTCGCAGGCCTTCTCCGACTTCATCTATGCTATCATCATCGAGGAGATGGGCATCATGGGCGCCGTGGCCGTGGCGTTCCTCTACATCGTCCTGCTGTTCCGCACCGGACGCATCGCCAATCGCTGTGAAAACAATTTTCCGGCGTTCCTGGCGATGGGGCTTGCCTTGCTGCTGGTCACGCAGGCCTTGTTCAATATGTGCGTGGCTGTGGGACTGGCCCCTGTGACGGGGCAGCCGCTGCCACTGGTGAGCAAGGGAGGCACGTCGACGATGATCAACTGCATCTATGTGGGTGTAATCCTGAGCATCAGCCGCTCGGCCAAGAAAAAGTACAAGGCTGACGAACCCGTTGCTGCAGGAAGTGTCGCACTGGCTTGACGGCTTGCGCGAAAAAAGTTTACTGAAAAAGCGGGAATGACGAAAAAAATGAGTATTTTTGCAAATGAAAGAAGAAAATAGAAATATGGACACTGAATTGAGGATTATTATCAGTGGCGGCGGCACGGGTGGCCACATCTTTCCGGCCGTGTCGATAGCCAATGCCATCAGAGCCAAGCGTCCCGACGCCAACATCCTGTTTGTGGGTGCCGAAGGGCGTATGGAGATGCAGCGAGTGCCGGCCGCAGGCTATGAAATAAAGGGTCTGCCTATCTGCGGATTCAACCGTTCGAACCTGTTGAAGAACTTCGCGCTGCCTTACAAGATGCTGAAGAGCGACTTCATGGTGCGCCGCATCTTGAAACAGTTTCGCCCGATGGCAGCTGTGGGAGTGGGCGGCTATGCCAGTTATCCCACGCTGAAAGCGGCAGCCCGCATGGGTATCCCCTGCCTCATTCAGGAACAAAACTCCTTTGCCGGAAAGACCAATAAGATACTCGGCAAGGTGGCACGCAAGATTTGTGTGGCCTACGAAGGCATGGAGCGCTTCTTCCCTGCCGACCGAATTATGATGACGGGCAACCCTGTGCGCCAGGCTCTGCTCGAGACAACGGTCAGCCGCGAGGATGCCATCCGCTCGTTCGGGCTCGATCCTTCGAAGAAGACCATCCTGTTCGTGGGTGGCAGTCTGGGAGCACGCACCGTCAACGAGAGCATCCTGCGCCATCTTGACGAACTGAAAAAGGCCGACTGCAACGACCTGCAGGTCATCTGGCAGACAGGCCGCTACTACAGTGCGCAGATAGCCGAGGAACTGAAGCAGGCAGGTCAGCCTGAAAATCTGGTGGTGACCGACTTCATCAGCGACATGGGTGCCGCCTATCGGGCTGCCGACCTTGTGGTGAGCCGTGCCGGCGCCAGCAGCATTTCGGAATTCTGCCTCATTGGCAAGCCCGTGATTCTGGTGCCCAGTCCGAATGTGGCAGAAGACCATCAGACGAAAAACGCTATGGCCCTCGTGGAAAAGGACGCGGCGCTCTACGTGAAGGATGCCGATGCTCCCGACACGCTGCTGCAACTGGCCATCAGCACCGTGCGCGACGACGCGCGGTTGAAGAAACTCAATGAAAACATCCTGAAACTTGCCTTGCCCGACTCGGCAGCCATCATTGCCGACTCGGTCATTCGCATGGCGGAAGGAAAGTAAAATCCAAGAAACAATCATGGAGATTAAGAATATCAAATCAGTATATTTCATTGGTGCAGGTGGTATCGGTATGAGTGCCATCGCCCGCTATTTCATGCACTGCGGCATGGTGGTGGCTGGCTACGACAAGACCCCCTCCGAACTCACCCGCCGTTTGGAGAAGGAAGGTATGCTCCTGCACTACGAGGAAAACGTTGATGAGATTCCGCATGCCTGCAAGAATCCGCAGAACACACTCGTCGTCTATACGCCTGCCGTGCCCGCCGACCATGCCGAACTGGTGTGGTTCCGCGAAAAAGGATTCGAGGTGCAGAAGCGTGCCCAGGTGTTGGGAACACTCACGAAGATGTTGAAAGGACTCTGCGTGGCCGGTACACACGGCAAGACTACCACGTCGTCAATGTGTGCCCACATCCTGCATCAGAGCCATGTGGATTGCAATGCCTTCCTCGGCGGTATCACGAAGAACTATGGCACGAACTACCTGCTGTCGAAGGAGAGCGACTATGTCGTCATCGAGGCCGACGAGTTCGACCGCTCCTTCCACTGGCTGCGCCCGTGGATGACGGTCATCACCTCTACCGATCCCGACCATCTGGACATCTACGGCACAAAGGAGGCCTACCTCGAGAGCTTCCGCCACTACACCACACTCATCCAGCCCGGCGGCGCACTCATCATCCATCGTAATCTGGAGATGAAGCCCGACGTTCAGGACGGTGTCAAGGTGTACGACTACAGCCTGACCGAAGGTGACTTCCATGCCGAGAATATTCAGATTGGCAATGGCGAGATTAGTTTCGACTTTGTGTCGCCCATAGAATGCGTGAAAGGTGTCCAACTGGGGCATCCCGTACCCATCAACATCGAGAATGGTGTGGCAGCAATGGCAATGGCACAACTCAGCGGCTGCACAGCAGAGGAACTCCGCTATGGCATGCGCACTTTCCACGGCGTAGACCGTCGGTTCGATTTCAAGCTGAAAGACGACCGCCACGTGTTCCTCTCTGACTATGCCCACCATCCGAAGGAGATTCTGGCCAGCGCGAAGAGTATCCGCCAGCTCTATCAGGACAGGAAAATCACGGCCATCTTCCAGCCGCACCTCTACACGCGAACCCGCGACTTCTACCGCGAATTTGCCGAAGCGCTCAGCCTGCTCGACGAAGTGATTCTCTGCGACATCTACCCTGCACGCGAGGAACCCATCCCCGGTGTCACTTCCAAGCTCATCTACGACGAATTGCGTCCAGGCATTGAGCGGAGTATGATCAGCCTTGCCGACGTGTTGCCGTTGGTGAAGAGCCGCGACTTCGACGTGCTTGTGGTGCTTGGTGCCGGCGACCTCGACAATCTGGTTCCGCAGATTACGAAGCTGCTCAAGGAAAAATGACCTGCTCCCCATACATAATGCGACGATATTAGATGAAGATTCATATCAACTGGAAAAAAACGCTGACCATCGTGCTCGATGTGGTGCTAGCCGCCTATCTGGTACTTGCCTTCACCGCCTTCAACAAGCCGGATGAAACCGCCAAGGTGTGTACGAAGGTGAGCATCAACATAGCCGACGAAGCCACCAACGGGTTCATCAAGTCGAAGGAAATCAAGAAGCGTCTTGAGGCATCCCATCTCTATCCGCTCGACAAACCCATGCGCTATGTCGATGCACGCAAAATCGAGGAGACGCTGAAGATGAGTCCCTTCGTGAAGACCGCCGAGTGCTTCAAGACGCAGGACGGCCACGTCAACGTGAGCATCACCCAGCGCCTGCCCCTGGTGCGTATCAAGGCGAACAATGGCGACGACTACTATCTCGACGACAACGACTGCGTCATGCCCAACTCGCATTACACCAGCGACCTCATCATCGCCACGGGCAATATCAACAACTATTTTGCCGTCAACTACATCTCGCCGCTCAGTCGTACCCTCATGAACAACGACTTCTGGAAGAACCAGATAGAGCAGATTAATGTACTTTCCGACCGCACCATCGAGCTTGTTCCCCGCGTTGGAAACCACATTGTTGGCATCGGCCAGCTGCCAGTAGCGAAGACCAAGAGCGAGATCAACGCGCTGGTCGACGAATATGTGAAGCGCAAGCTCGACCGGCTGGAAAAGTTCTACAAGTATGGATTGTCGCAGGCTGGTTGGAACAAGTATTCCTACATCAACCTGGAGTTCGACAATCAAGTTATCTGCAAGCGTCGCGACGCGTCGACTCACCATGCTGTCTACACGGCTCCTGCCGTTCAGCCAGCCCCTGCTGCCCAGCCGGCTCCCGCTGCACAAGCTGAAGCTGCCCCCGCCCCGTCAAACGAAAAGAAACAACAATAAAAAAATATCATACAGTTATGCCAAAGGAGTTTATCGTAGCTATCGAACTCGGTTCATCGAAGATAACCGGAGTTGCAGGAAAAAAGAACCTCGACGGCAGCATTTCCATCCTCGCTGTCGTTCAGGAAGATTCCACCTCGTGCATACGCAAGGGTGTAGTCTACAACATTGACAAGACCGTGATGTGTCTGACCAACATCGTGAAGAAGTTGGAGACGACGCTGAAATCCAAGATTGCCCATGTCTATGTAGGCGTAGGCGGTCAGAGCATCCGCAGCATGAAGAACGTCATCGTCAAGGAGATGACCGAGGAGACGGTTGTCTCGCCTGAAATGATCAACGAGCTGATGGATGCTAATCGCAACATGTCCTACCCCGAGCAGGAAATCCTGGATGCCGCCACACAGGAATACAAGGTGGACCAGCAGTACCAGATTGACCCCGTAGGCATTCAGTGCACGCGCCTTGAAGGCAATTTCCTCAACATTCTCTGGCGCAAGTCGTTCTATCGCAACCTGAACAAGTGCTTCGACCAGGCTGGCATCGCCATTGCCGAGATGTACTTGGCTCCGCTGGCAATGGCCGACAGCGTGCTCACCGAGACAGAGAAACGCGCTGGCTGCGTGCTCGTCGACCTGGGTGCCGACACCACCACCGTCTCGGTCTACTTCAAGAACATCCTGCGCCATCTGGCCGTCATTCCCCTGGGCAGCAACAACATCACGAAGGACATTGCAACGCTCCAGATGGAGGAGGTCGATGCCGAGCGCATGAAGTTGAAACACGGCAGCGCCTTCACCGACAACAGCGACATCGACAACTCCCTCTCGCTCTCCATCGACCAGGACCGTTCCATCATGAGCCGCGACTTCATCAACATCGTCGAGGGTCGACTCCAGGAAATCATCGAGAACGTCTGGTTCCAGGTGCCCAACGAGTACATCGACAAGCTCCTCGGCGGCATCATCATCACGGGTGGCGGCAGCAACATGCGCAATATTGAGCGCGCCTTCCGCAACCACACCCACATCGACAAGATTCGCGTGGCACGCTTCATCACCACCACCGTCCATGCCAACCAGGCTGAGATTACGGCTCACAACGGCATGATGAACACTGTGCTCGGACTTCTGGAGAAGGGCGACATGAACTGCGCAGGCGAAGAAATCACCGGCGACCTCTTCGGCGGTAGCACGACCACCGACGGCACCGCTCCCGCTGGCGACGTGCAGCACAAGAACGCCCGTCCCATCACCGAAATATCGGGCAAGGGCATCGTGCAGACTGAGGAAGAAAAGAAGAAAGTCGAGGAAGAAGCCCGTCTGAAGCGCGAAGCCGAGGAGGCCGAGCAGCGCCGCAAGGAAGCCGAAGAGACTGAGCGACTGCGCCGTGAGAAGCGCGAGAACAGCTGGTGGAACAAACTCTTCCGTGGAATGAAGAACTTTGGCGAGACTATCATCAAGGAGGAAGAATAACCCTTCTTATCTATCCGCAATCGTAATCCAGTAAATCGTAAATCCAGTAAATCGTAAATCATATGTTAGACCTTTCAGATATCAACAGCCCCAACATCATCGATTTCGATGATCCCGAACAGGACAAGAGCATCATCAAAGTCATCGGCGTAGGCGGTGGCGGTGGCAATGCCGTCAACCACATGTTCCGCGAAGGCATCCACGACGTCACCTTCGTGCTCTGCAACACCGACAACCAGGCACTCAACGACTCGCCCGTGCCCGTACATCTCCAGCTGGGCAAGGAGGGACTCGGTGCCGGCAATAAGCCCGAGAAAGCCCGCCAGGCAGCCCAGGAAAGCCTCGACGACATCCGCAACATGCTCTCCGACGGCACGCGCATGGCCTTCATCACTGCCGGCATGGGCGGTGGCACCGGCACGGGAGCTGCTCCCGTGATTGCCGAAGTGTCGAAAGACCTCGGCATCCTCACCGTTGGCATCGTCACCATTCCCTTCCGCTTCGAAGGCCCTAAGAAAATCGACCAGGCCCTCGACGGCGTTGAGGAAATGTCGAAGCACGTCGATGCCCTGCTCGTCATCAACAACGAGCGCCTGCGCGAAATCTATCCCGACCTCACCGTGCTCGATGCCTTCGGCAAAGCCGACGACACGCTCTCCGTGGCTGCCAAGTCGATTGCCGAGATCATCACCGTTCACGGCCTCATCAACCTCGACTTCAACGACGTGAAGACCGTGCTCAAGGACGGTGGCGTGGCCATCATGTCAACAGGCTACGGCGAAGGTGAAGGCCGCGTGAAGAAGGCCATCGAGGATGCCCTCAATTCGCCGCTGCTCAACGACAACGACGTCTTCAATTCCAAGAAGATTCTGCTCTCCATCACCTTCGCCAGCGAGCGCAAGGAGAACCCTGGACTCACCATGGACGAGATGAACGACGTCAACGACTTCATGCTGAAGTTCGGCGAAGACTTCGAACTGAAGTGGGGACTGGCCGTCGACCCCGAACTGGGCGAGAAGGTGAAGGTCACCATTCTGGCCACGGGCTTCGGCATCGAGGATGTCGACGGCATGGGTGGTCACCTGAAGAAGCACACCGAGGAGGAGGCCAACCGCATCGCGATGGAGGAAGAGAAACGCGCTGAGCGCGAAGAGCGCCGCGGCCGCTACTACGGCAAGGACGGCAACAACACGCAGTACAAGCGTCGTCCCCACATCTTCCTTTTCCGTCCTGAGGACCTCGACAACGAAGACATCATCCTGGCCGTAGAGAACACGCCCACGTTCAAGCGTACGCGCCAGATGCTCGAGGAAATACGCAACCAGGCAGCAGGCACCAAGCCCGCCGAGCGCAAGGACGACGAGCCCGTGCAGGGGCTCATCAGCTTCGCCTGATGGCTGCCGACATCTGATAAAGCACCGTCGTGCTGAAAAAAAGAGGCGTATGGGGCATTGAGAAAAATGCTCCGTACGCCTCTTTTCTATGCGTCAACAAGTCATATTCCTGCTCCATACCCTGCGTCTTGTTTCAGTTGCCGACGGCGCTGCTTCGACTTCTTTCAGCGATTTTAAGGCCCTATAAAGCAGAAAGAGGCAAAAATAACGTGAAATAATTTTGCACTTTGCATAATTTACAGTATCTTTGCAAGTAATTGTAAAGAAAGGGAAAGCGTATGCAAAACAATTGCCATCTTTCGACGCTCATTCATGAGCAGGCCAAGAAGTACGGTTCGAAGCCCGTGCTCAACTTCCGCATGTTCGGTTCGCTGGAGTGGAAGGCTGTGTCGTGGAAACAGTTCTCGCTTCGTGTCAAGCAGGTTTCAAACGCCATGCTTAACCTCGGCATCCAGCCGCAGGAGAACATTGCCGTGTTCTCGCAGAACTGCATCCAGTATCTCTATACCGACTTCGGAGCCTATGGTGTCCGCGTGGTGTCGATACCCATCTATGCCACGTCGAGTGAGCAGCAGATTCAGTATGTCGTGCAGGATGCCGGCGTACGCTTCCTCTTCGTAGGCGAACAGGAGCAGTACGACAAGGCCCACCGCATCTTCCCGCTCTGCCCCACGCTCGAGCGCATCATCATCTTCGATCACTCGGTGCGCATCTCCACCCACGACCCCAACGCCCTCTATTTCGAGGACTTCGTGGCCCTGGGTGAGAATCTGCCGCGCCAGTCGCAGGTGGAGAAGCTGTGGAGCGAGGCATCGATGGACGACGTGTGCAACATCATCTACACCAGTGGCACCACGGGCGACTCGAAGGGTGTCGTGCTGAAGTACGGTCAGTACTACGCCGCCATGGAGGCCAACGACAAGTGTGTGCCCGTGGGCGAGAAGGACCGCGTGATGTGCTTCCTGCCGCTGGCCCACATCTTCGAGCGTGGCTGGGCCTATCTCTGCCTGACTGAGGGCGCCCAGCTCATCCTGAACACCTATCCGAAGGAGATACAGCAGTCCATGCGCGAGACCCATCCCACGTGTATGTCGTCGGTGCCGCGCTTCTGGGAGAAAGTCTTTATAGGCGTGAAGGAGAAGATTGAAAGCTCTGCGGCTCCCAGCCAGAAACTCTTCCGCCACGCGCTTGCCGTGGGAAAGAAGCACAACATCGAATACTTGAGCCGTGGCAAGCGTCCGCCGCTCACGCTCGCGCTGGAGTACAAGATGCTGAACAGCACCGTGCTCAGCCTCGTGCGCAAGCAGCTGGGCTTGGAGAATGCCCATTTCTTCCCCACTGCCGGTGCTTACGTGTCGCCTGAGGTCGAGGAGTTCATCCACTCCATCGGCATCTGGATGATGGTGGGCTACGGCCTGACTGAGAGCCTCGCCACCGTCTCCTGCGACCATATGGACAAGCCTTACACCATCGGCTCGGTGGGTCGCCCCATCGAAGGCATCGAGGTGAAAATCAGCGACGATGGCGAGATTCTGCTGAAGGGCCCGACCATCACCAGTGGCTACTACAAGCGCGACGATGTCAACGCCACAGCCTTCGACAAGGACGGCTTCTTCCACACGGGCGATGCCGGCTATCTGCGCGACGGCGAGCTCTTCCTGACCGAACGCATCAAGGACCTCTATAAGACTTCCAACGGCAAGTACATCGCCCCGCAGATGGTGGAGGCCATGTTGCTCGTCGATAAATACATTGACCAGGTGGCCGTCATTGCCGACCAGCGCAAGTTTGTGTCGGCACTTGTTGTGCCCGAGTTCCGTCTGGTGGAGGAGTGGGCCCGCGACCGCGGCCTGACCTTCGACAATCGCGAGGAACTCTGCCAGAGTCAGCAGGTTCACGACATGCTGAAGGACCGCATCGACACCCTGCAGCAGCGTCTTGCCGGCTACGAGCAGATCAAGCGTATCACGCTCATCCCCCATCATTTCTCGATGGAGAGCGGAGAGCTGACCAACACGCTGAAGCTGAAGCGCTCGGTGGTGAATAAGAACTACAAGGAGCTCATCGACAAGATGTACGAGGAAAGCTAAGAACAATGATCACACAAGACCAATTAAAAGATATACTCGACCGCACCGACAAACTGCACCACTACCTCAACATCCCGCAGAAGCAGATGGAGTTTGAGGAGGAACAGTTGCGCACGCAGGCACCCGACTTCTGGGACGACGTGAAGCGCGCGCAGGAGCAGATGAAGAAGGTGAAGGGCATCGAGAAATGGCTGAAAGACTACAAAGCCGTGCGCATGGCGGCCGACGAACTGCAGCTGGCCTTCGACTTCTACCACGACGACATGGTCAGCGAGCAGGAAGTCGACGACGACTATGCCCGCGCCCTGAAACTCATTGAGGACCTGGAACTGAAGAACATGCTGCGCCAGAAGGAAGACCCCATGGACTGCGTGCTGAAAATCAACTCCGGCGCCGGCGGCACCGAGAGCCAGGACTGGGCACAGATGCTCATGCGTATGTACATGCGCTGGGCTGAGGCCCACGGCCACAAAGTGACCATCTCTAACCTTCAGGAAGGCGACGAGGCCGGCATCAAGAGCGTCACGATGGAGATTGAAGGCGGCGAGTTCGCCTACGGCTTCCTGAAAAGCGAGAATGGCGTCCACCGCCTCGTGCGCGTCAGCCCGTTCAACGCTCAGGGCAAGCGCATGACGTCGTTCGCGTCGGTCTTCGTCTCGCCGCTGGTCGACGACACCATCGAGGTCTACGTAGACCCAGCCAAGCTCTCGTGGGACACATTCCGCTCGAGCGGTGCCGGCGGTCAGAACGTCAATAAGGTGGAGTCGGGTGTCCGGTTGCGCTATTGGTACACCGATCCCGATACGGGCGAGGAAGAGGAAATCCTCATCGAGAACACCGAGACGCGCGACCAGCCCAAAAACAAGGAGCGCGCCCTGACGCTGCTGCGCTCGCAACTCTACGACCGGGCCATGAAGAAGCGCCTCGAGGCGCAGGCCAAGATTGAGGCGGGCAAGAAGAAGATTGAGTGGGGGTCGCAGATTCGCTCTTACGTCTTCGACGACAAGCGTGTGAAGGACCATCGCACCAACTATGAAACGCGTGATGTGGATAGCGTGATGAATGGCAAGATCGATGGCTTCATCAAGGCCTATCTGATGGAATTCCCGGTGACGGAGGAGTAAAAACCTCACCCCGGCCCTCTCCCAAGGAGAGTGAGCACAGAGCGGCGAGGGGGTGCTCTTAAATCAATAGACTAAGAACTTTAAACAATAATAACAACCACCAGCCTGCCTCTCCCCACAAATCGGCAGGCCGCTCCTCGGCAGGAGGGGTGGGGGAGTATTCTTTTTTATGAGCAAGAAAGGAAATGCTAAGCGTCAGGCTTATGCGAAGAAACAGGAAGAACAGGGACGTAACGTCGTTATGTGGATCATTGGTGTGCTGATTGCCCTTGGCATCCTCTACGCCATTTGGAGTTGCTTCATGTAAGATCCACGAGCGATGAGCGGATTCGAAATTGAACGCAAGTTCCTGGTCAAGAAAGGCGGTGACTATCGTGGTGCCGCCTTTTCTTGTAGCCACATCCGGCAGGGCTACATCCCTGCCGACGGTGTGACGGTGCGCATCCGTCTGCGCGACGACGAGGCTTTCCTCACCATCAAGGGAAAGTCGGAGGACGGTGGTCTGTCGCGCTATGAGTTCGAGAAGGCTATCACGCGCGACGAAGCCGAGCACCTGCTGCAGCTCTGCCGCGGCGGACTTATCGACAAGCACCGCTATCTGGTGAAGAGTCCTGACGGCCGCCACACGTTCGAGGTCGACGAGTTCCACGGCCAGAACGACGGTCTCGTCATGGCCGAAGTAGAGTTGTCGTCGCCCGGCGAATCGTTCGAAAAGCCCGATTTCATCGGGCGCGAGGTCACCGGCGACCGTCGCTTCTACAACAAGCACATGCTGCGCTATCCCTTCTGCCTCTGGCGCGACAGCATAGAGGAGGAATAAGAAAAAAGCGAGCCTGACGGCCCGCTTTTTTGTGCAGTAGGGTCTTTACGGCTGGCTCTCACCCTCTACATATTCCTCGAGAATCATGTGCTCGCCGTCGAACACGGCATAGGTGAACTGCCATATCCAGTCGCCAAGCACGAGCATGCGGGCACGGCCCTTCTCGCGCGGCTCGTTTTCGACGAGTATTTCGCTCTGCTGCTTCAGCCCCTTCGACAGCATCAGGTCCAGTTCTATGTGGCGATGGCCGTAGATGAAGAAGTCTATGTTCGGATGCGTCTGCAGGTACTCTTTCGTGTAGAGCACCAGATGCTCGCGATCCTCGCCCATGAAGGGCGGCTCCTTGCCGTCGGCGCGCTTCAGTCGCGAGTGCTTGGCCCATTGCAATCCCAGTTGCATGCCCCACCACGGATGCACGAAGTTCAGCAGCCGCTGGCACGTGCGGTTGTGGAACATCCAGCGCAGGCACTTGAACTTCTTGTCAGGGTCGCCCAGTCCGTCGCCGTGGGCCAGGTAGAACACGCGGCCGTAGATGTCGGTGGTCAGCGGCTGGCGGTGCAGCGTCACGCCGCACTCCTCCTCCAGGTAGCCATAGGTCCAGATGTCGTGGTTGCCCGTGAAGTAGTGCACCTCCACACCCGCGTCGGTCAGTTCCGACAACTTGCCCAGGAAACGCGTGTAGCCCTTCGGCACCACGTAGCGGTACTCGTTCCAGAAGTCGAACATGTCGCCCAGCAGATAGACTGCTTCCGCCTTCTCCTTGATGCTGTCCAGAAAGCGCACCAGTCGCCGCTCCTGCGTGCGCTGATGGGGAATGGCCAGCGACCCCAGGTGGGCATCGGCCAGAAAATATACCTTCTTCATTGTTATAGTTTGATTAATCGAATCCTAACTCCACACGTGCTTCCTCCGACATCATCGACTGGTCCCACACGGGTTCAAACACCAGATTCACCGTGCAGCCCTTCACGCCTGCCAGAGCGTCCACCTTCTGGCGCACGTCCTCAACGATGAAGTCGGCAGCGGGGCACGACGGTGCCGTCAGCGTCATGTCTATTTCTACCTCGTAGTCGTCCTTCACTTCGATGCGGTAAATCAGTCCCAGTTCGTAGACGTCGACGGGTATCTCGGGATCGTAGACCGTCTTCAGCACGTCCACGATGCGTTCCTCAAGCCATATTCTTTCTGATTCTTCCATCTCTGTTTTTCTTTATTTGATAAAAAAAGGCGATAGTCTTCTTTAAGCCCTTTCACTCCCCCTTAAGCCCTTTATTCCCTTTTTTCAAAGTTTCTCGGGCAACTGATAGAGCCTCGTGCCGTTCGAACCCTTGATGAGGATGTAGTAGCCCTCGGGTTTCTCTTCGTCCAGCGCTGCCTTCACCTCCTCCACGTCGCGGAACTTGCGGTAGTGGCACTTGATGTCGCTGAACTCCTCGCCCACCAGCCACACCACATCGAAGCGGCAGCGCTTCAGCACCTTCACGATGTGGCCATGCTCCTCGCGGCTGCTCTCGCCCAGTTCGCGCATCTCGCCGATGATGGCCATCTTCGGACTTACCGCCATCTGGCTGAAGTTGTCGAGCGCGGCCTCCATCGACGTCGGATTGGCGTTGTAGGCATCTACAATCAGGTGGTTGCGCCCCGTCTCCTTCAGCTGTGAGCGGTTGTTCGACGGCACGTAGTTCTCCAGCGCGTGGCAAATCTGTTCCGGCTTCACGGCAAACTGCAGTCCCACGGTGACGGCTGCCAGCACGTTGTCCAGGTTGTAGGCACCGATGAGGTGTGTGCTCACCTCATACCACTGCTGCTCCTCGCCGCGCTCCTCCAGGTCAAGCCCGTTCTCGCACCAGCGCAGTCGCAGGTAGGGCGAAGCTGCCCCGTCGCCTTCGGCAGCCCTTAGCGGCTGGCCCACCACGCAGCCTTCGGCATTGGCCACGTTCTGGCTGTAGGGCGCCACCCATGCCGAGTCGGGCAGGATAGACACCAGCAGTTCGTTGTCGGCATTGATGAATATCACGCTCTCCTGCCGCTTTGCCAGGAAGTCGTACAGTTCACCCTTCGTCTGCAGCACCCCTTTCAGCGAGCCGAAGCCCTGCAGATGGGCTTTGCCCACGTTCGTGATCAGACCACACGTCGGTTCAGCCGTTTCCACCAGCGTCTTGATGTCGCCTGGGTGGCTGGCCCCCATCTCAATGACGGCAATCTCGTGTTCCTTCGTCAGGCGGAACAGCGTCTTCGGCACGCCCACGTCGTTATTGAAGTTGCCCTCCGTGGCCAGCACGTTGTACTTCTCGGCCAGCACGGCACGGATGAGTTCCTTCGTTGTCGTCTTGCCGTTGGTGCCCGTGATGCCTATCACTGGAATCTGGAACTGGCGGCGATGCTCGCGTGCCAGCATCTTCAGTACCTGCAGCACGTCGGCTACCAGCAGCAGCCGCCCCTCCATCACCAGTTGCGGATGGTCGATGGCCAGCTGCTCGTCGTCTACCACGGCCAGCCGGCAGCCCTTCTCCAGAGCCTGCACGGCAAACTGGTTGCCGTCGAAGTTGCCGCCCTTCAGGGCGAAGAAGATGCTGCCCTCGGGGCAGTCGCGACTGTCGGTCGTTATCACCGGATGCTGTGCGTACAGCGCATATAGTTCTTTTATCTCCATGTCTTTTCTGTATTAATGTTCTGCAAAGGTACAATTTTCCCCCGACATTACCGCCAAAAATCTAAAGATTCTTCACCATGTGCCTCCCGCCAGCCCCGACTGGCCGCTCTATAGCATGGCGACAATCCCTCTGGAACCATGCTTTTATGACTGCAAACCATTGAGCCGCTGACTCCAGCTACCCCTACGAATACTACGAGAACGACGGCGGCCACCTCTGGCGCAACTGGCGCATCTACCTCACCATGTTTGCCCAGCGACTGTTCAAGCAGTAGACCGAGCCGGGCAATCCCCGCGTGAGTTAGAATGCAAGATAGCCCAGCCACATACAGAGAGTGCCTGGGAGCCACGGCGCAGAGCCCACAGGGGTTCAAAGTGAATGATGTCTTAGCCTGAAATACGTTGACTCCTGCCAAGCCTCTTAAGAGTTAAAAAAAGTTATGAGAAAAGGTCAACGTTTTGCACGCGCTTTCAAGCGTGC
>CACZIT010000019.1 GCA_902781315.1 uncultured Prevotellaceae bacterium
GCAAACCTACAGCAACTGCCTAGAGGGTGGCGAAACTGCAACCCGGGCAATATCAAGAAGAGTGCCGAACGCTTCCGAGGCGAGGTGGACGGCCTGGACGCGGTCTTCAAGACCTTCCGTTCGATGGCGTGGGGATTCCGCGCCCTGTTTATGATTCTGCACACCTACATCGTAAAGTACAACCTGCGCACCATCCGACAAATCGTTGAACGGTGGGCACCCAGCGGAGAGAACAACACCGAGGACTACATCTACACGCTCTGCGAAAAAATGCAGATGGAGGACGACGACGAACTGCACTTCACGCCCATCACCATGCCGCGGCTCGCAACGGCCATCGCCACCATCGAGTGTGGCCGCGCCCCGAAGCGCGCCGACGTGGAGTTGGGATGGAGTCTGTGCGAGAAGGATTTGAGGGAAATCAATCGGAGGAAGATACGCAACCTGCCTCCGATTGAAGGATTGAAATAGCACCGCCACACGCAGTGGCAAGCGTTCTTTGACTTACTGCTACAATCAATCCTCATATAAAAGCAAAAAACTTTGGTTTTTGCTTTGCATTTCGCTCACTTATTCGTCGCCGAGCGCGGAAAAACTCAAATAAATTTGGTATTTCGCTCACTTATTCGTATCTTTGCAGAAAAATAAGGATTTGTTATGGCTGCAAACATCTTCAAAGGGTTGGGCATCGCCCTCGTCACCCCCTTCCATGCCAATGGCTCGATAGACTTCGAGGCCCTGGACAGACTGATTGACTACCAGTTGGAAAACGACACTGACTTCTTCTGCATTCTCGGCACGACGGCCGAGACACCTTGCCTGACGGCTGACGAACGGCAGCAGGTGAAAGAGTTCTGCGTGAAGAAAATTGCCGGACGTGTGCCCATTCTGATGGGCTGCGGTAGCAACAACACGCGGGCCTTGGTGGAGGAGCTGGGCTCGCTCAACCTGACGGGCATCGACGGCGTGCTGAGCGTGTGTCCCTACTACAACAAGCCGTCGCAGGAAGGCCTCTACCAGCACTTCCGCGCCGTGGCGGCTGCCTCGCCGCTGCCTGTGGTGCTCTACAACGTGCCGGGCCGCACGGGCATCAACCTGCGCGCCGAGACCACGGTGCGGTTGGCTACCGACTGCCCGAACATCGTGGCTGTGAAGGAGGCCAGCGGTTCGCTGGAACAGGTGGACGAGATCATCAAACTGAAGCCTGACCACTTCGAGGTGCTGAGCGGCGACGACGCACTGGCCTTCCCGATGATTGCCAGCGGAGCCGCCGGCGTAATCTCGGTCATCGGCAACGCGCTGCCACGCGAGTTCTCGCGCATGATTCGCCTGGAGTTCCGCGGCGAGTATGAGCCAGCACGCAAGATTCACCACCAGTTTACGGAGCTGTACAAACTGCTGTTCGTCGACGGCAATCCTGCCGGCGTGAAGGCATTGCTTCACGAAATGGGCTTCATCGAGAACGAACTGCGCCTGCCCCTGGTGCCCACGCGTGTGAGCACGGTGCAGAAGATGAGTGAAATCTTGAGGGAATTAAGATAGTGTTTTTTTGAGGAGAAGGGCTCAAGCCCCATATAGAATCTCTACCAGATAGAGGGCATGCGCCGGCATGCTCTCGCCTGCCTGACTGCGACTATGGCTGAGCACGGCCTGACGGAACTGCTCAAGCGACATGCGATGGCGCCCCACTTCGACGAGGGTACCCACGACGGCGCGCACCATGTTGCGAAGGAAGCGGTTGGCAGTGATCTCGAAGCGCCACTCTGTAGGCGAGAGTTGGCGCCACTGGGCATGGGTGAGCCGGCAGAATGTGGTCTTCACGTCGGCACCGGCCTTGCAGAATGCGGCAAAGTCCTGTTGCGACAGCAGCCACTGGGCAGCCTCGTTCATGAGCTGGAAATCGAGCTGGTAGTGGGTTTCCCAGGAATAATGGCGAAGGAAGGGGTCTTTAGTGGTATGCAGATAGTAATGGTACGTGCGCGAAGTGGCGCTGAAACGCGCGTGCATGTCGGAAGCCACTGCCTCGACGCGCTGCACGGCGATGTCGGCGGGCAGGATGCGATTGAGCCGGTAGGCCAACTGCTGGCCGTAGGCGGCGAGGTCGGCAGGGAGGGAGACTTGCGGATGGTCGAAGTGGGCCACCATCATGCGTGCGTGGACACCGGCATCGGTACGACCTGCTCCGACCACCTCTACAGGTTGCCGGAGCAATGTGGTGAGCGCCTGCTGGAGCCGCTCTTGGACGGAGATGCCGTTGGGCTGAATCTGCCAGCCGTGATAGGCAGTACCGTCGAAAGAAAGGGTGATGAAAAACCGCTGCACGATGCTATCTCTTCTGCTGCGGTTTGGCCATGCGGCGGAAGGCCTGACGATGGAACTTCTCCTCGGCACGGAGAATCTTGAACACCTTGCCTGCGGGCAGCAACTGCATGAAGCGGTTGTGGTACTGCTGCTGCACCTCCTTGATCTGAAGATCGCACTGGTCGCGCTCCTCAATGGCTTCCTTGCAGGCTTTATCGTCGCGGGTGTCCATGTGGTGGTAGCGGCGCATCTGAGCGAAGAACATGCGCTGCTTCTTGAGCATCTCGCGATAGACAGGGAAGAACTGGGCTGCCTCCTGCGGTGTGAGGGCTGCCTCGGTGGTGATGAACTGTTCGAGATCGGCGTCGAACTTGGCTGGGTCGAACTTGGGTCTCGGCTGCGCCTGCACCGAGAGTGCCAGCAGCGCGAGAAGCAATATGGATAATATTTTCTTCTTCATGGCACAACGAACTTTAATTTCCGGAAACATAAGCATACATATCGCCCACATCAATCATGGCATAGTCAGCCATCTGGTCGAACTCTGACTGGCTGACAGCCGACTGACCAGCCTGAAGCGTGGCCACCTGAGCGGCAGGCTGCTGCTCGGACGACGACGGGAGGCTGCGAGTGGCAACATTATAGAGGACAACGCCAAGGCAGGCGGCTGCGGCCACCGAGGCCAGACGTTGCCAACGGAAACGCGGGCGCATGCGAACCACTTTGGCCGACGGCTCTTCGCGCTCGGGCAGCTGCTGCATGAGCTGGTTGGCAAACTGATCGAAATAGCCTTCCGGAACGCGGAAAGGCTGCTGCTTGCCAAACTTGCTATGGATATATTCTTCTTCTCTTTCCATTGGTGTATTACGTTTCTTTATTCTTTTGACGCAGGGAGTTGCGAAAGGTTTAAAAATATTTTATTCTTTTTTTTTGATAAACTATCCAAGGTGGATCATTCGTGGCGCCGCACATACTCAGTGATTTTCTTCACGGCGAGGTGGTAGCTGGCTTTCAGGGCTCCCTCGCTGGTGTCGAGCAGACGACTCATGTCGGAATACTTCATCTCGTCGTAGTAGCGCAGGTTGAACACCGTGCGCTGGACATCGGGCAGGTGGGCAATGGCTTCCTGCAGCAATGCCTGGGCAGCGTCGCCGTCGAAATAGTCGTCGGCCATGAGGCGATTAGAGACGGAAAGGTCTTCGTCGGCACTGACAGCCGAGGCAGTCTTCTGGCGGCGCAGGAAGTCGAGCGACTCATTAATGGCAATACGATAGAGCCACGTGGAGATTTTCGACTTCTGCTGGAAGTCGCCGAGGTTGTTCCAGGCCTTCAGGAAAACATTCTGCAGAACATCGTTGGCATCCTCATGATTGAGCACGATACGACGCACCTTCCAGTAGAGCTGTTCGCTGTACTGGCTGACAACCATTGAGAACGCTTGCCGTTGCGTCTTGGGGTCGGTGAGCATGGCCACGATGGCCTTTTCGTCGTACTTCATTGATTGAGATAGGATTTGAGATTCGCATAGATGACGCGGTCGTAGCCGTAGACATCGGCACATCGATGAAACTCGCCACGAGGATCCTCGAAAAGAGTGTAATAAGTCAGGAACAGGGGCACCTCTGGATCGAGGTGGTGGCTGCTGATGAGGCGCGAACGGTCGAGGGTATCGGGGAGTTCCACGAATCCCTCCTCGTCGTCGGCCGAGGGCGGGCGACGGTTGTTGCTGCCCAGCCGGCTGACGTCGGCATGCATGGAATAGTTGATGCGATCGATGAGCTTGTCGTCTTTGTCCTGCAAGAGGAAGACGGCCAGGTCGAAGGGGTTCTGCACTCGCACGCACCCATGAGAAACGCCGCGGTCGTCGCGGCTGAAAAACGCCGGCGACGAGGTGTCGTGGAGGAAGACGGAGAAATTGTTCTCGAAGCGGAAGATGATGCGCCCGAGCGAGTTGCCTGCCCCACCCTCTTGGATGACGAGGTAGTTCTTATCCATGAGCATGGACCAGGTGACCTTCTCGAGGTCGACGTTTTTGCCCGTGCGGCGGTTGCGCACGAAATAGTGGCGGCGCTCGAAATAGGAACGGTCGCCCACATGACGCACTATGTCTTTCTCGATAATGCTGCGGGGGATAACCCACTGCGGATTGATGTCCATGCGGCTGATGCGGCTGGTGATGAGCGGCGTCTTGGTCTTGAAAGTGCCACAACCCACACGCATGGACATGACGCTGTCGCCATCAACGGCATAGAGTCGATAGGACGGGATGTTGACCAAGACGTATTTCTTGTGCTCGTAGGGCTGGTCGTCGAGTCGCCAGCGGCAACGCTCCAAGTTGCAAAGAATCTTCGGCCGGTCGGCGGCAGGGGTGCTGCTGTCGGCAAGCATCGCGAGCAGGCGGTGATAGAACGGATGCCGGGGCTGCAACGAACGCAGGAAGGGGCCCACACTGTCGGCAGCCACCTTACGCACGGCCTGCTCGTAGAACGACTTGTCGGCCGTGCGTAGCGGCACGTCATAGAGGCGGTGATACTCCACGTGGAGGGAGTCGCTGTCCTTCACGTCAAAATGATTGAGCACCTTTCGCGGATTGACGAAGCCGAAGCCCTGGCCGGCGGCATAGTTCATGTAGGCCTTCGTAAGATGATACTCCAGGCGGGCCAGCACGGAGTTGACGTCATTGCCCTCACCCGAGAAGTCGAGCGAGCGCAGGCGCTGGAGGTCGGACGCTATCTGGCCGACACGGAACCGCTCCTCGCTGAAGCCCATCTTCCGGACATCGGCAAGGAAAGACTGGAGGCTGTCGGCACGGCTGTCGGTGCCAAGACGGTCTATCCAGAGATAGGGGCGACGGGCAGCATAGTAGGCTCGGGCCTGGAAATCAGAAAAAGCGGAATCTTTGTCGGCACGCATCAATCGGGCTATGCGCGAACGGATGGCAGAATCGTCGACCTGCAAAGAAGAGTCGCGGAGAGCCGACAATTGAGATAACTCCAAACTGAAGTCTGGACGGTCATCATCTTCATGGCAGGCAACAATCGCGAATGCCATGAAGAAAAAAACTGCAAATGTGGTAAGAATTCTCAAACTTATCGAATAGAGACCTTGCGGACTGTCTTACCGATTTTCAGGATGTAGCATCCTTTGGGCAGGTTGAAATCGAAACGCTTGTCGTCACCATCGACCTTCACGCTCTTCACACGCACACCTGCCACATTGTAGACGTAGAGGACTTCGCCATTAGCGCCCGTGACATGGATAACCGATTCCTCAACGGTGATGGTGATGTTCTGGAAATCGCTGTCGATGATTTCCACAGCCGGGGCTGCCATCGCCGTTGCAGGCATACCAGCAAAGAGCAATCCTGCCAAAGTGAACTTGAGTAAGTTTCTAATCATATACGTATACGTTTTTTATTCTTTTCTTCTTGCAAAGTTAGGATTTTTTTCTCAAAGGAGGATGCAAGAATGGTCAAAATGGGTACGTATTAAGATTATTTAACGTCAAAAACCATTCCTTCGTCGGATAAGCAAGTGTTTTCGAACACTTTGCGCGCTTCGTTGAGCAACTTTTCCTCATCCTCGTAGCGGGCACTGTAGTGGCCGAGCATCAGGCAGCCGACGCCAGCATCGCGGGCCACGAGAGCAGCCTCATGGGCTGTGCTGTGCCAATATTGCGCAGCACGGTCGGCCTGCTCCTGCGAGTAAGTGCTCTCGTGATAGAGGAGGCTGACGTTTTTAAGCAACTGATGAAGCGTGGGAATATAGCGAGTGTCGGAACAGTAGGCATAGCTGCGGGGAGGATCGGCAGGCTTGGTGAGCCGGCTGTTGGGCACCAAGGTGCCGTCGGGCATCGTCCAATCGGCCCCATTCTTGATGTTGTTGATGTGGCTGACGGGAATTTCGTAAGCATCAATCATGTCGCGACGGATATGGGGCAACAGAGGCTTCTCCCGGAAAAGGAAGCCACAGCAGGGTATGCGGTGCTCCAAGGGAATGCTCTCGACGACAAGGCTGCGGTCGGAATAGATGGGCTGATGGCGCGTCGTGTCAACGGCATGGAAAACGACTTCGAAATCGAGGCCGAAGCAAAACATTTGCAGCTGGGCATCGAGCATGGGCTGGAGCTCGGCAGGGGCATAGACATGGAGCGGCGCCGTGCGGCCCAGCAGCCCGAACGTGGAAATCATGCCGATCAGGCCGAAGCAGTGGTCGCCATGAAGATGGGAAATGAAGACGGCCTGAATCTTGGTGAAACTGATGCGCGATCGGCGCAGAAGCACCTGCGTGCCTTCACCACAATCGACAAGGAACAACTTCCCGCGCACCTCAACGACCTGGGCCGAGGAATTGTGTTTCAACGTGGGCAGTGCGCTGCCACAACCTAAGATATGTACTCGAAACGGTTCCATCAGAAAACACAAATCATCATTGGGCGCGCTTGTAGACGAAGATGCCCTGGCTGTTTTCAATATAGAGGCTGTCGGCCCCGAGTTCCACGATGTCGAACGTGTCGGTGTTGAGCAGCAGGCGCCCATTCAGGATTTTCCACGACACCCACGGGTTGCTCTCGGCTTCTACATTCGAATTGACCATGCCTCCTTCAACAATCTCGAAGTTCTTATCAAGGCTGGTCCACTTGCCAAGAAGCGTGGTGAGATTGATGACGCGCTTGGCAACGAGTCCGCCGTCGGCTTCCTTGCCCATCACAGCCATGCGGTCGCCCACCATCATGCCACCCAGAATATCGGCATCTTCCTCCACACGCATGGTATAGTAGAGCGTGTCGCCGCCATCTGTGACCAGCTCGAGGGTATGCATGGCAGTACCCTCGCCACAAACGCCATAAATGGTAGAGTCGATTTCCATCACTTCCTGTATGGCGACGGAGTCTGAGTCAACGGCATCCTGCTCGGGCTTTGCCGTCTGCCGGCATCCCACTGAGACTACCCCGACAAGCATCATGGCCATCAATAAATAGACGAGTCTTTTCATGATTATTTCTCTTTTGTTTCAACCTTGATTATCCTACGTTTTCAGACTGGCTGCGCTCTTTCCGCTTTGCCTCTTCCCAAAGTTCATCCATTTCTTGTAATGTCATATCCGTCAATGGTTTACCGACTCTGATGGAATGCTCCTCGACATAATTGAAACGACGTATAAACTTTTGGTTGGTATGCTCGAGCGCATTGTCAGGATTGAGCTTGTAAAGACGGGCTGCATTGATAACCGAGAAGAGGAAATCGCCCAACTCGCGAGTGGAGTTTTCGCGGTCGTCTCTCTGCAGTTCGGCTTCCAGTTCATCGAGTTCCTCGCGCACCTTTTTCCACACGTCCTGACGGTCTTCCCAGTCGAAGCCCACATTGCGGGCTTTGTCCTGAATGCGATAAGCCTTGATGAGCGAAGGCAGCGAATTGGGAACGCCCGAGAGCACCCGCTTGTTGCCGTCTTTCTCCTTCAACTTGATTTGTTCCCAGTTTTCCAGCACCTGACCGACGGTCTTTGCCTTGGAGAACTCCGACGTGTCCGTATCCTCCGAGTCGTCGGGCACATACGGCAGAGGACGGGGATGCTCGGCCCCAACTTGCGAAGGATGATAAACATGGGGATGACGAAAGATAAGCTTATCGGCCGAACGGTTGCAGACATCGACGATGTCGAAGTCGCCTTGCTCCTCGCCGATGCGGGCATAGAAGCAAATGTGCAACAGAACGTCACCCAGTTCCTTACAGATTTCGTTTTTATCGTCCTTCATGAGGGCATCAGCCAGCTCGAAGGTCTCCTCGATTGTGTTCGGACGCAGACTCTCGTTGGTTTGCTTTCTGTCCCAAGGACAATTCTCCCTGAGCGCGTCCAAAACATCGAGATAGCGCCCGAAAGCCGCCATTTTTTCTTCTTTTGTGTGCATGTTAGAATATTTAATACTGCAAAAGTACAAATTTTTCCCGAAAATTTTGTAATTTTGCACCGTTTTTTAATGATTTCAAATAAAAAAGCATAAAACAAGATGGAACTAGCAACAAAGTACGACCCGCAAGCGGTCGAATCGAAGTGGTATCAGTATTGGTTGGACAACAAGCTCTTCAGCTCGAAGCCTGATGGTCGCGAGCCTTACACAATAGTCATTCCCCCTCCCAATGTGACGGGTGTGCTCCACATGGGACACATGCTCAACAATACCATTCAAGACATCCTGGTGCGCCACGCTCGCATGGAAGGCAAGAATGCCTGCTGGGTGCCTGGCACCGACCACGCTTCTATTGCTACCGAAGCCAAGGTGGTGCGAAAGCTGGCCGAACAGGGCATCAAAAAGCATGACCTGACGCGCGACGAGTTTTTGAAGCACGCCTGGGAGTGGACCGACGAGCACGGCGGCATCATCCTGAAGCAGCTGCGCAGGCTGGGCGCCTCGTGCGATTGGGACCGCACCGCTTTCACAATGGATGAGAAGCGCTCGGCCAGCGTCATCAAGGTGTTTGTCGACCTCTACCGCAAGGGCTACATCTATCGCGGTTTGCGCATGGTGAACTGGGACCCCAAGGCCCTCACGGCTCTCTCCGATGAGGAAGTGGTCTACAAGGAGGAACACGGTCACCTGTTCTACCTGAAGTACTATGTTGTAGGACTGGAGAATCTCGACAACGAGGCCGAGCTCATTGAGCAGGGCAACGTCATCCACAAGGACGAGAAAGGCTACTACGCCGTTGTGGCAACGACACGTCCTGAAACCATCATGGGCGATACGGCCATGTGCGTCAACCCGAAGGACCCAAAGAACCAGTGGCTGCGCGGCCGCAAAGTGATCGTGCCGCTGGTAGGTCGGGAAATCAGTGTCATCGAAGACCGCTATGTGGAAATCGAGTTCGGAACGGGCTGTCTGAAGGTGACTCCCGCCCATGACAAAAACGATAACATGCTGGGCAAGACCCACAACCTGGAGACTATCGACATCTTCAACCCCGATGGCACCATCTCAGAGCAGTCGCCCCTGTATGTGGGCATGGACCGCTTCGACTGCCGCCAGCAGATTGTAAAAGACCTGAAGGAAGCAGGGCTTATGGAGAAGGTGGAAGACTACACCAATAAGGTGGGCTACTCGGAACGTAATCCCGACACGGTCATAGAGCCGCGCCTGTCGCTGCAGTGGTTCCTGCGCATGAAGCACTTCGCCGATATCGCCCTGCCCCCCGTGGTGAATGGCGAAATGAAATTCTATCCCCAGAAATACGTCAACACCTATAAGAACTGGCTGGAGAACATTCAGGACTGGTGTATCTCGCGCCAGCTATGGTGGGGACACCGCATTCCGGCCTACTACTACGACGAGGAGAAGTTCGTGGTGGCCGAGACCGCAGAAGAGGCTCTGGAACTGGCCCGCAAGGAAAGCGGCAATGCCGCCCTGCAACTCACGGATCTCACTCAGGACGAGGATGCACTCGACACATGGTTCAGTTCGTGGCTGTGGCCCATCTCGCTGTTCGACGGCATCAACAACCCGGGCAACGAAGAAATCAGCTACTACTACCCCACTTGCGACCTGGTGACAGCTCCCGACATCATCTTCTTCTGGGTGGCACGTATGATCATGGCCGGCGAGGAATACATGGGTACTTTCCCCTTTAAGAACGTATACTTCACGGGCATCGTGCGCGACAAGCTTGGTCGCAAGATGTCGAAGTCGCTTGGCAACTCGCCCGACCCCATCGAACTCATCGAGAAATATGGTGCCGACGGCGTGCGCATGGGCATGATGCTCTCTGCTCCTGCCGGCAACGACATCCTCTTCGATGAAGCTCTCTGTGAGCAGGGTCGCAACTTCAACAACAAGATTTGGAACGCCTTCCGTCTGGTGAAGGGCTGGCAGGTGGCCGATGTGGCTCAGCCTGAAGCCTGCAAGACGGCAACGGCTTGGTTTGAGGCCAAACTGAAGCAGGTGAATGAAGAACTGGCCGACCTGTTCTCGAAGTATCGCCTGTCAGAGGCCCTGATGGCTGTCTACAAACTCTTCTGGGACGAGTTCTCATCGTGGTATCTGGAGATGGTGAAGCCTGCCTACATCAACGGCGAGGCTCAGCCCATCGACCGCCAGACTTACGATGCAACGCTGCACTTCTTCGATGTGCTGCTCAAGATGCTGCATCCCTTCATGCCCTTCATCACCGAAGAACTTTGGCAGGCTCTCTACGAGCGCAAGGAGGGCGATAGCATCATGCGCGAGAAACTGGAACTCGCAGCTTCTACCGACGCCGAAACCAAACTCATTGACGACATCGAGCAGGTGAAGCAGGTAGTCAGCGGTGTGCGCATGGTGCGCAGCCAGAAGAACATCGCTCCTAAAGAGAAACTGGAACTGCAGGCTATCGCTCAGAACAATTTCGAGCCTTACAACGACGTCATCAGCAAGATGGCAAATCTGAAGTCGATTGCCGTCGTGGCCGAGAAGGGTGGCGACGCCACTGCCTTCATGATTGGCACCGACGAGTTTGCAGTGCCTCTGGGCGACCTGATTGACGTGAAGGCCGAACTTGAAAAGGCCCAGACCCAGCTGCAGCATCTGGAAGGCTTCCTGGCCGGCGTACTGAAGAAACTCAGCAACGAACGCTTTGTGCAAAATGCTCCCGAGGCCGTAGTGGCTATGGAGCGCAAGAAGCAGAGCGATGCGGAAGAAAAAATAGCCACGCTGAAGGAAACCATCGCCGAACTCTCTAAACGTAAATAAAAAGCATTGTTCATGGGAAAAATTCGCACATATCTGGTCATGGTGCTCTTTGCATGCCTGAGTCTCACGTCGTGCAACGAAGAAGGCATCAACGTCGATGAGGTCAATAAGGAAACGGTGTTCGTCTACATGCCGTGGACGGGGTCGGAAACCAGTAGTGGGCTCTATGAATGCCTCCTCATCAACCTCGACAGCATCGAAGCCGCCATTCAGCGAAACGGCCTCAAGGACACACGTGTGCTGGTTTTCCTCAGCGAATCCCACGAACAGTCGAAACTCTACGAGATTACCTACGACCAGAAAGCAGGACTGGAGCATAAAGCCATCAAGCAGTATTCGGGCCACGAATACACCACTGCCGATGGCATTGCTTCCATCCTTACTGACGTGAAGAATGCTGCCTATGCCCTGAACTACGGATTGATCATCGGTGCCCACGGTACGGGATGGACGCACGTCAGCGACTGGGAGGACTTCCCATACAAGGCGCCCAAGAAGTACAATGGGCAGCGTAAGACGCCAGGTATGGAGCTGCCGCAGTATCCCGAGACACGCTTCTTCGGAAGCAGTACCGACAAGCGGTTCTCCACCGACATCGAGGTTTTGGCCGAAGGCATCAGGAAAAGTGGGTTGCACATGCAGTACATCCTGTTCGACGACTGCTATATGGCCAACGTTGAAGTGGCTTACGAATTGCGCAATCAGACCAATTTCCTGCTGGGCTCTACCAGTGAGGTAATCGATCTGGGTATTCCTTATGCTGACATGTGGACGTCGCTCGCCACTCCCACACCCAACTACAGCTCGACGGTGAGTGCTTTCTATAATTTCTACAAAGACTACAGCACTCCATGTGGCACCTTTGCAGCCATCGATTGCCGGCAGGTGGAGAGCCTGGCCAGCATCATGAGGCAAATCAATCAGAACTTTACGTTCGATGAAACGATGCTCGACGACGTGCAGGTTCTCGACGGATTCGAAGTTCCAATCTTCTTCGACATCGAAGACTATGTGCATCACCTGTGCACCGACCCCTACCTCTACGAACGCTTTGCCGCACAGTTAGAGAAAACCGTTGTCAGCAAGGCTGCTACCGAATTTATTTACTCTCACATCTATTCCATCCCCGAAATCATTGACGTCAACACCTTCTCGGGCATGACCATCAGCGACCCAAGCCAGAACGTGGCCGCCATGCGCGGAAAGAGCAACACCTCCTGGTGGAAGGCAACGCATTAATATATGGAGAGAGAGTAAAAAGAAATGAATAAGGTTAGAAAATAACTGATTATGAAGAAACTGGTATTAACATTCTGTATGCTCATTGCAGCCATCACGACATGGGCTGCAAAGGCTTATCCGGGCCCCATCACCGTCACACAGAGTGATGGCACCAAGCTGACGGTTCTCATGTATGGCGACGAAGACGGCCATTGGTTCACGACCACTGACAACGTGTTGCTCTCGCATGTGGGTACCGACTTTTTTATAGCTCGCATCGAAACTGACGGCAGCCTGCAGGCTACGCAACAGTTGGCCCACGAGCCAGTCATGCGCACCCAGACGGAACGCCAACTGGCCCTCGACCAGCAGCCACTCCGACAGACCTTCCTCAGCCAAAACATCAAGACGATGGAAAGCAAGAAGCAGCGACGCATTGGCGTGGGGACGGCATCACCCTCCTACTTCCCCCACACGGGAACACCAAAGGCAATGGTCATTCTTGTACAATTTGCCGACCTCAGCTTTTCGGTTGCCGATGCCAAGAAATCGTTCAACGATTACCTGAATGCCGAGGGAGCACTGCCCGACTACGGACTGCGCGAGAACCGCAACCATGGCAGTGTGTGCCAGTATTTCACCGACATGAGCCAAGGGTTGTTCTCACCACGGTTCGACCTATACGGCCCCGTGACAGCCTCTAAGACCTGGACCTATTACGGTGCCAACTCAGGCAGTTCCGACCAGTCGGCGCGCATCGAGGAACTCGTGCGCGAAGCCTGCAACGCCATCAACGACACCGTAGACTTCTCCCAATACGATGCCGACGGCGACAAGCGCGTCGACTTAGTCTACGTCATCTATGCCGGCTATTCGGAGAGCATGGGAGCCTCCAGCGACTGCATCTGGCCAAAGTCGGGCACCCTTAGCGGTGGCACCTACGACGGAGTCAGCGTGAGCCGCTACGGAGTAAACAACGAACTGAACTATACTCCTGACCGTGAGTTCAGCGAAGGCCCCTCAAAACGCATGAACGGCATCGGTCTGTTCTGCCACGAGTTCTCACACACGATGGGACTGCCCGACCTCTACCCCAATTCCACGGACGCACGCGCTGTCGACAATCAAACCATGGAATACTGGGACGTGATGGATGGTGGCGAGTACACCGACAATGGCTATACGCCTACCCCTTATACTCCTTGGGAACTGGAAGTGATGGGATGGACAGAACTGACCGAACTCACAGACACCATGCAGGTATCGCTTAAGCGTGGTGAAGCTTGCAAGATCATGCCCGAAGATACCAGCAGCCCCGAATATGTCATCTTGCACAACCTGCTGAGCAGCGGCTGGGGTCAAGGTCTTGCCAAATTGGGGCACGGCATGTTGGTCTATCGCATCGACTATACCAACTCCAGCGGCACACCGCGCTCGGCGGTCAACCTGGGTGACTATCCCAACAACACTGCTGGAAAGCCTGGCGTCACCATCATTCCCGCCGACGGACTGCTCATGAACTACTACCGCATGTACACCAACGAGAGCGAGAAGAGCGACGAAAAGCCTTACAGCCGCAATGATTATTTGCTTAGCCATGCCGGCGACACCTATCCAGGTTCTACGGGCGTGAAGGAAATCCTGTCGTTCCAACTCAACCGCACTACCATCAAGAAACCGCTTTACAACATCAGCGAAAACGACAACGGCGAGATCAATCTGGACTATCTGAAGGATTTCAATACCGTGGGCATCAGCCTTACGGAAACCGACAAGAAGACCAATAGCACATTCTACGACCTGCAAGGTCACCAAGTGGTGCTGCCTACGAAAGGCATCTACATCCGCAACGGCAAGAAAATCATCGTGAAATAACCCAATCGTTTGGAAACTATATGGAATTTGCCCCATTATCAGGGCAAATTCCCTCTAATCGCCACCTGTAGGGACAGGGTTCATTGCCCGTCAGCAGGTGGCGTGTTTTCCGTCCCAACGTGCCGTTAGGGCAACATCACACGGCGCGTCAGCATCTCTGCACGCCGCAAAGCTGTCCTACACGGTGAAATATATCCCGGCAGGCCCTACCCTCCTTTGGAGAAATCAGGAGAGGTTGTCCCCTCAATACTGCCGTTCGCCAAAGATGGTTGTGCCGACACGCACAAGCGTGGCACCCGTCTCGATGGCGATACGATAGTCATGACTCATTCCCCAAGAGCGCTCCGAAAACGATGGCTCATCGGCGAAGCACGTCTGCTTCATCTCGTCGAAAAGGTTGGCAGCCACCTGCATCTCGCCGCGAATCTGCGCCTGGTCATCCGTATAGGTAGCCATCATCATCAGACCACGAATGCGCACATGGCTCAACTCCTTCCACTCACCACCCGTCAGAAACTGCCGACACTCCTCAGGCGAGAAGCCGTACTTCGTTTCTTCCTCGGCAATGTGCAGTTCCAACAGCACATCGATGACACGCCCGTAGCGCTCTGCCTGCTTGTTGATTTCGCGCAAGAGCTTCACAGAGTCAACAGCATGTATCAGGCTAATATAAGGTGCGATATACTTCACCTTGTTGGTTTGCAGATGGCCGATGAAGTGCCACTCCACATCCTTCGGCATCTGCTCCACTTTCTGCTGCAATTCCTGCACGTGACTCTCGCCGAAGATGCGCTGACCGGCATCGTAGGCCTCGCGCAACATCTCCACCGGATGGAACTTGCTGACTGCTACGAGTCTGACGCCCGAAGGCAGGTCGGCCAGCACCGTTTTCAGGTTTTCTGCTACCTTGCTCATCTTGCTCATCTTATATAAATAAGGTATAAAAGACTACTGCTCGTATTCGGGCTTGTCGTTTGCCTTGTCCTGCTTCGTCGAAGCCTGATGCTCATAGACATCCATGATTTTTGTCTCAGAGATGTTGGCAATGACATAGTCAATCATCGTACCTCCCATCACCTCCTCGATGTTCTTCACTGCGCCGTTGAACGTGGCTGCCTGCACCAGATAGACCACTGCGGAGCGCTTCTCCTTCTCCGTTTTCTCGTCGATGGTGATAAACGAGAGCTTGGCCTTATACCAGCGGTCGTCATTATCATTCTCACTGAAGAAAATCTCGTGATAGGCAGCGGGATTGATATTCTTCACCTCGAACTCACCGCTCACGTAAGCCGACATTTCGCGGGTGATGGCCTCCTCGGCCTCACCGAACGAAAGGGCGTCAACGACATACAGTTCGGGCACTTTCTTAGTCATTCCATCTTCCATCTGGCGCTCATAGCGCACAGTACATTCAAACCAATTTGCTGTTCTACTTCTCATAGTTTAAGTTGTTTTTAATTCTTTTGCCGTGCAAAGTTACGAAAAATCAAGGGCAGAACAAAAGAAACTGTTTCTTTTTTTATGCCGAGATGTTGCAACTTCGCGACTTTGTCGCAAAATTACGAATAAGTGAGCGGAATGCAAAGGACTTTTCATCCTGCACGATGATAGTCGCAAAGGCTGGCGATGGGACTCTTCAAGACTCTTCCGACGCTGAAACCTTCAGCCTCTGCAGCTTCGCGCAACAGCGATTCGTAGTGGCTGGCGATGCTGCCCACGAAGTCTACAGGCAGGTCGCAGCGACCATAGGGCACGATGTTATGACGAAAGAACTGGCGAAAGTTTTCCACCACCAGGCTGCGCAGTTCGCCGTTATCGAGGTGTTGCCCAATATATAAAGAGGTGGAAGCCAGAAAGCGGTTGGGCATGGGTTCGCGATAGACGCGGGCGATGACATCGGCAAGCGTAAGTCCGGTCGTCGCGAGGAAGTCGTCGCGCATGCTGGCGGGCAGCAAGCCCTTGAAGATGGCATTGAGGAATCGCTTACCCAACGCTGCCCCGCCCCCCTCATCACCAAGGATGAAGCCTAAGGCGGGTGTATTCTGCACTATCCGTCCGCCATCGTAGAGGCAGGAGTTGGCTCCCGTGCCCAAGATGCAGGCAATGCCTTCGCGACGCCCGCAGAGGGCGCGGGCGGCTCCCAGCAGGTCGCTGTTGAAATGAAGCAGCACGTCCGCCTGCCACATGCGCCCTACTACTGTTTCGTGGAAACCCATGGCGCGGCGGAAGGCGCGCTCCATCTTCGATACCATGTCAGGACGCACGCCGGCACCATAGAAGAACACTTCCAGCCCTTGCCCCATGGCCATGATGGGCAACAACTGCTCGAGCCGAGGCAGCAGTTCGTCCTGCAGGATAGCGGCCACGTCGTCTTCACTCATCAGGACGGGGTTGATGCCTTGCGTCTGGAGGGTAACTGGCGATGCCTCACCGGCGCCTACCAGCATCAGTGCCCAGTCGGTCTTTGTGCTGCCGCTATCGGCAACAAGAATCGCTTTTTCATTTATAACAGCATTCATTGTGCTCCATTTTTCTGCAAAAGTACAAAAAAGTTGCAAGTTACGAGTTACAAGTTTCAAGTTTTTTGTACCTTTGTAGGCAAAATTACGCAAACATGATGAAAAGGACAACTATCATACTGGCCGTGCTGGCATTCTTTTGCCTGCAAGTACACGCCGTGCTGAAGGAGAAAGACATTGACAACACGCTCGGCATCCTGCGCACCGAACTGACGAAATACCACTCTGAATTGGAACGGCAGTCGGGGTTCATGCGCGAGCAGCAGGAGAGCATACGCAAGAACCTTTTCTCCGTTCTGAACCGTTCGAACCAGAATGCCCTGATGCTCTACTCGCAGAAGTCGGAGTACATCTTCGACCTTACTTATGCCTGCCATGAGGCAACAGAGCAGTATCATGAGTTCCAGCGCAACATCCTGCCCTTCCGCACGTTCGTAGATAAAGCCAACGAGGACATTGCCCGTTACGACAGCCTCATCATCAACCTGACCAACATGCCGAAGATGTCGCTCTCGGAGAAAGCGAAGACCGACCGCAACGTGTGTCTGACGCTGGCAATGAACATACGCCGCACGCTGACTGACAACCGTGACCAGCTGAACGAATACATCAACTACTACAAGTCGACCGAACAGCAATTGAAGAATCTCAACGATTTCGCCAACAAGCGCTATAGCGACATCCAGATGAGTATCTTCCACAACGGTGGCGAAAGCTACTTCCGCATTCTGAGCAACCTGAACAGCAACCTGCGCGATACGCGCGAGACGGTGAGCAAGAAGTATCAGCAATACAACTCTGTGCGTTCGGACTGGGACATACGCGTCATCATCTTCCTTTTCACGGCGCTGCTTATCTATGGCTGCCTGTCGTTCGGCTTCACCATCTTCTCGGTAAGGTTCCTGCTGCCGAAGCGTTTCAAGACCGAGGACTTCAAGGCCAAGCGCACTTGCATCATCATGGCATCGTCGGTGATACTGCTGGCCATTATTCTGGGTGTAGTGCGTGCCACCGTACAGCAGAACTTCCTGATTATGGCTTCGAATCTGCTGGTACAGTACACGTGGCTGCTGAGCGTTATCCTGATTTCGCTGCTGCTGCGCCTCAACGGAAACCAGATCAAGAGTGCCTTCCGCATCTATGCACCACTCATCTTCATGGGATTCCTGGTCATCACTTTCCGCATCGTGCTTATCCCGAACGACCTGGTGGACCTCATCCTGCCCCCAGCCCTGCTCGTGTGCATGCTGTGGCAGTGGAGCACGATACGCCACCACAATGACAACATCCCGCGGTCAGACGTGTTCTACACCTACATATCGCTGATTGTGTTCATCGCCTCGGTAGTATGCTCGTGGCTGGGCTACACGCTGCTGAGCGTGCAGATTCTCATCTGGTGGGTCATGCAGCTGACATTCATTCTCACCATCACTTGTATTACAGGCTGGCTGAACAACTATGCCAAGCGGAAGCACATCGACGAACTGCCCATCACGAAGACGTGGATGTTCTATTTCTTCAAGAACGTGGCGCTGCCCGTGCTGGGTGTCATCTCCGTACTCGTGAGCATCTACTGGGCTGCTGACGTGTTCAACCTGAGCGACACCACCCGCAAGCTCTTCAACACACGCTTCATCCAGGCCAAGGCCATCACGCTGAGTGTCTGGTCGATTGCCCAGGTGGTGATGCTGTTCTTCTTCTTCAAGTATCTCAACAAGACGCTGCAGAGCCTCTTGAAACTCTACTTCGAAAAGAGCGACCTCTCGACAGCCGGCACGCGCAGCCTTATGATGAAAAACATCATACAGATTGTGGTATGGGGAGCATGGCTGCTCATCTCGCTGAGCATCATGCGCGTCAACAACACGTGGCTAGTGGTAATCTCAGGTGGTCTGTCGACGGGTGTCGGTTTCGCCATGAAGGATATCCTGGAGAACATCTACTATGGCGTGTCGCTCATGGCAGGGCGCATCAAGGTGGGCGACTATATCATCTGCGACGGCACGCGCGGCCGAGTAAGCTCCATCAACTACACGTCGACGCTCGTAGAGGCCATCGACGGCTCTGTGATAGCGTTCACCAATAGCCAGCTCTTCACAAAGAACTACAAGAACATGACGAAGAACCACGGCTACGAACTGGACATCCTGGATGTAGGCGTGGCCTATGGCACTGACATAGAACGCTGCAAGCGCCTGCTCATCGAAGCCATTAGCAATCTGCACATCACCGACCCGGAGAAACCGCCACGCATCGTCCTGAAGGAATTCGGCGACTCGAGCGTCAATCTCAAGATTCTTGTCTGGGTGCCCGTGCTGACGCAATACTACGACGACGGCCGCATCCTGGAATGCGTGTACAAGACGTTGGCTGAGAACAACATCGAGATTCCTTTCCCGCAGCGCGACCTGCACCTGATACAGCACCATCAGTAGGCTGTGGCCGCCAAAAACGCAAAAAGCATTGCCCCACTCAGGAGCAATGCTTTTTTTTGCGTTTTTACGATTGTCAAATCATCAAAGAATTATTCCTGGATGACAACCGCCGAACTCACGTTCGTTTAGAAGTTGAAGTAGAGACCGAAGGTGACGTTCTTGCCATCGAGGTCGACACCAACGGTGTTGCTGCTGTCGCCGTCGCCCTTCGGGCTGAAGCTCTCGAAGCCTACGAAGCCCACATGAGCCACGAAGCTGATATTCTCGTTCAGGTTGACAGCCACGCCCGGACGCAGACCCAGCTCAAACTGGGTGCCCTGGTCCTTATAGCTGCCGAAGCCCACGCCGCCATCGACGAACACATTGATGAGCTTCGACTTCACAGCCGTGTAGCGCACGTAGGGATTCACCTGCAGAAGCTCCGTGTCGACGTCCTGAGCGTAAGCACCTTTACCCAGCGTGCAAGCACCCTTCTGGTAGCCCAGAGCCACACCGATGGCCCAGTCGCTGTTGAGGTTATAGCCCACCTCGGGCATGAACTTATAAGTGGTCTCAGCATCGTCGGAACCCAGTTTCACACTACCGACACCTACCGAACCGCCCACGTAAACCTGAGCATTTGCAGTCATTGCCATAGCGGCAACAAACAAAGACATCAAAATCTTTTTCATGTTGTTTTTCCTTTCTTTTTTTAATGTTAATACATAAATTTATCCTAAAACGGCGGCAAAGGTACAACAAAAATGGGGAAAACCGCCCATTTGTGGTCAGTTTTTCTATTTCAATGGTAAATTAAAGTTAATTATTTGCCACTTCAACGGCTTTTCATTATTTTTGCAAGTCATTCTATATCTATTTATGATGGAACCACCCATTGATACATTAAAAACAGATACCGACATGCAACCAATATTCATTGCGGGTCCGTGCGTCATCGAGTCAGCAGAACTGCTCGACACCGTTGCTGCAGAACTCGTGCGCATCAACAGCGTGCTGGGCACCGACATCATCTTCAAGGCATCGTTCGACAAAGCCAACCGCACGAGCATCAGCTCGTTTCGCGGACCGGGCCTGGAGCGCGGCTTGCAGATGCTGGCCGACGTGAAGGCCAAACACCATCTGCGCCTCCTCACGGATATCCATGAGGCTTGGCAGGCAGCCCCCGTGGCTGAGGTGTGCGACGTATTGCAGATTCCCGCTTTCCTCTGCCGACAGACCGACCTGCTTGTGGCAGCAGCAAAGACGGGCCGCACAGTGAACATCAAGAAGGCACAATTCCTGAGTGGGCAGGACATGCGCTACCCCGTAGAGAAAGCCCGCGACGCCGGCGCCAGTGAGGTTTGGCTGACGGAGCGCGGCAACTCGTTCGGCTACAACAACCTCGTAGTAGACTTCCGCAACATCCCCGACATGCTCGACATCGTGCCTACGGTCATCATGGACTGCACCCACAGCGTGCAGCGACCTGGCGGCGGTGGCGGCAAGACCAGTGGCGACCGCCGCTTTGTGCCCTCGATGGCATTGGCAGCCAAAGCTTTCGGGGCTACAGGTTACTTCTTCGAAGTACACCCCACTCCAGACCTCGGCCTCAGCGACGCTGCCAACATGCTGGAACTGAAGAAATTGGAATCATTGGTTGCACAACTCCTAACTAATAACTCACAACAATGAAACTCCCAAGGGACTACGCCATACAGGTCATCCGCGACGAGGCACAAGCCGTGCTCGACCTCATACCGCGACTCGACGAACAGTTCGACCGCGCCGTTGAACTCATCTACCGTTGCCATGGTAAGGTCATAGTGACGGGTGTGGGCAAGAGTGGCCACATCGGTGCGAAGATTGCTGCCACACTGGCCAGTACGGGCACACCGTCGTTCTTCATCAATCCGCTCGACGTCTTCCACGGCGACCTCGGCGTGATGACACGCGACGACGTGGTGCTGGCCATCAGCAACTCCGGGCTCACCGACGAACTGCTGCGCTTCATCCCGATGGTGCTCCACATGCAGGTGCCCATCATCGGCATGAGTGGCAACAGCGAATCGCTGCTGGCAAAGTATTCCACCATCCATTTGAACGTGCACGTCGAAAAGGAGGCATGTCCGCTGAACCTGGCTCCAACGAGCTCCACGACCGCCCAGATCGTGATGGGCGATGCACTGGCCATTGCCCTGATGGAGAAGCGCAACTTCAAGCCGCAGGACTTCGCACAGTTCCATCCTGGCGGCGAACTGGGACGCCGACTGCTCACGACGGCAGCCGACGTGATGCGCACCGAGGACTTGCCCATTATCCCGCAGGACATGCACCTGGGAGAAGCCATCATCCACGTCAGCAAGGGCAAGCTCGGACTGGGCGTGTCGCTGGAAGACGGCAAGATTGTCGGCCTCATCACCGATGGCGACATCCGTCGCGCCATGGAGCGCTGGCAGGCAGAGTTCTTCAACCACACGGTCAGCGACATCATGACCCATCAGCCGAAGATGGTGCTGCCCACAACAAAAATCACCGAGATACAACGCATCATGCAGCGCCACAAAATCCACACGGTGCTCGTAGCCGACGAGCAGCGCCATCTGCTCGGAGTGGTCGACCACTATTCATGCATGATATAAAAAAGAAAAACAGTCGAGACGTAAGTGAAACATCTGATTTACACACTGATCATTCTATTGGCTCTGACAGGCTGTCCGCTGCATGCGCAAACGACGGCCGACTCGCTTGTCATCAACGAACTGCAGCAGGAAGGCGTCACCTTCTCCAACAACAACCGTGTGAAGCTGCTCATGAGCGGACAGGAGAAATTCGACGACATGTTTCAGGTCATCCGCGAGGCTCGCAGCAGCATCCACCTGGAATACTTCAACTTCCGCAACGACTCCATTGCCATGTTGCTCTTCAACATTCTGGCCGAGAAAGCAGCCGAAGGAGTGGAAGTGCGTGCGCTGTTCGATGCCTTTGGCAACTCGTCGAACAACAAGCCTCTCCGCAAGCGCCACCTGCGCCGACTGCGCGGGCAGGGCATCCAGATTTACGAGTTCGACCCGCTGCGTTTCCCCTGGATCAATCACGTCTTCAGCCGCGACCACAGGAAGATTGTCATCATCGATGGCGAAGTGGCCTACACGGGTGGTATGAACGTGGCCGACTACTACATCAACGGCACCGAGCAAGTGGGCTCGTGGCGTGACATGCACTGCCGCATAGAGGGCGAAGAGGTGAACACACTGCAGCGCATCTTCATGCACATCTGGGAGAAGACCACCGGCGAGCGTCTGCAGGGTGAGCAGTACTACTACGGCCTCTACACAGCCCCCTACTTCACTTCCATCGACTCGCTCCCACCTTCCACGGTGGGCATCATCAACCGCGAGCCACGCAAGAGCAACCGCATCATCCGACAGTTCTACTACTCGGCCATCGACAACGCCCGCGACAGCATCAAGCTCATCAACCCCTACCTTACGCTGAACCGCAAGCTGAAGCGCAAACTGCGGCAGGCCGTCGAGCGCGGGGTGAAGGTTGAAATCATGGCCTCCACCCATAGCGACATTCCCCTCACACCCGACTGCATGTTCTATAACCTGCACTCGCTCATGAAGCACGGCGTGCAGGCATGGATGTACGAGCCTGGCTTCCACCACACAAAGGTGATCATGGTCGACGGTAGCCTTTGCACCGTCGGCAGCGCCAATCTCAACGCCCGCTCGCTGCGCTGGGATTACGAAGAGAATGCCGTCATAGCCGACCGGCGCATCACTCAGCAGCTATGCGACATGTTCGAACGCGACAAGAAAGACTCTTTCCTGCTCACACCCGAGTCGTGGAACCGCTTCCGCACACCCTGGCAGAAGTTCCGCGGGTGGTTCGCTCATCTGCTCGCCCCGTTCCTGTAATGAATGGGATTTATACAAATCAACTGGTTTTAGGATGAGGCTACCCTTTTCTACTTTCCAAGAATCTTGTTCACCAGTGCTGTGACGTCGGCAATGGTTATCTGGTTGTCCTGGTTCACATCGGCTGCAGCGTGGTTATACTGACCTGTCGTGTCCTTACCGAGGATGATATTCACCAGCGCTGTCACGTCGGCGATCGTGATCTGTCCGTCGCCGTTCACGTCGCCCAGCAGGAAGTCAGGCTTCTCAGTAAGATAACCGGGAGTTTCACTTCCAGGGCCGCCGTCAATACGGGCATACTCCTTGTCCCAGTGGGAAGAGTCATACACCGTTCCCTTGCCACCCACGATGCTCGTGCAGGCGGCAAACATATTCGTCGAGCTGTTCGCACCCGTCAAGCCTTCCGTACTCCAGCCGTCGCCCACATAGATAGTCTTCAGGTTGCTGCAGTTCACAAACATATACGACATGTTCGTTACTGTCGCCGTGTTGAAGCTACTCAGGTCGAGGGTTGTCAAAGACGGGCAAGCTCCGAACATATACGACAAAGTGGTCACGCTCTGCGTGTTGAAGCTGCTCAGGTTGACATTCGTTAGGCCTGTGCACCTATAGAACATGAAGCTCATATTTGTCACGTTCTGTGTGTTGAAGTGGCTCAAATCAAAAGTCGTCAAATTGCTGCAGCCTTGGAACATGTATGACATATCGGTCACGTTAGACGTGTTGAAGCTGCTCACGTCCAGACTTGTCAGACTGCTACAGGCAAGGAACATGGATGACATATCCGTTACATTCCGCGTATCGAAGTTGCTCACGTTAAGGCTTGTCAAACTCGAACAGCCAGAGAACATGCTTCTCATAATCGTCACATTCCGGGTGTCGAAATGGCTTACGTCGATACTCGTCAGACCCGAGCAGTTATAGAACATGGTTCTCATGCTTGTCACGTTCTGCGTGTCGAAGTGGCTCACGTCGATACTCGTCAGACTACTACAGTTGAAGAACATGCTCCTCATGCTCGTCACCTCGCTCGTGTTCAAGTTCTCAATGCCAGTAATAGTGGTAAGGTTCGTCATTCCTGCAAACCAGCTGGCGGTGCTCGTCGGACGAGCTTGAGCAAATGATTCGTCGAACACCACCGTAGTGACATTCGCATAACTATCATCGCTTCTCCAGCCAGGAGCGTTCTCGCCCGCGTTCAGGTCATACGTCGTCTCCGTCGTTCCGTTATGTGTCGACCGCTGTCTGTCGTGATAGAACGTCAGAGTGGTGGTGCTGGAATCGTAGACGACGTATGGAGGACACTCGATGGTCACGCCGTATGCCTCGCCTTCGTCGCACATGACGCAGAATTCATTTTCATTATCGTACCAGGCTCCGGCGGGATAGGTGAACTGAAGGCCACTGTCCTCATCCAGCAAAACATCGTTGAAGCCATAGATGTTGGCCTCCGTCTCGTCACCTGCTCTCAGGATGATGCGGGTGTCGGCACCAGTCACAATGAGATTGCCTGTGTCGGAGCCTGTGTAGAAGCCTGGGACGCTGATGAAGCGGGCACGTATGGTACAGCCGTTAGTAATAAACAGATGGTGGCCGCCGTTTATCCAAATCGCACTGCTACTATTATCCTCCAGCGTCAACTCGCCGGGGCCTTTGATGAATGTGTTCGTGCTCAGCACGATGTCCGCCTCATAGTCGTCGCCGCTGTCGATATAGTTCTGTCCCAGCAGCTTTATAATCAGCTGTTCGCCGCTATAGTCGGCAGTCGTCTCGATGGCGTGTCCGCTCTCGGTAACGATGTTGGCATTGTTCAGCGTCAGCGTGAGGGTGGCGGGGTCGAAGCTCACCGTGCCGTCACCCAGCACGTCGTCTTGATTGGCGGGATTCACGGATATGCCCTTCACGCTCAAACCGTAGTCGCCGCGCGAGCTGATTGTCACACCACTATTCCATTGGCTACCAAAGATTGTTGCCACGTACTTGTTCGTCGTGTCGTAGTAGCCGCCCAGCGGTTTCGTGAAGGTCAACCCGTCTTCCAGCGTCACGCTGTCGAAGCCGTAGATGTCTGTCGTCAGGTTCACCTGCGTGTCGACATCCCTGATCAACAGCGACGCACCGTCGACACTGCTGTTGATGTCGGAAGCGTTGATGATGCAACCACCCTCTATGGTCAGCTGTTTTGCGGCACGCATACCTATATAGCCGCCCGTTCCGCTCAGCGTCAGCGTGCCCGTTCCGGTGATGGTGGTATTGCAGCGCAACGGCATGGCGACATAGCCGTTGACAGCCATTGTGTTGCTGCCCACGAGGTTGACGGTCAGGTCGTCATGAACGAAGTAGGTGGTCACCTGGATGCCCGGGGCCGCATTGGTGCTGATGTCGGCATTGTTCAGCGTCAGCACGTGCGTGTCGGGGTCGTAGCTCACCTTGCCGTCGCCCAGCACGTCGGTTTGATTCTTGATGCTCACGTCGATGCCCTTCACTGCGAGGCCGTAGTCCATCAGGAAGTCCTTCCACACGTCGGCAGCATGGTAGGCGGCCTTCGTGCCCGAGGGAACGTTGAGCCACTGGCTGGCGCGGTCGGGGAAGGCCGTTTCGTCAACATCCGTGATGGGTGTGGTCCAGTGTACGGTTACCTCCTCAAGGCTGGTGCAGCCGTTAAATGCCGTACCGCCGATGGTCGTAACGCTTGACGGGATGTCGATGTCCTTCAGGGCCGTACAGCCTGAGAATGCCGAGCCCTGAATGGCTGTGACACTCGTCGGGATCTCGACACTTGCCAGGCTGGTGCAGCCGTAGAAGGTCTGGCCGCTGATGGTCGACAAGCCCGACGGGAGAACAATGGATCTCAGGCTGGTGCAGCCTCGGAAGCTCTGGGCACCCGTAACAATCAGGCCAGTGAAGTATATCAACTCGTCGAAGGTGACTATCTCGGAGTTCTTAAACTCATTTCCAAGTGACGTCACAGCCGCTGCCTCGTCCATTTGCAGGTATCCGTCGCCGTCGCTGTCCCAGTTTGCAAGACAGATTTCTTCCACCTTCGGGTCTTCAAACACAATGAAGGGCAAGGTTTCGCCGGCCTCGCGAATCCACAGGAAGTCCTTCCACACGTCGGCAGCCTGATAGGTAGCCTTCTTGCCTGCGGGAACATAGAGTCCCTGGTTGGCTCGGTTGGGGAAGGCGTCGGCGCTCACCGTGATGGGTGTCGTCCAGTTCACGGTCACCGTCTTCAGTCGCGGCGTGTTGCGGAAAGCATACTGGCCGATCGATGTCACGCTGGCGGGGATGTTGATCTTTGGCAGCTGCGTACACCCGTCGAAGGCCGATGTGCCGATCGTCTGCACGTTCTCAGGGATGACAATCGATGTCAGTGACGTGCAGTAGGTGAAGGCGCTATTGTCAATCGCCGTCAGGCCCGTGAAGTACTGCAGCTCGTTGAACGAGGTGATGTTGACATTGCTTGAGAACACCGAGCCCAGCGTAGTCACCAAAGCGGCCTCGTCGGTCTGCAGCTTGCCGTCGCCGTCAAGATCCCAGTTCTGCACGCAGAGGGCTTCCACGTTGGCATCGGCAAACTTGATGGTTGTCGAGCCGGCGCCCACTTCGCGGAAGTACTTGAACTCCTTCCATACGTCGGCAGCCTGATAGGCAGCCAGTGTGCCCTGGGGCACGACAAGTCCCTGCCTTGTGCGGTTGGGGAATGCGGTGGCGGGCACCGGGAGGGGTGTCTGCCAGTTCACGGTGACAGTCGTAAGCGACGTGCACTGAAGGAACACATTCCCCTCAATATTCGTCACCGTCGAGGGGATTTCGATGCCCTTTAAGGCCTGACAGGTGTGGAAGGCACTCTCGCCGATGGAAAGCAGACCGTCGGGCAGGGTGATGGTCTGCAAGTTATAGCAGCCCTTGAAAGCCGAGGGCAGAAGATACTTCGTGCCCTGATGCAGGGTGACCGTATTCAGGGCGGTGCAGCCCTCAAAGCAGTTACTATTGATGGAAACCACCGCACCCGGAATGCTGATGGTGGTCAGCTTCGTGCAATTCTTAAACGCTCCCTCCTTGATGTCGGCGACCTTGCTGCCGAAGGTTACCTCGCTCAGGTTGGTGCAGCCACTGAATGTATTGCTCCCCACTGTAGCGGCATTGACACTGACGCTCACCAAACTGGTACAATTGGCAAAAGCACTCGCACCAATTGTGGTCACATTGTTAAGACTGGTGATGGTCGCTAAGCTACTGCAACCAGAGAAAGCGTATTTCCCTATTGCTGTGAGGCTTGTCGGCAAAACGACTGTAGGCAAGCTACTGCAACCAGAGAAAGCGTAGTTCCCTATTGCTGTGAGGCTTGTCGGCAAAACGACTGTAGGCAAGCTGCTGCAACCCGCGAAAGCATTATCACCGATGGTCTTCACATTGCTGGGGATAGCAATGGCAGTCAGACTCGTGCAGCCACTGAAGGCTTGATTCCGGATTGTGGTTAAACCCGTGAAGTATGATAGTTCGTTGAAAGAAGTTATCTGGGTCTTTCCTAGGAAGGCCGTGCCCAAGTCGGTAACACTGGCGGCTTCTATCTTGTCGAGATAGCCATCGCCATCCTGGTCCCAGTTCTGCACGCAGATGGTTTCCACATTGGCGTCAGCAAAAGTTATTCTGCTGTTCTCGACGATTTCCTTAAAATCTTTCCAATAATCTGCTGCTGCATATGTAGAAAGACAACCCGCAGGAACATAAAGGGTTTGAGAGGAACGATCGGGGAAAGTGCTTCCTGAAATTGCGGCAGGATGGGATCCCTTAACAACAACAGATTTTAATGACATTTTACCTCCTGATACAAACGTACCGAAAACACTGGCACCGATGGTTTGCATAGTACTTGGAAGTACAATTGAAAATAAACTTGTGCAACCATGGAAAGCCTTATCTCCAATAGATGTTAGTCCCTCGGAGAGCGTAACGGCTATTAAATTCGTCGATTGCGAAAATGCTTCTTTTCCTATAGATTTGATTGTATTCGGAAGCACAATCGATTTGATGCCATCTGTTCTACTCCCATCAAATTGCCTAACTGTCCCAGCATGAAATGCATAATCACCAATAGCTACAACCGTGTAGGTTTTTCCATCATTCTCAACCGTACTAGGTATTATAACATCCTGATTCGCAAGTTCTCCATATTGGCCCATATAAGGACTATTATAACTATTATGCTGTGCCACCTCAACAGTGAGCAGATTATCATCTAAAATTTTATAATAAATGGTTTGCCCTAGCTCATTCTCGGCAGTGAAATCGCCATTATACGCCGAGGCGGTCATATTCGTTGTCAGTAAAAACAACAACAGAAGGAGTAAATGTTTGAAAAATTGGTTAGTTTTCATATTGCTTTAGTTTTTAGTTATTATTACTTATTATGTTTCGAGAATGTGTTGCGTCTTTTGGACACAAAAAGAAAACGTGGACTTTTTACTTCGTCTACGTTTCCGAGGTGTCGCCAAACACCCAACATTCTATATCCGAGTAAAAGCCCACGCCAACCGGCGTGAGCATCCGTGCCTTTACTCTTGAATGTTTCTTGGATTTTGGCGAAATTTCGGAAACAAGAATCTAAGCGGACGCTTCATCCTATATGTCTTTTTGTCCTTTTTGTTTTATGTCATAGGCGGTACATTAATAGTTTCTGGTTTCAAGTTTCAAGCTTTTGGTTTCAAGCTTGTAGTTGCTATTACAGGGGCAAAGATAATCAATTCTTCTGATATTTCCAAATATTTTACTAACTGATTGAAAAAAAACAGCTTTTTCTTCCAACCGCAGATTATAAATGGCTGTTGTAGTTGTAGTTTTTTGTGGAGGATTAAATCTTGTTGATATCTACGTACCCGTGCATCACGGCATAGATAGTGAGGGCGGAGATGCTCTTCATGCCGAGCTTCTCCATGATGTTCTTGCGATGGGTGATGACCGTGGTCAGACCGATGTTCAGCCGGTCGGCTATCTCCTTGTTGATATACCCCTGCGCGATGAACGACAGAACTTCTATCTCGCGGTCGGTGAGCACCTTTGCCTGCAACGCACGGGGCATGGACGGCAGGTTGCGGCCTGCGCCGTGGGCATGCTGTTCCAGTATGAGCAGCGAGCGCACCAACTGCGACTCGGGCACGTTGATGCACAGCGAGTGGAAGTCCTTCAGCTGCGTTTCCGGGTTGACAGATGCGGTGAGCACGATGGTCTTGCGACGACGCTCAAGAAAGAACTGACGGTTCTCCAGCACCAGATTCATCGACACGAAATAGTGGACGAACGATTCAGGATCGTTTGCCTCCAGTTCGGCAATCGAGCCGAACACATCGACCGTCATGATGGGCATGACGTTCTGCAAGATCTGCCGCAGTCCTACGGCAGCAAGCGTGTTGCTGTCGACAATAGCGATATGTGGGCGTCCGTCGTTCATCATACGATACTTTGGTATTTGCCTGCAAAGGTACAAAAAAAAGTCCAATACGCGCTTTCGTATTGGACTTTTTTGTTTTTTCTTTCCCAAAATCTACTTCTTCCAGAAGCGCGCAGTGATATCCTGCATTTCGCCTTCGGCCCCTATGCGATAGAGCCGCTGGTTGGTAGTGGGCTTCGAGAGCGGTCCCAGATGTGCGATGTATGGACCAATCTTAATGTAGTCGAAATGCCGGCGATCCACGAGGGGCGAGATGCGCAGCCTACCGCTATACCACGCCACCTTATAGCGCGGATAGCGCTGGTGGATGTATTGCGCCAATGCGTCTACAGTATCGGGCTCGGCATCGCCCCCCATCAGGGCAATGCAGGTGATGTCGCTGCCAAACTCGCCGACGAAGGCGTCAATGGCGGCCTCGTCGAGCGGTTCGCCGATGTCCTCGGCCAGATACGAGCTATGGCAGCCGGGACAATGGCACGGACAGCGCGAGATATTCACGGAGAGCGTCGTCTCGTCAGGTATTTCCTGAAAGACGACGCCTGTATTCACGTATTTCAGCACGATTAGATAAAATCTCTAAACACTAAAAAACTTAACGTTCAACTAAAACACTATGCTTCCACCAGCTTTTCCTTGCCGGCATAGTAGCGGCGGTGCTCCTCCTGCTGACGGGGCAGCGAGAAGTTGCTCACGCGCTTCAGGTAACCGATGATGCGGGTCATGTAATCCACATTCTTCGAGCCGCACTTCGGGCACTCGTGCAGATAGCGTTTGTCGATGTGTCCGCAGTCGTTGCAGATCGTGTTGGGAATGTTGAATGTGAAGTAGTTGCATCCCTCCTTGGCAGCCACGCAGAGCAACTGGCGGTACTGCGTCTTCGAGAGGTGCTCCTCGAGGTTCATGTGCAGGGCCGAGCCACCAGTGAGGTGCTGTATGTAAGGTGCACCGTGCAGTTTGAACTTGTCGATAATGTTCAGCGAGTCGTCCTCAACCACATAGAAGTAGCTGTTGTAGCAGTCGCGCGGCACGAAGTAGCCGTCTTCGCGGTCCCACTTGGCGTGCTTCACACCGACGTTCTCGGCAGGAATCATCTCGCAGTTGAAGAGCACGTCCTTCGTGCGATACTCCTTGTTCTTCTTCTCCACCAGACCGAGCACCTCCTGCACGAAGGCCAGATACTTCGGGTTGTCGTTAATCTCGAGGCCCATGAACTCGGCAGCCTCCACCATACCGTTGATACCGATGGTCAGGTACTGACGGGCAATGTTGATGTAGCCGGCGTCGAACAGCGGCAGCATACCGTGACTCTGCAGTTCCTTCAGATTCTCGTTGTAGGCCAGCTGCACCTTGTGGCAGAGGTCGATGATGTGAGTGAGGAACTCGCGGTAGTCCTTACCGTTGTTCACGGCATACTGTATGCAGCGGTTCAGGTTGATGGTCAGCACACTCTTCGAGCCTGTCGACACACCGCCGGCACCCAGCGTGTAGCTGAAGCCGTTGTCCTGAATCTCGTTGCGCAGGCGGCAGCAGCTCGACAGCGAGTCGGCATTGTCGCTCATGTAGGTGAAGAACGAGTGGCCCTCGGCATACATCTCAGCCGTGAAGTCGGCCCACTCCTTGTCCACGCAGTCGCCGTCCTTCGTCAGCAGCGCCATGGTCTCCACGGGGAAGGTCAGCACGGTCTTCGTGCGCTCCTTGTTGAACCACTTCATGAAGCGCTTCTGCAGCCAGGAGAGTCCGTCCCAGTCGGGTTTCGAACCATCGGGGAAGTAGAACTCGCCGAAGAGGCTCTCGAAGTAAGGACGGTCGTAGTAGGCCACGTTCCAGAATACTGCCTGGTAGTTGCGGGCACCCGTGGGCTGGTTCAGCGAGTAGACAATCTGCTCGAAGTAGTCGGTGATGACCTTGTCAATCGTGCGCTGCTTCAGCGAGAGATCCACAACGCGGTCGGGATCCTTATAGTAGTCCTGACCGTACTCCTTCTGGATGAAGTAGTTCATGTACATCAGGAACTCGGGCGTGGCGCAGGCACCACTCAGCATCGAGCTCACCATGAACACCATGTTGACGAAGCCACCGCAGAACGACTTCAGGTTGGTCGGAGCCGTAGAGTTGCCGCCTATCGACGTCGTACCACCGATGAGCCAAGGGTACATCGTGATGGAAGCACAATAGTTGGCCAGCGAGGTCTCGTCGTTCTTATATATAAAGTGGTGGGTGAGCATGTCGATATATTCGTCGGACATGGGCTTGCCGTACATCTTTTTGATGCGGTCGGTCAGCAGTCTTCGGTTCAGACGAATGAAACTTGCCTTGGGCAGTTCGCCTATCAATGTTGCAATATTCTTATGTTCGACGTTTGCGTTTGCGTCATACTTTGAACCTGTTGCAGCATTGGCAGCATCGCAGTAGTCTGACAAAAATTTCAATTTCTCCAACGTCTCACGGTCTTCCGTGTGCTGTTGGCGATAGAGCATAAACGACTTCGCCACCTGGTAGTAGCCCTCACGCATCAAGGCCTCTTCCACCTGGTTCTGAATGTCTTCAACCTTAATATCCTCGCGCAGCTCTAAGTGGCTGAGTATCTTGTAGATACTCCCCAAATCAACTGGCTTGTCAACACTCTCGAATGCCTTCACGATGGCATTCATAATTTTGTCCAGCGAGAAGCGATCTTTCGTTCCGTCACGCTTCGTAATTGTGAAATTTTTTATCTCCATTTGGGTTTAGGTTTTGGAAAACTTTTAGAGAGAAAATTTTCGAAAAGTTTACCGTTTTGGAAAATCCCTCCAACATCTTTCTCCTTCCAAGTTTTCTTTTTTGTTAATTCAATTGCGTCTGCAAAGATAACAAAAAAGATGATATTACAAGCGATGAAACCGAAGAAAATTTCCATTTTTACAAATTTTAATATATGGAAAATTTGCACTTGTTTGCAGTTTTCAGTTAACAGCAAACGTCAAACATGCTGATAGTCAAAGCCCAAGGAAGACTGGCTGGCAAAAATGGCAAAAAACAGAGCTTGTCAAATTCTTTGGCCAACGAACCCCCTTGTAGATTTTAAAATTCTGAATCGGAAAACTTTTGGTCGCAAATACGGCCGTATTTTGAGAAGTTAGCTAACGCCTTATGAGTCAGCCGTTTAGTTGTTTACGAGCCGTCTCCTCACCTTTCCGATGGTTCTATACCTATGGTTTAGACCCTCCAGACCTATGCTTTAGTACCTACAGAGCATTGAGATAGACCTGCCATATGGTAGGTCTGCAGGCATCAAACCATAGGTTTACAGCAGCTGTAGCACGAGTTTGGCCCATAAGAAAGCACAAGAAAGCCCCCTAATCCTGCGGATCAGGGGGCCGAAAATGTTTCACGCGTTCTATTTCAATGTTTCACGCGGAGGTTGTTTTGTATGAAAAATTCAGCAAAATGCTTATCTTTTCATCTTTATTGTCTTCACGGTGCCATCGGCGAAGGTGATGCTGACAACGTTGATGCCACGCTGCGGAGCCGTCAGCTGACGACCACCGAGGTCGTAGTAGCGCACGCTGCTGATGCCGCTCTGAGCCTTGTCGGCCTCAGGAGCGCTAATGCCTGTGGCACCACCCACGGGAGCGATGTTGGCGTTGACCACCTCGCCCGTCTTGTTGTCGAGCATCAGCACGGCCACCTTCAGTTTAGCCTGGGGCTGAATGAGGCTTTCGCCACTGGTGTTCACGGCGTCGGCCAGCAGGAACGAGTAGCTGTGCTTGATGGGCTCATCGGCCTTCACGCTGGCAGGCACGCTGCCTTCAACACCCCATCCTGACTGCGGAGCCATCACGACAACGTCGTTGAAGACCACTCCAGGAACACTTTCGGGAGCACCCACGAAGTCGGCAAGATCGGCAGGAGCACCATCCTTTCCAGAGTAATAGTTGGACTGATCCCAATCGGTGCCAGCCTCACCCGTGAGGCCGTCGGCCACGAGGATGTATTCCAGTGCATAGTCGGCTTCCTCAGAATCGAACGGGAAGCAAACCTCCGTCGAGACGTTGACAGCCTGACCGTCATCACTCATATCAGCCTGGAACTCAACACTTGCCACACCGAAGGACTTGTTGCGACGGGCCATATCCTTAGCCACGAAGAAGTCGTCGCCGCCAGTGCCGTAGTAAGGATCAACCTCCTCGGCGCGATCGAGCCATGCATCGGGGAATCCGGGCACGTCGTTGGGGAAATACTGCGTGATTTCCATCGGGTCGGCATTGTGATAGCTCAGCAGCACGTACTCACCATCAGAGAGCTCAGCAAGTTTCTCGAGGGCCACGAAGCCACGCGGACACCATCCGCACCATGTGCCGGTGTATTCCTCCATCACGGTGCGCTTCTTGGGCACGCTGTTCAGCACGACGACAGTCGACTGAGCCGTAGGAGCAAGGTCGGCATTCTCTTCGCCATTGACCTTCGAAACGGTCACTTCAAGACCATAGGTACCACGAGTAGGAATGCTGGGCAGCAGCACGGGAACAGTCGTCGACTGACCGAAGAAGCCATCCACAGGCTCATCGAGGTCGATGTGCTGCGAACCGGTGAGTCCACCGCCGAGCACGTAGTCGATGTCGAGCGACTTGATGCCCTCAGCACCGTGGTTGACAACGGTCACCTGCTGCTCGATGGGGGCGTTCACCATCACATAACTGGTCTCATTCTCCTGAGGAGCAGCTGCATTGTCAGCAATCTTGCTACCGCCAAGTGTCACCTGAATGGCCGAACTCATGCCCATCAGCTCAGAGAGATTGAGCCACTTGAGGAACTCACGGCCTGTGTGCAGGTAGAATCCGCCTGCATTGGGCTGCATGAACACAGCGATAGGATTCTTATTGACTTCCTTCGAAGCATCATCTATGGTAAGGCTATAGCCCACGTAAACGCCTTCCTCAGGGATGACATAGGGCTTTTCGAGCTTCACGGTGACGAATCCAGCCTCAGCATCGGTGACATCGACGCTGACGAGGTCGGGAACGTTCTTTCCATCCTCAACACGCAGCTGACTGGAGAGCCACACCTTAATGTTGCTGACACCTTCGGTAGCCATCAGCGGGAAGGTGATGCTTTCGATATAGCTGCCGACAACGGCCTCGTTCTTCACCTGGATGGCTACATCATAGGAGTCCTCATTAGCCTCGCCGAAGCCGTTGAGATCCTCCTTGCCTGTGTAGAAGCCGTAACCTATATTGCTACCTACGTCAGAGGGATCGACATCGGGATAGTCGGGCGTAGCAGCGTCGGGCTGCACCTCGGAACCAAGATCGTAGACCTCCTGCCAGACTATTTCGGAGCAACGCTCCTCACCAGCTCCACGATAGACGGACTGCACGCCGAAGGCCTCCGGGCCAATGACGTAGTAATAGACGTTCTGGCCGCTGCCCGAAGAGTAGAAGTCCCAACCCTCGGAGAATCCGTAGGGCACTTCCTCCATCTCCTCATCGAGATACATGTAGTAGTCGGGCGAGAACGTGAGCGGCTTCTCCTCGCCGTTCACCTTGGTATAGACGCGATACGACATCTTGTCGGAAAGGATAAAGTTGCCATTCACGTCAGTCGTGGGCAGATCGAAGTCGAGGTATCCCCATCCGTAGCCGGAATTATAATAGGAATAACCACCTTCATAGACCGTATTCCACACGGGAGCAGCCGGCGTGGCAGCCACCTCGGTGAAAGGATAAATCTTAGCCTTGTCGTAGGCAGCGGCATAGAACACCTTGCTGGTGCCGGCATTCACCAAGAAGCAACTGCTGTTGGAGAAGGTCTTCGTAGCGGGATCGTAATCGAACGTCACATCTTCATCGGAGAGTTCATAGACGGTGTAGTACTCATCATAGTCCGGATCGTACTCCTCGGTTGACGTGGCCGACATAAAGTACTGGTAGAAGCCCACGCTCTCGTCGGCACCCATGAACTGGCCTGACTTGAACGTAGCCTTGTTGCCATCGATGGTACCCTTCACCCAGGCATTGGGCATGCCGGGATAGAGACCCTGCACCCAGACGTCGTTTCCATCGAAGCCTACCTGGGCAATGGTGCCCTGGAAGCCGTCGGCCACCACGGCGAAGTCGCTGGTCTCGAGACCCTCGGGAGCGGTGACGGGTTCGTCGTTCATCTCAGTCATGCTGAAGGCGAAGTCGCCATAGCCAGTCCAACCCTCGGTAGCGTCGACGAGTCCGATGATTTCGTCGCCAGTGGCAATAGCCGAACCTGCGGGACAACTGATGGTGCCGTTGGTGGCATTATAGTTGAGCGTAAGCGTCTGCTTCTCGGCAGGAGCGAACCATCCTTCATTTGCATCATACGAGAGGAGCTCTACGTAGTACTCGTAACCGCTCTGCTCCATAGCCTTCTGCGGGAAGTCGATGGTGATCTTGTTGCCGTTGATGGTGCCTTTCAGCCATGAGTTTGTGGCATACTGCGAGATGATGTTCTTGATATACACCTCGTTGTTCTCACCGAACACCACCGTACTGGCTGCACCAGAATAGGAGGTATTCATCACATAAAAGATGTACACGTAGTAGGCTGAACCACTACGCGAATAGTACTGCTTGCGGCCCTCGGGCTGATCGGTGATGTAGCTCTCGTCACCCGTGATTACCTTCTTCGGGGCACGTGCCATACCTGTAGCCTTTTCTGCCTTTTCAGACTTCTTGGCTTCAGACTTCTTGGCTGCCAACAGAGCGCGTGCCGACTGCAGACGCTTCAGGTCCACCTGCTTCTGCAGGGAGGCCTTCGACGGCATCTGCTTGGCATCGGCCTTCTGACCGGGTGCCAACGCAGCAACACAACTCTTCGAAAGCTCGTGTCCAACGGGCTTCTGGGCCATACTCACAGCGGTCATCATCAATGCCGCCAAAAGAAATAGCGTAAATTTCTTCATGTTGTTTGTTTTTAAATGTTGATATAATGTGAATAACTCGCGTATCTTTTTTCAATGTTATGGCAGCAAGGCTTGTTTCTTCCACAAAAAATCAACAAGTATTACATGTCACTCCTGAATTCAATGGTGCAAAGATAGCTATTTTACATAAAACCACAAAGAAAAATTGCAGAAAAATTACGAATCGACGCAATTTTCCTGCAATTAAATACAGATTGCAATAAAACCTATTAAAGCTTAACACTCGATATATCTACAAGATTGTTTACAATAGCATAAATCGTAAGACCTGCCGGCGAGTGAATCTGCAACTTCCGGGCGATGTTGCGACGATGGGTGATGACCGTGTTCACCGAGATGCACAGGTGGTCGGCAATCTCCTTGTTCGACATGCCCTGCACAACACTGATGACGACGTCCTTCTCGCGGTCGCTGAGCGACTCGTTGCTGTTGGGCGACTGGCTGATCATGTTTGAAATCTTTGCCGACACGTCGTTCTGTCTCAACCGCTGCTCCAACTGGCGGATGGCGGGAATGAAGATGTGGTCCTCCACCTCGGCATGCTGGGCCAGCCACTCCTCATTGTTATATATGTCGTAGAGCGTGGCCGAGAGCTGGTTGTTGCGCAGCCCGTCCGAGGGCAGGTATTTAATGATGATCTGCTTCAGCTCGCGCAGCTTCTGGTCGGTCTGGCCGTGGTGCTTAGAGAAGGTCTCGATGTCGTAGCCCGAGGTGACGCGCCCGTCGAGCAGGTTCTCCACATAAGGGAACACCATGCGCTCCTCATACTTCATGTGGTGCTGAATCTGGCGCGCATACTCGTCATATAGCTTCAGAATGAGCGCAGCCAGCGAGTTTTCGGGATCGAGGGCATCGGCCAGCTCTTTGCGGATGAAGGGCAACTGGAAACCCAGGTAGTATTCGTGGGAGGCCCGCAGATACTTCATGAGCGTGGGAATGCTCAGGCGGTCGGCATCGTCGTTGTCGCGATAGCCGTTGATGGTGAAGTTCACAACTGCCAGGAACGTGTAGGTGTCGACACCTTCACCCTCGCACACCTCGCCGACAGTCTTGTCGCCGAAGCCCAGGCTGATGCCGAACGAGCCCAGACTCTGCAGGATGTTATAGTTGTCGCGGATGATGGAAATCATCTTGTCGTCCGCTTCATACATTTTCTGATTCTTCATCGCTAATACCTTATTAATATATATTGACGGTGCAAAATAACAAAATTTTTCTGAATTATGCAATAATAATAATTAGGTAATTTCACCCGCCATAATGAGCCGTGGGCACGGAAAAGCGGGCAATTCCATCATTTTTAGGTATTGCAAAAACGCCTGAAACACCGTAATTTTGCACCCGAAAACTGAAAAAAGTTACAAATACAATGAAAATGATGAACATCGTTAGAATATTTTTTGTCACTACGACGCTCTGCCTGAGTCTGCAAACGCAGGCACAGGTCAGCGCCGGCGACAGCGTGATGAGCCATGCCCGCGGCAACCGACTCTCGGTGGGCGGCTATGGCGAGGTGGCCTTCAGCCGTAACTTCTACAGCGACCACGTGAGCCGCTATTCGCAACCCGAACAGCACAAGGACGATCCTTCGCACGGAAAGTTCGACATACCGCATGCCGTCATCTACCTGGGCTACGACTTCGGCCATGGCTGGACCATGGGCACGGAGATTGAGTTCGAGCACGGTGGCACAGGCATCGCCTACGAGAAGGAAGACGAGGAAGGCGGCGAATGGGAACAGGAGACCGAGAAAGGCGGCGAAGTGGAGCTGGAGCAGTTCTGGATTCAGAAGTCATTCGGTCAGTTTGCCAACATCCGCGCCGGCCACATCGTGGTGCCCGTGGGTCTGAACAACGCCCACCACGAACCGCTGCACTTCTTCACTGTCTATCGTCCCGAGGGCGAGAACACCATCCTGCCCAGCACGTGGCACCAGACGGGTGTATCGTTCTGGGGTCGCTCGGGCGACTTCCGCTACGAGGCTCAATTGCTGGCCGGACTGAATGCCGACCATTTCACGAACACGGGATGGATTCATAAGGGACACAAGTCGCCGCTGGAATACGACATAGCCAACAAATACGGCATCGCCGCCCGCGTAGACAACTACTCGGTGAAGGGTCTGCGCATGGCCGTCAGCGGCTACTACGGCCACACCATCGGCAACAGCTACCCGCGCAATGCCAACGGCGTGGATGCCGAATACAAAGGTCGCGTGGTCATCGGCTCGTTCGACTTCAGCTACAACGACCACAACTGGATTGTACACGGACAGGCCGACTACGGCTACCTGGGGGATGCCTCTCAGCTGAAGTATGTCTACAACCGACTGAACTCGAAGTCGCCCTTCAAGCACTCGGCCTTCGTCTCGAAGAACGCCTACGCCGTGGGCATCGAGGCTGGCTACAACGTGTTCTCTCAGTTCGAGCGTCTGCGCGCGCAGAATAAGAAGATGTATGTCTTCGGCCGCTACGAGATGTACGACTCCTACGCCTCACAGACCAAAAACACGCCCTACGACTTCACTGTTGTGAAGCGCATGGCTGTCGGCATCAACTACTATCCGCTGCCGCAAATCGTGGTGAAAGCCGAGTACTCGCAGCGATTCCTGAAGAAGCTCTACAACAACGAGCCGGCCCTGAACATCGGCATCGCTTATGAAGGATTCTTCAGGTAAATGGAAAATTAATATCAATCAATAATTTAAAAATAGGACAAGTTATGAAAAAGATTTTCAAGTACGCACTGCTCTTCGCAGCTGCCTGCACGCTGTCGACGGGTTTCACCGCCTGCAGCGATGACGACGACCCCAAGGATCCTACCGAGGATCAGTACAAGGACCGCACGTATGGCAACGAGGCCATCGACGCCTGTGCCAATGTAGTATCGGAGTTTGAGGCTGCCAACAGCATCATTGCCAAGGCCACGCTCACCAGCGACCAGGAGGCATTCCTGCGCAACGTGCTGACCAACCTCGTCAGCAACGTCATCGTGCCCACCTACACCGACCTGGCCGACGACGTGGAGGACCTGGAGAAGACGCTCAACGGACTGACCGTGAACAGCATCTCGCAGAGCCAGATCAACAAGGCCTGTGAAGACTTTAAAGACGCACGCGAAAACTGGGAACGCTCGGAGGCTTTCCTCATGGGTGCCGCCTCTGACTTCGACATCGATCCCACCATCGACTCCTGGCCCCTCAACCGCTCGCTGCTGCTGAACTACTTCAACAACGGCATGAACGACGAGATGCTGGAGGATGCCACTATCCTGGGCTTCCACGCTCTGGAGTTCATCCTGTTCCGCAACGGACAGCCGCGTAAGGTGGCCGAGTTCCAAGGCAACGACACCTATAAGAACTTCACCGGCGTGAGCGGTGCAAAGGAACTGGCTTATGCCCAGACCATCTGCAAACTGCTGAAGGAGCGCTGCTTCCAGCTGCAAGTGGCTTGGGAGGGCGAGACGGCCAAGAACGCCAGCCGTGTGGCTGCCGTGAAGGCTGCCGGTCTGGAGTACACCACGGAGAACGGCCTGTCGTATGGCGAGAACCTCACTCAGGCTGGCGTGAACGCCAAGAGCACCTTCCCCACGCTGAAGGCTGCCATCGCCCAGGTGCTGAGCGACGATGAGGGTTCGTGCGTAGCCATCGCTACCGAGGTGGGAACGGCCAAGATTGCCAACCCCTTCTCTGCCGGTGACATCAGCTATGTGGAGTCACCCTACAGCTATAACTCTATCACTGACTTCCAGGACAACATCCGCTCCATCCGCAACGTGTGGTATGGCTCGACCAGCGGCACCGCTGCCAGCAACAGCTTCAACGGCTTCTTCGCCAGCGTAGGCCAGACGGCCACCAACACCAGTGTGGTGAACGCCTTCAACAACGCCATCACCCGCATCGGTCAGATGCCGGCACCATTCGTGAAGTACTGCTCCACCATTTGGAACATCGCCTTCGAGGACGATGAGGACTGGGAGACAGAGGAATAAATAACATCTGGAATAGCCATTAGATAAGGCTATAAGCGCCTCACCTGCTTCTGCAAGAAAACAGGTGAGACGCTTTGGCCGTAAAAATAGATAATCTATAAAACAATACCCAATCTCTATGAAAGAACTACAAAGATTTTCAAAGCTGGCTCTCACAGCCATGCTTGCCATGCCGCTGCTCACGGCATGTCATGACGACGATGAACCTGACCTGGGACCCCTCGTGCCCGAAACCGATGTTTTCGGACAAGCCAACGACGTGTTCTCGGCCGAAGAGTGGTATCCCGGTGGACAGCTCGGCACCACCGAGAAAGCCAGCTATTCGGCAGCAGCACCGGCCGTGGAGAACATCGCCGGCATGGAGGAAGACTTCAACACGGGTGAGGACTTCTTCGAACACCTCTACACCTTCGAGCAGAATCCCCGCAAGGGACTCGGCCCGGCCTGGGTGCGCAACAGCTGCATCGCCTGCCACCCCAGCTACGGTCACGGCAAGCGCCAGACGGAGTACCGTGCCAACCAGATCGGCAACGGCTATCTGCTCGTGATCTATCACCCCTCTAACAACGCCTACATCAGCGAGGTGACGGGCATGCCGCAGACGCAGGCCATTTCGCCCTTCAAGGCTCCTATCGACGAGACGCAGATCAAGATTGAGTGGCCCGAGGTGAAGGAGATGGAGAGCGGACTGCCCATGCAGTTTGCCGACGGCGAGAAGTATTCGCTCATCTATCCCGTCGTGACCATTCCGCAGATGGCCTTCAACACCAACCCGAAGCCCACTGAGTACGACGTTCGCCTGGAGTCCACCATCGGTGTCTACGGCACAGGCCTGCTCGATGCACTCGACGATGCCGACATCGAGGCCCAGTGGCGTGCCGAGGCTCCCTACGTCGACCTGAACCCCGCCATGTGGGACAAAGAGGCCAACGCCTTCAAGGCCAGCGCCTACTATTCGGCTCCCTACAACGACACGGGCTCGTTCCACGGCGACCGTGGTCCGCTGAAGCGCTTCACCTACGCTATGACGCGTGGTTCGCTGCAGGACGGTGCCGGTGCCAATGCCATCTGGAACATCACCAACGTCACGCGCAGCGACCGCCACTGGCTCTACTCCACACCGGCATGGGCCAAGGCTCAGAGCGAGGACAGCGAGGTCATCGACTACATCAAGCGCCACGGTGCTTCGGAATCGAGCATCCTGCATCCCTACTTTGCCGACGGTACCGACGAGGGCATCAGCGAGCGCGTCAACGAAATCCTGAGCTGCTCCTCCATCGCCAAGAAGGAGACCTTCGACAAGTATCTCTTCAACGGCGCTCCCTACAACGGACAGGAGGAGATGACCGACAAGCAGTACTACCAGTTCATGGTGTGGCACCGCGGTCTGGCCGTGCCTGCCGCCCGCAACCTGAACGACCCGCAGGTGAAGCGCGGCAAGCAGCTGTTCACCGAGATGGGCTGCGCCCAGTGCCATCGTCCGTCGTGGAAGACGGGTAAGGACAACATGTGGGTGGACGCCAGCGTAAAGGCTTATGCCGACGCCAAAGGACTGGCCAAGGACGGCGACTACACAAAGCTGCTGCCGAAATACCCCAACCAGACCATCTGGCCCTACACCGACATGGTACAGCACCGCCTGTTCATGATCAACGACATCCGCACGGGTTGGTGCCGCACCACTCCGCTCTGGGGACGTGGCCTGAGCCGTCAGCTCACGGGTGCCGACGACCGTCTGCACGACTGCCGCGCCCGCACCGTGATCGAGGCCATCATGTGGCACGGCTATTCAAAGAAGTCGGATGCCTACATGAGCACCGAGAAGTTCTACAACCTCCCGAAGGCCGACCGCGATGCCGTCGTGAAGTTCATCGAGTCAGTGTAGGGAGGGGGTTAGAGTTTAGAGTTTAGAGTTTAGTGTTTAGAGTTGAGTGTTTAGAGTTGAGTGTTAAGAGTTGAGTGAAAACTATTCACTAATCACTATTCACTACTCACTATTCGCTATTCACTACTCACTACTCACTGCTCATTACCATTCAAGGCCGGAGCTGACTAAACTTCGGCCTTGATTTTTCGTCAAATTATCAAATAAAAGCAAGACCTCATGTTGAAGAAAATTGTCATCGCCCTCTACATTCTTATCGTCATCGTCCTCGGCGCCATCACCTTCGTTGAACACAGCTACGGTCGCGACTTTGCGCTACAGCATTGCTATGGTGCATGGTGGTTTTCTTTGCTCTGGGCCTTGCTCACCGCCTTCGGCGTGGCCTACATCATCCGGCAACGCATGCGCCGCTGGCCTGTGGTGCTGCTCCATGCCTCATTTGTTATCATCCTTGCCGGCGCACTGCTCACCCACCTGACATCGCGACAAGGCGTCATCCATCTGCGCATGGGCGAAACCACCAACGAATACTACGAGTCAGCCACGGAAACGGGCATGCGCGTGGCTCACCTGCCCTTCCAGCTACGCCTCGACCGCTTCAACATCACCTACCACGAGGGCACGAAGGCTGTGGCCGACTACGAGACGCGCTTTACCCTGATCGACGGCGAACAGCAGACCGAGGCGAGCGTGTCGATGAACAAGATTTTCTCTCACCGTGGCTACCGCCTCTATCAGAGCAACTACGACGAGGACCAGCGCGGCAGCGTGCTCGCCATGAACGCCGACCCCTGGGGCATTCCTGTCACCTACACGGGCTATGCGCTGCTCTTCTTCTCGCTCATCTATATGCTCATCGACCCGCGCGGCACCTTCCGCCGCCTGCTGCGCTCCCCTCTCCTGCAGCGCACCGTCCTGGTGATTTTGGTTTTTCACTGTTCACTTTTCACTTGTCGCGCAGCGACACAGCCCCTCCCCACCCTGCCCCGCGAGCAGGCCGATGCCTTCGCCCGACTCCACATGCTCTACAACGACCGCATCTGCCCCGTAGAGACCTACGCCCTCGACTTCACGAAGAAACTCTACGGCAAACGTCACTACGGCCCCTACTCGGCCACGCAGGTGCTGCTGGGATTCATCTTCTGGGGCGACGAGTGGAGCAAGGAGCCCATCGTGAAAATCAAGGGAGGCGACCTGAAGAGCCAACTGGATCTGCCCACCTACTGCTCAGTGAACTTTTTCTTCAACGAGACAATGGGCGGCTACATCATCGGTCCGTATCTGAAGGAGTACTATAACGGCGCCAACGACGGATTCCACAAGCAGGCGGCCCAGATCGACGAGAAAATCATGCTGGTGATGGACCTCCGGCAAGGCACACCACTGCGCCTCTTCCCCACGCCCTCATCATCGTGGATGGCCCCCACCGAAGCCCTGCCCGCCGGCACCGCTGCTGCCGACTCCGTATTCATCACAGAGGTGTTCAATCAACTCTACGCCGACGCCCTCTCGGCCAACTACAGTCATTTCTCAACCACGGTCGCCAAGATTGACCAATACCAGCGGTTGCACGGAGCTGCCTCGCTACCTACAGCCACTAAGGACAAGGCCGAACACCTCTACAACCGCATCCCCTTTGCCACCATTCTCTTCATGTTCAATCTCACGCTGGGATTCCTCATGCTGTTCTTATCCATCTGGATGATGAAGGGACAGAGGAAGTTCTCTTCCATATGGGAAAAGGTGGGCAGCGGCCTACTCATCTTTTCGTTCCTGGCCCTCACGCTTTGCATCATCTTACGCTGGATTGTGAAAGGCACCATCCCCATTGCCAATGGCTACGAGACCATGCTCCTTACTGCGTGGTTCGTGATGGTCATCACCCTCCTCTCAACGCTCAACTTTCCGCTCGGCGCGAAGCGACGCCTTCTTTCTCCATTTCATTACGAAAGCGGCCCGTTGGTTCGATTACGCAGCGTTGCGGAGAAAGAACCCTCCGCTCGCCCCTCAGGGGCGCTTTCTTTCTCCATTTCATTACGAAAGCGGCCCGTTGGTTCGATTACTGAGCGAAACGGAGGAAGAACTCTCAACACTCTCCTCCTCACCTTCGGCTTTCTGCTGTCAGGATTTTTCCTGCTCGTCAGCCATATCTCGCAGATGGATCCGCAGATCACCCATATGATGCCGGTCCTCAACTCACCGCTGCTCTCCATCCACGTCAGCGTCATTATGATGTCCTACGCCCTCATCAGCCTGACGTTCATCTGCGGTCTGGTGGCCATCATTGCCTATCTCATCTCTCGCCAATCGTCACTCAACACATATTTCATTGAGTCCCTCGCCGTCCTCTCCCGCATCTTCCTCTACCCTGCCCTCACCACAATGGGACTGGGCATCTTCATCGGTGCCATCTGGGCCAACGTGTCGTGGGGCAACTACTGGAGTTGGGACCCGAAGGAGACGTGGGCACTCATCACCTTCATGGTCTATGCCGTGGTTGTCCACACCCAGTCGCTGCACCTGTTCCGCCGTTCTCTTGCCTACCACATCTACATGGTGCTGGCCTTCCTCACCATCCTGATGACCTACTTCGGCGTCAACTACGTCCTTGGTGGCATGCACAGCTATGCCTAAAAGGTATTGCGAAAGGAAAAACGACAAAAGTAGCAAAGAAAGTTACGTGGTTATTCTTTTTGTTGAGTAAAAAATTGTAACTTTGCAGGCAAATAGAAACTTAAATGAATAAGGTTATAAATTTTGATCATGCTGTCGCCAAGGTGTATGGTTTCGACAACGGCACCGACGTGACAGAATACCAAGTGGTGATCAGCCTCACAAACCCGCTGCTCACCTACACCCAACAACTGGAAACCCTCGTCGAGGCCTTTGCTCAAGTGAAGAAAGAGGCAACGGCAGGGGCAAGCGTGGTCTTCAAGCGCTTCTTCCTCAGCGACGCCAGCAACCAGGCCGACGAGCTGATGAACTACGAGATGGAGGCTCCTGCGGGGGCGCTGAGCATCATCCAGCAGGCACCGCTCAACGGCACGAAGATTGCGCTCTGGGCCTATCTGGCCACTGGCATGCAGACACGTGCACTGGCCAGCGGTCTCTACGAGGCATCGCACGGCGGCTACCGCCACCTGTGGCTGGCCTCGGCCCACAACAATGCCAAGGACTCCGAGCGCCAGACGCGCATCCTGCTCAACGACTACGTCATGCAACTCATCGGCGAAGGCTGTTCGCTGGCCGACAACTGCATCCGCACATGGTTCTTCGTCAACGATGTCGACCTGAACTACAACGGTGTGGTGAAAGCACGCAACGAGGTGTTTTTCACTCAGAACCTCACCGACCACACCCACTTCATTGCCAGCACCGGCATCGGTGGACGTCAGGCTGATGCGCACGTGCTCTCGCAGATGGATGCCTATGCCATCAGTGGCATCAAGAAAGAACAGGTGCACTACCTCTATGCGCCCACCCACCTTAACCGGACCAGCGACTACGGCGTGTCCTTCGAGCGTGGCACCTACATCGACTATGGTGACCGTCGCCACGTCTTTATCTCCGGCACGGCCAGCATCAACAACAAGGGCGAAATCATGCACCGCGGCGACGTGGTGGCCCAGTGCCATCGCATGTGGGAGAACGTGGAAACACTGCTGAAGGAAGCTGGTTGCACCTACGACGATGCTGCACAGATGATTGTCTACCTGCGCGACCCCGCCGATTACGAGGTGGTGCGCCGCCTCTACGAGGAGCGCTTCCCCAACAAGCCGTGGGTCATCGTCAACGCCAAGGTATGCCGTCCAGGTTGGCTCATCGAAATGGAAACCATGGCCATCAAGGCACAAAAGACGGAATTCCCCAATTACTAAGCCCCACCCCTGCCCCTCCCCCGTAGGGAGGGGAGCGACAGCTGAGACAAGGAAAAGCCCCACCCCTACCCCCTCCCCCAAAGGGAGGGGAGCGACGGCTGGGATAAGGCTAACTAGAAAAACGCCCCAACGGGGCAGCATCTACTAGCCCAGGGCATCGCCCTGGGTTTGGGAAGCGAGAGAGTTGACTACGCCCTGAAGGGGCAGCACCTTTAGCCGCACGCAGCATCACCCACTTGAAAATACAAAAACCGCCAATCTTGCAGGAACGCAGGATTGGCGGTTTGCCGTTATTGCTACTAAATGCTTTGCTTACTTGGCATAAGCCACGGAGCGGGTTTCGCGGATCACGGTGATCTTCACCTGTCCGGGATAGGTCATCTCGTTCTGAATCTTCGTGGCAATCTCACCGCTCAGAGCCTCTGTCTCAGCATCGCTCATCTTGTCGGCACCCACGATGACACGCAGCTCACGACCAGCCTGGATGGCGTAGGTCTTCGTCACACCAGGATAGCTCATGGCAATGGCCTCGAGGTCGTTCAGACGCTTGATGTAAGCCTCCACAATCTCGCGACGGGCACCGGGACGGGCACCGCTGATGGCATCGCACACCTGCACGATGGGAGCCAGCAGCGTCTGCATCTCCATCTCGTCGTGGTGGGCACCGATGGCATTGCAGATATCGGGCTTCTCCTTATATTTCTCTGCAATCTTCGCACCATAGATAGCGTGCGGATCCTCGGTATCCTCATCGGGCACCTTACCAATATCGTGCAACAGTCCGGCGCGCTTGGCCTTCTTCGGATTCAGACCGAGCTCGGCAGCCATCACGGCACAGAGGTTGGCCGTTTCGCGGGCGTGCTGCAGCAGGTTCTGGCCGTAGCTGGAACGATACTTCATCTTACCCACGATTCGAATCAGCTCGGGATGCAGACCGTGGATACCCAGGTCGATGGCCGTGCGCTTACCCGTTTCGACAATCTCATTATCAAGCTGCTTCTTCACCTTGGCCACCACTTCCTCGATGCGGGCGGGGTGGATGCGTCCGTCGCTCACCAGCTGGTGAAGGGCCAGACGGCAAATCTCACGACGCACGGGGTCGAAGGCCGAGATAACGATGGCCTCGGGCGTGTCGTCGACGACGATTTCCACGCCGCAGGCAGCCTCCAGTGCACGGATGTTACGACCCTCGCGGCCAATCACGCGGCCCTTGATGTCGTCGTTGTCGATGTGGAACACCGACACGCTATTCTCGATAGCCGTCTCAGTAGCCACGCGCTGAATCGTCTGGATGACAATCTTCTTAGCCTGCGCATTAGCATTGAGCTTGGCCTCGTCGACAATCTCGTTGATATAGCTGGCAGCATCGGTGCGGGCCTCGTCCTTCAGGCTCTCCACCAGACGGGCCTTGGCCTCTTCAGCACTCAGACCGGAGAGTTCCTCCAGCTTTTCGCGCTCCTGACTCTGCATCTTCTCCAGTTCCTCCTGCTTGATGGCAAGGAGTTTCTTCTCGTTGTCCACGCGCTGCTGGTTCTGCTCGACCTCCTGCTTGCGGCGGCCCAGCTCTTCCTGGCGCTGGTTGAGCGAAATCTCACGCTGCTTCAGCTTGTTCTCACTCTGCTGGATGCGCTGGTTGCGCTGCTGAACTTCCTTTTCGAGCTCACTCTTCTTGTTCAGGAACTTCTCCTTCACTTCCAGCAGTTTCTTTTCCTTAATCACTTCAGCCTCCTTGTCGGCGGCTGCAATCATTTCCTTATACTTCCCCGTTATGACATAACGGAAAAGAGCGTAGCCGATGAGTCCACCCAAGACAAGGGCGACGGCGGCTGTAATCAATATTGCAATCATTATTATTTATTAGTTGATAATATTCTCACTTCTTCAGGGCGTCTTCGATTTCTGAAGTCAACTTCTTGAGAATATCACTAACAGGCTCTGTATCATTGCGTTTTGCCTCTTTCTCACAGCGCAGCGCAATGTCGAGCATTGCCGCATACAAGATATCCTTCTCGCTCCGCTTTCCCATCAGGATGGGAACGTAGGTGTTCATCGTGTCGGTAATGCGTTTGGCTGCCCTGCGATACACTTCTTCCTCATCACGGAGAATCTTCACCGCGACATCCGTATCATACAGGTGCAACCGTATATTCAGTTTACTGTTTTCTTGCCTGGCAGTAGTGTTCTGCTTTTCGTTTACTTCATCCATCAGCGCTCCTTTTTTTACTTTTCACTCAGTAGCGTGATACACTTGTTGACGTCTCTGATGAGTTTGGCCAGCCTCTTCTGCGCACCTTCCAGGTCGCCGTCAGAGATTTCTATCATCTTGGCCATCTTGAGACTGTTGTAGTCGTTATCAGCCTGAGAAAGGCGCGCCTCCAGCTCCTTGATGCGGGCATCGCGTTCGTCCACCATCACGTACAGGTCAGCATTCTCCTTTTTCATCTCGTTGAACTGGAGAATCAGCTGCCGAATACGAGTGGTAAACAGCGTAAGGGTTTTCTCGTTTGCTTCCATACGTCTACAATTTGGTTACAAAATTACTTGTTTTTATCGAAATGCACAAATAATTTGTAACTTTTTTTATGATATCATGCCCATTCGAGCAATTCTTCAAGCGTTTTCGTCCTGTTTCTTGGGCTCTTTCTTGGCCAGCATCACCACCTGATAGACAAAGTCAGTGATCCACTTCTGCGAGAAACCCAGTCGCTTGTTGTACTGCCGGATGGCCATGACGGTCTTCATCACACCGGCATCCTTGTAATCATTTTTTGTAAAGATGTCGCCGACGGTCTTCTCTGTCATCTGGTAGATGGCACTCTTGAAGAACGAGGGCATGCGAAGCTTAAATTTCATCAGGTTGCCCATGAGCATCATCAGGTCCTGCGAAAAGCCCTGGAACTGAACCAGATAGGTCTGCACGTCCTGCAGCTTTCCGCAGTTCTTACGGATGCTCTGATCGATTTCCTTGAAGAAAGAATCATCCACGTTGTAAATTTCTTTCATCATCTTCTTACAGTGCGCCTTCTCACCCAGTCCCAGTTTGTTGTTCTGTGTAGGAACCTTCAGTGTAGCCTTAAACATCCGAAGGTCGGGAAGCATCGCTAAATTATTGATTCCCAACTGCGAAGCAAGGGCTGCCTGAAAATAGACTCTAACCAGTGTCATATAGTCTTCCATTCCACCGGCTTTATTTTCTTCTTGCTTTTTTCCAAAAAGTTTTGATAATAATCCCATAATGTTGTTGACAAATTAATTTACGTTAAATTCGCGTATCGCATTCGAAAACGCTTTGCAAAATTACAACAATCTCGCGAAATAACAAAAAAAAGTAGCCAAAATCGCTTGCTGCAACCGCGTTTTTTTCGTATCTTTGCAGCGTTTTATAAAACAGAGGGGCGACGAGCGTCATAGCTAAACGCAAGTGGAGCCCCCATGATTAACTGCAATTGCAATGAAAGGTATTGTTTTAGCAGGTGGTTCTGGCACGCGCCTCTACCCCATCACGAAGGGAATCAGCAAGCAGCTGATACCTATCTTCGACAAGCCGATGATCTATTATCCCATCTCGGCTCTCATGCACGCAGGCATCCGTGAGATACTGATTATCTCTACTCCTCACGACCTGCCGGGCTTCCGCCGCCTTCTGGGCGATGGCAGCGAGTTTGGTGTGCATTTCGAATATGCTGAGCAGCCCAGCCCCGACGGACTGGCCCAGGCATTCATCATCGGTGAAGAATTTATCGGCGACGACTGTGCCTGCCTCGTCCTGGGCGACAACATCTTCCACGGCGTTGGCTTCACGGAGTTGCTTCGCCAGAGCGTGGTCGATGCCGAACAACACGGCAAGGCTTCCGTTTTCGGCTATTACGTGAACGACCCCGAGCGCTATGGCGTGGCCGAAATCGACGAAGAGGGCAACTGCCTGAGCATCGAGGAGAAGCCGAAACATCCTAAGAGCAACTATGCCGTTGTGGGACTCTACTTCTATCCCAACAGCGTCGTCGACATTGCCAAGCACATCAAGCCCAGTGCCCGCGGCGAACTGGAGATTACGACCGTCAACCAGGAGTATCTGAAGCGCGGCGAACTGAAGGTGAAGAAGCTGCAGCGTGGCTTTGCCTGGCTTGACACGGGCACCCACGACAGCCTCAGCGAGGCCAGCACCTTCATCGAGGTCATCGAGAAGCGCCAGGGATTGAAGATTGCTTGCCTGGAGGAGATTGCCCTCCTGCAAGGCTGGATCACCAAGGAGCAGCTGCGCGAGATTGCCAAGCCGATGGAGAAGAATGCCTACGGTCAGTATCTGCTGCAACTGGCAAAAGACTGAGACGACTAAGCAAGAATAAAAATAGGTAAAATAAAGACAAACAAAAAATGGAAGAAAACAAGAATTTATCAACTGAGAATGCGTTGGAACAGGAAGAGAAGTCAACCTTTGACTTCCAAACCATCTATACAACGCTCATTCTCAACTGGAAGTGGTTCGTGCTCTCGCTCATCATCTGCCTGGGTATCGCTGCTATCTACCTGCGTTACAAGACACCTGTCTATCAGGCCTATGCCAAGATGCTGATCAAGGACGAGGACAACAACCGCGGCCGCAACAGCATCATGAATGCTACGGCCTTGGGAACCATCTCCAACTCGGCAGGTATCGACAACGAGATGGAGATTCTGAAGTCGCGCTCCATCGCCGAGCAGGCCGTGCGCGACCTGAAGCTCTACACCACTTACATGATCAAGGGTAAGGTGAAGGAGACGCTGCTCTACAAGAACCAGCCCATCACCGTGGATGTCGATCCCGCCCACCTCGAGAAGCTCAGCGCACCCATCAACCTGCAGATTGTATGCGAGGACAAAAGCTTCCACGTGACGGGAACCATCGGCAACGCCGGCAGCATCGACAAGACCTTTGCCAAGCTGCCTGCCACCATCAACACCCGTGAGGGCATGCTGACGTTCACGTCCAACACGACCGTGCCTCCTACGCCCGGTGCCACCTATCTCGTCACCATCCGCTCACCGAAGGTGGCAGCCTATAAGTATGCCGGTTCGCTCTCTGTGGGCCAGTCGTCTAAGACGACGACCATCGCCCAGCTGGTGCTGAACGACGAGATTCCGCAGCGTGCCGTCGACTACCTGAAGCAGCTCGCTGAGTGCTACAACCGCCAGGCCAACGAGGACAAGAACGAAGTGGCCGTGCGCACGGAGGCATTCATCAACTCGCGTCTGGAGAAGATCAATGCTGAGCTCGGCAATACCGAGGGTCAACTGGAGGCCTACAAGCGTGCTCATAACATGGTGGAGCTAAAGATGAATGCTGGCCAGGCCGTGGCCAACCAGAACGCCTACGACCAGAAGCTGGCCGAGGCCAACACACAGGTGGCGCTCATCAACAGCCTCAACGAGGAGATGAACTCTACCGCCGGCTCTTACAAGACGCTGCCCTCTAACGTCGGTCTTGCTGACCAGGGCACACAGCAGATGATCAACCGCTACAACGAACTCGCCCTGGAGCGGAACCGCCTTCTCCGTTCGGCTTCTGAGAACAGCCCCACGGTGACTCCGCTCACCGCTCAGCTCGACGAGCTGCAGGCCAGCATCCAGAGCTCACTCAACCAGACACGTAAGAACTACGAGATTCAGCGCAACTCCATCGCCTCTCAGTTCAACAAGTATAGCGCTCAGGTGGGTGCTACCCCCGAACAGGAGCGCATGCTCACGCAGATTGGTCGTCAGCAGGACGTGAAGTCGGGTCTGTACCTGATGCTGCTGCAGAAGCGTGAGGAGAACTCCATCTCACTCGCCGCCACTGCCGACAAGGGTCGCCTGCTCGACGAGCCTGTGGCTGCCGGCAAGGTGAGCCCGAAGTCCTCGATGATCATGCTCATCGCCCTGCTGCTCGGTCTGGCCATCCCCGCCCTCATCTTGTTCCTGATGTCATTCTTCCGCTACAAGATTGAAGGCCACGACGATGTGGCACGCCTCACCAAGCTGCCCATCCTCGCCGATGTGGCCGTGGCCAGTGAGACGGCAAAGACGAAGGCCGACATCGTGGTGCATGAGAACAAGAACAACCAGATGGAGGAAATCTTCCGTGCCATGCGTACGAACATCCAGTTCATGCTGGCCGAGAACGAGAAGGTCATCCTCTTCACGTCGAGCACCTCTGGTGAGGGCAAGACGTTCAACGCCGCCAACCTCGCCGTCAGCTTCGCACTGCTGGGTAAGAAGGCCATCCTCGTCGGTCTCGACATCCGTAAGCCTCGTCTGGCCGAGCTCTTCGAGATTGACGACCACAAGCACGGCATCACTCCGCTGCTCACCCACGACAATCCCACCTGGGAGCAGGTGAAGGACCAGATCCTGCCGTCCGGCATCAACAACAACCTCGACCTGCTGCTGGCCGGTCCCATTCCTCCCAACCCCACGGAGCTCATCGCCCGCACGTCGCTGGATGTCATCTTCACCCATCTGCGCGAGCAGTACGACTACATCCTCATCGACTCTGCTCCTGTCGGCCTCGTCACCGACACCCTGCAGATTGGTCGTGTTGCCGATGCCACTGTCTATATGTGCCGTGCCGACTACACGCCGAAGGAGAGCTTCAACCTCATCAACTCCCTCGATCAGGAGAAGAAGCTGCCGAAGATGGCCATCGTGCTCAATGGCATCGACATGTCGAAGAAGAAGTACGGCTACTACTATGGCTATGGCCGTTACGGTCGCTATGGCCGCTATGGCCGCTATGGCAAGTACAGCTACGGCAAGTATGGCAAGTATAGCTACGGCACCTATGGTGCTTACGGCAGCTACGGCAACTACGCCAAGAGCAGTTATGGCGACAAGAACGACACATCTATCAAGCGATAGGCTCTAAGCCTACCGCTTAATGGGGCGCTGCGCGCAGTTTAAAACAAAAGAGCTGCACGCAGCGTTCTGCGTTTATAGCCTATGGAGAACACTAAGCGGTTTGAGGTTTTGAAAAATTGTAGAGGGTTATAAACGTAATAGATACAAGGAGTTCGCGAATTCCTTATATATACAAAAAAGGCTCCTGAGGTCGACCTCAGGAGCCTAATAATCCGAGTGCCATAAGCGCCTACCTACTCCACCAATGCTTTTTCTTTGGTGCCTCGTGATGTTCCAGGGAACGCCGAGAAGCCTGGTTGATCAAATCACGCCAAGTCAGTCCCTGAGTAATCATCTGGTATATCTGTCCCCAGTCAGGTATTCCACCGATATTGCGGTCGTCAATCCAGACATCAGCCTTAATCTTTCGGGAGAAATGATTGTTCCATTCTTCCTTCTCCTCAGGATAATCCTTGTTAACGGCATAAAATTCCACACCTCTTTCACGACACCAGTTGATGGCATCTTCCAATAGTTTTCCCTCACGCACGCTCCACAAAATCAAACGATGCTGGTCTTTTATCAGCATACGGAGGGTTTCTGTAGCAAAGGGAAGTTCCTCGCCAATCTCAGGATAGCGATGCTCTACTATTGTTCCGTCAAAATCTACTGCAATAGTCATCTTTATTCTTAATATACAAATTAGTTAACCATATAGTATTTCCCCCAATGTAGGCTGCGAGCAGCCTTACACGCAACGAAGTTGCCTTACACGCCCGAAGGGCCTTACACGCCGCAACGCGGCCTTACACGCGCCATCGGCGCCTTACACGCTGCGAAGCAGCCTTACCCGCGCCATCGGCGCCTTACACGCCTCACATCCTGTCCATCAGGCGCCGCATCGTGTTATAGAACGGGCCCGTCTCAATATGACTCAACTCCGCCAGACGCTTCAGCGCCTTGTAAGGTGCATGCTTGTGGTCCATCCGCCTAACGATATAGTAGAAGCCGGTTGTATTCAGCAGGCCCACAGCCACCACCACCAGGAACTGCACCGTCACACTGGCCCCCAGCTGGAAGGTGATGAACCAGATCAAGATATTCATCGCATTCAGGAAGATCACGCACATCGATGTTCCCACATGCGAAAAACCTATCTCTATGAACAGATGGTGCAGGTGCGACTTGTCGGCATGGAACGGTGACACCCCCTTCATGATACGTCCTGTCATCACGCGCAGGGTGTCGAAGACGGGTACCGACAGCACGGAGATACAGAAGGCCACCACACCCATATGCGGGAAGTTATATGCCACCCTCGACGTATTGTCCACCATGTGCAACGTGAATATCGTCATCAGCATACCCATCATCAGCGTACCACTGTCCCCGATGAACATCTTCGACTTCTTTCCGAACACGTTATGCAGGAAGAAAGGTATCAGTGCACCCGCCGAAAGGGCACACATCACCGCCATCGTTCCGTCGTGCGATGCACAGAAGAACACACCGAACGCCATGCTTGCCATGATGCACAATCCCGACGACAGTCCATCCACGCCATCAATCATGTTGATGGCATTGATGATGCCACACCCGGCAAATGCCACCAGTGGCAACGACAGATAGACCGGCAACTTATGTATCCCGAACAACCCATGAAAGTCGTTCATGTTTGTCTGGTCCATCAGCACCACAAAGGCTATCACCAGCACCTCGATGAACAGACGCAGCGAGGGACTCAGCCCCAACACGTCGTCGCCCATGCCGACATATAGCATCACCGTGATAGCCACTATCGACGTGAACAACGCATAGCTGTTAAAGAACACACTCGTCGCACCGGCACCCACGATGATGCCCCATATCACGGCGACACCACCCATCACAGGCACAGGAGCCTTTTGCAGCTTCCGTTCGTCGGGTTCATCCATCGCACTCATCTTCCTCGCCACCCTCACCACGAAGGGATGCACTAAGAACACCAGTACCATAGCAATCAGGAATGGCAGGATGATACCTAACACCCAAATTCTCCAACTCAATGAAATCAAATCATTAATAATACCCATAATCTCCACTATTTTTATTTAGTTTTACTTATTTTCCAGAAATATTATTGAGCGCCCTCTAAGACCCACCCAACTTGAACCAACACTTTCGTAGCGTAGCGGAGAAAGAACTTTCTTAACCGCTGCGAAGCAGCATCTCCGCTCGACCCGTAGGGGCGCTTTCGTAGTAAAACGGAGAAAGAACTTTCTCAACTGCTGCGAAGCAGCTTCTCAACCGCGCCAACGGCGCCTCTCAACCGCTGCGAAGCAGCCTTACGTTCTCTTCACTCCATCCACGATAAACGACGGAATCCCGTAGACGCTCTCCTCAGGGAACATCAACAGGTTACGCAACTTCATCTGCAGATGTCCCCAGAAAGCTACGAAACGCCTCACCAGATAGAACCGGGAATCACTCTTCGTCCGCTTGTCATAGTAGCCGAAGTTCCCCGATTCCAGGATAAACGCCAGCAGTCTCCTGCCATGCTTCCGATATTTCCCATCATAGAAAAACATGCTCTCTTCCGGGCATCCCAGCAGGTCCACTGCCATACAGCCGAATGCCTGCCAGAGCCTATAGAGCCCTGTCATCTTGAGATCCTCTTTCAACTGTTCTTCCTCCATCTCCCCATGATGCACATACACATACCTCATCCAGTCGCACACCTGTCGGAGGCCGATGCCCCCGCCGAAGTAATGTCGCACCATGTGCATGAAGATAAAGACTGGATTGAAGCGCACGGGAGGTAGTGCGGCGCCATTCCACTGCTCAACATCCTCCGTCAGGCATGCCTGCTGAAACACAGGGAAGTTTTTATTCGAGCGTCTGTTCACTTCCGGCACGATATGTCCGTGCAGTTCTATATAGATACCTTTGTAATCAAACTCCAGCGTCTTCGTCGTGTCATTGTCGTTATGCACATCCTCCGCCTTCAGGTGGCGCAGGAAGTCCTCACGAGCCTTCTCATAGTCCCCGTCATGGGGGAAGAACACATCTATATCCCCCGACACCCTTCTTAGTGGATTCACGTAGCATTGTGCCACCCCCTGTCCTTTCAGCAGACAACTCCTTACCCCCAGTTGGTCCAGCGTACGGAACAAGATAGGGATCAGCGCGTTCATTCGCTTGTTCTCCTCCTCCACCTCCATCACCTCTTTCAGCACCTGCAGGTACAGCGGTCTGGGCATCACCCCTCGCGACAGTTGTGACATGGCCTCCCCCACCATTCCTACTACCGTCTGCTGCCGAGCCAGTTCCACCACTCGCTCCCAGTCAATATCATCATCCCGAAATGCCTCCTCGTGAACTGCAGTTCCCCACAGCCCCACCTTCAACAATTCCAGAAATGCCTTCTCGCTCTTATTCATTTTATAAAAATGTCACACGGATCTAACGGATCTCACAGATCTTTTCTTATGATGAAAAGTTTTATTGTTTGAAGATTATTGAAAGAGTACTTTCATAGCTCTTCGAACAATAGAACTGCTTTATTCCCGAATAAAGATATTTTGCGTGCAAAATGAATTCATCATAAGAAATTAATTGATTCTTTGAACGGCCGAAGGCTTATTGAACTTTGAACAGCGCATAGCGCTTTTTGAACCGCAGCGTAGATCTGTGTGAGTTTTCATCGCCAACGGCGCCTCTAAACTTTCTCAACCGCTGCGAAGCAGCTTCTCAACCGCGCCAACGGCGCTTCTCAACTTGCGCCAACGGCGCTTCTCCGCTCGACTCGTAGGGGCGCTTTCGTAGTAAAACGGAGAAAGAACCGCGCCAACGGCGCACTCTCAACTTCACCGATCGCTCCTGCGAAGCAGCCAATACACCCACTGAAACGGAAACACCTTCCGATCGACCACCGTCACCCCCTGATAGCTATTCAGCGTGTGCATGTCCGGTATTCTCCTCACCTCTGTAAACGCCCCATCCACAAACTTCTGGATGCTCAGCCCATTCCCATACCATCGGTTACACTCCTGTGCCGGCCTGTATGTCACGCCATCCACCTCAAAGAAATCCCCCGCATTCCGCGCAATGCACTCATCAAAGACAATTGTCTTCGGCTGGTTCAAGGTTTCAAGTTCAAGGTTCAACGCATTAGCATCTTGAACGCTATGAAGCTGCTTTGAATCGCCAAAGGCACTTGAACGCTGCGAAGCAGCATCTTGAACGTCCGAAGGACTCTTGAACTTCCGAAGGACACTTGAACGCTGCGAAGCAGCTATTGAACTTTGAACGGCCGAAGGCCATTTGAACATTTTAAGTCTCTTCCCATTCGGCTCAGGTAATCGTGTTGAATAGATGACACCTTTATATATAATCGCATCCGTCAGCGGTTCCTCGCTGAGTGTCTGAACATACTCGCATGTTTCCGTCTCGGGACAATACTCAAACAACTCCAACTTCCCCTGTCTGCTTTGCTCCGGGTATAGATACACTTTTCCATTCTCCCTCAAGATGGCCGGAAAGCTATAATGCCCCCCCCTCAATATCGTCTTACATGATACAATTGCCCCGCGCTTCCTATCCACGATGATGCATGAGATACGTCCCTGCCCCTCAGCATACCGATAGTCCTCCACCAGCAGCGTCACCTCATCCCCATCCACCGACAGTATAAACGGATCCGCAAACCACCTATCATGAAACGGATTCGAAGGCCACTGCACCCGCAGTTCCTCCCCATTGACAATCCCTTCCAACGAATTCTCAACAATCCCAATCCGCCATCGTGGCTGTATCACCCGCCTCACCATCATGTGCATGTTTTTTAATAATGTCACACGGATCTAACAAATCTCACAGATCTATATTTTCTTATGATGATAGTTATATTGTTGGAAGAATATTGAATGCACACTTTCATAGTTCTTCGAACAATAGAACTACTTTATTCCCAAATAAAGTTATTTTGCGAGCAAAATGAATTCATCATAAGAAATTAATTGATTCTTTGAACGGCCGAAGGCTTATTGAACTTTGAACAGCGCATAGCGCTTTTTGAACCGCAGCGTAG
>CACZIT010000020.1 GCA_902781315.1 uncultured Prevotellaceae bacterium
ATGAGCATACGTTCAGAATCACTACCCATGAGAGGACGGCTTTCCTATCAGTTGGAAGACCTCCTTCGCAGGAACGGCATGAGTGCCCAGCTTGCCGTCGAGGACGGCAAGTATAAGCTCCTTGTTCAGGGGCATGACTCCCCGTTACTGCAATATAACATCAGTGAGCAACAGTTCCGTGCTCTCGGTGATGGTGGCACCAACTATGCCAACAAGAAAGCCTATAATGTCTTCAATGGCATTGTCGGCAAAGACTTCGACCTCCCTTCATCATTCGTTGCAGCCCGTAATGTCAATGGCCGTGTTGCCATGGGACTTCATGGTTACAGGGTCGGTGTTGGAGAGTATGGGCGGCCTATGCCTTTCCGTCCCCATGCCTTTGGTCCTGGATTCCTTGGATGGATGCCGAGACAACAGCCCGGCTTCCATCTTCGTCGTGTCGGCGATGTGCCTATGGTCGTGGAGCATCCTGACGGACGCATACGCCCAGGAGACCTGAAAAGCGGTGGCTACGGTTACTATTATAAAGGTGGTGCGACTCAGGCGCAGGAAGTGGCAGATCCATTGAGGGATTTGCAGACATATTTTCCACCTGTTGAGACACGTCCACGTCCTTCAGAACCAGCCAAACCGTATAAGGAACTGATTACGTCAGATGTGTATTTTACCAATGAGAAATGGCAGGAGGTATTGTCTTCACACGGTATCATCATTGATGCCGACAAGAAGCTACTCACAATCCAGTCTTCAGGAACTCAGCAGGATTTCGTGTATGACCTGACAGAGGAAGAGGTCAAGAAACTCACGGAAAATTCATTGAAGAATGTTCCATTACAGGAACGTCTCGACATTCTCAACCATGTTATCAGCGGGGATTTCAAGGACTCTCTCACCAAAGACATGCTCAACAGCAAAGAGCGTATCAGCATCACCTTGAAGCCGGAAGTGGAGCAGGAACTTAATGTCCAGGCACAACAGCGCGGTCTTCAGACGGTTGATGTTATTCCAGACCCGTTGCAGGAGCAACAACACTTCGCGCCAACCCTCAATCCAGAGGAAGGCTATGTCAACGGTGCAGAACTTGCAGAAGGCAACGAGCGCAAGGGCTGGTATCGTGAGGGCAATCATGGACGTGAGGTAGAGGTCGGTGACATCTGGGTGGAGAAGGTACAGCCGGAACGTTCACAGCAGCAGGAGGCACAACCTAAGAAAGATGACAAGAACAACGAGCAAGTCACTTATCGCATGAGTGCTGTCATCAATGGTCAGGTCGTTTCCCATGAGATCAGCAAGAAACAGTATGACAAGTTCCTTGCCGTCGATGACTACCAACGTCAGCGCATGTTATCCAAGGTGTTCAACGAGGTTGATTTGAAGACCCGTCCAGAATTGCGACAGGGCTTTAATCTCGGTGCTTTCCTCGCTGCTGCAGGGGAGGCCACCTATCTTGGTGCCGACATCGCACATAATGTAGAGCATATCCGTCATCCGCATTATGCCCCAGATGTATATCATGAGGTTCATGGTACTGGCCGCATCTATGCCAAGCCAGGCGTGGACTCTCCGCAGGACATCGCTTCAAGAGCTTTCGAGGCTGGTCTTAACCAAGGCATCTACGGGCATGGCATAGGCAGATAATATAAAGTAAGTTGTTGGGAATGGTTGACGGAAGAACTGTAGAAGCCCTCTGTGTGGATGCTGCTTGTAGCGGCAATCCTGGCTGGATGGAATACCGAGGTGTGCATATTCCTTCGGGAAAGGAGATTTTCCGTTTCGGTCCAGTCTATGGCACCAATAATATCGGCGAGTTCCTTGCTATTGTTCATGGTCTGGCATTGCTGAAGAAGAAGGGAGTGAATCTTCCTGTCTATTCTGACAGCTATACTGCACGAGCATGGGTCAGAGCCAAACGATGTGGCACGACGCTGGAGCGTAATGAGCAAACAGCAAAGCTTCATCAGATTGTCCAAAGAGCAGAGAAGTGGTTGCAGTCCAACTCCTATCCTAATAGGGTAGAGACGTGGCATACCCGTGAATGGGGCGAGATTCCTGCTGATTTCGGAAGAAAGAATAACTACAAGCAATAGAATATCATGAGTGTGAATGACCTTTCCTATCAGGACTATCTTGACCGCATCAACATTCAGGAAGTCCTTCTTCACGCTGGTTACACCTTGAACCGACGTGACGGAATGCGTTATCCTTCTTTTGTCCGTATTGGCAGTGATGGATGCCGTATTCACGGCGACAAGTTCATTGTCACCCAGAACGGCAATACTTGTTTCCGTCCACCTGAACAGAAGTCCTACAATGTTATCAGCCTTATCAAGAGCTTCCCCGGAATGTTCAAGGAACATGTCGGCTCTTCCAATCCAGACCATCTGGTTAACGAGGTGTGCCGTAATATCCTTAACATTCCAAGCGAAGAAAGGCAAGGCAGGATTATTGAGCCGCGTAAGGAACAAAAATCTTTTGACCTCAACAACTATACTATCCATGCCTTCCGTAAGTACGACTTCGAGGGTATCAAGAAGTTCTATCCGTTCTTCATCACCAGAGGCATTAGCCTTGACACCCAGAAAGCCTTTGGTGCTCATTTCATACTTACAACAAAAGAGTCGTTGGATGGAGGTAAGAGTCATACCAACCTTTCCTTCCCGTTGTATGTGCCAGGCAATACAAATGTCGTCGGTTTGGAAGAACGAGGCTATCCCCGTCTTGACGGCAGTTCCGGCTACAAGGGCAAGGCATTGGGAAGCAACAGCTCCGAAGGGTTGTGGATAGCTGCTCTTGGCAAGCAGGACTTGTCGGACGCTACCGATGTATATTGGTTTGAATCCGGCTACGATGCCATGTCATACTATCAGCTTCATGTGAAAGACAATCCCTCGTTGGAAAAAGCCGTGTTTGTCTCTACTGGTGGCAATCCCACCGTCGGACAGATGCAGCGTATGCTGGCAGTCACGCCGTCAGCCAGACACCATATCTGTTTTGACAATGACCTCGCAGGTCGTCAGTTCACGGAAAACCTAAAGGGTGAGATACATCGCATAGCCCTCTCTTCCGTTGTCGTAACGCCAGAGCGCAAGCCATATCTCGATTCTATTCCCTTATCTCAGGATTATGCCAAAGGCGATATTGATACATTGCCGAAGCCTTTGCAGGACAAGTATGCTAAATACGAGTCTGCATGGGAAGAGTCCATGTCCATGCGTCAGAGTCATCTGTGCTATGAGGGTGACATCAGAGAACAGGAGGATTTGACAAGAAAGCTCTATAAGGAATACAAAGATTCTGTCAGGGATTTCCTTGGTATAGACTCACGGAAGGTAATCCCATTTGTCCGTGAGGTTCCAGAGCGCGGAAAGGATTGGAATGATCAAGTCCTCTTGGAGAGGGAAGATAGTCTGAAAGCAACTGAAGAAGAAGAGACTCGCAGTGTCGCTTCTGGCATTGACCTCGATGCCGATGGTGAGATTGAGGTCAATGAGAGTGAGGAAAAGAAACGTGTTCACTTTATCAAGAGGTAGTATGAGCCAGGCATTTCCAAACATAAAGATACGTCCACACGGATTACAGTTTGTGGCAGGATACATCGGCGGCATCGTCTGTGCGGTGCTGATCCTTTTATTGGCTGGCTATGACGGCTTGTTGCCGAAAAGTATCTTCCCGTTTATGATGGCAGCATTCGGCTTATTGTTCATCAACCTCTTGTGTAAATGTGTCTATCTGTTGCGCATATCCTATATCATCACAGAGGAGCAGCTTCAATATGAATATGGCATCCTGTCATTGCAACGTGATTTCATTGAACTTTACCGTGTTGTGGACTATAGTGAGCAGCGCAGTTTCCTACAGATGCTTTTCGGCCTGAAGACTGTCAGCATCTACAGTGGTGACAAGACCTGTCCACGTCTGGACATTATCGGTGTTCAAGGTGACAGCGACTTGATAACAATGATACGTGAACGAGTAGAGTATAACAAGAAAAAACACAACATCCATGAGTTTACGAATATACGATAGGCTCTTCAAGAAGAGCGACAAGCCCAACATGATACCGTCGTGGAATAACGCCTCTGTCAAGCAGTGGATGGTTGTCTCATTGATGGCACTCATCCTTTGGGTAGTAAGCTGTCAACGTGGCTATAGCCAGATAGTAACCGCTAATCCTGGGGAATATACCATATTGGCTACAGGCAATGCACTCATCAACAATACCGTGAAGTCAGAAACCAAGGCAGAACGAGAGACGGCTGTCATGCAGAATGCGATGGCTGGAGAGTTCACGAAGATGGCCGAATGGGAACGTCAATACAATTCCTATCTGAAGATGGCCAATGGATATGCCTCTGCCATCAAGGCAGCCACCCATATCTATGATGATGGTGTTCGCATCCTGCTTACGTTGAACAAGCTACGTCAGGCGGCAACGAACAATCCCCAAGGTATAGTGGCTACGCTTGATATGAATAACCTGTATATGGAAACAGTCACGGAAATGGTCAGCGTCTTCACACTGCTGAAGAATGCGGTTGCCAAGGGTGGTGAGCAGAATATGCTTACCGGCTCTGAGCGCTCCAAGACACTTTGGGAACTGGAGGATAAGCTCTCGTCATTTTCCCATAAGCTTCAATTGCTCTACATCAGCATCCGTCATTACAGGATGGCAGATGTCTGGAATCGTGTAACGGCAGGAATGATAGACCGTGATAAGGGCGGCATTGCCCGGCAATCTCTGTCTCACTGGCGGCGTTATGCCCGTGAGGTGGCACAATATGGACATTAAGATGAATGGAAAGATAAAACATATTATACTGGTTCTGTCCTTTCTATGGATGATGCCGAGTCTGTCTCATGCACAGATAGACCCGACGCTGACAGCCATGATCCTGGAGTACACCCATAAAGCCAAGTCCCAGTACAACTCTCAACTGGAAGTGATGGCCGTGGAAACGGAAGGTCATGTGTGGCTCAAACAGGAGGTCGAGGCGACAAAAAATTATCAGGAGCAGTTCGACCGATATATAAGCACTTTCAGAGGTATTATCTCATACGCTGCACAAGTATATGGCTTCTACTATGAGATCAACCACCTGACAGAGAACATGGGGCGATTGTCCCACCAGATTGGTGATACACCTGTCAATGCCATTGCTGTAGCCCTCCATAATCATAGGAATGACATCTACGTGGATATCATCAACCAAAGCATTGGTATCGTGAACACCATAAGACAGGTGTGCATTGATACGAAGATGACAGAGAAACAGCGAATAGAGCTGGTTTTCTCCATCCGTCCACAATTGCAGCAGATGAACAGAAAGCTTGCCATGCTTACGAAGCTGGTAAGATGTACCACGATGGCCCAGGTATGGTATGGCATCGAGCAAAGGTCTTTGCCTCATAGGGAAGGCAAGGCTGGCATTGTTGAAGAATGCCTGGGTATGTGGCGAGTCAATGGAAGAAGTGTTAAACCAAGAAGATAAAAATACGACTATGGGATGGTTATCATTAGCAACAAGAATACTGCCCAAGGTGTGGCGGGCAGGTAGTAAGGCCACATCGACATTATGGCATGGTGGAAGTTCCGTGCTTGGTGCTGGCGGCAAGGCTCTGACTGTTGCCGCAAGGAACCCGAAGGCAACTGCTGCAACAGGTGTTGCAACCTTTGCCGGATGGCGGATGTTGGATCATCCAGAGGAAAGCCTTGGAACCGCTGTCGGCAAAACGGTAAGAGGTGCTGTTGACCAGAGTGGTGACTTCGCCCATGATGCCGTCAATGGCTTTACGGGGGAGAACACTGTCGAACAAGTCAAAGACACTGCCAGCAATGTCGTTGATGGCTTGCAGGAAACGGTCTCGGAAACAAAGAGCGTTCTCGGTTCTTTGGGAAACACGCTACAAGGGATTGGTTCATCATTAGGCAATCTCTTAGGAGGTGGCTTGAATATGTTTTTCAATTTCTTTAGCAACCTTACTAACGGAAAAATATCAGGACTTGGCATCGGTGGACTCATAGCTGCCGGCTACCTGATGTTTGGTCGGTCAGGATTGCTTGGTAAGATAGGCGGTGCTTTGCTCGCCATGATGATGATTAGCGGCAATTCCCGTCAACAGGCACCGGCTGTAGCCCAAGAGAATACTCAGCAACAGTCCCAGGAGCAACAGCACGGAATGCGCAGGTAATACGAATAATATCAGTAATAACATAAATACATCGCATTATGAAAAAGATATTCATGCTCATGTCATCTGTGTTCCTGGCAAGCCCTATCTATGCGGATGCTATCACAGATGGAATCTCAACGGCTGGGGATGCCGTTTTCAGTTATACATCTTATGTTCAGGCATTTGGCTATGTCCTGTCCTGTATCATCGGTATTGTAGGGGCGTTTGTCATCTACTATGCTATTGCCAACAACGAACAGAACATTCGAAAGCGTCTTCTGATGTGGGGTGGTGGTTGCGTCACCATGCTTTGTATGACTATCGCATTGCCCAAGTTCTTTGATTATCAGGAAGGGCTTGCAGGTAGTACGTTGGCAGACGGAGGAAACGTTTCTGGTGGCTTCCATCGCTTTGTCGGAGGTGATGACTATGGTCGTCTTATCATCGACATCCCAGACCTGAGTGATCCTCGTTGGCGGCCTGACCCCATTTATGACCGTCGTATTCTTCCCCCAAGAAGACCAGTCCTGATTGTTACCGACTAAAAGTTCATTTTCAACATTATGAATATACAGCATACAATGAATCTCTATTCTCCAAGTGGCTATGCCATGCCTTTTGAGGCAGACGAGAATACACCCATTGAAGTGGCCAGAAACTATGGCAAACATGTTAATGAGAAGACTGGAGAAGAAAGTTTCTCTCATGGTATGGATTTCAGGGTACGTCGTGGTACTTGGCTGAAAGCCTTGGCTACGGGTGTCGTATCTGGCATATCCAGTGATACTCAGAATGGGTTTAGCCTGACGGTCAATTATCCCAACTATGCGGATGGTAAGCGAAGCTGCTATGATGTTATCTACAGTCATATCAGCGAAGCAGTCTGCAATTTCGGTAAGAATGTCAAGGCTGGTGATAACGTGGCTCGATGTGACGGGCTCCTGCATGTAGAGGTGCATTTCAACGGTGAAGAGACAGACCCACTGGAGTTCCTGACCATGATTAGGGACAATCTTATTGTGAACAGCCAGAAGGATATGTCCGGGACTAATCCTGAGATTGCCACCTTGGATTTTGATGTTCATACTCCTTATGACGCTCAACAGACAGAGATAGACCAGCTTATGATGCGTTACTTCGGCAGTTATATGACCGACCTGCTTAGCGGAAACTATCATGTTCCAACCCAGACGGAGCAGGGCTTGCGTAATGTCATTGCAAAGGGTGCAAGGAATGGAGCATACTATGAGCATACTCCTTCCATGCTCAATCCCCTTGGCCTTGGTCATCGCAGTTTTTCTATCATCGAGAGAGTGCAGACCATTCTGATTACGGACTTCCTAAATTACCTTGCCTTGATGCACAGCGTGTTCCTGTCTTCCATGAGTGAAATCGAAAAAAAAAAGCTGCTGACAGGGCTGTAGAGAGTCAGGGTGTCTTAGACCCTTTGGCTGACTTTGAGATTGACATCCAGAGCTTCGATATTCAAAGGACAGTCAGTGTCTATCCCGACAGGGACGGCATCGTATGGTGGACGAAAGCCTGGTTCAACGGACGTAAGAAAGGAGAACGGGCCATAGAGATTAGCAGGGCACTGGCCATCAAATTCATCCACGATGACATCCAAAAGGATGAGTGGCTGGAAGAGTTCTTTCCCAAGCAGATGGAAGTTCTTCATGCGGCACTCGCACAGACCAGGGAGCAAGTCATTAACCAATATCAACAGACAGTAGTATAGCTATTATGGCAGATAATAAAGACATATTTACTTCCACAGTCGTTCCCATCATGGACAAAGTCCGTGATGACCTTCAGCGCAAACAGGCTGACGAGTATGAACGCCACAGCAGGTCATGGGGTGCTATGATGGCTGGTGCTGCAGGTCCTGATGGCGGCATGGCTTCGTTGGATGCCTATAACAGTACCATCCTTTACACAGGAGAGTGGAACACCAAAACGGTGGAAGACTATATTGACATGGTAAAGGCTGAACTGAAGAAAAAAGGCATTGCTGTTGATGCTGTACTGGAGAAAAAGATGATAGACCATCTTATCCATCAGCAGATGCCCAAATCTACAGTTGAATATATTCTTCGCAAGGCAGCAGAAGGCACCATCTTCTATCTTCCCCAACGTGCCAGGACATCTTCTTTACAAGACCACATCAATAAAGAAGCAGAACGACAATACAATCCATCATTGGCTTCAGAGATTACAGGTAATATCCTTTCTTGGGCTGCCAATGCAGCAAGTACAGGCGGTTTTGGTGGTTTCATAGGACAGACCATATTAGATCTCGGTGTGGAGAGTGGTTCACGTATTGCCCCAGGGCAAGAATCAAAATATCTTGAAAAGCAAAAAGATATTGCCAGAAAAGAGGTGGCAGCAGCAAATAAGAAGAAGGTCACAATTCCACGATGGATGCTCACCCAGATGGGATTTGAACGCATAGCGGACGCAACCGACAAGCAACTGGGCGTTGCAGTACAATGGGCACAATCCAATGCGGATATCTATCGTAAGAAAGTCAATACAGCTGTCAACAATGGTTCCAGAACTGTTAAGTCCCATGGTGATGGAAATGACATGTCCGTTACTGATGCAACTTTACGTGCCATGCAATATGAAGCCTATGTAAAGGCACTGAAAAAGGAGCAGGTCTCTCGAAAAGAAGCCCGTAAGGAAGAACAAGCTAAAGCCTCAGTCATAACAGAAGCCGAAGAGACGAGTATAGCATCACCAAAGGTGACTCAGAGCGTTCCGGAAGAGCAGTCTTCCCATAACACAGAGGCCGTTCAAAGTAATACAGCTGATACAAGCTCTGCCCCCAATGATAATATTCTGGGCAAATTCGGAGGGTGGAACAACCTTCTGGATGCCATTGGCCTCTCAGGGGCAGGTGATACGTTCAGGTATCTTGGAGTCACTCTTGCCAATCTGCCGGATATGCTGTTGGGTGTCTTTACGGGACGTACCAAATCCATCGGCCTGAACAAAAGTACGATGATGCCGTTGGCGGCTTTGATTGGCGGTTCATTTATCAAGAACCCATTGCTGAAGATCCCTATGATGCTATATGGTGGTGCCAACCTCATTAATAAGGTCGGTCAGGAGTCTTTGGCCGAATACAGGCAGGAAAATGGACTCACTCAGCCAGTGCGATATAAGCAATATCCAAATGAGGAACTGAATCCAAGAATCAGCAATCCCCATGTCGAGGGCAATGTGCTCATTGTCGATATAGACCATGTTCCCCGTATAGTCACTATGCCTCCGACATTGGCAGATGCCTATCAGTCCGGAGCCATTCCGTTGAACACCCTTGCGAATCACATCCTTGCCAAGACTGATCAGATGCAACGAATACAGATTACTGAACAGCCATCGCAGGAAGTGGCAAGGCATTATGAGCAGAACCAGGAGCGTGAACAAGTCAAGGGAATTCGATAGAGACAAGTATATAATTAATTACTAACCATTAAATGATACGATTATTATGGCAGAAGAAACAATTCAGAAAAAGACTGGCGCAGAACGCCAAGCGGCGTTTTTAGTGACGGCACTCGAACGTGCCAGCCAGCAAAACGGTGTCCTTTTGAATGGCACCAAGAAGCAAGCTCCACGGTTCTTTGACAAAGGACTTCGTGTTAATCCTGTAAATGCGCTCATTATGGCCATTCACAGCGATATTGGCGGTTTTAAGACGAACAGCTATGTGCTGTTCAATGACACAAAGAACCGTGGCGAAGCCGTCCGAAAGGGCGAAAAGGGAGTTCCGTTCTTATGGACAAACAACAGTGAATATGTCAACAAGGATAATCCTGAAGACAAAATTACCCGTGAGGCTTTCAAGGCACTTCCAGAGTCTGACCAAGCTCGTTACAAGCCGAATCCGAGGGAGGATGTCTATGTCTTGTTTAACATAGACCAGACGACGATGCCCAACGTCCATAAGGAGGACTATGAAAAGCAGGTTCAACTATATGGAGGAACTGCCGATGCCCAGGATGCCTCTTATATGGACAAGGATGATAAGGCCAAGCGTATCAGCGTAAACCAGTTCATCCTGAACATGCGCGACAACCTTGTGCCCATCCGTAAGGATGCTACAGGCATAGCCCATTATGATGGTCAGCGTGATACCGTATATATCCCTGCCCAGAAAGGCTTCCCTTCATACGCTGACTATGTGCAGGAGGTGGCGCGTCAGGTTGCCCATGCTACTGGAGTCAGCGGACGGCTCAACCGTGACAGCGGTGCAAGTCAAAAAGAAACCCTTGTTGAAGAACTTGCATCTGCTGTCAAGATGTTGGATTTTGGTATGCCTGCTAAGTTGCGTCCTGAAACCATGAAGTCACTTCCTGCTATCATTGAGCAGATGAAGGCAGATCCTCAGCTTGCCGAGGATGTCCTCCATGAAGTTAACCGTACCGTCGGCATGATGAAGAAAGCGGAGAATGGCGAGAAGATACAGCTCATTGAGAAGCCTTCTAATGAACGTCAGCAGCAGTGGGCAGCACAGTTCCCGATTGCACATGTGCCGGAACAATTCTCAGCTGTTACCATGCTCAAAGACGACGAAGGCAAGTGGACGCTGGCCATGAAGGCTGAAAACATGCCCGTTCTTTCTGTTCATCCATCCAAGGAAGATGTCAGCCTTTATTTCGATGTCATCAAGAACGACCATGACGATGCCCATGTGCAGGAGTTCCGTACACAGATGGCTCAGAAATACTATTCCTTGTTCAGTAAGAACCAGGTTCCTCCAGTCAACATCTTCAAGAGTGATGCCAGTCAGGAGGCGTTAGACCTTATCTCCAAGGTCAATGCTTTCAAGACAAAAGATTCAAAGATTCTCCTTGTCGCCACAATCGGCGATGAGAAGCAGAAACCTCGATATGTCAATCAGGAACAGTGGCAACGCTTGTGGCTGGCAGATGACAAACAGGACTACAAAAAGCATTTGGCAGCAGCCCTTTATTCTGATGTCCTTGCCAGAAAGCTCGAAGAAACGAAAGAAAGGGTTGCTCCAGAAGTTGATGGCACAAAACTTCATGAGGAGCAGGAACGTAGGAACAATCAGCAAGAAGAGAAACGCCGTAATTCGCCTGAGCAGAAAGAGAAAGAACGACAGGAAGAGAAAGCTAAGGAGGAAGCGACCAAAGCAGAAACCAAGGCTGTAGCTGCCGTTGCCCTTTCGCCCATGATGAAACAATTCCTGGATCTGAAGAGCAAACATCCAGATGCTCTTTTGCTGTTCCGTGTCGGTGATTTCTATGAGACCTATCAACAGGATGCAAGAAAAGCATCCCAGGTTCTTGGCATTACCCTTACTAAAAGCAGCAAGACAAAAGGGCCGGATGGCAAACCTGTGGAGCTGGCAGGATTCCCTTATCATGCTCTTGATACCTATTTGCCAAAGCTTATCCGTGCCGGTGAGCGAGTGGCCATCTGTGACCAGTTGGAGAATCCCCGTGCCACGGCAAAAAGAAACTCTGAAGGATCTTCTCAGGAAAACAAGCAAGAAGTGAAAGAAGTTGTTGCTCCTGCTAAAAAACAGGAGGAGGAACAGCATCGAGGCGTTCACAGATAATGAAACATTATGGCAAACAATTCAAGACAGCAATACATTGACCAGTATGCGGAGTATGCCATGGAACAAATGCGCAGGTATGGCATACCTGCTTCTGTGACCCTTGCGCAAGGCATCATTGAGTCTGCTAACGGCAAGAGCACCCTTGCCCGGACAGCCAATAATCATTTTGGCGTGAAGGGCGAGTTCAACGGTGCATACGTCCTTGCAAATGATGATAAGCCAAACGAGAAGTTCAAGAAGTATGACAATGTGGGACAAAGCTATGAGGACCATTCCAAAGTCCTCATGGCTTCACGTTACCAAAAATATGTCGGGAACTTATCTCCTGATGATTACAGGGGATGGGCAGCTGGCATTAAAAAGGGCGGCTATGCCACAGCCTCCAATTATGTCTCGACCATCGTTGGTGTTATCGAGGGCAGTAACCTCCAGAAGTATGACCAGATGGTTATGGAGCAGATGAAGAGGGAAGGACGGCAATTCGGCACTGCCTCCAATCCATTGAAGGCAGGTGCATCTACCAGTCCATCCAGTAATAGCGAGCTGAAGTCAACAGGAATGGATTTGCCGCAAGGTGAATACAGTATGCCAGTTAAGCGAGACTCCTTTATGCTCATAACTTCTCCTTATGGACCACGAAAAGACCCGATGGATCGAAGCAGGACACAAGTTCATCATGGAATCGATATCAAAACCAATGGTGATGCAGTCCTTGCAACGGAAAACAACGGAACAGTAGTGGTCGTCAACCATAACACCAATACAGGTGGTGGCAAGACGGTAACTGTGGAATATGCTCGTCCAGATGGTAGCAAGACACAAGTGCAGTATATGCACCTTTCTCAAATTGATGTCAAAAAAGGCGATACCGTACAGGCCGGGCAGAAACTGGGCGTGTCAGGAAACACAGGCTCTCGCACGACAGGTGAACATCTGCATTTTGGTGTCATCAATATCTCCTCTGAAGGAAAGCAGCAATGGGTCAATCCTGCTGCCTACCTTGCAGAAATCAACCAGAAAGGGAATCTTCAGAAACAGGCTCAGTATAATGGCAAAGATTTGTTGGCACAATACCAGGCAGGTGGAACACTGACTCCGCCACCTGCTACGCAACAGCAGCAGGTCACTCCCAATGACTGGCTGACCATGCTGATGTCTTCCGATGATTCAGCTTTGGCTCTTAGCGGACAAGGTGAGGGTGGTGGCCTTTTGGATTCCATTATGAAAATGTTCATGACGATGCTTCTTCTGAGTATGCAGATGGAGAACAAAAGCAAAGAAGAGAAAATGGAAACTGTAACGGATGCCTTGGTCAACCGGAGGATCGATATCAGCGGATTTACGCCTAATCTGAAATCCGCTATGTTGACCATTAAGGACAGCGGTACTGCCGTCCTCACTACTGATGACGGCAAGAAACAGTATGTCCATGAACTGACTTCCGCAGAACAGTCACGTTTGTCACAGGTGCTTGGAAGTGACGTGGATGATGCCACAAAACGTCAACGCATTGGTGCTATGGTCAGTGCCATTACTTTCTCCCAACAAGCGTCGCAGAACTACGAGCAGATCGTTACACAGCAGCAGTCCCAGGAACAGAATTTACAAAGGAAATAATTATTCATTAAAAGCATTAGTACAATGATTAGAGCAGATGTTAACATGACTGGCACTATCAAGAGAAGTGCCACCACACGAACAGACAAAAACGAAAAGCCTTATTTGTCTTTTGTAGTGAACGTAAAACTCCCGGATGCCAAAAGCAAAGGAAGAGATCTGGATGTTCTCGTAACTTTCCAGGGAGGAAAGAAAAGTGACCTTTCCCTTCTCGCAGAGAAGCAGAGGGTCACGGTGCAGGGAACACTCGACATTAGGAAAAAAGGGGAAGACCTGGCCTTCTATCTTACGGCAAACAAGGTTTCAGTCAAAAATGTGCCAGACGAAGATGGCATCACAGGTGAACTTCATTTTAGAGGTCGTCTGAAGAACGATAATATCTATGAGGAAAAGAGTGACCGCAATGGCAATCCATATCTTCTGTTTTCGGCATACTCATCTGAGAAGGTAGGTGATAATTTTGTCAGCACGTGGGTTCGCTTCCTTCGTTTTCCTGAAAAGGGTGCTGGTATTGAGACCATCAAGCCGGAATGGATGCAGCCCAGGTGCAGGGTGAGCATTGACGGTGAACTACAGCTTGCTTCGTATGACAAACAAGTTCGGCTGTCCTGCCGTGTTAGTGACATGAAGGAATTCATCAAAGAAGAATACCAGAACAAGTAATATTGAAACTATGGCTAAGAAGAACTATACCACAAATGCTGATGGGAGAAGTGCTGAGGACAAGGCAATGGACAAGTTCGCCGAGCTGATGATTGAGAAGATTACCAATCTGCAAGGTGACTGGAAAAAGCCCTGGTTCTCCCCTCAGGCAGCCCAATTGCCTCGCAACCTCAGTGGCCGTCAGTATAATGGCATGAACAGCATCATTTTGATGCTCATGCAGGAAAAGAACGGATGGCAGACATCCCGTTATGCTACTTTTGACCGTATCATGGGACTGAACTATGTCAAGGACAAGGAAGGTGGACGTACACCAGCACTTGACGAGAAAGGTGAAAAGCTTCCGATGGTATCGGTCAACAAAGGCGAGAAGAGTACGCCTGTCATGTTGACGACCTTCACGGTGGTCAATGCAGAGACTAAAGAGCGTATTAAATACGAGGATTATAAGCAGATGAGTGAGGAGGAACGTGCGAAATACAATGTTTATCCAAAGCTTCAGGTTTACAATGTCTTCAACCTTGACCAGACGAACATGAGGGAGGCGCGTCCCGAAATGTACGAAAAGTTCCTCAATGAGTCAAAAGGTGTACGGGAAACATCTGATAAGGAGATGGAGAGTTTCCCGGCTATTGATGCAATGATAGAGAAGGACTTGTGGGTTTGTCCTATCAAACCAACTCATGGTGACAATGCCTATTACAGCATCAGCAAAGACATGATTGTTGTTCCTGAGAAGCAACAGTTCATAGATGGAGAATCGTTTTATTCCAATCTTTTGCATGAGATGAGTCACAGTACAGGTTCGGAGAGCCGTCTCAACCGTCTGAAGCCAGGACAAAGTTTCGGCAGTGCAGAATATGCCCGTGAGGAACTTGTGGCTGAACTTACAGCTGCCTTGGTGTCATCGCAGTACGGGATGACGAAGCATGTAAAGTCAGACAGTGCAGCCTATCTGAAAGGATGGCTCTCGAATCTAAAAGAAGACCCCTCGTATATAAAGACAACTCTTTTGGATGTAAAGCGTTCTGCATCATTCATAGGCCAGCGTGTCGATGCGGTTAATATGCGGATTGAGCGTGATGGCGTTAATGCCGACTTTTCCGACATCCGTGAACAGAACAAAACCTATGCTCCGACTCATCAGGCATCTAAGCCAAGCGGACAGGCGACTACGGAAGCGGAAAAGCCTAAACAAGAAGATGTGAAGTCAGAGCAGCAGGAACAGCTGGCAGCACGCGGGGTTGACCCGCCTCGATTTCACCGTTGACGGTATCACGGTCAAGGATAATCATATGGAGGTGCTGTTCACGTTCCATGCCGATGATGCAGAGATGTATCTCGGAAAGACACCTGTCAGTGTGGATATGGGAACAGCCCTTTACATGCTTCAGCAAAAGGACTCCATGCCACAAGGAAAGGCATGGGGGGATAGCTTTCCTGCTGTCGTTAACCATACATCTTCCAGTGTGGCAAGGCATCACCCGGACTTCCTTGCAGCCAAGCAAGGTGATTTCGATGCTGCCATCAGGCTCGTTGATGATCTCGTTAAGGACGAAAAAGTGATTGATGTCGCCACTCGTTTCCCTGAAGCCCACGTCGCATATATCCATCGTCAAAATGGGACTGGCATCAATATGATACCAGCTGCATTTGCAGCAAAATTCTCAGCTGCAGGTATGACGGTAGAGGATGACATTATTGCAATAACTAATGTCTCTCATACAGATGCTTCTGACGTTGCGCGTCTTAGCCGTAGGATGCGATTTGAAGGGAATGTCACAAAGGGTGCCAGTTACATCATCCTGGATGATTTCATTACCTCTGGTGCAGAACTCAGGGATATGCGAGACTACATTTCTAGCAAAGGTGGCAATGTGGTGATGATAACGACTTTCGGACACGGAAGTTTCGGTAAGCTTACAGACATCAGGATTGATAACGACTACAAGAACAAACTGAGAGAAGCAGGTATCACAGATCAAGATTTAAGAAAATATGGAATCGCATCAGAAATCGGCTGTCTCACCATCAGCGAAGCAGCCAAGCTCAGCAGAGTGGTTAACGCCAGCGCAAAGAAACGAACTCCGCAAGTCGTCGAAAGATTTTCAGTTGCATGTCAGGAGCAGTCCACAGTTTCAGCGATGGCAAAGGACGTTTCTGGAACAGAAGAGAAAATGACAAACCACGTACAGGACACCTCTATATCACGCTCTTATGTGCATAGATGACAAAAAGCATGGCCTCTAATGGTCATGCTTTTGTAATAATTGTGTCGAAAGCCCAGTCATCTTAACGACAGCTATACTCTGCAATAAAGCTACAATCAGAATATGCCGAACGGCGATACATGACCAGTATCGAAAGAAAGGTTTTGTGTTTGGACAGACTCAAAAGAAGCAATATCATAATTGCTTTTCAGTCTTATTCTATTCCGATGTCCAGTGAGATTCTTCTCAATGTAGAGTTCTGTTATATCACGCAGGTCGTTTCCATATTCATCCTGATAGACTTGATAATATTCGGGACGATGTATAAACATGACCATATCCGACACATCTTCTATTGTTCCAGAATCGCGTAGGTCTGAGAGTTTGGGAGTGTAGATGGAATCAGTAGCCTCTTTGTGCTCGGGCCTGTTTGTCTGAGAGAGAATGATGAAAGGCACATTCAGTGTCATGGCCAGAGATTTAAGACGGCAGACAACATCCGTGACTTCATCGTTCCTGGTCCAGTTTGGATTACCCTTTGATTGGATGAGTTGCAGATAATCAATAAAAACGGCTTTCGCCTTATTTTGCTTACAGAACATGTGTACTTGTTCTTCCAGTTTGTCTATGTTGATGCCTGGTGTGTCAAAGATATATATAGGAGAGTCCCGAAGTGCTGCTGAGCCTCGTTCAAGGTTTTCCCATTCTTCCACCGAAAGCATTCCGCTGACGATGTGTTCAAGTGGAATCTTACAAACAATCGAGAGAAGGCGCTGGACAATCTTTTCTCCAGTCATGCTGGGTGATATGTATATGACAGGCATTCGGCGGTCGATGGCTATTCTTTTTACCATAGACAGTGCAAGTGAGGATTTTCCTATTGCCGGTCGTCCGGCAACGGTAATCAAGTCCCCCTCTTGAAAGCCATGCGTTATTTTGTCCAGCTCTTCAATGCCTGACGACAGACCTGTTATACTACGGCCATCGATGGAAACTGTTTGTATCTTCCGTAGTAAAAGATCAGTTGTATTCTTGATGTTACTCATATTATCCATATTACTCGTAAATATATTGTTATCGTTTGAATGATGTATTGCTCATCTTCTGCTTTATGTCATCCAACGACTGTACGACAGGCTTCGATGGTAAGGGGGATGCTATGGTTATATTGCCTGCCTTGATTCGTGTATAATCAAGGATGGATATATCCAGCCCATTGCGCCTGGCAAATTTTATCATATGCCCCGTGCCACGGCTCTTTCCGTCCCAAAATGCAATTAGCGCGTCGGAACACTTTGCCATCTCTGCATTCCTTACCATACCTGCAGCCTTGCCAAGTAACCTCCATTTGGCGGGATGCAGTTCAAAGGGAAGCCTGAACTCATTCGCAAATCTTTCCCCAAGAGAATCTGCGCCACGGGCATGGCCGGAAACGATGATGACCCTGTGTGTCTTCATCTTTTCCTGTAAGATGGAAAGGCAGTGCTCCCTCAACAGAGCATAGTCATTGAAGGAGCGGCTGCCAGCTATGATTACCCTATAGTCCGTCATAGAATTATCGTCAGTCATTTAGTTTTTCCTCATCAATCTCCAGGTAGAGTGAAACCTTACTGTATCTGTTATCTTTGGGATTTGTGAAGTCGCTTATACCGCCAAGAGAAATGCCTTTCATCCTGTCTGTCGGTACGCCTCGTTTCTTCAGTTCTTTGGCGATGAACCTTGTTCGTTCCTTGCTTAGTGAAGAATTGCCGTTTTCTGAGCCAGTTGCACTGTCAGCAGCTCCAGCGATGTGTACCTTCAGGTTATGCTCAATAGCAACTTTTGCAAGTTCATCGAGATTGATAAGCTGGGATTCATCCGTTAATTCCGCTTTGCCTAATTGGAAGAAGAAGTAGATAGGGATGTTCAGAATATTAGGCTGTGTTTCCAAAGCCTGGGGTATGGAAAAGGAGTTCATGCTTTTCAAGCGTGAACGAAGTGATAGTAATCCTCTGTAGTTGTTTTTCCCATTGCCACGGTCATCAAACAAGTAACCATATTTATCCAAAAGGCCCTCTATTTCCAGTATCTTCTTCAGCTCATCAAGCGTCTTTTGGTCGATGTTATGTTGATTGCGGAGCATCTGATTGTCTTGTTCCAGTTGTCTGCTGTATGAAATAAGATAGTCATTCTGATTAATGTATGGCACAGCGTCGATGGCATGTTTCCATTTTGGGTTTCCTAAGTTCACACCGATACCCAACGAAAGGGAGAGCATGTTGTCTCCCAACTTGCCCCGGTCACCGTTCCCATCGAAATCACGGAACGTGGAAAATCCTCCAAGTTCTCCAGATAGGAAGAACCTTTGGCTGACATGGTAACGTGAATGGATTCCATAGGTTAGCGCAAACTGCAAGTTTCGCAGCTTGCTGCCATCTGGTGACATCACGTTAGAACCGTGAGCCAGGCCAGCTCCGATGTATGGGGCAAAATCCCATTTTGGCATACTCTCTGAGGGACGACGGAACAGGTTGGCGATATTATACATAAGATCCGCATGTGCCAGCTGATAACTCATTTTTGCCAAGTCGCTGTTCTTGTACTTCAATCCCTGAAAGGCCACCCTTGCCCAAACATTTGGTGTGAACCACTTGCCAAGGTAGGCATTGAATGAAGGTGTAGTCCTGTCGAAGAAGTCACCACATCCCAGTGGTTTGCCGATGAATGCAGATGCGCCACCTTGGATTCCGAAGAACCAGTGCTGGCTAATCTTGCCGACTTGGACATAGTCGGTTGTCAGCGTCGGTGCCAGACGTTGTAAAAACGGGTTGTCAACTGAAGCCTGGTGAAGTGTGTCAACAGGCCATCCTTTTGCGCTTACAGTCATTGAGAGTGCAAGCATTGAGATCATCATTACTTTTTTCATTGTTTACTTGTTTTGTTATTACTAATGTTACTGATATTATTCATATTACTTGTATTACCGATATTATCGCCCTCGTTTGATTTTTCTTCCCGATGGTTTCATCATGGCTGCCGACTGAGCAATACATTTCATCCACCATCTTTCGTCATCATCGTCCTTGTCGCGTCCCCAGCCAGTCAGATTTCCACCACCTCCGCCACCATGAGACACGGCATAATCCGTAGCGGCTTTGACATATCGCAAGGCAAGTAGCAGGGCACAGTTGATGACATCCTTCGAGTTTTCTGTCAACTCAACGAAACCGGACTCCTGAAGGATTTCCTTTTGCTTTTCACTGAGTGTAGGCTTCAGAGGCTCTATTGTTTCCATCAGCATCTTTTGGTAGGTGATGTTCATATTTGCTTTAAGGTATGCAGCCTCCTTATCTATGTCGTCGCCCCAGCTCTCTTCAGCGCGTCGATGTTCTGACTGTAAGGCCGTCAGTCGCTGCTTAGTCAAGGCAATCTCGTTGTTTGTCTCGTCAACAGTGCGTTGTCTTTCTGCGATTTTCTGGTTGATGTCCATCAGTTCCTTTCTCAGCTCTTGCATCTTCTTGGCGAGTTGTTCGTTGTCTTGTCCTTCCTGCCCGAATTGACGTGCGATTAGTTCTATTTCCTCATTGACTTTTTCTTTTCGAGCCTGTAAGTTTGCAATCATTGTTGAGAGACTTTTCACCTTGATTTCCATGCGGTGTATTTGTCTTTCAAGTCCTTCTTTCGTATACTCCAATGACTGAACCTCCCTGACCAGATCACGTTTGTATTCCTCTGTTGAACGATGTTTTGCACCAGTTTCAGCCATATTGCTGCCACGTTCCAAGCCCCAATGCTTGTTCACTTCTTCATATAGGGCATCGTGCCGTTCTCTTAGTGATGCGCTTTCCTCTGCAGGGTTCTTGCCAAATACGCTAGTCCAGGAGATTTTATTTTTCTCTTCATCTACAGGGATGACTGTACAATGACAATGTGGGTTAGTTTCGTCCAGATGTACATAGAAGCTGACTATGTTATCTTCACCAAAACGCTTTGCGACAAAGTTATATACCTCAACAGCCCATTTTTCAATGTCATTACTTCTTGTCAGGTGCGAGTTGTCTGCTCCTTTTGTGAAATCAACCTCCTGGTTTCCGAAGGCTATCTCCAACATGCGGTCTCGGCTTCCTCCGAAAATCATCTGAGCAAGAATACGTTGTTTCCTCCTTACATCCTTTCTGGCGTTTGGATTTTTGATACCACGAGCCGACAAGTTTTCATTCATCTTTTGTTGGATGGATTTTGAAGTGTCAATAGGCTGCACCTTGCCGCCTTTTGTCACTTCAAAGTTCAAGTGAGCCCTTGAAGGGTCATAGTTTGCCAAGCTGTCCTTGGCTTTCTTGTCCCAAAGATTATTCGTCCATTTACGCTGCTGTTCGTTGCTCTCAGCATTGCTGATGCCGTCTGTATTCGAGCGCATGTCCATCACCTGCTTTCTTTCTCCCATATGACTGATGTTTTTATAATAATCTGCCTGAGCTTGCTCCCCGTAGGAACTCCTTTGGAGAGGCAGCCTAATGTGTTAACGGAAGTTAACTCTAATTAGGCTTAGAGTTTTAGGGCTGCGAATGTTGCGATGCAAGCATCGGTTCTGTAGTGGGGTGGGTGGTGGTAAAATCCGTATGGCTGCCAGCTATCATCGTGCTTTCGTCTGTAAGAGACAGCGCAAAAGCATTGACATGTTTTTTCTTGATGATGACAGACATGGCTTCAAGCCCTTCAATAAATTTCTGAACTGTCGGTCTGCTCCAGTGCCATGTCTTGGCCAGTTCGGTATATCTGACTAAATATTCTTGATATGCCGAAGAAGGTTTGCCGCAATCTTCCACATCCGAATCCAGGATGTGTTCCACTAACCAGACAAAGGCATCATAACGTGAAAACTTATGATTCTCCTGAGTCTTCAGGAAAGAAACCAGTCCGCTGTCAAGTTTCAAGGACAGGTTGGTTCTATTTGTATTCTCTTTCATTGGATGAATCGTATTTGAGTTTTACACATGAATGTCATTACAAATTTTATTTGAAATAAGCATCGATGAATTTCTTATCTACATCCGCTTCATTGGCATGATCGTCATAAAACTTCTCCATACCATCAGAAGGATAGAAGTATGAGAATTCCAGAATGAAAGCCAGCGTTATGGCCAAAGATAATAGATGGGGGATAAAGGGAATGATAAGACAAACCAACGTTATGCACCACCGTAGATAATGCTTTCTACGTATTGTCAAAAGTGTCTTTATGCAGTTCTTGGTGAACGACAGGAATATGATTATGGCGATTGGCGGAATTATTCCCCAATCTTTTGGATATACGGCATAGTGTATTGTAATATAAAAGACGAGGAGTACGACAAGAATGTTTGCCGGTACTCTCTTTGATTCCGGATCGGTTATCATATGCAGACAGATTCTGACCACGAGAGGACTGTACCTGTTATAGATAAGAACAGGAAGTAATACCAGTAATACGGGAAATATGAAGAATACTACTTTTGCTGTCATTGTATAATGATAATATGAGTAATATGTATAATATCACCTAACCGTTCTCCAGATAGATGTCGTAGGCTGTTTTGACAAGTTTCAGCTTCAGGGCTTGGAAAGATGCCCTGCGAACTATAACTTCGATGTCAAACAGTGTCGGCTCACACTTGTCAATCCGCTGTGCAAAATCCATGTCTCTTCGAGCAATCTTTTTGATAATCCTGTCGATGTCGTTTTCATAGATATTCCATATACTGCGATTGATGTGGTTCTTTGGTCGGTTTGTCACCATGATATTGAGAACGAGGCAGGTTGACTTTACAAGTTTGTCACCTTGCTGAGTCATATACTGCCTCCTCACTCGTGGTATAACGGCACGGTATTTCGTGCTGTTGGAGTTGATGATGTCGGCTATCTTATATAACAGTTCGGCTCTCATTATAGGGTGCAAAACAAAGCCAATAGTTCAGAGACCTCCATTGCCTGGATAAAGTCGAAACTAACGGCATGGGATTTCAGGTCGGATTCGAGTTCGCTTTCCATCGTATCAAGCGAATCGTACAATGTCACGTTCAGGCCATCTACAAATTCACGCTCATCTGATACTATGTTGAATTTAAACATGGAGTTTGATGCTTTGGAACTCGCAAAGAAACAACAGTGATGGATCCTTGGATTATCCTTGCTTGTGCCGTGATACAGCAGCTTCAGTTCCATCCCATCGTCTATTTCATCCATTACGATGCTGATAGGTAATCGTTCTTCCAGCGAGAAGAACAGAATGCCGGAATCATCTGTGATGTCCGTTTCGTCTGGGCCATTATTCCTAATCAATTTGGGAAGCATTAACGGTACCAATGCCATGAACTTGGATATTTCTTCTTTAATCATAGTAGTATAAATTATAAAGTGAGTACATACATTTTCAGTAATTGCTGAGGAAGCAAGTAGTTCAATGCACGTTGGTCAATGTCAAATGTCTTTGCAAATTTTGTTGACTTTGGCAGTTGTGATATGACGTAGTTGAACTGGCTGCGTTCTTGGGGGGTAAGTGTAGCGATTGAAAACTGGTCAATGCTAATAAAAGGCTGAATGATCATCCATAGATAGGCGTTCCCTTGTGCCTTACTTTTCATCTGTTGGTGGTTAATGTCCGAGATGCAAGCCGTAGAGTTCTGTAGCAATCTTCGTACTGTCCTCATCGACATATATACCATAGCATCACGGGCTTTAATCTTACCTTCTTTTGCGGCAATGAATATATTCCGGCAAATACTTTCCGTTTCCTGTGTAATATCGGCCAGAGGTTCCTTGTCCATATCGTATAGATGGGCTAAGAATGATCGAAACATAATGTCCTCCTTGCCGATAAAGTCAAGCATATCATTTTTCGTGTTGATTCCTTTCAGTTTTGTGTCTTTAAGCAGTTTCCTGTAATTGCTAAGAATGCTTGCCTTGTCACTCTCTAACAGCGGAATACTATCCAGTTTCAGGAAAAAGGGTTGTGCCTCGTTGACTGCTCCTTGAAGTTCCTTGTCATCATGGAACACTGATGTCTGTTCTTTAATCTTCAACACATCCTCATAGGAATAACGCCATGTTTCTGTAAGGCGTAGAAACTCAAATCGAATTGAGTCATGGATTGCTGTGAATCTTTCTGCACAATTATTATCTTTCAGAAAGACAGAATCCCGCATAAGATAATGAAAGACAGTATCGGAGGTTGCCCTCCACTTGTTAGCTTCTTTGCAGAAAATAGCCGTGTTGGATGTCTTCATGTCCTTCAAACTACCTAAATAAGTCTGATAGACCTTTAATGCATCCTCAGAAGACTGAAAGTCAAGGGTGTCATCATCTGAACATGACATACATGTTGGCAAAACAATCCACACGATAAATAATGGCAGAAGAGTGTGATGAAGCATGCTCTTTGCCTCAATTTCATGTGACAAGATGCAATGTGTTATTTGCAACTTCAATGTTTGTATTCTTTTCTTCATAAAATCTCTTTATTTCTTTTGGGGTGCAAAATTACAACATTTTCCTCAAAATCTTGTTTTGTATGCTCATTATTTTAATTGTTGGTATCGTTTTTCTGAGAAGTAGAACCAAATAGAACCAAATTGCATCTCAATTTAGTCAAAACTGCGTTAAATTCACTAAATAAAGGATTTAATAAAAATAATTGTATTACCTTTGCGGTGTTCATTTAATGAATATCGGAGCAATATGGAGTATATAGGCTATGTAAATACTGCTTATTATATTGAGCAATTAGAAGCGTTTGTTTTATCTATGAAACAAATGCCTTGCTCTTTCATTTACTATGACGAGAAAGGCAATGGGCAACGTCAGAATTGGAAATTGTTCATTAGCAGTTTGAATAGCAATGACACGGCTGTTCTGGTTTCGTTTGATAATGCTTTCTGCAATTTCAACGAAATGATGTTCTTCCTGAAGCTGTGCGCCAGTAAGAATATCAGAATAATATCCCTGAAAGATTCATTAGACACCTCTGATGTATTTTTTCCGAAAGTGAGTACCCAGAACACGCTTAATGTCATTGCGAGCATGACAGTTACAAAAGGGCAGGCTGCTTTTGATGATTTCCAGGCCGAACTGTTGTCTGATAAGTTCCATGAGAAGAAACTGAAAAAGTACAGGATGGTCATCAATATGTATAATGCCGGTTATAGTATAAAGGAAATCATGTCTCGCACGGGGTATCATGGGAAAAGTAATATCTACAGGATTCTTCACATGTTCAACGTGGAGCTAGAGTACCCAACGATGGTACGTTCTAAGCAGCCAGGCGTAGGTGTTATTATGCGAAATCTTTAATCGTTTATTATATGACAAAGTTGCGTCTCAGTAAGAAGGGTTTTTATCTCTTCAACATTTCACTCTTGATAGTAGGGTTAATCATTACAGGAGTTGGGGCTGCCAATCTCCTGTCAGGGCAAGTGCTTTCACCACATGCCATGTTCAAGCTATGGGTGGTCATAATCACTTTTTTCTTTGTAGCCATCCTTGCTTTAATCTGGCTGCTACTTGATATGATTTCATTTATTGTCAATCACTATAAAAGCAAGAAGTCATGATTGTTTATATAGCAGAAAAGCCAGACATTGCCACGGCGATGGCCGCTTATTTATGGAGTGATTACAGCTCGTACAAGCATAAGCACTGTTACCAGAAGGGGGATGTTATTGTGACGTGGGCCTACGGGCATATCATGATGACAGCCATGCCTGAAGCATATGGTAAGGAATATGCTGATTTTAGTACATATCCCGTCATCCCATCTACATGGAAGAAACGTCCTTCACCATCTACCAAAGAGCAGTTTGAATATATTCGCAGTGTTTTAGGTAAAGCGGATGTTGTGGTCAATGGCGGTGACCCGGACAGGGAAGGCCAGCTTCTTATTGACGAGATTTTGGAGTATGTCGGATATAAGGGAGAGGTGCGTCGTATTCTTATCAATGCAAAGGACACCGACAGCTTGAAGCGGGCATTCGACCATATAGAACCTAATGAGAAATACAGGCCGCTCTATCATGCAGGACTGGCAAGGGAACGTGCCGACTGGCTGGTTGGTATCAACTTGTCGAGGGCTTATACCGTAAGTGCCAGGAAACATGGAGCTGCAGGAGTGTGGCGAGTAGGCAGGGTCAAGATACCGACACTTGCCCTTGTTGTCGAAAGAGAAAAGGAAATTCAAAATTTCCATTCTGTGGAGTACTATGAACTGACGGGAAAGTATTCAAAGAACGGCATCCCATTCTCGGCAATCTTGAAACCTTCGGATGAAGCACCTCTCGATAGCGAGGGGCGCATTATCCAACGTAACTATGTAGAGAAGATTCAGAATGAAGTCAAGAACCAACCGGCTCGTGTCACTTCCAGTGAACGGAAGAGCCAGACAGAGAGCGCTCCATTGCCTTATTCGCTTGACACGCTTCAGGTGGAAGCCAATAAACGCTATGGCATGTCGCCATCGGATGTGCTTGCCAAGGTGCAGTCTTTGTATGAGAAGAAATTCGTGAGCTATCCTCGTTCCGACTGCAACTATATCCCTACCAGTCAGCATGGCGACGCTGGGCGCATACTGAAAGCCCTTGCTGAATATGGTCTTGAAGATGCATCAAATGCAGACGCAAGTATTCAGAGCCGCTGTTTTAATGATGGTAAGGTGAGCGCACACCATGCCATCATTCCGACAGGCGTTATCCCGAAGGGGCTTGATGAACGAGAGCGAAAAGTCTATGACATGATAGCCGTGAGATACTTGATTCAGTTCTATCCACCATGCAGGTATGACGTAGTGAAATATGAACTGACAGCCAAAGGATATGTCTTTGCCGGCAGCGGAAAGACGATTGTTTCTCCAGGATGGAGAGGCATATCCATGTCAGATGACAAAGACGATGAGGTAAAGGAAGTGCCAACGTTGGCTACAGGTGATATAATCCCTATACCTATATATATTATAGACACAAAGAAGACAACCCCGCCAAAGCGTTTCACGGAAGGGTCGTTGCTGGCAGCCATGACCAACATCTGGCGTTTCGTCAGTCCAGATAATCCAAACAAGGAGAAACTGAAGGAATGTAAGGGTATTGGTACCCCTGCCACTCGCGACAGTATCATTGCAGATTTGCTCGCCACAAAGTCTGGTAAGTCTGATATTCTTCCCTGTATTCAGAAAAAGGGTAAGGAACTTGTTCCAACTGCGTTTGGCACAGCCATGATAGATGGCATTCATGAGTCGTTGACCAAGCCCGACTTGACTGCTGTTATGGAATATAATCTATCTGCTATTGCGGAGGGAAAGATGGGGTTGGGCGTTTTTCTTGAAGAAACCCAGAAGATGGTTCTGGAGAATATCGCCTTTGCTGAAGGCTCGTCTCATTATGTGGCTTCAGCAGCCGTTGTTGGTAAGGATGATCAGGAAGTTCCTCATGAGGAATGTCCTGTTTGCCGTCGTAAGACGTTGGCACGGAAGTATTCTCCCAAGACTAAGAAGCATTTCTGGGTCTGTGAGAAAGCTTTGTCCTCAATGTGGTGTGCCATTGTGCCAGGTCTATAGCAAGAAGACGAAGCAGCAGTATTGGGTGTGTCCAAAGTGCAACGAATTCAAGAAGATGCTATGAATGGAGCAATATCAGTAATGCCAGTAACATGAGTAATACAAGGAATACAAACTGATTTTTTCATTTTTCATACGACTACAATTTAAGTTAAACAGGAGCAGGGGTCGCTTGGTAGCGATTCCTGTTTTTAGTTGTCAACCTTGTAGCGAAAAATAGCGAGATACACGAGCTGTAGCGAAATATAAAGTATTGATGCTCAATATAAATTTGCTGTTTTCAACTGCTTCGCTACATCGCTACAAGAAAAAATGGCATTCTTATACTAAAGATTATTTTTGTTTTATGATTGGGTAGGAAATGATGTTGTCATTGGTACTGCCGTGACGCATCCTGACTGACAAAGCAACATTTGTTGTGTTGACATTTGAATGTCATTGGATTAGAGGCTCCGTGGTATATGTACGGAAAAGGAGAAGGTGTGTCTGAATAGACTTGCCTTCTCCCGTACATACATCACAGAGCCTCCCGATGACTGTCACATGGCATTGGTCAGTCATGAGAATGAGGAACGTGCTAATACCATTGGTTCATCAATTTCCGAACCTACGCGGTTTGCGTTTGATGGATGACAGCTTTTGAGCGTTCATTTCTTCCGGCGATAATGCGACGGGAGATTTACGACCAGACTCCAGCCAGCCAACAAGCTCGTCTTTGAAAAGAATGTAGTTCTTTCCTCGTTTGGTGGCAGGAATGTTGTCGCGCTCAATATGGTAATACATCGTGGATTTCTTCATCTTCAGGAAGTCACATGCCTCGTCAATGGTCATGGGCGTGTGTTCTGCTGATGGTGAAGACTTCTTGCACACTTCATCTTTGATGATTTCAAGTACTCTTTCCAGTCTCTCCACTTTGGAAAGAACCTGGGAAACGACCTTTGGGAGGTCATTGAATGTCAATGTTTCTTGCATGATCTCAAACAATTTGTAATTTGAGTGCAAAGGAACAGACTGATTCAACGCTGTATTTCGTCATTCCGAGTTAAGTTTGGAATAAGTCATAATAAGCGAGATTATACCTCAAATTGGTGGAACTCATAATCGTGTTTATCTGGAACATCAATCTTAATGATACAATCTCCTTGCTGTCGGAGGTTTCTGCGAATGGAAGAGATGTCAGAGTCTCTAAACTCGTTTGGGAAAGACTGCTTGATGAAAAGTGCTCGTTTTTCACCAGCCCATTTCAGACGCTCTCCGACATTCCAGGCAAGATGCCGCAGGTCCAACGTAGAAAGTTTTCCGTTCGTCATGGTTGGTGATAGGGGAGTCTCTTGGGAATACTGCCATAGATTTACGTTTTGGAAAAGGGATTCAATATCCTCGTCCTTCATATAGGGTGGTAGAATATGGAAAAGATAATCGTGAATGCTATTCAAGATTTGTTGACGTAAGGCTATCTGCTCTTGCAGATGTCTGTCGCGTATGTGCTGCATCCTTTCATTGGTCGATGGTATTCTTATAGAGGTAAAGTTATCTTTGTGTGGCTCTGAGCAAGGCTGCTCATCAAGGGGTAACGACGGAAGGAGTTTTACCTCCTGCCTTCCGCTACATCGAGCTGATGGTATGGATAGTTGTCCCAACTGAAAGCTAACGATGATGATTTTAGCGATTCCAATCAGGACTAAAATTGTTAATAATATAGGAATGAACTTTCTTGTGACCTCTTCAAAGGTGCATTTATAATTTATGGTTTGTTGGAGCCACTGGTTTATATCAATCCATTCAAAGGAGTTCGCAATATATAGACAGATTGCCAATCCTCCCCAAAATATTATAATATTCTCCTTAATTTTGTTAGTCATACTTACTCTGATTTAATTGAGTTTTCGGACTGCAAAGTTAAGGAGAATTTTTGAATTACTGAAAGATAATCTCTTTATACTACGATATTTTGGGCATTTTTAATATATTTCTTGTCTTAGCTCATTCATGCTGGCAGGATTTGTTGCAATAATTGTTTGTTTGCTCAATATATAGAGCATTATTTGGCTTTCTTCTCTTTGCCAAGTACCTTAGATGAGATTCTTGTTGCCGTTTCTCTCCTTTTCGGGTCGGCATGACAAGCATATATTTGTGTCGTTGTCACACTTTTATGAGCCAACAGCTGCATGACAGTATAGAGATCTGTTCCAAGTTCAACTTGCAATGAGGCGAATGTGTGCCGGAAAGAGTGGAATGTGATGCGTTTCTTGATACCCGCTTTTCTTAGCCAGGCTTTTAAGGGCTTTTGTGCCATGATAATCTCGAACCCCTCAAATACCTTGCCGTTGATACTTTTTCTGTTCTGAGAAATCAGTTTGTATGCTTCCTCGCTGATAGGGATGATATTTCGCGCCTTTGTCTTTTGAGCGTAAAATTCCACATATTTACCACCATCTGAATAAGATTTGATATTCCCCCAGGTTAGGTTTATAATATCACTTCGACGCATTCCTGTTAGACAAGCAAAAATAGAGGCTCTTTTAAGGACATCTATTTCGCATGGAGTTTTGTAGAGCTTTTGAAGCTCGGCCAATGTCAGACTTTCCTTATTAACAGGGACTGTTGGAATTTTTTCGAGGAAGTCGTTCGGATTGGTACGAATCATTTTGTCCCTGTATGCAATATTGATAAATCCTCTGAAGGTTGACCAATATCCAGCAACAGAGTTAATGAACATAGGTTTTCCGTTTCTTAGATTCTTGGCGGTTAGAAGGTATTTACGGAAGTTGTTGCAAAGGTCGATGTCCACCTCTTCGCATCGACATTTGCCACCGACAAAATACTTGAAGTGTTCATAAACAAACTTCCATTTGGGATCTTTCCCCTGAAGTACTCTGTTGAAATAATCAAGGAAATCACCATGCATCTTAGATTTGTCAAAGAAGTCGTACCTTTCGTTGACAACGCTCTCAAACCTACGGCATCGAATGGCTTCAGCCTTTTCAGTCATGATCTCGTTGAACTCCTTTTCTCGTTTGTTCTGAGGGTCTGCATAGATGTAGATTCCTAACGATTCGTGGCGAGTGGTTTTCATCGTAACGATGTCTCGATAGCCTGGATAGTAATCCAGATAGAATGACAGCATCCCATTTTTTATGGGGCGTGTCCTAAGTGTTACTGTCTTACAATACTGCATAGTCTTTATAATTTAATTTGGTTGCAAATGTCTTTACTTATTTGATACTGATAGCTTTCATTCCTTTATAATTCATGATAAGGGCTGAATAAGTCTGAATAATTGGAAATCCTTATGTGAATTGTCGCTCGTGGATCATTTTTATGATATCCTCTTTGAGGAACAAGGCGAACCTTCCTTCATGGACTTTTCTTACATTGCTGTATCTTAGCATCCCGTAAACTTTGTCCCTGTCCATGTTGAACTTCTCACATATCTGTTCTACAGTATAGTATTGGTCGCTGTATTTAGCCAAGGTATTGTTTACGTCTTCAATGGCAGACCTGAGATAATAGGCTATACCATGTTCTTTCTTGGATGGAATCTTATGCCTTGATACGAAAGACCTTCTTGCACAAGTTGTAATACCAAGCATTTCTTCTACATCTGTTCCGGATAGCCATTCTGCATTTTCGTTCTTTTGCAGTTCTTCGCTTGCCTCATTTTTGGCAAACAGAACTTCAACGGCTTTCAGCTCATAGAAGTTGACATGCTTCACCGTTATCTTAGGAATGTTGGCCTCTCTTGTTCGCCCATGAACGTGATGAACCGTGACCTTGAAGCGTTTGGCAATCTCCTGTGCCGTGATATAGTCCTTAGGAACTTCAAACTTCTCCGGGTCTCTGTTGAATAGCTGCTCAATAGCAGCCTCGTTATAGTAGTTCAAATGCTTTATAACAAGCTTTGGCGTTTTTGCTTCACGAGTCTTAGCCTGGACGTGTTTGGGCGTGACTCCATATTTTTCTGCTATTTGAGCAACAGAAATATAACCTTCTGGAATAGCATTGAGTTTCGGCAGTTTTGCTCTCCGCTCTTTTTCTTTCTCCAGAGAATTTGTTTCCATGCGCTCTTTGATAATGCGGTCAAACTCCTTTCTGTTGATGACAGTAAAACGTCCCTGTTTATGATTGTCTATTTCATAGTTATGGACGTAGTAAGAGATCTGGTCTTTTGAGAAATGGTACTTCTCCATGACTTCTGCGTATGTGTAATAGTTCGGATCGATGGATTCACGCTCACCTTTCAGCGTATCAATATGTGCCCTGGAGTAATAGACAGTTCTTCCTTGTGTAATACGTGGTATCTTGTTTCTGGTCACAAATGATAATACAGCTGCATGGCTCATCTTGTATCTCTCCTCCAGTTGCGGAATAGTATAATAGTCACGTAAGTCAATATCCGCAATAAGTTGAGCAAAATGGACATCAACCAGAGCACGGTCAAAGAAACAGTTGCGACCTTGGTAAACTTTGGGGATGTTGTATTTCTCAACTCTGGTCATAATAGCCTTCTTTGAGCATTTGAACTTCTCCATGATTTGCCTGAAAGTGTAGTATTCGCGCTTCTCTTGCTTCTTCTCCGAATGGGACTGATAAGTTGGAGGATTGTCAAACAATCTCTCGATGTCCTTCCTGCGAACAATAGTCTTTCCTCGCAATTGTACTGCTTTTATGGTGCCATTAAGCATATAGCGATAGAATGTAGCGCGGCTTAGACCAAGAAGTAATGCACCTTCGGTTGGGGTGAGGAATTCCTTGCCCCCAAGAATATCTACCTTGGGAGTCTTCTGTTTTTCTTCCTCCATGTACTCGGCAATCTGCTTTTGCCGGATTGCTCTTTTGTAGTCCTTATTATTGCACGAAGGTGAGCAATAGATGGTGGTCATCTTATGCGCAATAAAGGATCTTCCACAGTACTTACAGCGTTTCTGAATCTCCATAATTGTTGCACTCGTTTGTTAATTTTCGCCTGCTAAAGTGTCTCACATTGTCTCATCACGTCTCATGGTGTCTCACGTTGTACCCTCAATGTCATTTTTGCCTTTTCTCATAGCGTCTCACGCTTGTTTCTACGATGTCATTTAGGTGTGAATCTGACTTTCTGTTTTACACTCGCGGTAGAAATACGGTGCAAAAATAACTGGAAAAACTGTAACTAACAAATATGCAACTTGAAGTGTTAAAATACAAAAAGTCCCTCATTTAGAGGGACTTAGTTCAAATTACTGAAAATATTGCCAAGGACTTCGTTGGGGGTGATTTGGCCACCGGTGATTTCGGCAAGGATGTCGAGGACTTGGCGAAGGTCTTCGCTAAGGAGGTCGCCGCTCATTTGCATGTCAAGACCGGCGAGGACGCGCTGGAGGGCTTCGTGAGCACGGAGGAGAGCGTCGTAGTGGCGGGCGTTGGTGATGATGACATCAGAATCGGAGGTCTTGGGGGCAGCAGCGATGAGTTGCTGCTTCAGGGCTTCGAGACCTACGCCATACTTGGCTTGGAAGGTTGAGGTTTTGTTCTCGATGCGGATGACGGTCTGGCCGTCGCGGGTCTCGATGTCGGGGTAGGGGACACCGGGCTCGGTCATCAGCAAGATGATGCGGGCTCGCTGGGCTGCGGCTTTTGAACGCTCGATGCCGAGACTTTCTATTTGGTCATCGGTATGGCGGATGCCGGCTGTGTCAATAAAACGGAAGGAGATGCCACCTAGCTGCATGGTGTCTTCGATGGCATCGCGGGTGGTGCCTTGAATGTCGCTTACGATGGCACGCTCTTCGCCCAGCAAGGCGTTGAGCAGGGTGCTTTTACCTACATTTGGCGCGCCTATGATGGCTACGGGGATGCCGTTCTTAAGGGCATTGCCTGTCTGGAAGGTGTCGGCCAGATGGGTGATATGATTGTCAATAGTTTTGGCAAGTTCCAGCAATTCGCTGCGGTCGGCAAATTCGAGGTCTTCGTGGTCGGAGAAGTCGAGTTCGAGTTCGAGGAGCGAGGTGAGCTTGAGCAGCTGCTCACGCATGTTGGCTAACTCCGAGGAGATGCCTCCACGCAGTTGGCTCATGGCCATGTGATGGGTGGCGCGGTTGGTGGAGGCGATGAGGTCGGCTACGGCTTCCGCTTGCGAGAGATCCATCTTGCCGTTGAGATAGGCGCGCTGGGTGTATTCACCAGGGCCAGCCATCCGACAGCCATGCTGCACCAGGAGTTCCAGCACCTTGTTTAATATATAGCGTGAGCCGTGACAGCTGATCTCAACAGAGTCTTCGCCAGTGTAGCTATGAGGAGCTTTAAAAACTGAGACCATAGCCTCATCGATGACGTCGGTGCCATCGGTGAGACGGGTAAAGTGGACGGTGTTGGCTTCGACGGGGTCGAAGCATACGGAACAGATGGCGCTGACCACGCTGAAGGATAACGGGCCGCTGATGCGGATGATGCCGAGGGCTCCACCAGGAGCAGTTGCGAGAGCACAGATAGTGTCGTTGTTGCTCATTTCTTTTTGGCCCAAGTATTGGCAAGGATAATGAAAACCATCGTTACAAGGATGAATGCAAAGAAAGCCCCCATCTGTGTTGCACGGTTGCTTTCAATGATGGGTTGGATGCTCAGAAAGCCGGCGGTTATTACGCAAATGATAGCCATCAGTAAACGCAACCGCTTGATGTTGACTTTGCTTTTTTCTTCTTCACTCGCAGTATTATAACCGGCAATGAGTTTATCACCCTTACCCATCAGAAAGATGACGGCAAGGATGATAAATAAGATGGACATAATGACTGAAACAATCATATGCGGTCGAGCACTTTCTGGATGAGTGTGTCGATGGAGTTTTTGTACTCGGTGTTCATCTCGGTGGTGTAGCGGTTGGCGATGACCATGCAACAAGTCATGGCACGATGGCCGAGGAGCGAGGCAAGACCAGCGAGGGCGGAGGATTCCATCTCGAAGTTGCAGATTTTCAAGTTGTTATACTCGAATGATTCAACCTTTTTGTTCTGGTCAGGGTCGGCAATATTGGCACGAAGCACACGCCCTTGAGGACCATAGAAACCACCGCAAGAGATGGTGTAGCCCCGCACCATATCGTCTTGAGCAATCTGCTCGATGAGGTCTGCGTCGGCAATGGACACATAGGGTGCTCCCTTGATGGGATTCCACTGCATGTGCTCTTTGAAGGCCTCTTCCATCTCGAGGTCGCACACATCGTTGCGGTCGGCATAGAAGTTGAGGAGGCCGTCGAAGCCGATGCTCTTCACGGAAGCCACGAAACTGCCTGTGGGAGTGAAAGGCTGCAGGCCACCGCAGGTGCCGATGCGCACACAGGTGAGCGTGCGGTGTTCGGGTTTCTCGGTGCGAGTTTCATAGTCGATGTTGGCGAGTGTATCGAGCTCGTTCATGACGATGTCGATGTTGTCGCACCCGATGCCATGGCTCTGACAAGTGATGCGTTTTCCTTTGTAGGTACCGGTGATGGTATGGAATTCGCGACTTTGCACTTCGCACTCGATGGTGTCGAAATGAGCGGCCACAGTATTAACGCGGGCAGGATCGCCTACGAGTATTACTTTGTCGGCGAGTTGCTCGGGCTTCAGGTGAAGGTGGAAGCACGAGCCGTCGGCATTGATGATAAGTTCAGATTCAGGAAAATGTTTCATAATGGTATATATGATTTTTTAAAATTATTGTCTTACCCTTGTTTCTATGTAGCGGATTTCCTTTGCCATTTGTGCAAGTCGTGGCTGTGATTCAAGAATTTGGTGCTCGAGTCGGAGCATGGATTCTTTCATCTGCCGTTGCTCGCGTGCAGAGGCATTAGCGTATTTGTCGCGCTGCATCTCGAGGGTACGTACATCAGTGGCGAGTGTTGACTCGAGTTCGGCGTACTGCTTATAGAGTTGACGCGACTGAGGCGAACGGAAGTCGCTGAGCTGATGGTAAGTCAGTTGGTCGTTGATGACAAAAGAAAATGAACTGCCGCTGCTCTTTCGAGCCTGCTGACTGAGCATGTTCTGATAACGCTCAAGTGCTTCCTGCCGGTCGCCGAAACGCCAAGTGTCGCTGATGCTGGTGAGGCGTGCGAAGCAGCGCAGTTGGTCGTCGGAGAGGTCTTCGTCCTCAAAGCTGACGCGCGGAAATTGAGGAACGAAAGTGTAGATACAAACCTTTCCTTCAGGCTGATGGCGGTCGCTGACGAGATAGCCCAGTTCGTTGACTTCGTCGATGGCAAGAAGATAGTCGTTTGCCGTGGAGTTGAAAGGCAGACCGTAGTTTTCAGGGCGATAGAAAGTGCCCGACTCAGTATCGTAGAGTGTCATGAAAATGTCATATCCTCCTATGCTGTTCTCGCCTTTGGCAGCAAAGAAGAGAGTCATGCCGTCGGACATGAGGAAAGGATAGTTGGGCGAGCGATAGTCGGCTCCAAACTCCGTGAGTTCGCGTGGTTTACTCCACTGGTTTCCAAGACGATCGATGGAGTAGAGGCGTGTGGAGAGCGTGTCGCCATCGGCATAGTAGCATCGATCGCCGAACTCATTCTGGAAAACGGCAAGAGGAACTTGCGTGGGGCGGTCGAAGAACTGTTCGTAACTGCTGATGGTTCCAGCCTCGGGTGCCAGTGGAATCTGACTAAGGAACGTTGCCTTGTCGACTACAACGCTATCTACAAACAAAATCTTTGCCGTAGCTGGCAGCATTGTTTTGAAAAGTTTCTGTGCGGGTGTTTCTTCAACTACGACTGGTTGAGCCGCAGGAGTTGCCTTGCGAACTGTTTTACGCTTTTGTGCCATGATGGGCATGGCGACTGACATGAGTAATGCGATGGCAATGATATTCTTTGTCTTCATTCGGATTTAAACTTGTTTTGAAAAAACAAAGTTACGAAAAAAAAGCAAAGGAGCGTGTCGTATGGTTGAAGAATTAAGTGTTTTTAATAATCGCGGCTGTCTTCAACGAGTTTGCCTTCGCGCTCGAGGGCGTGCCAAAGTGAATAGCGGAACTCAGGATTGAGTTGGTTCATTTGCTCGTAGACGGCATGGATGCTGGTGCGATGAGTGTCGGTGTCGTAGGGGCAGAGTTTCTTTTGGGGCTGGTAGTGTTGAGCCTCGGCAAAATCACGGATGTCAGCCTCGTGGCACAGGCAAAGCGGGCGGATGATGGCCAACGGCATTTTCTTCATGCGCAGCAAGGCAGGCATGGAGTCGAACCGGCCTTGGAAGGTGAGGTTCATTAGTGCCGTGTGGAGTATGTCGTCCTGATGGTGGCCGAGTGCAATTTTCTGGCAACCAAGTTCCTGCGCCAGGTTGAAGATTTGTTTGCGACGGTTCCAGGAACAGAGGAAGCAGGGCGTCTTCTGCTTGCGTGTGGGTGTTTCGTCGACGTCGAAGCGGGTAGTCAGGATATGCAGGGGCACGTCGAGGCGGCGGCAGAAGTCTTCCAGGTAAGAGGTGTCGGTTTCGTAGGCTATATTCTCCATTCGCACGTGGACTGCTGACAGCTGGAAGCGCGGCGGATAGATGTGGCGGCGCTCTGCTAACAACTGTAGCAGGCACAGCGAGTCCTTGCCTCCAGAGAGCGCCACCAGCACGTGCTCGCCATCCTCAATGAGGCGATATTCGCGCAGGGCACGGGTGAGGAGGCGTAGGAGGTGATTCAAATTTTTAAAAATCGAGAGTTGGGAATGAAAAGCGAGGGGCTACTTCATGAACACGAGGTAGACAGCGCAGATGATGAGCAGGAACGCAAGGATGTGGTTCCAATGCAGGTGGTCGCCCTGGAACATGATGTTGGCAATGACGACGAAGACCGCCAGCGAGATGCATTCCTGAATGACTTTCAGTTGGACGAGCGAAAAGGGACCGCCGTTGCCGATGAATCCCATGCGGTTGGCCGGCACCTGACAACAATACTCCAGAAAAGCAATGCCCCACGAAAACACGATGACACCCAGCAGGGGCCAGTTGTTGCTGATGCCAGACTGCTGAAGACGAAGATGCCCATACCAAGCAAGCGTCATGAAGACGTTGCTTAGTATGAGCAAAATGATGGTATAAAGTCCGTTCATTTCAGATGGATAGGGTTGCTGTGGTACAGCAACATACGAAACTTATTGGTTGCTGTGGTACAGCAACAGACTAACTTATTGGTTGCTGAGACGTTCGTGCATATTCTGGGCGGCACGACGGCCGTCGCCCATAGCCAGAATGACAGTTGCACCACCGCGCACGATGTCGCCACCGGCAAAGATGTTCGGACGCGACGACTGCATGCCTTCGTTGACAGCGATCGTGTTCTTGCGGCCGAGCTCAAGGCCTTCGATGGACTTTGGTACGAGCGGGTTGGGCGATACGCCAATGGCCACGATGACCTGATCGACATCGATAGTGACGGTTTTTCCTTCTACGGGCACGGGCGAACGACGGCCGGAAGCATCTGGCTCGCCCAGCTCCATTACCTGTAGTACTGCTGCGCGAACGGCACCCTTTTCGTCGGCCAGATATTCGATGGGATTGTGCAGCGTGAGGAAGTTGATTCCTTCTTCCTTGGCGTGCTTCACCTCCTCGAGACGTGCGGGCATCTCGGCCTCAGAACGACGGTAGACGATAGTTACCTCGGCACCCAGACGCTTGGCTGTACGGCAGGAGTCCATGGCTGTGTTGCCACCACCGACAACGAGCACGCGGTGAGCCTCGTTAAGCGGCGTGTCGGACTTTGGATTGGCAGCATCCATCAGGTTGACACGCGTCAGATATTCGTTCGACGACATGATGTTCAGGTAGTTCTCGCCTGGGATGTTCATGAAGTTGGGCAGACCAGCACCGCTTGCTACGAAGATGCCTTTAAATCCTTCATCCTCAAGCTCTTGTGTACTGATGGTTTTACCAACGATTACATCTGTTTGGAAGTGTACGCCCATCTTTTTCAAGTTGTCGATTTCTACATCGACGATTTTGTTGGGCAGACGGAATTCGGGGATGCCATACTTCAGCACACCGCCAATCTCGTGCAGAGCCTCGAAGACGTGAACGTCGTAGCCAAACTTGGCCATGTCGCCTGCGAAGGAGAGACCGGCAGGACCTGAGCCCACGACAGCTACCTTGATACCGTTGGCGGGAGCCATGTCGGGCAGGGAGATTTGTCCACTCTCACGTTCGTAGTCGGCTGCAAAACGCTCAAGGTATCCAATGGCCACAGCGGGATGATTCATCTTCAGGTGAATACAGCGGCTCTCGCATTGCTTCTCCTGTGGGCATACGCGTCCGCATACGGCAGGCAGGGCCGACGTCTGCTTCAGCACCTTGGCAGCCGAGAGGAAGTCGCCGCGCTCTATGTTCTTGATGAACGACGGAATGTTGATGTTCACGGGACAACCTTCCACGCAAGTTGGCTTCGGGCAGTCGAGGCATCGCTTGGCCTCGGTGAGAGCCATCTCGGCGGTGAGGCCGATGTTCACCTCTTCCGTTCGTGTGGTGGCACGATAGACAGGGTCTAACTCTGGCATGACGACGCGCGGGATGAGCGTGCGCTCCTTCGGCTTCATCGAGGCCCGCAGCTCCTTGCGCCACTCGGCATCGCGGTCGGTGAGCGACTCGGTGGGGGCGGCAGAGGTGGTATCGGAACCTACGGAAGCCTGAGGGGCTTCAGCGGCTTTCTTTTCGCTTTCGCAGGTGGGGCAGACGTGGTCTTCGTAGTGCTCCATCTCGTCGAGCTCGGCCTTCTTGAAGGTACCCATGCGCTTAAACATCTCGTCCCAGTCAACCTGATGACCGTCGAACTCAGGTCCGTCGATGCAGACGAACTTCGTCTTGCCGCCGATGGTGAGACGGCAGGCACCGCACATGCCCGTGCCGTCAACCATGATGGTGTTCAGCGACACGTCGGTAGGAATGTTGTATTTCTGCGTGAGCAGGCAGGAGAACTTCATCATGATGGGAGGGCCAATGGCGAAGACGCGGTCGACGTGTGGCTCTTGCTGGATGAACTTCTCGATGCCCACCGTCACTACGCCCTTTTCGCCGTAGGAGCCATCGTCGGTCATGATGATGACTTCGTCAGACGACTCGCGCACCTTGTCCTCCATAATGATGAGGTCCTTTGAGCGGCCGGCCAGTACGGAGAGCACGCGGTTGCCCGCAGCCTTCAGTGCCTGGATGATAGGCAGCATGGGAGCCACGCCCACGCCGCCGCCGGCACAGATTACCGTGCCGAAGTTTTCGATGTGGGTGGGGTTGCCAAGTGGGCCTACCACATCAGCAATCATGTCGCCCTCGTTGAGACGGCAAAGTTTTGTTGAGGACAGACCAACAGTCTGCACGACAAGCGTGATGGTGCCTCGGGCAATGTCAGCCTCGGCAATGGTAAGCGGCATGCGCTCGCCGAGTTTGTCGACGCGCACGATGACAAAGTTGCCAGCCTTGCGGCTCTTGGCGATGAGCGGTGCCTCCACTTCCAGCAGGAAGACTTTCTCGGAGAGTTGCTCTTTGCGAACGATCTTGTTCATAATGTTTTTGGTTTTAGGTAGACTAGATTGACTAGACAGGCTAGATAGATTAGATATTAAAAAGGTTTCTCGTCGATGATCTCGAAGCCGCAGTAGGGCACCAGGGCCTTCGGTACGCGGATGCCTTCGGGAGTCTGGTTGTTCTCGAGGATGGCAGCCACGATGCGGGGCAGGGCGAGAGCCGAGCCGTTGAGGGTGTGGCAGAGTTCAATCTTCTTGTCCTCGGCATGGCGGTAGCGGCATTTCAGGCGGTTGGCCTGATAAGTGTCGAAGTTGCTGACTGACGACACCTCGAGCCAGCGGCCCTGAGCCTCGGAGTAGACTTCGAAGTCGTAGCAGATGGCAGAGGTGAAGCTCTGGTCGCCGCCGCAGAGCAAAAGAATGCGATAGGGCAGTTCGAGCTTCTTCAGCAGACCTTCCACGTGCTCCAGCATCTCCTTGTGACTTTCTTTGGAGTGCTCAGGCTTGTCAATGCGCACAATCTCAATCTTTGAGAACTCGTGCAGGCGGTTCAGTCCGCGCACGTCCTTGCCATAAGAGCCAGCCTCGCGACGGAAGCACTCCGTGTAGGCGCAGTTCTTGATGGGCAGGTCCTTCTCGTCGAGGATCACGTCGCGGTAGATATTCGTCACAGGCACCTCGGCAGTCGGAATCAGGTAGAAGTCGTCGACCTCGGCATGATACATTTGGCCCTCCTTGTCGGGCAGTTGGCCGGTGCCGTAGCCCGATGCAGCATTCACCACCGTCGGCGGCATAATCTCGGTGTAGCCCGACTTGCGAGCCTCGTCGAGGAAGAAGTTGATGAGCGCGCGCTGCAGGCGGGCACCCTTACCGATGTAGACAGGGAATCCGGCACCCGTGATCTTCACGCCCAGGTCGAAGTCGATGAGGTTGTATTTCTTTGCCAACTCCCAGTGGGGCAGCGGATTCTCAATGCCCAGCGTAGGATTCTCCGTCCAGTTGCCGACGGTATCCTCGGCAGTGCACTCCTTCAGGTTCGATTTCACCACATGGTTGTCCTCGGCGGCGCGTCCCTCAGGTACTTCGTCGTATGGGATGTTCGGAATTTGGCAGAGCATCGTGGTCAGTTCCTGCTCAGCGTTAGCCATGACCTCCTGCAGATCTTTATCCTTCTGCTTGAAGTCGGCCACCTGCATCTTCACTTGTTCGGCCTCGTCGCGCTTGCCCTGCTTCATGAGCATGCCTATCTGAGCGGCCAGTTGCTTGGCCTGTTGTTTTGTCTGGTCGAGCTCGCGCTGAGCTTCGCGGCGACGTTTGTCGACTGCCATAACTTGTTCAATGGCTTCGCGAGCTCCATTGAAGTGCTTTTTCTCAAGGCCACTGATGACCCGTTCTGTTTCCTCACTGATGAGTTTTAGTGTAAGCATAATAATATTTACGATTTTAATGATTTACAAATTACAATCTGCAAAATTACAAAAAATATTTATCAATTGCACAAACTATTCGAAATTTATGCTTAATTTTGTACCAAAATTATCAATATGCGCAATTCTTTCACCTCTACACTGTTGAAATGGTTTAGCGAGAACGGTCGTCAACTGCCTTGGCGTGAGACCCGTGACCCCTATGCCATCTGGCTCAGCGAGATTATCTTGCAGCAGACGCGCATTCAGCAGGGCATGGCCTACTGGGAGCGATTCATGCAGCGCTGGCCTCGGGTGGAAGACCTTGCCCGTGCTACCGAGGACGAAGTGTTGCGCATGTGGCAGGGGCTGGGCTACTACAGTCGGGCGCGCAACCTCCACACCGCCGCGCGCCAGATACTCGCATTGGGGCATTTTCCATGCACGCTGGACGAGATAAAGGCGCTGAAAGGCGTGGGCGACTACACGGCAGCTGCCATCGGCTCCATCGCCTTCGACCTGCCTGCGGCTGTTGTCGATGGTAACGTCTATCGCGTACTGGCACGTCATTTCGGCATTGATACACCTATCAACACCACCGAAGGCAAACACACCTTCACGGCATTGGCTCAGGAACTACTGCCACCCAAGCAGGCGTCGGCCTTCAACCAGGCCATGATGGACTTCGGGGCCATCCAGTGTACTCCCCAGTCGCCACGCTGCCTGCTGTGTCCGCTTCAGGAGACGTGTGTAGCTCTGCGCGAGGGTAGGGTGGAGGGCCTGCCGGTGAAGTTGAAGAAGTTGCAGGTGAAGACGCGCCGGCTCACCTATGTTTATATTCGTTGTCAAGGCATGACGGCTATACACCGCCGAGGTGAAGGCGACATCTGGCAAGGACTTTGGGAGCCGTTGCTGTATGAAGATGCACCCCTGCCTCCCTTCTGTGGCAAGCTGACTTTGCTCCGGAAGGGCGTAAAGCACGTGCTCACCCACCGCATACTCTTGGCCGACTTCTATCTGCTGGAGTGTGACGAGCGTCCATCGCTTCCGTCAGACTACGTCTGGATAGGGGAACAAGATATTGAAAACTATGGCGTTCCCCGTTTGGTGGAACTCTTATTGGAAGCGGTCAACAAATGATAGAAAGCAGAAATCCCAATGCTCCGGAAGGAACATTGGGATTCTGTGTTTGTTTGGAATAAGTTGTTTGTTTGGTTTATGCTTCAGCCTCGGCTTCGGGGATTACTGAAACGATGCTCTTGTTGTAACGAGTCTTGCGGAAGTCAACTGTTCCGTCGACCAGTGCATAGAGCGTGTCGTCCTTACCAATACCCACATTGTTACCAGGGTTGTGCTTCGTACCGCGCTGACGAACGATGATGTTGCCTGCGATGCACTTCTGTCCACCCCAAATCTTAACGCCAAGTCGCTGGGCTGCTGATTCGCGGCCGTTCTTAGAACTACCTACACCTTTTTTATGTGCCATAATTGTTCCTCCTTGAATTAAGCGATTACTTGTTTAACTTCTACTTTCGTGTACTGCTGACGATGACCGTTCTTCACGCGATAGCCCTTGCGGCGCTTCTTTTTGAAGACGATAACCTTCTCACCCTTGACGAGTGCTTCCACGACTTCTACTACTACCTTGGCACCTTCAACAGTAGGTGCACCAACTGCGACTGCGCCCTCGTTGTCTACGAGCAGCACCTTGTCGAACTCAACAGTTTGGCCGGCTTCTGCGTCCTTGATGCGGTTCACAAAGAGCTTCGCGCCCTGCTGAACCTTAAACTGCTGACCGTTAATTTCTACAATTGCGTACATTAATTTATTAATAATAAACGGGTTTTTCCGCGAGGCGACGGGCGTCTACCCGTGCTTCTTCGAGCCCCTACGGACTAAATCGGCTGCAAAATTACTAATAAAATGTGAGAGAAGTGCAGATGTGTGGAAGGAAAAATTTGTGTTTTAAGAGAGATTAACTTTTTTTATCAAATAAAGACACTCAACGTCTCTGATAAAAAATAAAGCGACGGCCTGTCGCAGGCGATCGCTCTAAATCTTCAATAGGTATTAGTCTTTTAAGGTAAAAAGATTGTTTTCAGGATAACGTTTGCAAAGGTAAGGAATTTTTTATAACCTCCAAACTTTTCTTGCAATTTTTTTTCATAAATTTTGCTGTGTGCCCACACAATTGTGTTTTTTTTAGAAAGACCCCAAAATATTTGCTGAAATTGGTGAAAAATCGTAACTTTGTATCATATTTTTTGACTCACATCAATTTAACATGAACAAGAGGAAACTATTTTTGTGGGCGATTGGAATGATTCCAATTGTTTCAAGTGCACAAATGCACAACGAACTTACAATTCGTAACTGGGACTTCTCACGCGACCAACAAACGTGGGAACAGGTGAACGTACCGCACGACTGGGCCATCAGCGGACCTTTTGACAAGAAGTGGGACCTGCAGGTTGTGGCCATCGAGCAGAATGGTGAAAAGGAAAAGTCTGAGAAGACTGGCCGTTCAGGCGCTTTGCCCTGGATTGGCGAAGGTCATTATCGCACGACTGTTGTGCTCGACGAACTGCCTGGCCATGCCGAACTGGTGTTTGACGGTGCTATGAGCGAGCCACTGGTCAGCGTCAATGGTAAGGTGGCAGGACGTTGGGCCTACGGCTACAATGCTTTCCGCATCGACGTCACACCTTATATAATTAAAGGAGAGAATCTGATTACCGTCGATCTGAAGAATATTGAGGAAAGTTCTCGATGGTATCCAGGTGGCGGATTGTATCGGCCTGTGAAGCTGGTGCTGACATCCAAGACCCACATTGACGACTGGTCGATCTACGTGCGTACGATGACCATCGACAAGGAAAAGGCCGTCATTGAGGCTGAAGCAAAGGTGATAGCTCCTGAGGAGGGCATGGTGGGTTCGATGGTGCTGACAGACCCCAACGGCCTGCATGCCACGAGCGGCGACGTGCGCATAGAGCCTGACGGCAAGTTCTATGCGAAGTTTGCGGTTAAGAATCCGCAGTTGTGGTCGCCAGAGACACCTAATTTGTATAAGTTGAAGACCGAAGTCTACAAAGTAGGCAAGGCCGGCACGCCTGAACATCATGTGCTCGTTGATGCCAAGACAACGACCACGGGCATCCGCACCGTACGCGTCAGCCGCGAGCGCGGATTCGAATTGAACGGGCAGACCCGCAAGCTGAAGGGTGTCTGCCTGCACCACGACCTGGGTCCGCTCGGCGCTGCCGTCAACAAGGCTGCGCTCATTCGCCAGGTGCAGATTCTGAAGGAGATGGGTTGCGATGCCATCCGTACGAGCCACAACATGCCTTCGACCATGCAGATGGAGGTCTACGACTCGCTGGGCATGATGGTCATGGCCGAATCGTTCGACATGTGGATCTATCCCAAGTGTAAAAACGGCTACGCCCGTTTCTTCCGTGAGTGGGCCGACAAGGACATCACAAACCTCGTGCTGAACCACCGAAACCACCCCTCGCTCGTGATGTGGTCGATAGGCAACGAGATTCCTGAGCAGTGGAGTGAGGAAGGACGTCAGATCAGCAACCGCCTGCAAGGCATCTGTCATGCCCTCGACCCCTCGCGCCCCGTCACTCAGGGCATGGACCGCGTAGACAACGCCCTCAGCTCGGGTTTTGCTCAGGTCATGGACGTTCCAGGTTTCAACTATCGCGTACATAAATATCTGCCTGGCATCGAGCGGCTTCAGCAGGGCTTCCTGCTTGGCAGCGAGACCGCTTCGACGGTAAGCTCTCGCGGCGTGTATAAGTTCCCCGTGGAGTATTCCAGCCACAAGACCTACGACGATGGCCAATGCAACGGTTACGACTCAGAGTGGTGTTCGTGGAGCAACCTGCCTGAAATCGACTTCATGGCAATGGACGACCTGCCCTTTACGATTGGCCAGTTTGTTTGGACGGGCTTCGACTATCTGGGCGAGCCCACTCCCTACGACGGCTATTGGCCTTCGCGCTCCAGCTACTTCGGCATCTGCGACCTGGCAGGCCTGCCCAAGGACCGCTATTACCTGTATCGTTCAGTGTGGAATGCTGATGAGCACACCATCCACTTGTTGCCCCATTGGACGTGGCCTGGTCGCGAAGGTCAGGTGACGCCCGTCTATTGCTACACCGACTATCCTTCGGCCGAACTGTTCGTAAATGGTAAGTCGCAGGGCAGAATCACGAAGGCTACGAGCGAGCAGGTGAACTTCCGTAATGCCAACATCGAGAAGCACACGCCGCAGACCATCTTCGACCGCTATCGCCTGCGTTGGAACGACGTGCGCTACGAACCCGGCGAGCTGAAGGTTGTCGTCTACGACGAGCAGGGCCTCAAGGCTGGCGAGCAGACCTTGCGCACCGCCGGACGTCCCTCAGCCATAAAGCTTGAAGTGTGGACCCAAGGTGGCGGACAGCAGTTGCGTGCCGATGGCGAAGACCTTGCCTATGTCACCGTTTCGCTTGTCGACAAGCGTGGGGTAGAGGTGCCTACTGCTACCGACCAACTGACGTTCGAAGTGAAAGGTGCCGGCCAGTTCCGCGGTGTCTGCAATGGCGATGCCACGTCGACCGAGGTCTTCACCAATCCTACCATGCGTCTTTTTGCCGGCAAGCTTGTTGTCACCGTGCAAGCAGGCCAGAAGCCAGGCAAGCTGCAGCTCACCGTGCGCGACAAGAGCCGTAAGCTGAAGGCGCAGACCGTTACGTTCGACGTGAAGTAGTCGTAGTGGCTTTTTTGAAAAAATCCGACAAAATACCTTCCGCGTGAAACATCATTCTGGAGCGCGTGAAACATTTTTATCCCTCCTTCTCGCTGAGTTGGAGGGATATATTATGCATCCCTGCCAACCAAAGCATAGGTTTGCATGCTACAGACCTATGGTTTTGATGATACAAAGCATTGAGTTGCATCGTCCGGAACGTAGGTCTATAGGGACAAAACCTATGCTTTGGATGGCCGAAACCTATCGTTTATAAGGGGCAGAAGAAGGGTCTGGAAAACAAAAAGTCTCTAACGGGTTGACGTACAACCTGTTAGAGACTTTGCCAAAATACGGGCTTATTTGCGAAAAAATATTTTTCAGTTCAGAATTTTTAATTCTACGAGGCCTTTTTTGACGAATAATCTTTACATTATTTGTTGGCTCTCTGGAACACGAGACAGGCCCACTGGTTTTCGGCATGCTGGTTGGACAGGTGCAGGTGGTGCCGGCTGGCTTCTTCTACGAGAAGGGGAACGTCCTCCTCATAGAAGCCGCTGAGGATGAGCGTGCTGCCCGAAGTGTTCATCACGTCGCAGAAGTGGGGCATGTCCTGCAGCAGGATGTTGCGGTTGATGTTGGCCACGATGACGTCGAAGACGCCGCTGACGTGGGAGAGCACGCGCGAATCGCCTTGCAGCACTTCAATGTTTTCTACGTTGTTGAGTTGTGCGTTGTGGCGCGTGTTCTCCACGCTCCATTCGTCGATGTCGTAGGCCACCACATCCTTTGCGCCGCATTTGGCAGCCACGATGCTCAGGATGCCCGTGCCACAGCCGCAGTCGAGCACCCGTTTGCCCTTCAGGTCGGACTTGAGAAGGGCAGCCACCACCATGCGGGTGGTGTTGTGGGTGCCCGTGCCGAAGGCCATCTGAGCCTCGATGCCGATGCGCAGCGGTGCAATGAGCGATGACAGTGGCGTGTTGCCCTGCTGGCGTGCGTCGTAGATGACACATTGGTCTTCGATGAAGATAGGATCGAAGCCCTCCTGCTCCCACGCCTCGTTCCAGTCTTTTTGTTCAGCCTTGCTGACTGTGTAGGCTATCTTTGCCTCGCCGATGGGGAAGTCGGCAATGGCCTGCTTCAGGATGTTCTCGTCGAAAAGGTCCACCTGCACATAGCCCGTGAGCCCTTCCTGAGTGTCCTCAAAGGATTCGAATCCGGCCTCGGCCACAGCGTCGGCAAGAAGTTCGCGCGAAGGTTGCAGAAGTGCGTCGTCGCACTCGATTTTGAAGCTTACTGCGTAATAATTCATGACGTTAACGTTAAATTCTGGTGCAAATTTAGTTAAAAATAGGGAAAAACCTACCATCGTTTAGGGTTTTTCCTTATTTTTGCATTAAAATTAGTAGTAATTTTGCATCGTGAAAGAGTGAAAAGCCACTTGGACACGCCAAAAAAGAAATAATAATTAAAAAGGAGTTAGAAAAATGAAGATGAAGAAAATGTTTCTCTTTTTCGTCCTCGCTGGAGCGATGCCACTCTCGATGATGGCTCAGGACGACGACCTCTACTTCACCCCTTCGAAGAAGCAGGCCGAAACATCCAGCTCCTCTGTCAATAAAGATAAGCCTGCCTACTATGTGGGCTCGACGCGCGACGTCGACGAGTACAACCGTCGGGGCAAGTATCGCAGCAGCTACCAGAAGATAGGTGTCGACTCGCTTGGCAACGACATCATTGAGTTCCAGGCCGGCACGGGCATCTATCCCGATTCAACCTATGTCGACACGATGTGGGTTTCGCCCAAGGCTCAGCGTCAGTCTGACCTCGACGAAGACTACACCTACAGCCGCAGGATGAGTCGCTGGGATGGCTACTATGGCTGGTACGATCCCTGGTACTATGGCCACTGGGGCTGGCGTCCGTGGGGCTACTACGGTTGGTACGATCCCTGGTACTATGGCCGCTATGGCTGGTATGATCCTTGGTATGATCCATGGTACTACGGCTACTATGGCTGGGGTTATGGCTGGGGCTATCCTTGGTACTACGGTTGGGGCTACGGCTATCCTTATTACTATGGATGGGGTGGCTACTACGGCGGCTATCACGGCGGCTACTACTACACCGGCACCACAGGTACAGGCAACCACGGCAGTGGCTCGTTCAACGGCCCGCGCGGCACGTTCAACGGACGCTCCCACACTTATGCACATGGTACGTTCGGCGGCTCGCGCAATGGTGCCTTCGGTTCCCGCAACTCGGCTTCGGCCAGCAGAAGTGGCAACAGCGGTATTCGCGTGCAGCGCAACAACACCGGCTCTTACAGCAATTCCAACGGCAACTTCGGTGGGTCTTCCACGACCTACAGCCGTCCGTCCTATAGCGGAAGCTCGTCTTCCGGCAGCAGTTACAGTGCTCCCGCTCGCAGCTCCTCGTCTGGCAGCTACAGCGGCGGCGGTGGCGGCGGAACCTTCGGCGGATCGCGCTCGTCAGGCGGTGGCGGTGGCGGAGGCGGCAGCCGCGGTGGCTTCGGTGGCCGACGCTAAACAAGAGTTCAAACACATTTTTATAACTTTATATATTTGATAATGCAGCTATGAAGAAATATATTGTAATTGCAGCTATGGCGTTTGCAGCAATGCCTATTCTCGCACAGGAGACTTACGAAAACGCCAAGATTGCTGCCGAAGATCTGAACGGTACAGCCCGCTATGTGGGTATGGGTGGCGCTATGGAGGCACTGGGTGCCGACATCTCGACCATCTCGACCAACCCTGCCGGCATCGGCCTGTTCCGCAAGTCTACGGCCAGCGTCTCGTTCGGGCTCGTTTCTCAGCAGGACGTTGAGGAGTTTGCCGAGGGCAACAAGACCAACCTGAGCTTCGACCAGATAGGCTTCGTCTATTCCGCCCGCTCGGGAAAGAGTTCGTTCCTGAACTTCGGCTTCAACTACCACAAGAGCCGTAACTTCGATTTCATCCTGTCGGCAGCTGACGGGCTGAACAATGCTTCGCAGAACAAGCTCACCTATGCCAAGCAGAAGAACGGATTGCTCTATGAGGTGAATGCCGACGGAGTGCCCGATTTTGACCGCTCCTATGCATCGTGCAACCAGATTGACGACATTTATGCCCGCAATCTGAATTACGATACTGATCAGAACATGTGGTTCTACGACCCTGCCACCAGTTATACGCTCGACCGTGCGCATAAGGGATACGTGGGAGTCTACGACTTCAACATCAGCGGAAACATCAACGATCGCGTCTATCTGGGTATGACCGTTGGCCTGCACGATGTCAACTACCGTCACTATGGCGAGTATTCGGAGCGTCTGCAGGGTCCTAACGGCGACTACACCGCCACCTTCACCGACGAGCGCCGCATTGATGGTGCCGGTGCCAGCGTAACGGCAGGTGTCATCTTCCGTCCTATTGAGACGTCGCCTTTCCGCGTGGGCCTCTCGGTGGCAACACCTATCTGGTACGACCTGACCACCTCCAACTGGACCATGCCCTATAGCGACGGTCAGGCTTTGCTCGACAAGTCGGCCTCTGAGACCTACGACTATAAAGTCTATACCCCGTGGAAGTTCGGCTTGAGCCTTGGCCACACCGTGGGCAACTATCTTGCCCTGGGTGCCAGCTATGAATATGCTGACTATGCCCACTTGGACAGCCGTATGAAGACAGGTAGCTATTATGACTATTGGTATGGCGAATATTACGATGAGAGCGAGAGCGACCGCGTGATGAACGACCACACGAAGCAGACGCTGAAGGGAGTCTCGACGCTGAAGCTCGGTCTCGAATACAAGCCCGATCCTGCCATCGCTGTGCGTTTCGGCTACAACTACGTCAGCCCGATGTACAAGAGCGAGGGCTTCAAGGATGGTTCGCTGCAGTCGAATGGTTCCTACTATGCCTCGGCTACCGACTACACCAACTGGAAGGCAACCAACCGCATCACCTGCGGTGTGGGTTACACCACCGGCAAGTTCAATCTGGATCTGGCCTATCAGTATAGTGCCACCAACGGTGACTTCTCACCCTTCATGACCTACGTCGACAACGACTTCGCCGATGAAGACAACATCTGCGACGCCGTGAAGGTGAGCAACAAGCGTCATCAGCTGCTCTTCACCTTGGGCTACAGATTCTGATAGTTCCCGATACATGACAAACAAAACGACCGCTTTTGCCTTAAAAACGGTCGTTTTGTATTTTTTAACTTAATTGTGAAGAGAATAATTTGTGTATAAGAAATAAAAGTAGTAAATTTGCAACGTGATCCTGCGTTTGCAGGTATCTCAAATAGTTTTTTTAGTGGTTAATTTAGTTTTAGTAAGTATTGTAGGGATTTGTCGTGAGACAAGTCCCTTTTCATTGCCTCTTAGTGAAGGGCACATGATAAAAAACGCTAAAAAGTAGAAGATTAGGCTGTTCTCTCTTTGTTTTTTATTACCTTTGCATTTTGTAAGAATGAAGGTGTGAATTACCTTTGTGCGATAAAACCAACAAGACATGAAACGAATATCTCTTTTCAGACTTTTGCTGTTGGCAGTGCTGTTTGTGGGCAGCGTTGCTACGATGAGTGCCCAAAAATCGGCAAAGCGCGAGTTTCGCGGTGCCTGGATTCAGTGTGTGAACGGACAATTCTTGGGCATGGGCACGCGGCAGATGCAGCAGACGCTGAGCTATCAGCTTGATGAGTTGCAGAAAGACGGCGTGAATGCCATCATTTTCCAGGTTCGTCCTGAGTGCGATGCTTTGTACAAAAGCGACCTTGAACCCTGGAGCCGTTTCCTCACCGGTCAGCAGGGCAAGGCCCCGTCGCCTTACTGGGACCCGCTGGAGTGGATGGTGAACGAGTGCCATAAACGCGGTATGGAACTGCATGCCTGGATTAATCCTTATCGTGCAAAGACAAAGACCACGACGGCTTTGGCCCAGAACCATATTGCCGTGCAGCATCCGGAGCGGGCCTTCAACTACGACGGGCAGCTCATCTTGAACCCAGGTCAGCCTGAGAATCGTAAGTACATCTGCAAGGTTGTGCAGGACATCGTGCGCCGTTATGACATTGACGGCCTGCACATCGACGACTATTTCTATCCATACCCCGTAGCAGGTCTCCCCATTCCCGACGACGCTGAATATGCAAAATATAAAAATAGCATTAACAACCGAGGCGATTGGCGCCGCTACAACGTCAACCTTTTCATCGAGCAGCTTTATACTGCTATCAAGGAAGTGAAGCCTTGGGTGAAATTCGGCGTGTCGCCGTTTGGTATTTATCGCAATCAGCGCAGCGATCCCAAGAATGGCAGCGCCACCAACGGTCTGCAGAACTATGACGACCTCTATGCCGACGTCCTTCTCTGGGTGAACAAAGGTTGGATAGACTATTGTGTGCCGCAAATCTATTGGGAGATTGGCAACAAGGCTGCCGACTACAAGACGCTCATCACTTGGTGGAACCGTTATGCCAAAAATCGTCCGCTCTTTATCGGTGAAGACGTAGAGCGCACGGTGAAGTACCCCGATCCTCAGAATCCCAACAGCCATCAGCTGCCTGCTAAGCACCGCCTGCATCAGCAGATGAACCACGTTAACGGCACGGTGTTGTGGTATGCCAAGGCCGTGGTCGACAATATGGGCAATTATGGAAGCGTTCTGCGCACGTCCTATTGGAAGACTCCGGCTCTGCCGCCGCTCATGCCGTTCCTCGACGACAAGTCGCCCAAGGCAGCAAAGAAGGTCAAGGCTCGTTGGTCGGCAGAGGGCTATCACTTGACTTGGAAGAAGCCTTCGGGCAGGAAGTGGGGTGATCAGGTGAACCGCTATGTTGTCTATCGGTTTGAGAAAGGTGAACGCATTGATTTGAATAATGCCGAAAAGATAGTGGCAGTCACTTACGACACCCGTTACAAGCTGCCCTACAATGGTGGCCACAAGGGCTACACCTATGTTGTTACAGCTCTCGACAGGGTGGGCAATGAAAGCAAGGGTGTCAAGCGGAAAGTGAAGCTTTAAACTCTTCGTCAACACTTCTGAACATCAAAAAGTGCCAGCGTGAATCACTACCGATTCAAGCTGGCACTTTTCTTTTTACTATCTGAAACAAATATTATTCTTTGAAGAGATCAGCAAGGAACGAGTCAAGCTCTTCATCCAGACCGGTCATCAGGTCGCCTCCGATGATGACTGTGTCGTCGTCTGCCAGATAAAGTTCTGCAATAGGCTCCTTGTCGTCATCCTCCAGAACGAAGTTGTAAGGTTTCAGAATGCCCATGTTGTCGACGATCTTGCTCATTCGCTTCAGTTCGTTGCGCAGGATGATGGTCACCTTGTCGTAGAAATCCTCGTCCTTGTTGTCAATCCACTGTTCAATGACGCAACGGTTGATTTCTTGGTCTTCGTCGTCGAAAGCCAGCAGTTCGCCACTCTCCTGCGACACGCGCAGATGGATGTCGGTCAGAGTGCTTGTCTCTTCGTCTGTCGGAAACTTCTGTGCTATCTTTCTGATGGCACGTTCAATCTGCTGGATGGTTTGCTCGGTCGGTTTCATATAGTTTATTCCTTGTTACTTGTTCTTTCGGAATGCGTTGCAAATATACGCCAATTTACTTGAATATCAAAACAAAATTGAATAAATCTTCATTCTGACTGCTGATTTTCTTCGCGAAGCACTCCGTTCAGGTTGACATACCATTGCTTTTTCCCGTTCTGATAGACCATGGGCAGGACAAAGGTCCCTCGGTCGGTGGGCGTTGCTTTCACCCCGATGGAATCAATGCGCAGGTAGTGGCGTACGGTGATCTGTACGCGAGCCGTAGAGTCGTTTTCGTAGTCTATATCCCCAACCTCGCAAGTAGCATTTTCATCTGTTTCGTTCAGCAGGTCCACATCCTTTTGCGTCAGCTGGCTGGCTGCCATGCGAAGCCAAGGCTCAGATTCTTTAGTGGTGAACGTCTGGGCTTTGTGGAACTGCCAATTATAATAATAGGTAGCAAAGGAGTCTGCTTGCTGCTTCAAGTTCTTTTCCCTGGCAGCCTGGCTGTTGCTACATGCTGTTGCCATGATAGCCATGCACAGCCCTACGACCCACATTATTTGTTTTTGCTTTGTTGACATTTTTCTTGGTTCCATCATTAAAAACATTTAATTTAGGACAAAGGTAAGAAAAACTTTTGGTTAATTCAAGTCTTTTGAGTAATTTTGTGCTTAAAATACTACGAAGATGCTGAATTTTATCTCATTCGGCAGTGGCAGCAGCGGAAACTGCTACTTGCTATATACGGAGAAAGACGCGCTTCTCATAGACTTGGGCATAGGCACGCGGGCACTCCGGAAATACTTTAGGGAATATGGCTTGCCCCTCGCACGCGTTAAGCACATACTTGTTACACACGATCACGCCGACCATGTGAAGTCGGTTGGTAAAATCAGTCACGATCTCGAACTTCCTGTGATAGCAACTGTCGATGTCCACAAGGGTATCGACCGCAACTACTGTGTTAGGAGCAAGGTTCCAGCCAGCCTTGTCAAATATATTGAAAAGGATGTGCCCGTGCAGTTGGGCGACTTTCTGGTCACGGCTTTCAAGGTTCCTCACGATAGTAGCGACAACGTGGGCTACCGCATTGAGTATCAGGGCGTTGTTTTCTGCATTATGACTGATGTAGGCTATCTGACCGACGAAATGCGGCCTATGATTAGCGAGGCCAACTACCTGGTGCTTGAAGCCAATTATGATGTTGAGATGCTGAAGGCTGGTCCTTATCCTGAGTATCTGAAGACTCGCATTATGAGCGAGGGTGGCCACCTTTCCAACAATGAGTGCGGAAAGGCGCTGGCTGAAAACGTTTCGCCCAATCTGCGTCACGTCTGGCTTTGCCATCTGAGCGAGGAGAACAATCATCCCGAACTGGCTCGCAAGACGGTGGAGCAAATCCTTCGCAGCTACGGCATCGTGGCCGGCAAGGACTTCCAACTCGATGTGCTGAAGCGCAAGACACCTACGGGCATCTTTCGTCTTCTCGGCGATGAGCCGCAAGAGCAGTCGTTGTTTTCTGACAAGGAAATGGGAGTAGACAAAGACTAATCAGCCTTCATCTAACGCGAGCAGATAGCCCAGCTTATAGCATTTGAAAACGAACAACGATGGAGAAGGACCACAGAGGTTGCTTCTCCATTTGTTTTTACGCATTTTATAGATTAAAAGGAAAAGCCGGCTAAGTCCTGTGTGCTTCATTTTCCTACTTGTTGCCAGCAGTCGCGAGAAGCCCGAAAGGTCTTCGCTGAAGTCGCAGAGCGTCTGTATGGCTTCTTCCGTCTTTTCCATAAACCGCGCGTTTTCCTCGAAGCGGTTGAATACAACGGGATTGTCGATGTGCTCAATACCGATGCCCGCCATCTGCAACTGCTTGCCCATGAGCACATCTTCGTAGCCGTAACGGCGGAAACGGGTGTCCAGCGGATGGGCAAGGTAGATGCTTTTCTCGATGAGGAAGTTCGATGTGTGGAAATTGTGGTGGGGTTCTTGCCGTCTGTTTTCGGCTAATAGGGAGCTCTCAGCCGCCTTTTCGTAGAGAAAGCGCAGGTTGCTACTCAGATTCGTTCCGTCGCCTTCCACCCTGTAGCCGCCACACACCACATCGCCCTCCGCCGCTATATAGCGGTTCAGAAACTCCTCGTCGCCGATGCCCATGCCGCTGTCGATGAAGAGAAGCCAGTCGTTGATGGCCGACGATGCCAGGAAGTTGCGGATGGCAGCCCTGCCCACGTTCTCGTGTCTGACGATGTAGCGGCAGTGGGGTAGGTCGTTGATGGCCATGTTAGCCGCCACCACTTCCGGCTGCGTTGAGCCGTCGTCGGCCACAAGTATCTCGTACGTCAGGCCCTCTGCTTGTTGGGCTTGCCGCTGCAACGTTCTCACGGTGTCGATGCAAATGTCGTTGAACGTTGGGATGAGTATTGAAATACTTGTTTTCAACTGTAGTCGTTAAAGTTTTTCTTTAAGATATTTTCCGGTCAGGCTTCCCTCACATTTTGCAATAGTTTCGGGCGTTCCTGTGCAGACGATGCTGCCTCCCTTGTTGCCTCCGTCGGGTCCCAGGTCGATGATGTGGTCGGCACATTTTATCACCTCCATGTTGTGTTCGATGACGATGATGCTGTGGCCGCGTTCTATCAGGGCGTCGAAGGCGGCAAGCAGGCGCTTGATGTCGTGGAAATGGAGGCCCGTCGTAGGTTCGTCGAAGATGAAGAGCGTCGGATCCTGGCGCTCTTGTCCGATGAAGTAGGCCAGTTTCACGCGTTGGTTTTCACCGCCCGATAGCGTCGAAGAGCTCTGTCCCAGCTTGATGTAGCCCAGTCCGACGTCGGCCAGTGGCTGCAGCCTGTCGACCACCTGCTTGGCCAGTGAGTTCTTCTTGCCACTGTCGGTGCCGAAAAACTCTATCGCCTCACTTACCGACATATTCAGGATGTCGTCGATGTTCTTCTCTTTGTATCTGACGTCCAGTATGTCTTGCTTGAAGCGATGGCCGTGGCAAGCCTCGCATTCCAGCACCAAGTCGGCCATAAACTGCATCTCGACCGTGATGACGCCAGCGCCCTTGCACTCCTCGCAGCGGCCTCCGTCGGCATTGAACGAGAAGTACTGTGGCGAGAATCCCATCTGTTTGGCCAGCGGTTGCTCGGAGAGCAGCTGGCGGATGCTGTCGTAGGCCTTCACATAGGTGGCGGGATTCGAGCGAGTGCTCTTGCCGATGGGGTTCTGGTCGATCATTTCCACGTGGGTGATGTGCTGCCAGTCGCCTTCCAGCGCTACGTATTCGCCCGGCAGATCGGCCACTTCGTCCAGATGGCGCTTCAAGGCGGGGTAGAGGATGCCCTTCACCAGCGACGACTTGCCGCTGCCGCTGACGCCCGTCACGACGGTCAGCGTGTTCAGGGGGAAGTCTACGTCGATGCCTCGCAGGTTGTTCATACGACATCCTTTCAGCCTGATAGCCATATTCCACGGGCGGCGCGATGTAGGAACATCAATGGTTTCCGTGCCCGTCAGATAGTCTATGGTGTGGGAGCGACCACCGTCGGAGCGGGCAGAAGCCTGCTGCGCAGCCAGTTCCTTCGTCGGTCCTTCGAACACCACCTCGCCTCCCAGCCGTCCGGCATCGGGGCCAATGTCGATGAGATAGTCGGCGGCACGCATGATTTCCTCGTCGTGTTCCACCACGATGACCGTGTTGCCCAGCGACTGCAGCTCCTTCAGCACGTGAATGAGCCGTCCCGTGTCGCGGCTGTGCAGGCCGATGCTCGGTTCGTCGAGAATGTAGAGCGACCCTACCAGCGACGATCCCAGCGACGTGCAGAGGTTGATGCGCTGGCTCTCACCGCCGCTGAGCGTGTTCGAAGCGCGGTTCAGCGTCAGGTAGTTCAGTCCCACTTCGCTCAGGAATCCCAGTCGGTTCTTGATCTCCGTGAGCAGTCGGCGCCCCACCTGGGCATCGTGCTCGCTCAGTTCCAGCGTCTCGAACCACGTGCGCAGGTTGCCGATGGGCATCTCCACCAAGTCGGTGATGCTCTTTCCGCCTATCTTCACCCACGTCGACTCCTTCTTCAGCCGAGTGCCGTGGCAGGTCGGACAGACCGTCTTGCCGCGATAACGGCTCATCATCACGCGGTATTGTATCTTGTATTGATTCTCTTTCACCATCTGGAAGAACGCGTCAATCGACACCTGCTCGTGGATGTCGCGTTGGCGTTCCGACGGCAGACCGTGCCACAGCATGTCCTTCTCCTGCTGCGAGAGCTCGTAGTAGGGCTTAAAGATGGGGAAGTTGTCGCGTGCAGCCCGTCGGCAGAACTCGTCTTTCCACATGCCCATCTTGTCGCCGTGCCAGCATTGCACGCATCCGTCGTAGACACTCAGCGACGAGTTGGGAATGACCAGTTTCTCGTCGATGCCGATGATGCGGCCGAAGCCCTCACATTCCGGACAGGCTCCCAGGGGCGAATTGAAGGAGAACATCTGGTCGCTGGGCTCTTCGAACGTGATGCCGTCGGCCTCGAAGCGCGTGGAAAAGTCGTAGCAGAGCCCCGATGGCAGAAACACCAGCCTGCACGTGCCGTTGCCCTCGTACATGGCCGTCTCTGCAGAGTCGGTCAGTCGCGAGATGGCATCCTTCGAGAAGTCCACTTTCAGGCGGTCGATGAGCAGCCACAGCTGCTCGTCAGCCTGCCCGTCGGCGGGTTGCGACTGCCCGACGGCGGGTTGCGATTCCAGGTAGTCCTCAATTCTGACGGGCTCGTTTCCTGCCCACAGGCGTGCATAGCCCTGCTGGATTTCCATCTTCAGTTGCTGCTCGAGGGTGCGTCCCTCCACGACGTGAAGCGGTGCCAGCACCACGAAGCGCGTGCCCTCTGAGTACTGGCGAATGCATTCCACGATGTCCTCCGTCGAGTGTTTCTTTACCTCCTGTCCGCTCAGTGGCGAGTAGGTCTTGCCGATGCGGGCAAAGAGCAGCCGCAGGTACTCGTAGATTTCGGTTGTCGTGCCTACGGTAGAGCGCGGGTTGCGGGCGATGGTCTTCTGCTCGATGGCAATGGCCGGCGGCAGCCCCTTGATGAAGTCGCATTCCGGTTTGCTCATTCGCCCGAGAAACTGGCGGGCGTAGGACGACAGCGACTCCACGTAGCGGCGCTGTCCCTCGGCATAGAGCGTGTCGAACGCCAGCGACGACTTGCCGCTTCCGCTGACGCCTGTCACGGTGATGAAGTGGTTTCTTGGAATCTTCAGGCTGATGTTCTTCAGATTGTTGACTCTTGCACCTTTTATTTCAATATACTTTTCCATTCCGTCTGCAAAGATACAATTAAACGCGCGAAACGCAAAACGAAATTCCGTTTTTTCTTCGTCTTTCCTGCACAAACGGTCTTTTGTCCCGACACAAACGGTTGTTCCACGGTGTGTACCACGGCCTGGTAATACTTGTACCACGGCCTGGTACATGGTGTACCACGGCCTGGTACATGGTGTACCACGCGCTGGTACATGTATTACCACGCCCTGGTAATAGCTTGGTAATGCCCTTCTGTGTGTTCAATTTCGTGCTTCTGATGAAAAAAGTCGGCTTTTCTGAATGTTGTGTCGAATAAAAGTAGTAACTTTGCGACCGCTATTCGCACTAATGTCAAGAAGAATATAGATTCTATGAAATCGTCGAACTACCGCTCTGGTATTGTCTGCCTGCTCATCGTGGTGGGCCTGTTCTCCCTGCTGGGATGGAAAATGGGTGCAGCCCCGATGCTCAACACCGTGATGCATACGGCCCACGACTTGCTGCTGAACACGTGTTTCTATCTGATGGCCATCTGCGTGCTGACGGGTGCCATCGGCAAGGTGTTCGTAGAGTTTGGCGTGGTCGACCTGCTGGAGAAGTTGCTCCGCCCGCTGATGCGCCCGCTGTTCAATCTGCCCGGTGTGGCCTCGCTGGGCGCCGTGCTGACGTTTCTTTCCGACAATCCCGCCATCATCACACTTTCGAAAGACAAGCATTTCGCCCGCTACTTCAAGAAATATCAGTTCATTTCGCTGACCAACTTCGGCACTGCCTTCGGTATGGGACTCATCGTCATCATTTTCATGATAGGGCAGGGCTACTTTGTAGAGCCGCTCATAGGCCTTTTCGGCGCCTTCTGCGGCTGCATCGTGTCGACGCGTTTCATGCAGCATTTCGTGGTGAAAGCCTATCCCAACTATGCCACCGAGGAGGCCACGACGGGCGCCCACGGGCAGGACACCATTGTGGCCCTGAACGAGAAGGACGACGATGAGGGGGAACAGCAGAAGTCGCTCTTCATTCGCATCCTGAATTCTCTGCTCGACGGAGGCCGCTCGGGTGTGGACATCGGCATCGCCATCATCCCCGGCGTGCTCATTATCTCGACACTCGTGATGGTGCTGACGTTCGGCCCGTCGGCCAACGGCACCTATACGGGCGCGGCCTACGAGGGCACCGAGGCGCTTCCCTGGCTGGCCTCGAAAATCAATATCGTCTTCGAATGGCTCTTTGGCTTCACCGACCCCCATCAGATAGCCTTCCCCATCACGGCCCTCGGAGCCGTCGGCGCTGCCCTCGGACTGGTGCCCAGTTTCATCGAAAACGGGTGGGTCGACGGCAATGCCATCGCCGTCTTCACGGCCATCGGCATGTGCTGGAGCGGATTCCTGAGCACCCACACCGCCATGCTCGACTCGCTGGGCTATCGCGAACTGACGCCGAAAGCTATTCTCTCCCACACGTTCGGAGGCCTTTTTGCAGCTCTGGTGGCCCATTGGGTGTTTGTTTTGTTCTCGCTTTTTTGATTTGAGAAACTTTTTTAATATTATTTAGTTGCTAAGATTCGCCACTCTCTGAAGTTTGTTGTAATTTTGCACTTAAATTGTAAAATAGACGAAAACTTACGTAAGAGAGTATTATGGCAGAATCAATTGACATCCGCGAACTCAACATGCGGATAGAACAAGAAAGTAGCTTCGTGACCAACCTTGTCACGGGCATGAACCGTGTCATCGTGGGGCAGCGTCATCTGATTGACTCGCTGCTCATAGGCTTGCTCAGCGACGGCCACATCCTGCTTGAGGGTGTGCCTGGTCTGGCTAAGACACTGGCCATCAAGACGCTGGCTCAACTCATTGATGCCGACTATAGCCGCATTCAGTTTACTCCCGACCTGCTGCCTGCCGACGTCATCGGTACGATGATCTACTCGCAGAAGGAGGAGAATTTCCAGGTGAAGCGTGGTCCTGTGTTTGCCAACTTCGTGCTGGCCGACGAAATCAACCGTGCTCCTGCCAAGGTGCAGAGTGCTCTGCTCGAGGCCATGCAGGAGCATCAGGTGACCATCGGCGAGAAGACGTTTGCCTTGCCGACGCCGTTCCTCGTGATGGCTACGCAGAACCCCATCGAGCAGGAGGGTACCTACCAACTGCCAGAGGCACAGGTGGACCGTTTCATGCTGAAGGTGGTCATCGGCTATCCCACCATTGAGGAGGAGAAACTCATCATCCGCGAGAATCTGGCCGGGTCGCTGCCCGAGGTGAAGCCCGTCACTACGGCCGACGAGATACTGCGTGCCCGCCGTGTAGTGGGCGACGTCTATATCGACGAGAAGATTGAGCAATACATTGCCGACATCGTCTTCGCCACCCGCTTCCCCGACCGCTACGGACTGCCCGAGGCCAAAGACATGATCACGTTTGGCGGCTCGCCCCGTGCCAGCATCAACCTGGCCAAGGCTGCGCGTGCCTATGCCTTCATCAAACGCCGCGGCTACGTGGTGCCCGAAGACGTGCGAGCCGTTGCTCACGACGTGCTGCGCCACCGCATCGGCCTGAGCTATGAGGCCGAAGCCAGCAACGTGACGACCGAGGACATCGTCTCTAAGATAATAAATAAGGTGGAAGTGCCTTGATTGGATTAGAGTTTTGAATGTAGAGTTTAGAGTATTGTTTTGAGAGTGTGGAAACTCAAGAATTAATCAAGAAAGTCAGGAAGATTGAGATCAAGACGCGCGGATTGAGCTCAAACATCTTTGCAGGTCAGTACCACTCGGCCTTCAAGGGCAGGGGTATGGCCTTCTCGGAGGTGCGCGAGTATCAGTTTGGCGACGACGTGCGCGACATCGACTGGAACGTGACGGCCCGTTTCCACCGCCCCTATGTGAAAGTGTTCGAGGAAGAACGCGAGCTGACGGTGATGCTGCTGGTGGATGTCAGCGGTTCGCTCGACTTCGGTACCGTGCGCCAGATGAAGCGCGATATGGTGACGGAGATAGCAGCCACGCTGGCCTTCTCGGCCATTCAGAACAACGACAAGATAGGTGTCATCTTCTTCTCTGACAAGATTGAAAAATACATTCCTCCCAAGAAGGGACGCAAGCACATCCTCTACATCATTCGCGAGATGCTGGACTTCAAGCCCGAAAGCAAGCGCACCGATGTGGCGATGGCCGTGGAGTTCCTCTCGCAGGTGATGAAGCGTCGCTGCACGGCCTTCATGCTGAGCGACTTCTATCAGCAGCCCGTCGTGGAAGCCCGCAATGCGGAACAGCAGAAAGGCTCGCAGTCCTTCGAACACGCGCTGACCATCGGCAACCGCAAGCACGACATCGTGGCCATACAGGTATACGACCAGCGGGCGCGCATGTTGCCCGACATCGGCCTGATGAAGGTGCGCGATGCCGAGACTGGCCACGAGATGGTCATCGACACCAGTTCGGCCCGTCTGCGCCGTGCCCATACGCGCTACTTTATGGAGCGCCAGGAATACTTGCGCCAGACGTTTGTCAAGAGCAATGTCGATTGGATCAGCGTTGCAACGAACGAAGACTACGTGCGCTCGCTCATGATGCTCTTCAAGCAGCGCGGCTGAGGAGAAACGAATGAAAGAAAGGCTATAAGCATGCATAGAATAGCAATCATCATAAGTCTGTTGTGTATGTCCATCCTGCGGGCAGGTGCCCAGGGGGTGAGCGTAGAGCAGAAGATAGACTCGCTGGGCATTTTCATCGGCCAGCAGGCCCACATGACTGTCGACGTGACAGCCCCCGAGAATGCCAAGGTGGTGTTTCCGCAATGGAAGCCCTCCACTTATCTCGTGCCCGGTGTGGAACTGCTTGCCATCGAAGGCGATACGACTCGTCTCAGTGACGGACAAAAGCGTGTCTCACAACGGCTTACCATTACCAGCTTCGACGAAAACCTCTATCCGATTCCGCCCGTGGAAGTGAAGGTGGACGGCAAGGCTTATAAGGGCAATCAACTGGCCCTGAAGGTCATCACCGTTGAGGTTGACACGTTGCATCCCAACCAGTTCTTTCCGCCGAAGGATGTGCAGAACAATCCTTTCCTGTGGAGCGAGTGGAGCGGGTTGTTCTGGCTCAGTCTGCTCCTGGTCTTGCTGAGTGTTCTGGGCTACTGGCTGATACTACGCCTGAAAGCCAACAAACCGATTATCACCAGCATACGCATCGTGAAGAAGGTGCTGCCTCACCAGCGTGCCATGAAGGCCATCGACGAAATTAAGGCCGACCACATGCAGACTTCGGAAGACCAGAAAGCCTACTACACACGTCTGACGGATGCGCTGCGCCAGTATATTCGCGAACGCTTCGGCTTCAATGCGATGGAGATGACCACGTCGGAAATTATTCAGCATCTGCGCGAGACGGGCGACCAGACGATGATCAGCGAACTGAAGGACCTCTTCGAGACTGCCGACCTCGTGAAGTTTGCCAAGTATTCGACGCTGCTGGGCGAGAACGACCAGAATCTGGTGAATGCCATCAACTTCATCGACCAGACGAAACTCGAAGGCCAGCCCACCGAAGAGCGCATCGTGCCGGAACTGTCGGAGGACGACAAGAAGAGTCGCAAGAACCGCATGACAATCCTGGTGCTGCTGGGCATCATCGGCGTGGCCGTAGCGTCGCTGCTGGTGTACATCTTCTATCGAATGGCCATGCTGTTCTGATTATAACTGAAGAAACAGAGAGAGACAATGGAATTTGCAAACAAAGAATATTTCCTGCTGCTCCTGCTGCTGATACCTTACCTGTTTTGGTATTTCATGTACAGGAAGAAGAGCGAGCCCACGATGCAGATGAGCGATACCTATGCCTATCGCTATGCACCGAAGAGCTGGCGCATGCGCCTGCTCAACCTGCCTCTGCTGCTCCGACTGGCCACATTCGTGCTGCTGGTCATCGTTCTGGCTCGCCCGCAGACACATAATTCCTGGGACGAACGTACTACAGAAGGTATTGACATCATGCTGGCGATGGACGTTTCGACGTCGATGCTGGCTGAGGACCTGAAGCCCAACAGAATGGAGGCTGCCAAGAGCGTGGCTGCAGAGTTCATCTCTGACCGTCCCAACGACAACATCGGTCTGACTATCTTTGCCGGCGAGGCTTTCACGCAGTGCCCGATGACGACCGACCATGCCTCGCTGCTCAATCTTCTGCAAGGCGTCCGCACGGATATCACGGCAACAGGCCTGATGAGCGATGGTACGGCCGTGGGTATGGGTCTGGCCAATGCTGTATCGCGCCTGAAGAACTCGAAGGCCAAGTCGAAGGTGGTGATTCTGCTGACTGACGGCTCCAACAACATGGGCGACCTCTCGCCGATGACCAGCGCACAGATTGCCAAGAGCCTTGGCATACGCGTCTACACCATTGGCGTGGGCACCAACAAGGCTGCTCCCTATCCCATGCGCGTGGCTGGTGGGGTGCAGTATGTCAATATTCCCGTGGAGATCGATACGAAGACACTCTCTGACATTGCTGCCGCCACGGAAGGAAACTTCTATCGCGCCACCAACAACAACGAGCTGAAGCAAATCTATAAGGACATCGACAAGCTGGAGAAGAGCAAGATGAGCGTCACGAAATTCTCGAAGCGCTATGAGGCTTTCCTGCCGTTTGCCCTCGCTGCTTTTGTGCTGCTCCTGCTTGAGATTCTGCTTCGAACCACCCTTTTGCGACGCATTCCCTGATGGGGACGCCGTCAGCGAATAATGATAATTAATAAAAATAAAGAAATACTGTCGTGTTTAGATTTGAGAATCCGATATATCTCTGGCTGCTGGTGGTGATTCCGCTGCTGGCGCTCGTCAGGTTCTGGGGCTGGCGCCAACGCGTGCGCAAGCTTCGGAAGTTTGGCGACCCTGAACTGCTGAAAGAACTGATGCCCGACGTCTCTAAGTACCGTCCGTCGGTGAAGTTCTGGCTGTTGCAGGCTGCCTTGGCGCTGCTCATCGTGATGCTAGCCCGTCCGCAGATGGGAACGAAAATCTCGCGCGAGAAGCGCAACGGTATCGAAACCATCATCTGCCTAGACATCAGTAACTCCATGTTGAGCGAAGACGTGGTGCCTTCGCGTCTGCAGAAGAGCAAAATGCTGGTGGAGAACCTTGTTGACCATTTCACCAACGATAAGATCGGCCTCATCGTCTTTGCCGGCGATGCCTTCGTGCAGTTACCTATCACCAGCGACTATGTCTCGGCAAAGATGTTCCTGCAAAACATTGAGCCCTCGCTCATCGATATGCAGGGCACCAACATCGCACGAGCCTTGTCGTTGGCCTCCAATAGTTTTACACAACAGGAGAAGATCGGGCGCGCCATCATCCTGATTACCGACGGCGAAGACCATGAGGGAGGTGCCCTCGAGGCCGCTGCCGCTGCCAAGAAGAAAGGCATGAACGTCTTCATTCTGGGTGTGGGCGACACCAAGGGAAGCCCTATTCCCGATGGACAGGGCGGCTACATGCGCGATGAGGGCGGCAACGTGGTGATGACGGCGCTGAACGAGCAGATGTGTCAGCAAGTGGCTCAGGCCGGCAGCGGAAAGTACATACACGTCGACAATACGAGCGAAGCCCAGGAAACACTCAACGACGAACTGACGCGCCTGCAGAAGGGCGAGACCGACAGCGTCATCTACAGTGAGTACGACGAACAGTTCCAAGCCTTCGGCATCCTGGTTCTGCTGTTGCTCATCATCGAGGCTTGCATCTTGGAAAGCAAGAATCCGCTTACCCGGAAGTTCTCTATCTTCAAGCGTCGCAGCCAGAATGCTAACAAATAAATAAGGAAAGAATGATAACGACAAATACAACACGGAACTGCTTCACGACATCAAGGCTGGCCGCTTTGCTGCTGGGCTGTCTTTTTGCGCTGGGCTGTCATGCACAGGCCGACCGGCAATACATCAGGCAGGGCAACAAGCTGTTCCGTCAGCAAAACTATGCGAAGGCAGAAGTGGAATATCAGAAAGCCCTGGCTGCCAATCAGCGCAATTCGCAGGCTCTCTACAACCTGGGCTGTGCGCTCATGATGCAACAGAAGGATTCGGCGGCCATCGTGCAGTTCGAGAATGCCGGAAAGCTTGAGACGTCGCGCCTTCGCAAAGCTATGGTCTATCACAACATCGGGTGCATCTGCCAGAAGCATCAGATGTTCGGCGAGGCCATAGAGGCCTACAAGGAAAGCCTGCGCAACAATCCTGACGACGACGAGACGAGATACAATCTGGCTTTGTGCAAGCGTCAGCAGAAGAACCAGCAGAACCAAGGCGGTGGCGGAAAGGACGACAAGAAGCAGGACAATAAAGACCAAGACAAGAAGCAGGATAAGCAACAACAGCAGCAACAGCAAAAGCAGCAGCCCCAGGAGCAAATGAGCAAGGAGAATGCAGAACAGTTGCTGAATGCTGCCATGCAGGAAGAGAAAGCCACGCAGCAGCGCATGAAGAAATCCATGCAGCATCCCAACCGCAAGCGCCTTCCGAAAAACTGGTAGAACACTCAAATGATGATTAAAGCAGATGATGACAGACACGAAATATAGGAATCTGAATGGTATGGCAGGAGCAAGACAAACCCTGATGCGTTTATTGCTCTTGCTGGTTTGCAGCCTTGCTGGTTTGCAACTACGTGCACAGACCATCACGCTTTCAGCCCCCACGCATGTGGCTGCAGGCGAGAACTTCCGTGTGGCCTATACTATCAATACGCAGGATGTGCAGGACTTCCGCTCCGGCCTGCGTTCGTCGGAAGTGGCAGAGATCATTGCCGGCCCTTACACCTCCTCGCAGTCGAGTTTCCAGATGACCAACGGCCACACCACTTCCTCCTCGTCTGTCACCTACACTTACACCCTCTATGCCCTGAAGAGCGGAACGTTCAACGTGCCTGCTGCCCAGGCTGTTGTCGACGGAAAGACCATTCACTCGCGGGCAGCCAAGATTGCCGTTTCAGGCACAGCAAAGAATCATTCCGGTGCCCCCGACATGCATCAGGATCAGGAACCCCAGATGCGTGCGGCCGGTTCAAAGATTACGGGCAACGACCTCTTCATCAAGGTGAGTGCCAACAAGCGCCGCGTACATGAGCAGGAGCCGGTGCTGCTTACGTATAAAGTCTATACTCTTGTCGACCTTACCCAGCTGAATGGTAAGATGCCCGACCTGACTGGCTTCCACACACAGGAGATTCCGCTGCCGCAGCAGAAGAGTTTCCACGTTGAGCAGGTCAACGGGCGTTCCTATCGCTGTGTCACGTGGAGCCAGTACGTCATGTATCCGCAGATGACGGGCAAGCTCGAGATTCCCAGCATCACGTTCAAGGGCATCGTCGTCCAGCAGAACCGTAACGTAGATCCCTTCGAAGCCTTCTTCAACGGCGGTTCGGGCTATGTTGAGGTGAAGCGTGACATCGTCGCTCCGGGACTGACGATTCAGGTGGACCCGCTGCCCACGCGTCCAGCCAATTTCTCTGGTGGAGTGGGGCGGTTCAACATTTCCGCACAGGTAGACAAACAGTCGGTGAAGGCTGGCGATCCTATCTCCCTGCGCGTCGTCGTGGGTGGCAATGGAAATCTGAAACTCATCAAGCAACCCGTGGTGACCTTCCCCAAGGACTTCGACACCTACGATGCAAAGGTGAGCGACAAGACTCGCCTGACTGCCAATGGCGTAGAGGGAAATATGGTGTACGATTTCCTGGCTGTTCCGCGCAATCCCGGCCGCTACACGATTCCTCCTGTGGAACTTGTCTACTACGATACTTCGGCCAATGCCTACCGTACGGTGAAGACTCAGGCCTTCGATATAGAGGTGGCCAAGGGCGACGGTAAGGGAACATCTGTCGCCGACTATGCTACAGAGCGCAGCAAAGACATCCGCGGCCTCAAGTCAGGCTCTGCCAAGAGCGGCCTGTCGGGTGAGCAGTTCTTCGGCAGCGTGGGCTACTGGCTGAGTCTCCTGATACCCTTCATTGCCTTCGTGGTGCTGCTCGTCGTGTTCCGCAAGCGTGCTCTCGACAATGCCGACCTTGGAAAGATGCGTGGTAAGAAAGCCAACAAGGTGGCAACGCGTCGTCTGCGCAAGGCCGAGCAACTGATGAAGCAGGGACAGTCGGCAGCGTTCTACGACGAGGTGCTGCGCGCCTTGTGGGGCTATGTGGGCGACAAGCTGAACATGCCCGTCGAACAGCTCTCGCGCGAGAACATCTCAGAAAATCTGCACTCCCACAACGTGGCCGACAGCGTGGTCAGCCAGTTCCTCGGTGCTCTCGACGAATGCGAGTTTGAGCGCTATGCCCCTGGTGATGCTGCAGGTAATATGAGCAAGACCTACAGCGCAGCTATGACAGCCATCGAACAGATTGAAGCAACCATGAAGAAAAAGAAGAAGCAAAGCTCGTCGGCATCCCTGCGTAGCGTGGTGCTGTTGTGCTGCCTCATGGCCGGGTGCCTGGGCAGCATGGGCGCCGTGACGAAGGAGAGTGCCGACATGGACTACAAGAAGGGCAACTATCAGCAGGCCATACAGACCTACCAACTGTTGCTGAAGCAGGCTCCCTCGGCCGAACTCTATTATAACCTGGGAAATGCCTACTTCCGCACCGACAACATCACACAGGCCATCCTGGCCTACGAGCGTGCCTTGAAACTGGCTCCCGGCGACAACGATACGCGCTACAACCTGGAGTTTGCCCGCAGCAAGACCATCGACAAGATTGCCCCGCAGAGCGAAATGTTCTTCTTTGCGTGGTATCGTTCGCTGGTCAGCATGATGAGCGTCGACGCCTGGGCCTACGTGGCCATCCTCTCCATCATCCTTGTGCTGCTGCTGGCCTTAGCCTTCCTTTTTTCTCCGCGCATGCTTTGGCGGCAAGTGGGCTTCTATGGGGCCCTGTTCTTCCTCGCCCTGTTCTTCCTGAGCAATCTCTTTGCCTATCAGCAGAAACGCATGCACGACAGCAACCAGGGGGCAGTCGTCGTAGCGCCGTCGGTCAGCGTGAAGAAGACTCCTGGCGCCAATGGCACAGAAGACTACGTGCTCCATGAAGGAACTCGCCTGAGCATCACCGACCGGAGCATAGCCCGTTGGCTGGGCATACGTCTTGACGACGGACGCGAAGGATGGATTCCTGCAGCCAGCGTGGAAGAAATCTGAGCGTGCCCTCACCTCTTATGTTTTGAATAGATATACTGAATCATCCAGATGGATATAGCAACATTTGAAACCCTCGACCGTCAGTTGCTCGAATTCTTCAATGGCAGCAACTCCGTTTTCCTTGATTCCGTGGCCATCACGTTCACGTCGGGGCTGACGTGGATTCCGCTCTATGTTGCCTTGCTCTATCTGGTCATCAAGAATAGCGAGAACATGGCCCAGTTCGGACTCATTGTGGCCAGCGTGCTGCTCTGCATGTTGCTTTCCGACGGCGTGGCTGAATATCTGGTGAAGCCCTATGTGGGGCGTCTGCGTCCTTCTGCCGACCCAGCCGTGAAGTATCTCATTGATGTGGTAGGCAACTATCGCGAGTCTACCACCTTCAGTTTCCCCTCGGCCCATGCGGCTAATACGGCTGCCGTAGCGGTATTTTTCAGTCTGCTCGTGCGCAACAAGAGCCTCTCCGTTATGTTGCTCCTTTGGTCGGTGCTCAACTGTTGGACGCGCCTCTATCTCGGCGTCCATTATCCTGCCGACATCCTCGTCGGATTCCTCTGGGGCATTATTTCGGCCGTTGTCAGCTATGGTGCCTACCGTGCCATCTATTTCCGCCTGCGCCCGAGGCTCAACTACATTTCCTCGCAGTACACCTCCACGGGCTACAACCATGAGGACATTGATATCGTGCTGCTCACCGGCGTGCTCCTCTGCCTCTATGTCGTGCTGCGCGCCGTATTCTAAAGGACACACATTTTTTTGATAGTTTTAAAAAACAACCCATGATACCCGATATTAAGATAAGCGATTACAACTACAATCTTCCCGACGATTTCATAGCTCGCTACCCGTTGGCCCAGCGCGACCAAAGCCGGCTGCTGGTCTATCGTCAGGGCACTATCGTCGACGACCACTTCTACCATCTGCCAAACTATCTGCCTGAGGGAGCTCTGATGGTGTTCAACAATACCAAGGTCATCCAGGCTCGTCTCCATTTCCGCAAGCCCCAAGGAGCCCTCATCGAGGTGTTCCTGCTTGAACCCCACCAACCTGCCGACTATGAGCAGATGTTTCAGTCGCAGGGCTGTTGCTCGTGGCATTGCCTCGTGGGCAACTTGAAGAAGTGGAAGCAGGGGTCGCTGGCGCGTGCCATCGAGGTGGGCGAGCATCGCTTCGACCTCAGTGCCACCCTCGTGACACAGGCTGTCGGACAGGCTACCCCCGTCGTGCAGTTCACGTGGGATGCCCCTGTCAGCTTTGCCGACATACTTGATTCTATAGGCGAACTGCCCATTCCGCCATACCTGAACCGTGCTACCGAAGAGAGCGACAAGACCACCTATCAGACCGTCTATTCGCGCATCAAGGGCAGCGTGGCAGCCCCCACGGCAGGACTCCATTTCACGCCCGCCGTGCTGAGCGCTATCGACCAAAGCGGCATCGAGCGCACCGAGGTCACGCTCCACGTGGGAGCAGGCACCTTCCGCCCCGTCAAGAGCGAAAGCGTAGCCGAGCATCCCATGCACAGCGAGCACATCAGCGTCGGCTTAGGCACCATCGAGGCCTTGCTGCGCCACGAGGCACGTGCCATTGCCGTCGGTACCACCAGCGTGCGCACCCTCGAGAGCCTCTACTACATAGGCAGCAAACTCTTGCGTCAGCCCGACATCGACCCCTCGCTGCTCACGGTTGACCAATGGGAACCCTATGATCCCGAAACCTCTGAACCCACGCCCATGCAGGCCATGCAGGCGCTGCACGACTACATGACGAGCCACCAGCTCACCACGTTCCACACCGATACGCGCATCATCATCGTGCCGGGCTACAAATACCACATCGTCCAGATGCTGGTCACCAATTTCCATCAGCCCCAGTCCACGTTGCTGCTGCTCGTCAGCGCCCTGCTGGGTGGCGAGCGTTGGAAAGACCTCTATGCCCATGCGCTCAGCAGCGGCTATCGTTTCCTGAGCTATGGCGACTCCTCTCTGCTCATTCCTTGAGCCGCGCGTGAAAGGGCAGCATCACCACGTCTCGAGGTACGTGGTAAGGATAGTTTAACAACAATAGAATCAGAAAAATAACAATATGGTGAAGATAGGTGATAAAGTGAGATTCCTGCACGAAGTAGGCGGTGGCCGCGTGACGGCCCTGAAGGGCAAGAACATTGTCCTGGTGGAAGACGAGGACGGCTTCGAGATACCCATGCTCTCGACCGATGTGGTGGTGATAGGCGACGAAGACTACAGCACCACAAATGTTGTCAACGCCAAGGCAGCTATGCAGCGCCAGGCCAGCGACGGCCGCAGCATCAAGGCCATGCTGAGAGAAGGCGTCGACGATGCTGAGCCTGAGGGCGCCGACGATGAAGACGAGGTCGATTTTTCGAAGGTCACGTTCCGGGCACCTGCCGAAGAGCGCAAGGGAGGCAATCAGCTTTCTGCCTGGCTGGCTTTCGTGCCCATCGACATCAGGGAAGTCACCCACACACGTTTCGAGACCTACTTCGTCAACGACTCCAACTACTACATCCAGTGGACCTACCTCGTGGCCGAGGGCAACAGCTGGACCCTGCGGGCACGTGGCGAGGCCGAGCCTAACACCAAGGAGTTCATCGAGGAGTTCGGCCGCGAGGAACTGAACAACCTCCAGCGCGTGGCCGTCCAGATGCTGGCTTACAAGCGCGACAAACCGTTCGTGCTGAAGCCCACGATGGACGTACAGCTGCGCATCGACGGCACAAAGTTCTACAAGCTGCACACCTTCGAGGAGAACGATTTCTTCGAGCAGAAGGCACTCCTCTACACGCTGGTGGAGCACGACCGGGTGGCACGTCCGCTGGTCATCGATGCCCAGCAGCTGAAGGAGCAGATGTACCGCCAGACCGAAGCCGACAAAGCAGCATCGGCCCAGCCTGCCGACCATACACGCGTGGCACGCCAGCAGCATCAGCCCATCGTGAAGCGCCGGGGCGACGAGGATGTCGTCGTCGTCGACCTCCACATCGATGCCTTGCTCGACACTACTGCCGGCATGTCGAAGGGCGACATGCTCAACTACCAGATGGACGTCTTCCGCAAGACCCTGGCTCAGTACAAGGACAAGCGCGGCCAGCGCATCATCTTCATCCACGGAAAGGGTGAGGGAGTGCTCAGGCGAGCCATCGTCAGCGATCTCTCTTACCGCTACAAGAGCTACACCTATCAGGACGCTTCGTTCCAGGAGTATGGCTACGGAGCTACCCAGGTGGCCATCAAGTGATCCCCCCTTCTCAAGACACAAACCCAGAAAAAACTCAAAACTTATGCAACACGGATTTATCAAGGTGGCTGCCGCCGTGCCGACAGTGAAGGTTGGCGACGTAGAGTACAACGTGCAGCAAATAGAGAGCCTTATCGCTCAGGCCGAAGGAAAGGGCGTCGAAGTCATTGTATTCCCCGAGCTGTCTGTCACGGGCTACACCTGCCAGGACCTGTTTGCCCAGTCCACGCTCCTCGACGCGGCCGAGTCGGCAGTACTCACGCTCATGGACTTCACTCGCCAGCTCGACATCATCTCCATTGTCGGACTGCCCGTCATAGCAGGCGACTTGCTGCTCAACTGTGCTGCCGTCATCCAGCGCGGACAGCTGCTGGGCATCGTACCGAAGACCTACCTGCCCAACTACAGCGAGTTCTACGAGAAGCGCTGGTTTGCTTCAGCTCAGGACCTGCGGCCTATGGAAATCCGTTTTGCAGGCAGCTCCGTACAGCTCACACCCGAGGCACAGCTCTTCCGCACGTGTGACGACGTGCTCTTCGGCATCGAGGTGTGCGAGGACGTCTGGGCGCCCACTCCCCCCAGCAACAAGCTGGCCCTGGCCGGTGCCGACATCATCTTCAACCTCTCCGCCAGCGACGAGCTCGTGGGCAAGCACGCCTATCTGAAGTCGCTCCTCTCGCAGCAGAGCGCACGCACCATCACGGCCTACGTCTACAGCGCCAGCGGCTTTGGCGAGTCCACGCAGGACGTCGTCTTCGGAGGCAATGCCTTCATCTATGAGAACGGCAGCCTGCTGGCTGAGGGCGAGCGATTCTCGCTGACGGGCCAGATGGTGGTCGAGCAAATCGACGTCGAGCGCATGCGCCACGAGCGACGCACCAACTCCACCTACGTCAACGCCCTGCGCAACCTGAAGTACAACATGGAGGCCAGCGGACAGCAGATTCGCATCAACAACTGCCGCTCCTACACGCCGCGCGACTTCCAATTGGAACGCACCATCAATCCGCTGCCCTTCGTCCCCAGCGAGCCAAGCATGGCCCAGAGCTGCGACGACATCCTCAGCATTCAGACTATGGGACTCGCCAAGCGACTGGTCCATACCGGTAGCCGGCGCATCATCATCGGCATCAGCGGCGGACTAGACTCCACGCTGGCGCTGCTCGTCGGAGTGAGCACGTTCGACAAGTTGGGCTACGACCGCAAGGACATCATCGGCGTCACCATGCCGGGCTTCGGCACCACCGACCGCACCTATCAGAACGCCCTCGCTCTCATGCAGAGTCTGGGCATCACCATCCGCGAAATCAATATCGGCAAGGCCGTCCTCCAGCACTTCGAGGACATAGGCCACGACGCTGCCATTCACGACGTCACCTACGAGAACGCCCAGGCACGCGAGCGCACCCAGATACTCATGGACCTCTCCAACCAGCTGGGAGGACTCGTCGTAGGCACGGGCGACCTCTCCGAACTGGCTTTGGGTTGGGCCACCTACAACGGCGACCACATGTCGATGTATGGCGTCAACGCCAGCGTGCCCAAGACCCTCATCCGCTACCTCGTGCGCTATGTGGCACGGAAGATGCGCTTGGCAGTACCGGCCGACGAAGAAGGCAAGCGCACGGCCAGCGACATCCTGCTCGACATCGTCGACACACCCATCAGCCCCGAGCTGACACCAGCCGACGAGAACGGACAAATCAAGCAGAAGACCGAAGACCTCGTGGGTCCCTACGAGCTTCACGACTTCTTCCTCTACCACTTCCTGCGCTTCGGCTTCACACCCGAGAAAATCATCCTTCTGGCCTGCAAGGCTTTCGACGGCCACGACAGCCGTACCAGCCGCTACGACGAAGAGACCATCCGGAAGTGGCTCACCACCTTCCTGCGCCGATTCTTCAGCCAGCAGTTCAAGCGCTCCTGCCTGCCCGACGGACCCAAAGTGGGCAGCGTCAGCCTCTCACCGCGAGGCGACTGGCGCATGCCCAGCGATGCCTCAAGTGCCATTTGGCTCAAGCAACTATGACCCTGCATATCTTCAATCCCGAGCACGACATCGCGCTGGCTACCAACGTAGCCCGCTTCACGCCTCCCCATGCCGGACGCCAGCTGCGCGCCGACCTGGGGTTCCTGCCTGCGCTTTGGGCAAAGGATGGCGACATGGTGCTCGTCGATGACGTAGAAGCGGCCCTCGAGGCCGTGCGCCACTTGCGCCGATGGGCGGCCGACGTGCTCTTCGTGCCCCTCTCGGCAGCCCCTCTCAGCCCCCAGCCCGTGGCCGTAGAGCCCTGGGGATGGGATCAGGGCGTAGCCGAACAGCTGCGCCTTCTCGGGCTCCATCATCTCCAGCCCGCCCCCGACGTGCTCTCCGCCATCCGGACCCTCAGCAGCCGCCAGTGGGCCGCCAACTATCTGCTGCCCGCGTTGGTGTCGCTCGGCGAGGGAATGACAGGTCAGGCCACCTATCTCGACACCCCTTCTTCTCTCTCTCCGCTGCCATACCCCTGCGTGCTGAAAGCCCCCTGGAGCAGCAGCGGGCGTGGCGTGCGCTACCTTCTCCAACCCAGCCACTGGCAGCACAACGCCGCCTGGGCACACAACGTCATAGAGCGTCAGGGAGGCATCCTCCTCGAGCCCTATTATAACAAGGTGAAAGATTTCGGAATGGAGTTTGAAGCCCTGCCCGACGGGCAAGTCGTCTATCGCGGACTCTCCCTCTTCCACACCGTCAGAGGAGCCTACGCCGGCAGCCTCATCGCCACCGAGCAAGCCAAGCGCAACCTCCTCCTCCGTTACATCGACGCCTCCCGCCTCGATGCCGTGCGCGATGCCATCTGCCGCCTCATGTCCCCCGTCCTCCGCGGCTTCTACAGCGGCCCCTTCGGCGTCGACATGATGGTGGTAGCCGCCTCTCAACCCACGCCGCAGGCGCCTCTCAACCCTTCTGAACTTTTCTCAACCACGCCGCAGGCGCACTTCCTCCTGCACCCCTGCGTGGAACTCAACCTCCGCCGCACGATGGGCCATGTAGCCCTCTCCCTCCCCTGCGACGACACCATGCCTTGGCGCCTCATGCGCATCGACTATACCAACCGCTACCACTTCCACATTCAGGACACCACCGAGAACCTCCTGAATACGCATCTCGTCTGACCGCCCCCATCTTCCATACCCTACGCAAGCCCCATTTGTAGTGTATGGAAGGTGCATTTGTAGTGTACGGAAGCCCCGTTTGTAGTATACGGAAGGTGTGTTTGTAGTGTACGGAAGTACCTTCCACATCATACAAATCACGAATCTCTATCACAAGAAACGTCCCCCCAAATGTAGGGACGCGAAGAGTTGTATTTCGTTCCCAGACCCGCAGACGGGAAAATGGCGTGCCTTTAGGTACGCGACATTATCTGTTCTTCCTCGTCGTGAACTCTGAAATTTCTGTAAATTGCTTCCACCAAAAGTGACAGTTGCCCCTTGTTGCAGCCACTATTGGCCACCAGATTTGCCATCATGCCGCACAGTTCCTTCCAAGTGAGGTCGGGATATTGAAATTCGGAGCCGCTTATCTCATTGATTTTCAGCTTTTTAGATGAAACATTAATGACCAGAGCGTTCCAGTTCCAATTGTTCCAATTAATTTTTCGAGGGTTCCATTACCCTTCTTTTATTATATAACTATCTATATATCAATAAGTTATAAAGTCTTTAGAAGGGCCTATTGTCCCGTTTTTTTTAATTGGAACAACTGGAACTGGAACGCAAGAGAGGGTGTGGCGGCTTTACTCGTGGCGGATGGCCTCTATGGGGTCCATGTTAGCGGCCTTCTGGGCGGGGATGTAGCCGAAGAGGATGCCGATGAAGACGCAGACGAGGAAGGAGACGTTGATGCTCCATATGGGGACGCTGGAGGGCATGCCGAACAGGGGTACGAGGAACTCGCTGGCGCTGACGCCCACCAGGATGCCCAGCAGGCCGCCGGTGACGCTGATGAGTACCGACTCGATGAGGAACTGTAGCGAGATGACGGGCCCGGTGGCTCCCACGGCCATGCGCAGGCCTATTTCCTTGGTGCGCTCGGTGACGGAGACGAGCATGATGTTCATGATGCCGATGCCTGCCACAAGGAGCGAGAAGGCGGCTGCCACGACGAGGATGATGGTGACGGTGTCCATAGTGGAGGACATGGTCTCCATCATCTCGGCCTGCGAGCGGATGGTGAAGTCGTCGTCGGCCTCTTCCTTCAGTTTGTGGTTGTCGCGCAGCATCTGGGTGAGTTCTTCGATGGCAGCGTCGGAGAGTTCCTCGGTGACGGCCGAGCAGTTGATGCTGGTGAACCAGGTCTGGGCGGCGATGCGCTTCATCACGGTGGAGTAGGGTGCTATCATGACGTTGTCCTGGTCCATGCCCCAGGAGTTGTAGCCTTTCGACTTCAGGACGCCCACAATGCGCATGGGGATGGACTTGAAGCGTATGGTCTTGCCGATGGGGTCGACGCCGTCGCCGAAGAGCTCGGTGACGATGGTCTTTCCCACGACGACTACCTTGGCCGACTTCTTGATGTCTTCCTCGGTGAAGCACTCGCCTTCCTCGACGGTCCATTGCTTGATGTCGAGGTAGTCGGTTGACTCGCCGTAGACGGTGGTGGTAGTGTTGTTGTTGCCGTAGATGACTTGTCCGCTGGCGGTGACTTCGGGCGACACTTTGGTGACGAATTTCTTGTCGCGCAGGATGCGCTCGTAGTCGGCCATCTTCAGCGTCTGCATGGCTGAGGGGTCTTGTCGCACGCCGCCTCGCATGTCGGCACCGGGGCGGATGGTGAGCAGGTTGGTGCCCATCGTGGAGAGTTCGGCGCGTATGCTTTCTTTGGAGCCTTGTCCGATGGCCATCATGATGATGACGGCAGCCACGCCGATGATGATGCCCAGCATGGAGAGGAAGGAGCGCATCTTGTTGTTGGCGACGGCCTTCAGGCTTACTTTGATGAGATTGAGAATGTTCATGTTGGGGAGAGGTGTTTAGTCGTCTTGCTGCACGGGGAGAGCGGCCAAGGCTTCGGCAGCCGACTTAATGTGTGGGTTGATGGTGTCCTCGCGTATCTTGCCGTCGCGCAGGTTGATGTTGCGGCTGCTGTACTCGGCAATCTCAGGGTTGTGGGTGACGAAGATGATGGTGTTGCCTTGCTTGTAGAGTTCCTGGAAGAGCACGAGCATCTCGAACGACGTGCGTGTGTCGAGGTTACCCGTGGCCTCGTCGGCCAGCAGCACGGCAGGGGAGTTGACGAGCGCCCGGGCGATGGCCACGCGCTGCATCTGTCCGCCCGACATCTGGTTTGACTTGTGGTAGAGACGGTCGCCCAGTCCTACGGCCTTCAGGGCGTTGATGGCTTTCTGGCGGCGCTCGCTGGCCGAGATGTCGGAGTTGTACATGAGCGGCAGCTCCACGTTCTCTACGGCTGTGGTCTTAGGCAGGAGGTTGTAGTTCTGGAACACAAATCCTATCTTGCGGTTGCGCAGGTGGGCGCGCTGGGTCTTCGACATGCTGCGCACGCTAATGCCGTCGAGGTAGTACTCGCCGCTGGTGGGGGTGTCGAGGCATCCCAGCTGGTTGAGCAGCGTGGACTTGCCTGAGCCCGAGGTGCCCTGGATGGTGACGAACTCGCCCTCGTAGATTTTGAAGGACACGCCGCGCAGGGCCTTCACCGTCTCGGCGCCTACCTGGAAGTAGCGCTTCACGTTCTGTAGTTCGATAACGACTTTTCTCTCATCCATACGGAAATTCCTCCTATTGCTTCTTCTGCTGCTGGTTGTTCTTGTTGTTGCGCGGCTTGGGCATGAAGGGATTGCTGGCCTGCTGCTCGCCTTGGGCCTCGTTGCCGCCCGTCATGTTGAAGTCGGTGAGCACTTCGGCACCCTCGCTGATGCCGCCCAGTATCTCGGTGAGCACACCGTTGGTGATGCCGGTGCTGACCTTGTGGGCCTTGAAGGTGTTGCCCTCTTGGGTCCAGAGCTTGGTGTCGCCCTGATAGTCTTCAATCTTCTGCTCGGGAGTGAGGAAGGCCTCGTTGGGCATGAAACGCAAGGCTTTGGAGGGTACGGCCAGCACGTCGCTCTTCTCGAGGGTGAAGATGGTGACGTTGGCTGTGAGGCCGGGCTTCAGCTTCAGGTCGTTGTTGGGTGCCGAGATGACAACTTCGTAGGTGACGACATTGCTCTCGGTGGTGGCCTGCTGGCGCACTTGCTTCACGGTACCTTGGAAGGTGTCGTCGGGAAAGGCGTCAACACTGAAGCTGACTCGCTGGCCGGCCTTCACACCACCGATGTCGGCCTCGTCGATGTCGGCAATGACCTGCATGTTGGTCAGGTCTTGGGCGATGGTGAAGAGTTCGGGCGTAGAGAAAGAGGCAGCCACGGTCTGGCCTTCCTCCACCGACTTGGAGAGTACGATACCGTCGATGGGCGAGGTGATGGTGGCGTAGCCGAGGTTGGTCTGTGCGCGCTTCACGTTCTCGCGGGCCTGAGCCACCTGCTGGTTGGCCTGCTGGTAGGAGAGGCGTGCGCTTTCAAACTCGTCGGCCGACACCAGTCCCTTCTCAAAAAGTGTCTTGTAGCGGTTGAAGTTGGACGACTGGTAGTTCAGCGCACTCTGCACGCTGTTGAGGTTGGCCTTGGCGGTGTTCAGCTCGCTCAAGAGGTTGGTCTTGTCGAGTTCGGCGATGACCTGGCCACGGCGCACCTCGCTGTTGTAGTCGACGTACAGATGGGCCACGATGCCGCTCACCTGTGTACCCACGGTGACTGAGGTGACGGGCTCGATGGTGCCCGTTGCGGTGATGGAGTTCTGGATGGTGGTCCTGACTACCTTTTCGGTTTCATAGGAGATGGAGCTTTTTTCTTTCTTTCCTGCAAAGAGCCATACGATGATTCCAACGGCCACGACAGCCACCGCTGCGAGCCCAATCTTTTTACTTTTCTTACTCATAATATATTTGAAAGTCTTTGTGTAATCGGTTACTTGATCTCACCCGTTTCATAGAAACGCAGCATGTCGATGTTCAGGATGGTGAGGTATTTGCTCTGTAGTTCGTTCTGCTGGGCCTGCAGCAGTGCGTCGCGTCCCTGCATGAGTTCCACGATGTTGATGAGACCTTCGTCGAACTTTCCGCTCAGCATCTCGAAACTGGTCTTGGCGCTCTCGGTGGCTATCTTGGCCGCCTTGAACTTCTCTTGGTTGGTGCTGGCCTGCAGCCAGTAGTTCTCGATGGTGGAGTAGAGTGCCGTCTGCTTGTCGCGCAGTTCCAGCTCGTAGTTCTGGCGTTGCAGCTTCGCCTTGTTGACGGCAGTCTTAGCGGAACGGTTGTCGAAGAGGGGAATGTTGACGTTGAAGCCTGCCCCCAGGTTGAAGTTGTTCTTCAGCTGCGAACCCCATGCGTTGTTGCTCATGGAGGTGGTATTGGTGATGGCGCTGGCGCTGACGCCCACCGTGGGCAGCCGCTGTGCCTGAGCCATCTTGATGTTCAGCTCGCTGGTCTTCATGCCCAGCAGCGCGTTCTGAATCTCGGGGCGCTGCTGCAGGGCTGCTGCATAGACGTCGCCGAGAGCCGGAATGAGCTGTTGGGCCATCTCGTCGGTGGTCTCGGGGATGACCACGTCGAAGGGCTCGTCGTCAACAATCTGGAGCAACTGCTTGAGCTGGCGCTTGTAGTTGCGCAGGGCACTCTCGGCCTCCACAATCTGATATTCGTCCTGAGCGCGTTGTGACGTGAGCTGCGAGAGGTCGGCACGGCTCATCTTGCCCACCTCCACGAAGGCCTTGCCCCGCTCTTCGTTCTTGCGGCTGGTCTCAAGGCTCTGCTTGTTGACCTTGATGGCATCTGTTGAATAAAGTATTTGGACAAACAGCTGGGCTATCTGCTCCTGAATGCTTTGGGCCGTGATGGCAGAGTCCAGTTCGGCCTGCTCGGCTGCCATCTCGTTCAGTTGGACGGTGTTGCGGTTGCGATTGCCGTTCCACAGAGTCCAGTTGGAACTGATGCCGTAGGAACCATTGTAATAGACCTTGTCGACACTCTGCTGCACGTAGCCGTTCTGCACCGAGGCACGTCCTGACTCCGGCCAAGGCTGGTAGGAGAGGTTGTGGCCCGTCGTGGCGCTCAGCGACGGCAGCAGGGCAGCCTGGCTCTGCATGATGTCCTCCTGAGCCGACAGTTTGGTCAGCCTGCTCTTCTGAAGTGAGATATTGTTTGCAAGGGCATAGTCTATGCAGTCGCGCAGGGTCCATTGGCGGGCGTTGGCTGTTGTCATCGATGAGCAAAGCAGTAGGGCAACGACAGCCCATTGATAGAGTCTTTTTATCATATTTCCTGATAATTGATTTGGTAATAATGAATCTTTATAAGAAATAGACGCTTCAGGAGTGTAAAAGTTTTATCAGTTTAAAATATCTTAACAATAGAGTAGGGCAGAATGGTGTCTCATTTAAGATATTTTGATTAACTTTGCACGCAAAATTCAAAAGAAATAGGAATTATGAAGAAAAGACGTTGGCGTTGCCTGCCGGGACAAGCTCCCACGGAATTCGACAAAAAAATAATGTACTGGGAAAGCCGGGGCAAACTGGTTCCTACCCGCAATCTGATTAAGACACCCGAGCAGATAGAGGGCATCCGTAGAGCTGGTGTGGTGAACACCGGCGTGCTCGACGAAGTGGCAAAGAATATTCATGCAGGAATGTCAACTTTGGAGATTGACGACATCTGCATGGAATACTGCAAGCAGCACAATGCCATCCCTGCCTGCCTGAACTATGAAGGGTTCCCGAAGAGTGTCTGCACAAGCATCAACGAGGTGGTGTGTCACGGCATACCGAAGGCCACCGACATTCTCGAGGAAGGCGACATCATCAACGTAGATTTCACCACCATCCTGGATGGTTACTATGCCGACGCGTCGCGCATGTTCATCATCGGCGAGACCACTCCCGAGAAGGCTCAGCTGGTGCGTGTGGCCAAGGAGTGCCTCGAGATAGGCATGGAGGCCGCAAAGCCCTGGAGTTTCGTGGGCGACATCGGCAATGCCATCGAGAAGCATTGCAAGAGATATAACTATGGTGTGGTGCGCGACTTGTGTGGGCATGGAGTGGGGCTGAAGTTCCACGAAGAACCCGACGTGGCCCACTATGGCAAGAAGGGTACGGGCATGCTGCTTGTGCCGGGAATGGTGTTTACCATCGAACCAATGATCAACATGGGCACTTGGCGCGTCTTCATCGACAGCGACGATCCCTATGGTTGGGAGGTCATCTCGGAGGACGAGCTACCTTCAGCACAATGGGAGCACACCCTGCTGATGACGGAGAACGGAGTGGAAATCTTAACTTACTAAGGATTTGGACAATAAAGATATATATATAATAGGTATAGAGTCGAGCTGCGACGATACGTCGGCAGCCGTGCTCCACAATGGGGTGCTGCTGTCGAACGTGACGGCATCGCAGGCTGTGCATGAGGCTTATGGCGGCGTGGTGCCCGAACTGGCTTCACGTGCCCATCAGCAGAACGTCGTGCCAGTGGTAGACCAGGCGCTGAAGAAGGCGGGAGTGGACAAACGGCAACTCTCTGCTGTGGCGTTCACCCGTGGTCCCGGCCTCATGGGGTCGCTGCTTGTGGGAGTGAGCTTCGCCAAGGGCTTCGCCCGCTCCCTGGGCATTCCGCTCATCGACGTGAACCATCTGCAGGGACATGTGATGGCTCATTTCATAAAGAGTACTGCAGGCGACGAGACGGCTCCGCCGCTGCCCTTCCTGTGTCTGCTGGTGAGTGGCGGCAACTCTCAGATAGTGAGAGTAAATGCCTATAACGACATGCAGGTGCTCGGACAAACCATTGATGATGCAGCAGGCGAAGCCATCGACAAGTGTTCGAAGGTGATGGGACTCGGTTATCCCGGTGGTCCTATCATCGACCGTCTGGCACGTCAGGGCAATCCCAAGGCTTTCGAGTTCTCCGAGCCTCACATCCCTGGCCTCGACTATAGCTTCTCAGGACTGAAGACGTCCTTCCTCTACAGCCTTCGTAAATGGATAGAGGACGATCCCGACTTCATAGAGCACCATAAAGAAGACTTGGCCGCCAGCTTGGAGTACACCGTTGTAGACATCCTCATGAAGAAACTTCGTCTGGCCGTGAAGCAGACGGGCATCAAGCACGTGGCTGTGGCAGGAGGTGTCTCTGCAAACACAGGTCTGCGCAACGCCTTCCATGAACATGCACGTCGCTATGGCTGGAATATCTACATCCCGAAGTTCAGCTATACGACCGACAATGCTGCCATGATAGGCATCACGGGCTATTACAAATACTTGGACGGAGAGTTCTGCCCCATCGACGCACCCGCATTCTCAAAAGTGACTTTTGAATAGAGGGACAGCTTTATAATTGGTAAATAAATTCAAATCATAAACTAGATGAGCTTAGAAAACAAAATTATCAGCAAAGAGATTCAGCAGTATCTCTACGATCAGGGCAAGACACTTGCCACAGCTGAAAGTTGTACGGGCGGCCGCATTGCTGAGGCCATCATTTCCGTACCCGGAGCTTCCAACTACTTTAAGGGAGGCATCATTTCCTATACCAACGAAGTGAAGGAGAACCTCTTGCACGTCGATCCTCAGGTGCTGGCAGAGAAGACTGCCGTGTGCGAAGAGGTTGCCGTGCAGATGGTGAAAGGCGTATGCGAGACGCTGAATGTGGACTATGCCATTTCGGCAACAGGCATAGCAGGTCCCGGCGGCGGCACAGCTGAGATTCCCGTCGGAACCATTTGGCTGGGCTATGGCAGTAAGGACGATGTGCGCACGGTCAAACTCACCGAAGACGAGGGCCGCGATATCAACCTCGAAATTGCCACCCGAACCGCACTGAAACTCTTCCTTCAGTTCCTGAAAGAGCATGATTTAGAGGAAATTGAGGAATAAAAAAGAAAAAAATCCTTAATTCTGAAGATTCTTTAAAGAAATATTTTGTTTATTCGGGAAATAATTGTAATTTTGCACCCTGTTTGGAATAAGTATCAAAAAACGAAAACAAAAATTTAGATAGCGATGTCGAAAATTTGTCAGATTACAGGAAAGAAGGCACAGATCGGTAACAACGTGTCTCACTCAAAGCACCGTACAAAGAGAAGCTTTGACGTCAATCTGTTCAGCAAGAAATTCTACTATGTAGAAGAGCAGTGCTGGATTAGCCTCAAGATCAGTGCTGCTGGTCTTCGTCTCATCAATAAAGTTGGTCTCGACGCTGCCCTCAAGCAGGCTGTTGCCAAGGGGTATGTCGATTGGAAAGACATTAAAGTTATAGGAGAATAATCAATCATGGCTAAGAAAGTTAAAGGCAACAGAGTGCAGGTTATCCTCGAATGCACAGAAATGAAGGCAAGCGGACTGCCCGGCACAAGCCGTTACGTAACCACCAAGAACCGTAAGAACACTCCTGAGCGCATGGAGCTCAAGAAGTACAACCCCATTCTGAAGAGAATGACGGTTCATAAGGAAATTAAGTAATCAGGGGGCGAGCTTCGCAGTTTGTCCTATTTAAGGATTCACAGACTTAAACATTACAGAATATGGCAAAGAAAACCGTGGCAACCCTCCACGAAGGTTCGAAGGATGGTCGCGCTTACACAAAGGTAATCAGGATGGTGAAGAGCCCCAAGACGGGTGCTTACATCTTCGATGAGCAGATGGTTCCCAACGAGGCCGTGAAGGACTTCTTCAAGAACTAATCGCTGCTTGAAGTGCTAATTCATTTAGGAATTGCAAATATTCAACATAGAAGGCTGCAACAATGCGTTGCAGCCTTTTTGTATGCACTAAAAACTAAAAAATACTTAATCTTTTTTGTCGGGTGAGTGGAAATCTGTATCTTTGTAGATTGTAATCAAGTAAGTGAATATTGTGAAAAAGAAAATTATCATAGCAATGATCTGCATGTTGCCGATTGGCAGCATGGCTCAGAAAATATCCTTAGGCTCGTGCCTGATACGTGAGGATGGGCTTGAAGGAGAATATAAAGGTGAAATGTTGAACGGAAAACCTCATGGAAAGGGTGTTACAATCTATAAAAACGGTAACATCTATGAGGGTGAGTACGTGCGTGGCCGTAGGGAAGGGCAGGGCGTTTACTCCTTTGCCGACGGCGAGCGTTATGATGGCCATTGGACCAACGGCAGCCAGAACGGACAGGGCACCTATTACTACGCAAACAACAACAAGTATGTAGGCCTGTGGTATCGCGACTATCAGGAGGGACACGGCGTCATGTACTATTTCAATGGCGACAAGTACGATGGCAACTGGTTCCGCGACAAACGCCAGGGGAAAGGCCGCTACACCTTCACCGACGGTTCTTATTACGATGGAGAATGGCGTGACGACACGAAGACGGGAAAAGGCACCTTCCGCTGGAGTGACGGCAGTTCCTACACCGGCTCGTGGCTCAACAACATGCGCCAAGGCAAGGGCACTTACGTCTATGCCCACGGCGACAAGTATGAGGGCGACTGGAAGAACGATACGCAGCATGGTCGTGGCATCTACTCTTTCCAGAATGGCGACCGCTACGAAGGAGGCTATGTCGATGGAAACCGTACGGGCGAGGGCATCTTCACCTTTGCCAATGGCGACCGATACACAGGCCGTTTCCTTGACGGCGACAAGAACGGACAGGGCACCCTTGTCTGGAGCAATGGCGATTCCTATGTCGGGCAATGGAAGAACGATCGGCAGCACGGACGCGGTGTGCTGAAGAAAAAGAACGGCGATGTCTTTGAGGGTACCTTCGTCAATGGTCTGTTGGATGGCGACATCACCATTCGTTTTGCCGATGGCAGCAAGTTCCACGGACAGTATAAGAATGGCAAACGCAATGGTAAGGCCGTGGAAGAGACCAAGGACCGCAAGCGCTTTGAGGGTTCCTACGTTGACGACCGCCGCGATGGCGACTTCGTTGAGAAAGATTCCAACGGCAGGGTGACAGCCAGAGGCCATTACATCAATGGCCGACGTGTGGCCGACTGACGCTTAGCAGCTCCATTGTTCATTTAAAGAAATGTTTTAATTAAAAATCTATAACACTATGATTATCGATAAGTTAGAAAATCTGGAGAAGTATTTCTCTCTGAATCCTTTGTTTAAGGAAGTGGCCGATTTCCTTCATGCTAACGACATGAACGCTCTTTCGACCGGCATTCATAAAATCAAGGGCGACGACGTCTTCGTGAATATTCAGGAAGCCAAAGGCAAGAAGCAGGAGGAGGCCGTCGTAGAGTACCATCACAAGATGGTGGACATTCAGATTCCCTTCAGCGGTCCTGAGACCTATGGCTACATTCCCGTGGCCGATCTGCCTGCTGCCGATTTCGACGAGGAGAAGGACGTGGCCCTGCTGCCTGGTGTTGCTTCACAGAGTTACGTCACCTGTCAGCCCGGAATGTTCGTCATCTTCTTCCCGCAGGACGGACATGCTCCATTCATCACCGACGAGCCCCTTCTGCGCAAGGCAATTTTCAAGATCAAGTCCCTCTAATTATTCCATTGTTTTATGGCTACAAAGAAAGAAAACACTAAGAAGGCTGAGAAGAAAGCACCTCAGCATATTGCACTCGTAAAGAACGATCCCTATCTGGAGCCGTATGAAGATGCCATCCGCGGCCGTCACGACCATGCACTCTGGAAAATCAGTCAGCTCACCAACAATGGCAAGAAGAGCCTTACCGACTTTGCCTCCGGCCATTTCTATTTCGGCCTGCATAAGCTGAACCGCGGATGGGTGTTCCGCGAGTGGGCACCTAACGCCACCGACATCTATCTCATCGGCGACTTCAACAACTGGACCGAGGACGAGCACTACCGCTGCAAGCGCATCGAAGGCACGGGCAACTGGGAACTGCGTCTGAAGGAGAAGGACCTGAAGCACGGCCAGCTCTACAAGATGAAGGTGAAGTGGGACGGCGGTGAAGGCGAGCGCATTCCTGCATGGTGCCGCCGCGTGGTGCAGGACGATCAGACGAAGATTTTCTCTGCACAGGTGTGGAATCCCGCCCAGCCCTATGTGTGGAAGAAAAACAGCTTCAAGCCTAAGAAGAGCCCGCTGCTCATCTACGAGTGCCACATCGGTATGGCTCAGGATGCTGAGAAGGTGGGCAGCTACACAGAGTTCAAGGACAACGTGCTGCCCCGCGTGGCCAAGGCTGGCTACAACGCCATCCAGATCATGGCCATTCAGGAGCACCCCTACTATGGCTCCTTCGGTTACCACGTGTCGTCGTTCTTCGCCCCCAGCAGCCGCTTCGGCACGCCCGAGGAACTGAAAGCCCTCATCGACGAAGCCCATCGGCTGGGCATCGCCGTCATCATGGACATCGTGCACAGCCACGCCGTGAAGAATGAGGTTGAAGGCTTGGGCAACCTTGCCGGCGATCCCAACCAGTTCTTCTATCCCGGCGAGCGCCACGAGCATCCGGCATGGGATTCACTCTGCTTCGACTATGGCAAGGACGAGGTTATTCATTTCCTGCTCTCCAACTGCCGCTATTGGCTGGGTGAGTTCCATTTCGACGGTTTCCGCTTCGACGGTGTCACGTCGATGCTCTACTATAGTCACGGACTGGGCGAAGCCTTTACGGGCTACGGCGACTACTTCAACGGACACGAAGACGACAACGCCATCTGCTATCTGACGATGGCCAACAAACTTATCCACGAGGAGAATCCCGATGCCATCACCATTGCCGAGGAAGTCAGCGGAATGCCCGGACTGGCTGCCAAGTTCGAGGATGGCGGCTTCGGCTTCGACTATCGCATGGCCATGAACGTGCCCGACTACTGGATCAAGACCATCAAGGAACTCAAGGACGAAGACTGGAAGCCCAGCAGCATCTTCTGGGAGGTGAAGAACCGCCGTGCCGACGAGAAGACCATTTCCTACTGCGAGAGCCACGACCAGGCACTCGTTGGCGACAAGACCATCATCTTCCGCCTCATCGATGCCGACATGTACTGGCACTTCAAGAAGGGCGACGAGAACGAGGTCGTTCATCGTGGCATAGCCCTCCACAAGATGATTCGCCTCGTCACGGCCTCCACCATCAACGGCGGCTACCTCAACTTCATGGGCAACGAGTTCGGCCATCCCGAGTGGATTGACTTCCCACGCGAGGGCAACGGCTGGAGCTATAAGTATGCCCGCCGGCAGTGGAACCTCGTCGACAATCACGACCTCTGCTACCATTGGTTGGGCGACTTCGACCGCGAGATGTTGCGCGTCATCAAGAGCGAACGCAACTTCAACCGCACGAAGATTCAGGAAATCTGGCACAACGACGGCGACCAGATCTTGGCCTACATGCGAGGCGACTTGGTGTTTGTGTTCAACTTCTCGCCCACGCGCTCCTTTGCCGACTACGGCTTCCTTGTGCCCACGGGCAGCTATGAGGTAGTGCTCAACACCGATGCCAAGGAGTTCGGCGGCAACGGTCTGGCCGACGACACCGTCACCCACTTCACCAATTACGATCCCCTCTACGTCAAGGACCATAAGGAATGGCTCAAACTATACATTCCCGCCCGTTCTGCCGTAGTGCTTAGGAAAAATTAAATGTTGAAAATCCAATCCCTCATGCGAGTGCTCTGTGCACTCGCCTTCCTTATCTTCACGTCGGCCTATATGTATTTCTATCAGGCCGACGTGATGATGGCTACCCAGCATCTTCTTTCTGGGGGAAAGACCCACTACGAGCCCACCGTGGGTGCTATCCTCATCACGGTAGCCCTCTTCCTTCTTCATCTGGGCGTGCTTGCTGTCACCAAGATTACCGGCCGCGCCCATGCCATCACCTATTTTCCCTCGTTGCTGGCCTTGGCCATGCTCACGGGACTGCGGGTGCCCGGATCGGGTGGGGCAGCGTTCTCGTTCAGCCCTTCAGTTCCGGTAGGCATCGTGCTGTTCGTGCTGTGGATTCCTGTTGCTGTGCTCTATAGCAACATCAACCGCTGGGAGCGCACAGCCAAGTCGCGGCTCAATCCCCTGCAAGTGCTTTGGACCAACCTGCTGCTCATGGTTGTTATGTTCCTCTTTGTGGGCTTCACCAGCAACCACGACGAGGCCTTCCACTACCGCATGAAGGCCGAGGCTGCCCTTCTGCGCCACGACTACGATGCCGCCCTGGCCGTCGGTCAGAACTCGCTGGTGGCCGACTCCAATCTCACCCTTCTTCGCATCCATGCTCTGGCCAGCAAGCGCCAGATGGGTGACCATCTCTTCGAGTATCCGTTGGCAGGTGGTTCCAGCGTTATGTTGCCGAAGGGGCAGAGTGTCCGCCCCGTGTTCTATCCGGCCTATCAGTTTGTCAGCTATCCAGCCCTCGACTTCCAGCTGTGCCGTTGTCTGCTCGATAAGAATCTCGATGGCTTTGCCCGCATTCTGAAGGCCAATGCAGCCACCTACGGGCTTGGTGAGAAAACCGACAGCGTCGGCAAACCCCTTCCCAAGCACTATCAGGAGGCGTTGGTGCTCTACAACCGGCTGCGTGTGACACCGCTGGTCAGCTATCACGCTCAGGTGCTCGATGCCGACTACGAAGACTTCCATAAGATCTATCGTGCCGAGAAAGATCCCCGCGTTCGCGATGCCAAGTTGCGCGACCTCTATCGCAACACCTATTGGTACTACTACTTCTTCGCCAAGCCCTGACCTCCGTTCGCGTTTCTTCTGAGCATTTTTGTAAGAAAATATTGCCTGTCAACCCCCTCGTAGAATTAAAAATTCCCGACCGCAAAATATTTTTTCCGAAATACGCCCGTATTTCCGCAAAGTCTCTAACCCGTTGCCTGCCAACTGGTTAGAGACTTTTTTGTTTCTCCACGCTTCTTCCGTCCCCTCCAAACCATAGGTTTTGGTCGCACAAACCATAGGTTTAGCCGCTCTATCTCTATGCTCTGCATGCTCCATCTCATAGAGTTGTATCACTAAAACCATAGGTTTATAGCCCCCTAACATAGGGGGTTGGGGGTCTCGAGCGTTGTTTTGTCTGCCCGAAAGCCTCTTTTTCGATTGTTTCACGCTCTATTTCATTGTTTCACGCCGCAGTCTTTTTGTCGGAATTTTTCAGAGAAAGGGAATGGATAGTATAAAGGGGAGTAGGGACGGGGTTTATTCCCCGTCCGCAAGCAGGAGAAAGGCCGAAGGCCTGGCCAGAACACAGGCAGGGGTGGAACCCCTGCTAAAG
>CACZIT010000021.1 GCA_902781315.1 uncultured Prevotellaceae bacterium
GTGTTTCAGGCGATTTGCAACCCCATGCAAACTACCATTTTAACCCCATTCTTATCACAGATGACAGATGACAGTTTATTTATGAGCCCATCATCTGGGCTGGAACTTGAGAAAACGTCAAAAAATGTAAGTAAAAATATTTACTATTATATATATAATATATATATTATATATAAATAGTAACCTTCATTTTCACCCTCTTTTACCCCTTCCCTAAATAACTGTCATCTGTCATCTGTGATAGGAGAAGAGTGAAATGAAGGGGAGTAGCAGGGGGGTAAGACCTGCAGCTTGTAAGGTCTGCGTTGTGTAAGATGGGCCCACCCTGTAGCACGAAAGTGCAGTTTTGGGGCCCGAAAAGTGCAGTTTGCGCCCCAAGAATTTGCACATATCAAATTTTTTTTGTAACTTTACACCATAAAATAAATACTATTATGAAACGATACTACATTCTTGTTTTGCTGGTGTTCGCTGCGATGATGGCTTTCGCTCAGGGAGGAAGCGGATTGAACTTAGCGGCAATCGACAAACAGGTGATTCCTGAAGACACGGCGGTGCGCAAGGGTGTGCTGAGCAACGGACTGACCTACTACGTTTGCCGAAACGACAAGCCCGCGAAGCAGGCGTTCTTCTATCTGCTGGTGAAGGCAGGCTCCATCGTGGAGCAGGACAACGAGCGGGGCATCGCCCACTTCGTGGAGCACATGCTGTTCAAGGGCACGACGCATTTCCCGGGTAGCGTGATCGACTTCTTCCGCCGCAACGGCCTGCAGTTCGGTCACGACACCAATGCCTTCACGGGCTTCGCGACGGTGCGCTATCAGTTGAACGCCATTCCCGTGGACAACACGCTGCTGATGGACTCGTGCCTGTTGTTGCTTCGCGACTGGGCCGGCGATGCCATCATCGATGCCAAGGACGTGGAGAGCGAGCATAACGTCGTGGTGGAGGAGTGGCGCGTCAGGAACACCGTTTCCTATGCCCAGCAGTTGCTCAACGACCTCTTCAATCATTCCATCTATGCTGACCGCCTTCCCATCGGCGACATGAACATCGTGAAGAATTGCTCCCAACAGTTGGTGCGCGACTTCTACGACCGCTGGTATCAGCCTCAGAACCAGGCCGTTGTGGTGGTGGGCGACTTCGACCCCGACCAAATGGTGGAGAAGGTGAAGAAGATGTTTGGCGACCGCAAGCGGGGCACGTCGGTTTCACCCCTGCCGCCAGCCATTCCCGACAACGAGGCTCCCAACACTCTTCTATATGCCGACAAGCAGCAACCCTTTGGTTCCATTGGGTTGATGATGAGACTGACCGAAGACTCGACAACGCCCAAGAACACGGTAGGCGGCATGAAGACTGCCATCCTGCGCGATGAGATTAAGAACCAGATGAATAATAAGCTCCGCGGCCTCAAGAAGAAATTTCCCGAGTTACTTGATGGCAGCGTCACGACGACCGACGTTGCCGACCTTGGCGACAAGTTGTGGATGTTCAACCTGTCGGCACCTCAGGACAAGTGGCTCAGCACGTTGGAGCTGATGGTGAAGCAAGTGGAGCTGTTACGCCGCAAGGGATTCGGCAACAAAATTGTCTTCCCCTTCGCTCCCATGAGTCCAGAATACAACGCCGACTCAACGGCCATCATCCTTGCTGATACTTCGTTTGTGAAAACAGACCGTAACATCCAAAGCACGGAATTTGTCAACAGATGCTCCGCCGACTTCTTCCGGAACGAAGCGATACTGTCGGACATGGCCAAAGGACTTGCCGAACGACACATCAAGAACGTTGTCACCGCTGAGGAACTTCAAGAGGAGTTCTGCCGGATGACCAGCGGCCGCAACATGCTCATCGGCGTGTGGATGACCGACAGCACGGCGCTGCCCAAGAAAGAAGAGGTGGAAGCGGTGTGGCAACGCGTGAAGCAGATGGCCGACGAGCAGTTGGCCGAAGTGGAGGTGGCAGAGGCGAAGAACCTGGAGCGCATCAATGTGGATAGCCTCGACATCCCAACGGTGCCTGGTAGCATCGTCAGTCAGCGGGTGCTGAACGATAGCATTAGCGAGGTCTACTTGTCGAACGGCGTGAAGGTGGTGTTCTTGAAGCAGAAGACGGATGCCGACATGATTAACTTCATGATTCGCCGTCCGCAAGGTTATTCCGTGCTCAACGACGACGACATCCACTATCACGACATGTTAGGCAATTGCGTCAGGAAATACAAATGTTGGAATGGAGAGTCGAATGTGCAGGTAGAGCCTTTCGAAGACAGATTCGATCACGGTGCCCGGTGGATAAAGGGCGACAGCCTCAATGCGTTCCGAGTGGAGTGTACGCTGAAGATGTTCTACAAGTCGCTGACCCCTACCGAGGTGGACTCTGTGGAGTTTGTCGAACAAAAGCAGAAGCTGATGGCGTCGGCCGCAGCCCAGTCCAGTCCGATAGCGCAATCGGCCCTGAAAGTAGGACTGATGACGGCAGCTGAGACGAAGCGACTGATGCCGCCCTCGGCCGAGGTGGCGTCCCAGCTCAACATCGACCACCTGCGCGAGTTGGTGAAGGACTACTACTCGAACTACAACGGTTCGGTGATGGTAGTGCAGGGAAACGTGGACGCCGACAGCATCATGCCTTATATATTGAAATATGTGGGTGGTCTGCCCTCAAAACCCGAGCGCGTGAAACGCTTGACGTGGCCTGCCGACCACTACCGGACGGAGAACACGGTTGTGGTGGAGAAAATTGAGAATCCTGCCCCCATCGCTCAGACCGTGATGTACTACACTTGGGAAAAGGGTTTCCAATACACCCAGCAGTCGCATGCCCACAACGAGGTGTTGCTGAGCGTGCTGAGAGACCTGCTCATCCAGACCCTGCGCGTTCAGCATAGCGACGTCTATACTCCGCAAGTGCAGATGGAAGACGCCCTGTTGCCCGTGCCTCACATGAGGATCACCATCGCCTTCGCCTGCAATCCCACCCAGCGCGAGCGCATCGCAAAGGATGTGGAGCAGCTGGTGAAGCAGATGGCTGAGGGCAACCTCATCACGCAGGACCTCATCGACGGCTACCTCAAGATTCGTGAAAAGCAGAGTACCGATTACAAGGACAATGAATACACCCGCCGCCGCAACTACCTGACGCAGGAATTGAACGGAATCGTGGTCAAGCAAGGCGATATGACCTACGTCCGTCAGGTGACGCCGGCGTCGCTCCGTGCCCACGTCAAGCAATTGCTGAAGCACGGCAACCTGCATGTGGGCTATCTGACGACGGAGTGACAGCGCCTGCCGTTGCCCGGAAAAAGGATGTTGCGACCCTTCGCAAGTTTATTTTTATGATTTTTCTTTGCAGAATCAGAAATAATTGCTACCTTTGTGCCAATAAACCCGCGGAGGCAGTTCCACGAGGGGCTGCCTCCGTGTGGTTTTGTGGGCTTGCGTTGCCCCCTTGATGATCTATTATTCACTTAAATAAAACAACAAAAATTATGTTCGAAGGACAACCTAAAGGACTCTACGCGTTGGCATTGGCCAACACCGGTGAGCGTTTCGGCTACTACACGATGATAGCCGTGTTTGCATTGTTTTTAAGAGCTAACTTTGGCCTCGAGCCAGGAACGGCCGGACTCATCTACAGTTCGTTCCTCATGCTCGTCTACTTCCTGCCGCTCGTGGGTGGTATCATGGCCGATAAGTTCGGTTTCGGTCGCATGGTGACCATCGGTATTCTCATCATGTTCCTGGGCTATCTGCTGCTGGCCGTGCCTATGGGCGGCGGTGGTGTGGCTATGGTGTGCATGGTGGCTGCGCTCATCTTTATCAGCTTCGGCACAGGACTCTTCAAGGGCAACCTGCAGGTGATGGTGGGTAATCTCTACGACGACCCCGCACTGGCCTCGAAGCGCGACTCGGCATTCTCCATTTTCTACATGGCCATCAACATCGGTGCGCTCTTTGCTCCCACGGCTGCCATCAAGATCATGGAGTGGGCCCAGAAGAGCCTCGGCGTCTCTGAGAACGACTCCTATCACTTCGCCTTCGCTGTGGCCTGCGCCTCGCTGATTCTCTCCATCGCCATCTACTACGCCTTCCGCTCGTCGTTCCGCCACGTGGAGGGAGGCAAGAAGAAGGATAGCGCCGCTGCCGTGAGCACCGAGCCGGAGCTCTCGAAGGAGGAGACCAAGCAGCGCATCGTGGCCCTGTGCCTGGTGTTTGCGGTGGTGATTTTCTTCTGGATGGCATTCCACCAGAACGGCCTGACGCTGACGTACTTCGCCAATGAGTTCACCGAGAAGTCGGCCAGCGGTGTGCACACGATGCCGTTCGACGTGATCAACCTCGTGATGATTATCTTCATCGTCTATGCCCTGTTCTCATTCTTCCAGAGCAAGACGCAGAAGGCCAAGGGCATCTCGGCGCTGGTGATACTGGCTGCGCTCGGCGTGCTCTACTACAAGTACACGCAGGCTACGGGCACACTCGCCATCTCGGCTCCCATCTTCCAGCAGTTCAACCCCTTCTACGTGGTGGCTCTGACGCCCGTCTCGATGGCCATCTTCGGCGCGCTCGCCGCTAAGGGCAAGGAGCCCTCGGCACCCCGCAAGATTGCCTACGGTATGCTTGTGGCAGCCGTAGCCTTCTGCCTGATGCTCGTGGCTTCGCAGGGCTTGCTGACGCCTAACGAGCAGGCTGCCGCCGGCGATGCAGGCAAGTTCGTGTCGCCCTACTGGCTCATCTCCGTCTACCTCGTGCTGACGTTCGGCGAGCTGCTGCTTTCGCCGATGGGCATCTCGTTCGTCTCGAAGGTGGCTCTCCCGAAGTATAAGGGTATGATGATGGGTGGATGGTTTGTGGCCACGGCCTTCGGCAACATGCTCGTCAGCGTGGGCGGTCTGCTCTGGGGCGGTCTCTCGCTCACCGTTGTCTGGGGCGTGTTCATCGTGCTCTGCCTGCTCTCGGCCCTCTTCATGTTTGCCATGATGAAGCGCTTGGAAAAAGTTGCTTAATAAATAATTCATATAGAAATGGAAAAAATCCCTGTGCTGCTGCTCACGGGCTACCTGGGCAGCGGCAAGACCACACTCCTCAACCGTATCTTGAACAATCGCCGCGGCATTAAGTTTGCGGTGATTGTCAATGATATCGGTGAGGTGAACATTGATGCCGACCTGATAGAAAAGGGTGGCATAGTAGGACAAAAGGATGACAGTCTTGTGGCCCTGCAGAACGGCTGCATCTGCTGCACGCTGAAGATGGATCTCGTGGAGCAGCTGCGCGACATCACCCGCCAGCACCGCTTCGACTACATCGTCATAGAAGCCAGCGGCATCTGCGAACCGGCACCCATTGCCCAAACCATCTGTTCGATGCCGAGCATGGGGCTCGAATACGTCTACGACGGCGAGCCTGTGGTAGACTGCATCGTCAGCGTCGTCGATGCGCTCCGCATGCGCGACGAGTTTGGCAGCGGCGACCTTCTGATGCGCCACGACATTGAAGAAGAGGACATCGAGAACCTCGTCATCCAGCAGATAGAGTTCTGCAATATCATCTTGCTCAACAAGGCTTCCGAGGTGAAACCGGAGGAACTGGAGCGCGTGCGGCAGATTGTGCGGGCGCTTCAGCCAAAGGCCGAAATCATCGAGACGGATTATTGCGACGTGCCGTTCGAGAAAATCCTCCATACGGGCATGTTCGACTTCGACCAGGTAGCAACGTCAGCTGCTTGGATCAACGAAATCGAGAATCATCATGAAGATGATGACGATGATGACGACGACGAGCATGAGCACCATCATCACGACGATGATGACGACGAGCATGAGCACCACCATCACGATGACGACGACGATGAACATGAGCACCATCATCATCCCTCCCCCTCGGGGGAGTCGGAGGGGGGCTCCCACCACCACCACCATCATCATGATGAGGGTGAGGCTGAGGAATATGGCATCGGCACGTATGTCTACTACCGGCGCCCCGCTCTGAACCTTGGATTGTTCGATGAGTTTGTAGCCCGCCGCTGGCCGAAAGGCGTTATTCGGGCGAAAGGCATCTGCTGGTTCCACGACGAACCCGATATGTGCTACGTGTTCGAGCAGGCCGGCAAGCAGGTGAGCATTCGTCAGGCCGGCCAGTGGTACGCCACGATGCCCGAAAACGAGCTGCGTCTCTTCAAGGAGCAGAATCCGGGCTTGCAACGCGATTGGGACGACCGCTACGGCGACCGCATGCAGAAGCTGGTCTTCATTGGTCAGCATCTCGACAAGGAGGCCATTGCCCGCGAACTCGACCGCTGTTTGGAAGAGTAGAAAGAAGTGGCACACGCTTTTGCTCATAGCAGAAATCGTGAAAAAACAGTCGGCCCTGCACTCGTCCCGTACGGATGGTGTGGGGCCGATTTTCGAAAGTGAAGAAAAACGCGTATTTCCTTTGCGCTTTCCATCGTTTTTTGTATCTTTGCAGAATATTTGATAATAACTATTAATTTAAATAAAAAGTATGAAGAAACCTTTACTCTTATTGTTCGCCCTGCTGGCGGTCTGCACGATGCAGGCTCAGGAGGAAATTCTCTATGGAGTCTATACCGGCTCGGGCACGCTGAAAGGTATGGGCACGCAGAAGGCCGAGACCTACGATGTGGCGATGCATCTGCAGGACCCTGCGCTGGTTGGCATGCAGATAGTAGGCATCAACGTGCCTCTCAACGAAGGAGCCACCGTCACCGACTGCAAGGCTTGGCTGACGAGCGAGCTGGCGTTGGACGGCGGTAAGAATGTGGCCGACATTGCTGAGGCTGAATTCACCGCCGACGGCAAGTGGGTGGAAGTGACGTTTGCCGAACCTTACACCGTCACCGAGGCTGGTCTCTACGCCGGCTACACGCTGACGGTGCCCTCGGTAGTGGCGTCGCAGGATGCCGACCCCAACAAGCGTCCCATCATGTGCGTTTCGAGCGAGGACATCGGCAACCTCTATATACACACTTCGCGTTCCGTGCGCAAATGGCGTCAGCTGGCCGAGACAGCCTACTATTCAACGGGTGCCTATGCGATGGTGGTGCGTCTGAAGGGGCCGCAGGTGAAGGAATATGCCGTCTCCGTATTGCCGCCCGACGAGCTCTCTACCTATGTGCTGAAGGGCAAGTCGGTCACGCTCACGCTTCAGTTGGAGAATCACGGTCTGGCCGACATCACCAACATTGACTACTACGTGGCCATCGACGGCCAACGCGCTGAAGAGGCCGACCGTCATGTCAACGTGTCGCTCAAGGGTGGCTACTATGGCCGTCGGGCCAATCTCAAGGTGCAGCTGCCTGTAGTGAGCGAAGCCGGCTCGCGTGAGGTGAACGTCGTCGTCACGAAGCTGAACGGCAAAGACAACGAAGATGCCGCCCCCGGCACGACCTTCTCGATGGCCTACCTCTCGGAGTATCCCAAGCACAAGCCCCTCATGGAGGAATACACCGGCACCTGGTGCCAGTATTGTCCGCGCGGTATGGCCGGTATGGAGGGCATGAACAAGCTTTATGGCGACGACTTCGTGGGTGTGGCTTTCCACAACGGCGACCCCATGCAGGTGACCGCTCTCTATCCCAATGATGTGAACAGCTTCCCCAACGGCTATCTCGACCGCGTGCTGAACGTCAATCCGTTCAGCGGCACGAATGGTGGCAGTCTGGGCATCAAGGACGACTGGAAGCGGCGTCAGAACATCATTGCTCCGGCATCCATCGAACTGAAGGCCGTATGGGCCGACGAGGCTCAGACGAAGCTTGAGGTGACTTCCACGACCACCTTCGTGCGCGACTTCAAGAACAGCCCCTACCAGCTCACCTACATTCTGACGGCCGACGGCCTGAAAGGCGACACCAACGACTGGTGGCAGGTGAACGCGCTCTCCGGCGATGCCGAGGCCAAGAAAGACCCCTATCTGGCTGTCTTTGCCAATCAGTCTTCGCCCATCAAGAACATTGAGTACAACGACGTGGCCATCCAGCTCTCTAACTCGCGTGCACTTGCAATGGAGGGGACGCTGCCCGGCTCGGTGGAAGGCGGCAAGGGCTATGAGCACAAATACGTCTTCGACGTGACGGAGAATGAGCTGGTGCAGGACAAGACTAAGTTGCGCCCCGTAGTGGTGCTCATCGACACGACGACGGGCGAGGCCGTGAATGCCGACAAGGTGGGCGTCAGTAGCGAGACCGACGGCATCAGCGAGATTCCTTCCGACGACGAGCTTCAACGGGCCGACGGCAAGTCGTACGACTTGCAGGGGCGTGAGTTGAATGCTGCCCATCGGGCTATGCGTGGCATATATATTGTTAATGGTAAAAAAGTTATAAGATAATGAAGACAATCATCCTTTCCGTACTTTCCCTGCTGTTCTCCGTAACGGCATCGGCGCAAGCCACAACGATTGCAAAACCGAGTCCTCAGCTGACTCCCGTCTCGAAAGTAACCGCCGACAAGCACGGCATCATCCGCGATCAGCCCGAGGGCGAGTATCGCATCTACGTGCGCGATGGCGGTGCAACCTATGCCACCATCTTCTTCATCAAGGAAAGCCAGGCCGGCATCGTGGAGGAAGTAGTGTTCAGTGAGGACGGCAAGAAGTGCTGGCTGAAGAACATCGTCTCGCACGCCACCACTTACACTTGGGTGGAAGGCAGCGTGGAGGGCAACACCATCACCGTGCCCCTCGGCCAGATGGTCCACTGGTTCGACGACGGAAACTACGGCATGCGCCTGGCCCGCGTGAAGGTGGACGGCGACATCAACAAGTACACGGTAGACACGAAAGGCAGCGTGACGTTCACGATTGACGGCGACAAGCTGATTCTTAACGGCACCAGCGGCGACCCCGACGCATCGATATTCGACGGACTGGGCCTCGTCTATACGGATTCCTACGATGGCGAGTGGAGCTATTATCTTGACTATGAGACGGTGCTCACTTATCTGGATGAGAAACCGGTTACTCCGCCTGCCGACCTCGAGACCGAGGCGTTCTCGATGGAGAATGAAGACTACGGCCACCTGATGGAAGTGGGCTTCTACGGCAATGATGTGTACATGAGGAAGGTGACCGAAAACAAGCTCGCCGACTCTTGGATTCGCGGCTACAAGGAAGACGGCAAGGTGGTGTTCCCCGCCCAGATGGCTGGTATCGGTGGTGCCTTTGCTTTCTACTTCTGCGGCATTGATGGCGTGAAAGAGGAAAACGAATATGGTGGCTATTCGTGGAAATATGAGTGGCCGGGCAGCGATCTGGTGTTCGACTACGACGAGGAAACCCGCACGTTTACTACTTCGCAGACCCTCATGCTGACCACCTCGCTGAACGCCAACGACGGACGCGGCGAAATATTCCACAGCCCGAAGCTGCGCCCCTATGAGGAGCATGCCGGCACACCCTCCGACCCGTCGGTGATAGCCTTCGTGGAGTATGCCGGCGGAGCTCTGAACGTGGCGATGTTCGTGGTGCCGCTGGTCGACACGGAGGGTCGCTTCATGGATCCTGAAAAGTTGTCCTATCGCCTCTTCGTGGACGACGACGAGCCCTACATCTTGTATCCCGACGAGTATGAAGCGCTCACGGAGCCGATGGAGGAGATTCCCTATCTCTACTCCGACCGCAAGGGTACCATCATCGAGAAAGCCTACGGACTCTACGTCTATCAGACTGGCTTCGACCGCTTCGGCATTCAGAGCATCTATCGCGGCGGCGGCGAGGAGCACATGTCGAACATCTGCTATTGGAACTTCAACGAGCCTGACCACGTAGACGGTATTGCTAACGTTCAGGATGCAAAGCCCGTAGCCAGTTACGACATGACGGGCCGTCAGGTGGAACAGGTCAGGAAAGGCTTCTCCATCACTCGCATGAGCGATGGCCGTGTAGTGAAAACGATTAGGAAGTAATCCCCATACAGCGATAGCCTATTTTAAGAAGCGTGAGGACGGAGCAATGTTCCCGACCTCACGCTTTCTTTTTGCATCCTTTACCGCCGTTTTATCATGAAGAATCCCAGGCGGTGGGTGATGCCCTTGCGATTGAGCGATCGTAGCTGATAGAACCCTTCGGGCATCTGGCTCACGTCGAGGTATTGCCCTATATACGGACGGGTGGCGATGAGCTGTCCCTGCATGGTCTCGATGGCCACCACCTTCGCGTCGAGCGTAGAAGGCTTTTGCGGTAGTTCCAGCCTCCTGCCGTCGCAAGGCAAGAGTCCTGCTGCTACGGCATTTCCTTCACCACGATACTCGTCCTTTTCCACGCTCTGAAGGGGCTTGCTCTCGTTGCCGTAACGGTCGACGGTGGTCACGGCGTAGAAGTAGTCGCCTTTCGGCTTGAGCGTTATGTGCTTGTCGGCGACCCTCGTGGCAATGATGTTGCGGGCATCGTTCACGTCAACCGGCCATGTGCGGCTGGCGTATAAATTATATAATAGGTGGTCGGCATCGTTGCTTTGCCAAATCAGGTCGACCACACCATTCGAATACTTTGTTTGCTGGAAAGCCTGGGGCGCTTGGGGTAGGGTAGGCGAGAGCCACGTCATAGGCGGAATCAAGGCTGGTGTCTGGTTGAAGCGTTGCGCAAAGCGATAGATGCCTTTCTCGTTGTCTGTCAGGAATTTACTGCGGAAGTGCGTGTGGCCCAGCCCCAGGTTGCGCAGCACGTTCATCTCCTGCGAAACCGTCACGAGCGGCCAGTTGCCTTCGTGCCGGGAAAGCATGTAGGTGGCCAGACCTGGAGCCACAATCTTGCCGTATGAGCGCTCCTGCCAGTCGATGGCGAAGGGATAGAAGTGGTTGTCGCGGAAGTACATCATGGGGAAGAGGGCATCCATCACGCCCGTACGCAACCATTCCTGGGCATCCTGGCAGACCACCGTTCGGGCATTCCACCCACGCGACGAATAACGGCTCAGGTCGTCAGCTTTGCCGATGGGCGAGCAACTCATCATGACCCAGGGCTTCAGTCGCTTCACCCGCTGGCTGATAGCCGTTGCGATGGCGGTGATGTTGCGTCGGCCTTGCTGGCGCGACACCTTTATCTTCCACGTTTCCGGATAGCGGATGTAGTCGAGATGGATGCCGTCGACATCGTAGTTGCGCACGATTTCCTCGCAGATGTCGGCGAGATACGTGCCCGTCTGCATGTTCTCAGGGTCCATATAGCCATCGGGGCCAATCTTCTTGATGAGTTTTGGATAGCGCTTGCGAAGTTGCGTGCAACCGGCCGACGTCCATTTGCCCACGGGAATCGTCACCACCCACGCATGTAGCTGCATGCCGCGCTTGTGGCACTCGTCGATGGCGAACTTCAGCGCATCGTAGCCCGGACTCTTCCCGGGATTGCCGCTCAGACAGCCGTCCCACGGCTCCATGCTGGAGGGATAGATGGTGGTGGCACGCACGCGGGTCTGAAGGAGCACGATGTTTGTGCCGACAGCCTTCAGCTGGTCGAGAATGGTGGTGAGTTCCCGTTGCTGCCGTTCTATGGACGAAGCAGAGCCGTTGGCGTAGGAGTGAGGCCAGTCGATGCCGCCGATAGTGGTGAGCCATACTGCGCGCACTTCGTACTTCGGCGAGGGAGCAAAAAGACAGTCAGAGGGATATTGCTCTTGAAAGGTTGGCGTGGTCGTCTGAGCATTGGCTGTCGTTGGGTATAAGGCGAAGACAAGACATGCAGCCAAAGCATTTCTCCCCACCGTTTTTATGAATCTATATATGCTATTTGTCATGTTATTTCCGTTTTCAATGTGCAAAGTTACGAATAAGTGAGCGAAATGCAAAGCAAAAAAAGAAGTTTTTGGTTTCATTTCCGAACGAAAGTAAGTTCGACAAATGTCAAAGTTACGAAAAAGTTTCTTAACTTCCCAATTTTTTGTTACCTTTGCACATTATATCGTAAAACCTAAAGTAAAACGGTAAGATGATTTCATTCGTTATTTCACTGGTAGCCCTCGTGTTAGGGTATTTCCTTTATGGAAAGTTTGTTGAAAAAGTGTTCGGTCCCGACGACCGCCCCACACCAGCCGTTGCTAAGGCCGACGGCGTAGACTACATCGTGTTGCCCACGTGGAAGGTCTTCATGATTCAGTTTCTGAACATTGCCGGCACGGGGCCTATCTTCGGTGCCATCATGGGTGCCAAGTTTGGCCCGGTGGCCTATTTGTGGATAGTCTTCGGATGCATCTTTGCAGGAGCAGTCCACGACTATATGTGCGGCATGCTGTCAATTCGTAATGGTGGAGCCAACCTTCCCGACCTTGTCGGTGACTATCTTGGTGGCAAGACGCAAAAGGTGATGCTCGTGTTCTCCGTCCTGCTGCTCATGATGGTGGGCACGGTGTTTGTCTTTAGTCCTGCTGAAATCCTTACCCAGCTTTGGGAGCCTAAGGCCATCAGCAACCTGTTGGGACACAATGCTTTCTGGGTGACTATCATCTTCCTCTACTACATTCTGGCCACGATGCTGCCCGTAGACAAAATCATTGGCCGCATCTATCCACTCTTTGCTTTCTCGCTGATGTTCATGGCCGTAGCCCTCATGGTGGTGCTCTTTGTGAAGATGCCCGTCCTGCCTGAGGTTTGGGACGGACTTGGCAATCGCGGTGCCGATACGCTGGGCTTCACAGATCCCGTCTTCCCCTGCCTCTTCATCACCATCGCCTGCGGAGCCATCAGCGGCTTCCACGCCACGCAGAGTCCGCTCATGGCCCGTTGCGTGAAGAGCGAGCGTATGGCCCGACCGGTGTTCTACGGAGCGATGATTACCGAAGGCATCGTTGCCCTCATCTGGGCTACCGTTGCCATGTACTTCTTCTACAACCAGCCCACTCCCGGCTTTGAGCTCATGGAGGCTGCACAGACCACAGGCGCCCACACGTCGGCACCCAGCGTGGTGAACATCGTGTGCAATTCTTGGCTGGGCATCTTTGGTGGTATCCTGGCCCTGCTGGGTGTTGTGGCTGCTCCCATCACCAGTGGCGACACAGCCTTCCGTAGTGCCCGACTCATCATTGCCGACTTCCTGCATTTCGAACAGCACTCCATCCGCCGCCGCCTGATAGTGTGTATCCCGATGTTTGCCGCTGCTATTGCCCTGCTCATGTGGCAGATGGCCGATGCCGACGGCTTCCAGAAGATTTGGAGTTGGTTTGGCTGGTCCAACCAGACACTCTCTGTGTTCACGCTCTGGACAGCCACCGTCTACCTCGTGCAAGAGAAGAAACCTTTCTGGATGACGCTCATTCCCGCCCTCTTCATGACCACCGTCTGTTCCACGTTCCTGCTCATCTCGAAGCAGGCCTTCGGACTGCCGCCGGTTGTCTCCTACACGGGCAGCGTTGTCGTGCTTGTCATAGCCGTTGCGTGGTTCTTCACGTGGCTGAGAAAGAATAAAGCTTAATAAATATCGTGGAACAGCAATATCCGTCGACACTCCTCGAAAAGGCCGTGCAGGAGTTTTCAAAACTGCCTGGCATCGGCCGCAAGACGGCCTTGCGCCTGTCGCTCTTCCTGTTGCGGCAAGACACCGATAGCGTCGATGCTTTCGGCGAGGCTATGGTCAGGCTGAAGCACGACGTGCGCTATTGCTCCGTCTGCCACAACATCAGCGATACCGACGTTTGCCCCATCTGTGCCGACCATCGCCGCGACGGCTCCCTCATCTGTGTCGTCGAAAACATTCAAGACGTAATGGCTGTCGAGAACACGCAGCAGTTCAATGGACTCTACCACGTTCTGGGCGGCATCATCTCACCGATGGATGGCATTGGCCCCAGCGACATCGAGATTGACTCGCTGGTCAGCCGGGTCGAGAAGGGCGGAGTCAGCGAAGTCATTCTGGCTCTCAGCTCCACGATGGAGGGCGACACAACCAATTTCTATATCTCCCGCCGCCTGGCCCACACGGGTGTGAAACTTAGCGTCATAGCCCGGGGCATCAGCGTCGGCGACGAACTGGAATATACCGACGAGGTGACGCTTGGCCGTTCCATCCTCAATAGAACCCCTTTAAATAGTTAATCTTAATGGAAAGAATACAACGTGTACTGATGATCAGCTTCTGGTGCAACCTTTTACTGACCCTTGTCGTAGTCGTCCTGGGCGAATTAGAGTGGTTGCCCTTCACGGGAGCCAATGGTGGCAAGACGACAGAGTTCTACTTGCTGACCGCTATGGAACTGATTACCATTTGCATCATCCCCCTGGCCTTGCGCCTGTTTAAGTTCAAGAAAGTGAAAAGGCAACTGGCCGATGGGCGTGAGGAAGCGCTTGGCAAGTGGGCTCTCTATCGGCTCGACATGCTCAGCGTGCCGATGTTCATTAATGCTGTGCTCTATTACGTCTATCAGCACGCGGCCTTCGGCTATCTGGCCATCATCCTTTTCCTCTGCCTGTTCTTCATCTATCCCAGCATGTCGCGTTGCCAGTCTGAATTAGAGGATTAAAAATGAAACTCACGGTAGTCATAGTCAGTTACAACGTCAGGGACTACATTGCCCAGTGTCTTCTCTCGTTGAGTCGTGCCCTGCAGGGGCTTGAGGCCGAGGTGTATGTTGTAGACAATCATTCACACGACGACACCGTGGCCTATCTGCGCGAACAGTTTCCTGAAGTCACCGTCATAGCCAGCAACCACAACCTGGGCTTTGCCCGCGCCAACAACATTGCTATTCGCCAGACGCAGGGCAGCTATGTGCTGCTGCTCAATCCCGACACCATCGTTGCCGAATCAACCATTTCGGAAGCCCTCACCTTCATGGACGACCATCCCGAAGCGGGCGGACTGGGTGTACGCATGCTGCGCGACGACGGTTTCGACGCCAAGGAGTCGCGGCGCGGATTGCCCACGCCTTCCGTCGCTTTCTATAAGATGAGCGGCCTCTGCTCTCGTTTCCCGAAGAGTCGCCGTTTCGGCCACTACTACATGGGCTATCTTCCCTGGGACGAGCCCGCCCAGATTGAAGTCATCAGCGGTGCCTTCTGCCTGCTGCGCCGTGAGGCGCTCGACAAGATAGGCCTGCTCGACGAAGACTTCTTCATGTATGGCGAGGACATCGACCTCAGCTATCGTCTGCTGAAGGGTGGCTATCAGAACTGGTACCTTCCCGCGAAGATTCTTCACTACAAAGGCGAATCCACGCAGAAGTCCTCCTTCCGCTACGTCCATGTGTTCTACGATGCCATGCTCATCTTCTTCCGCAAGCACTACGCCCACGCAAGCCTCTTGCTGAGCCTCCCCATCAAGGCGGCCATCTATGGAAAGGCTTTCGTAGAGCTGTGTCGCATGCAGTTGCAGAGGACCCGTCGCAGCTTGGGCTTCGTCAGCTCGCGTCCTCAGCAGTTGCCGCTCTTTGTCTTCATCGGCACCAGCGAGCACCTTTCAGCCTGCCGCCAGTTGGCAGCCGAGAAAGGACTTGACGCCCGGTTTGTTGAAGGAACCAGCCAGTCGCTGCCCGACGGACATCTCTCCCTGTCGCTGCCCGAAGAGCAGGCCATCTATGTTGTCTACGACATAGAGGCTTATAGCTTCTCCTCCATCTTCGACATCTTCTCTCGTAAGCCCTCCGTGCGCATTGCTATGGGAACCTATCTGCCCGGCTCCAATACCGTCATCACCACCGAAGAAATCCTGAAATGAATTTACCCACGATTACCCTCCGGGCCTTGGAGCCCGAAGACCTCGACGAACTCTATGCCATCGAGAACGACACCGAAATTTGGGACGTCGGCCACACCAACGTGCCTTACTCCCGCTATGCGCTCCACGACTACATTGCCCATGCTTCGGCCGACATCTATGCCGACCGTCAGGTGCGGCTCATGATTGTGAGCGGGGAGGGGAGTGCTGTCGGTCTGGTCGATGTCGTCAACTACGCCCCTCAGCACCAGCGGGCCGAGGTGGGCATCGTCGTCAAGAAGCCTTTCCGCAACGCGGGCTACGGCCATGCTGCCCTTCAGGCTGTCATCGACTACGCCCGTCGCTTCTGGCATCTCCATCAACTTTATGCCCTCATCGATGTTGACAACGAAACTTCTCTCCATCTTTTCGCCGAAATGGGTTTCATTGATGGCGGAAGGCTGAAATCGTGGCTCTTCGACGGCAAAAACTACCACGATGTGTGCCTGATGCAAACTTTTTTGTAAAAAAGTGCCGATAAGATTTGGTAGAACCAAAAAATATCACTACCTTTGCATCCGCAATTCGGAAACAAGCCGAGATTGGTGCGTTAGTTCAGTAGGTTAGAATGCCTGCCTGTCACGCAGGAGGTCACGAGTTCGAGTCTCGTACGCACCGCTTCTCAGAGCGGATGAACAAAGAAATTGCAAACTGAGGTGCGTTAGTTCAGTAGGTTAGAATGCCTGCCTGTCACGCAGGAGGTCACGAGTTCGAGTCTCGTACGCACCGCAGAAGGAAGTCCTGAGCGACTTCCTTTTTTTGTTTCCATCCTCTTCCTCATGCCAAAAGAGCTGGTATCTTATTAGTTAAGCGATGGGCCATCATGCTTTGGCTTCTCAAAAAAAATGACTTTTGCTTTGCATTTCGCTCACTTATTAGTATCTTTGCACCTCGAAAGAAAACATTTCATGGAAACAGAGACCCTACAAGACCAGACTCCTTGGTACGCGCTGAAGCTCTATTCGGCGCGCCAGAAAGCCGTCAGCCAGTGGTTGCAGGAGCAGGGCATCGAGTATTTCGTGCCCATGCACTACGTCGATATCGAGCTCGAAGGACGCGTCAAACACGTTCTCCGCCCTGTGGTGTCGAATTTGGTCTTTGTCAAGAAATCCTTCGACGTGAAGGAGTTCCTGAAAGAAGTTGCCCTCTCGGGCCACAAGCTATCCATCATGACCAAGAGCCGCGTAAACCGCGAGTACTCCGAGATTCCCGCCCGCGAGATGTGGGAGTTTCAGGTCATGTGCAATCCCGAGGTGGAATTGCGAAAGTATCTCTCCAACCAGGAGGCAAAGTTAAAGGCCGGCACTCCTGTTTTTGTGAAGTACGGGCCTTTAAAAGGATTGAGCGGCAAGTTGGTGCGCTCAGAAAAAAAGTATTATCTTCTTAAGGAAGTTCCCGGCTTGGGCGTCATGCTCAAGGTGTCGCGCTGGTGCTGCGTGCCTATGGAGCAGGACTAAGCCGCTCCGCAGCAAAACAGCACGATGAGTTGCGCCGTGAAAATGCGCAGGAACATCGACAGCGGGTAAACCGTTGAATAGCCGATGGCGGGAGCCTCACGCGAGCAACTTGCGTTGGCATAAGCCAATGCAGGCGGGTCGGTGTAGGTACCGGCCAGCATACCCATGATCGTGAAGTAGTTGAAGTGGTAGCGCAGACGGGCTATCGTACCGATGATGAGGATGGGGATGATGGTGATGAGGAAACCTGTGTAGACATACTTGATGCCGTCGCCGGCAATCACCGTTTCCCAGAATCCGGCACCGGCCTTGATGCCCACGCTGGCCAGGAACAGCACCAGACCTATCTCTCGCAGCATCATGTTGGCCGATGACGTCGTGTAGGTCACCAGCTTCATGCGGTAGCCGAAGCGGCCAATCAGGATAGCGATAATCAGCGGACCGCCGGCTAGACCCAGCTTCAGCGGCACGGGCATACCGGGGATGGCGATGGGCAGGCTGCCGAAGAGGATACCTACGAAGATGCCGATGAAGATCGTAGCTATGTTAGGAGCATCCAGTCGCTTGATGCTGTTGCCCATCATCTCAGCCACGCGGTTCACGTTGTCCTCAGGGCCTACTACCATGATGCGGTCGCCCACGTGGAAGTGGTGGTTGCGCGAGGCAAAGAGCTCCATGCCCTGGCGGGTGATGCGCGTCACGTTCACGCCGTAGACGCTCGAGAAGTGCATCTTGCCCAGCGTCTTACCGTTCATCTTCGGGTTCGTCACCAGGATGCGCTTCGACACCAGCGGCTGGTTTTTGTCCTCGGCCTCCCATTTCTTCTCCAACTTCGGACCGATGAAGGCCTGAATGGCCTCAGCATCGGCCTCGGCGCAGACGATGAGCATCTCGTCGCCGAGGTTCAGGATGGTGTTGCGGTTGGGAATCTCAATGCTGTTTTCATGTAGCAGGCGAGTGCACACGATGTCGCGGCCCAGAAACTCGCTGATCTGCATCAGCGTGCGGCCTGCAATGTACTCGTTGCTCACGCGCAGCACCATCTGGTGCGGCTTCTCGTGAGGGTTCTCACCCTCGGCGTCGGCCAGCTGCTGCTCCTCGTCCTCAAGGCTGATGCGGCAGATGTAGCGTACGGCAATCGTAGCGCCGATGATGCCCACCACGCCGAGCGGATAGGCACAAGCGTAACCGCTGGCAATCTGCGGCGCACCGTTGGGGAACACCGATGCCAGCGCCTCGTTGGCAGCACCCAGACCGGGCGTGTTCGTCACGGCACCATACAGCGTACCCACCATCATCGGCAGGTTCACCGGGTCGCTTGTGTCGAAGAATGCAAAATAGCAGGCAAACATCACAGCGATGTTCAACGCAATGGCCGACGTCGCCAGCAAGTTCAGCGTCACGCCTCCCTTGCGGAAACTCTCGAAGAAGCCCGGGCCTACCTGCAGACCGATGCAGAACACGAACAGAATCAAACCGAAGTCCTGCGCAAAGTTTAAAATACTCGTCGGAGCCGTAAAGCCTATGTGACCAGCTAGGATGCCGGCGAAGAGCACGAACGTCACGCCCAGCGAGACGCCGCCAATCTTCACCTTACCCAGCAATACGCCGATGCTGATCACGATGGCATACAGCAGCATGATGTGTGCTATCGACTCCGTGTTAGTGAAAAGATTAATTAACCAATCCATAATATTTAAAATTTTGTAGTTCCGAGCACTCCTTTTCGCCTGCAAAGGTACTAAAAAACTCGCTATCAGCAGTTGTTTTAGGCTGAAAACTTTCTGCTGTGGTCTCAAAAATTGATTTATCCCAATTCCGCCGCCTCAGAAAGCGCATTCCTGTAGGGACGCGACGTGTGATTCGTTGAAAAAGTATGGACGCGACAAGTCGTGATTATTGTTGCGAAAAAGTATGGACGCGACTAGTTGAGTGATTCATAAATACCCTTCCCCGCGTAAGTACGCGGCCGCCGCGTCCCCACATTTCGTCCTCGCGTTTCGCTGCTCTCGACCCTCTCTCGCACTGTTTCCGCCCCTTTAACTCAATACTTCAATGATTCAAGAGCATTGCTCCCGTTTTCCAATTCAACTTAAATTGCAGTGCAAATTAACTTAATTTGCAAAACAATCTAACTTAAATAATTTTTCAATCTAGCTTAATTTACTCATCGAAATCTCTGCTCTCGGCTTCTACAGCATTGCTCTGTGTCATCTACAGCATTGCTCTGTGTCATCTACAGCATTGCTCTGTGTCATCTACAACATTGCTCTGTGTCATCTACAGCATAGCTCTGTGTCATCTACAGCACTGCTACGTAGTATCTTACTCATAGCCCCCAGAGCGTCATTCAGCATTAAGTTCCCCCTATAATATAATCAAATTTTTGTTCTTAAGAATAAGTAATGTTGTGGTCTGAAATAATATTTACTTTTACAAACAAAACTTGTAACAAAAGACTCCCGCAACACAAGAAGTGCTGCGGGAGTATTTGTTGAATGATGAATGATTGAGGATTGAAGAATAGGAGAGCTTTCGCTACTCATTCTTTCTCCACTGTGCTCTGAAAGCGTCGCTTCGCGCCGTGGTCCTCATTATTCATTATTAATGACTCTTAAGCCTTGTTGGCTACGGCTGCGTGCTCGATGGCGAGGCCGCGCTTGTAGGCTTCGATGTAGCGGTTGAAGCCTTCGACGTCCTCGGCGGTGGGAGCAATCTCGGAACCAGTGTTGCCAGCGAAGACAACGTCCTCAAGGTAGTCGGCGAGCGACTTGTTCTCAGGATTGTTCACCAGATAGCCTGCGAGCAGGGCAATACCCCATGCGCCACCTTCACCGGCGGTCTCCATGACGGAGATAGGCGAGTTGAGGGCAGCTGCAAGCATGCGCTGGCCTACGCCGGCAGTCTTGAAGTAGCCACCGTGACCAGTGATGCGGTCTACCTTCACTTGCTCTTCCTTCAGCAGGATGTCGTTGCCGAACTTCAGCACGGCGATGGCTCCGTAGAGCTGGGCACGCATGAAGTTGGCGAGCGAGAACTTGTCGTTGGCAGAGCGCACGAAGAGGGGACGACCCTCGCTGAGACCTGTGACGGGCTCACCCGAGACATAGTTGTAAGCCATCAGACCACCGCAGTCGGCATCGCCCTTGAGGGCAGCGTTGAAGAGGGTGGTGTAGAGTTGGTTCATGTCGACGGGCACACCGAGCAGCTGCTGGTACTCCTTGAAGAGGCCTACCCAAGCGTTGATTTCGCTGGTGCAGTTGTTGCAGTGGACCATAGCGACGAGCGAGCCGTCGGGCGTGGTGACGATGTCGATGGGCTCGTAGGGCTTCGAGAGTTCCTTCTCGAGCACGATCATCGAGAACGACGACGTGCCGGCGGAGACGTTACCCGTGCGCTGCTTGACGGCGTTGGTGGCTACCATGCCGGTTCCGGCGTCGCCCTCAGGAGGACAAACGGGGATGCCAGCCTTCAGGTGGCCGCTGACGTCGAGCTTCTTGGCACCCTCGGGAGTGAGGAAACCGGCATTCTCGCCAGCACTGAGCGACTTCGGCAGAATGTCGCTGAGCTTCCAGGGGAATCCCTTGGGGGCAACAAGTTTGTCGAACTTGGCAACCATAACGGCGTCGTAGGTCTTCGTGTTGGGATCGACGGGAATCATGCCCGAGGCATCGCCAACGCCGAGGACGAACTGACCGGTGACCTGCCAGTGGACGTAGCCAGCCAGCGTGGTGAGGTACTTGATGTCCTTGACATGCTCCTCGTTGTCGAGGATGCACTGGTAGAGGTGCGAGATGCTCCAGCGCAGCGGAATGTTGTAGTGAAACAGTTCGGAGAGCTCGGCGGCAGCCTTGCCCGTGTTGGTGTTGCGCCACGTGCGGAAAGGCACGAGTATCTGCTGGTCGGCATTGAAGGCCATGTAGCCGTGCATCATGGCAGAGAAGCCGATGGCGGCCAGACTCTCAATCTCGCAGTCGTACTGGCGGAGCACATCCTTACGCAGGTCGGCATAGCAGTCCTGCAGTCCGTACCAGATGGCTTCGGTGGAGTAGGTCCAGAGTCCGTCGACGAGTTGGTTTTCCCACTCGTGGGAGCCCTGTGCGATGGGCTTGTTGTCCTGATCGATGAGGACGGCCTTGATGCGGGTAGAGCCAAACTCGATACCGAGAATGGCTTTACCCTGCATGATTACTTCTTTCGTAGTCATAATCGTTTACTTCAGAGCTTTGTTCAACATGAAGTACACCTCGTTGTTGCGGAGCTGCTGCTTGAACTCGCTGATCTTGGTGTCCTTGTTGATCTTCACATACTCGATGCCAGCTATCTCAGCGAAGTCTTCCCAGTACTCCTCGTTGATGTCGTAAGAGAAGGCGCTGTGGTGGGTACCACCGGCAAGAATCCAAGCACCGGCACCAATCTCGAACGTGGGCTGGGGCACCCAGAGGGCGCTGGCCACGGGCAGGTTGGGCATGGGCTTAGGCTCGATGCACTCTACTTCCTGAGAAATGAGGCGGAAGCGGTTGCCGAGGTCAACGACGGTGGCCTTGATACCGCGGCCAACCTTCGACGTGAAGACGAGGCGGGCAGTCTCCTGCTTGCGGATACCGATACCGAGGAAGTGAACCTCGAGTTTGGGTTTGTCGACGGCGATGAGGGGGCAAACCTCAAGCATGTGGCTCTGCAGGCAGCTGGAACGGTCGCCGGCAAAGTTCAGCGTGTAGTCCTCGAGGAACGAGCAGCCCTTCGGCATGCCCTGCTGGATGACCCAGAGGGTGCGATAGAGGCAAGCGGTCTTCCAGTCGCCCTCAGCACCGAAGCCGTAGCCTTCCTGCATGAGACGCTGAGAAGCCAGACCAGGAATCTGGTCGAAGCCGAGGAAGTTGGGATCGTCGATGTCGGCACCGCCGAGGTCGTCGAAGTTGGTGGTGAAGGCAGTGGCGCCCTCGTCCTTCAGCACGCGGCGCAGGGCAATCTCAGCCTTGGCGGCGTTGCGCACCTTCTCCCAGTAGACCTGCTCACCGCACTCGTCGATCTTGATGGTGTAGAGTTTCTTGTACTCTTCAACCAGCTCGTCGACCTCAGCGTCGGTCACGCGCTTGAAGTACTCCATGAGGCTGGAAACGGGATAGTAGTCCACGTGGTAGCCCAGACGCTGCTCGAATTCAACGCGGTCGCCATCGGTAACGGCAACGTTGTTCATGTTCATACCGAACATCAGGCAGCGCACGTCGTGAGCGTCGGCAACACCGGCGGCAACGCGTGCCCAGACGGCAATCTGCTTCTGAGCCTGCTCGTCCTTCCAGTAGCCGCAAACGACCTTGCGGGCAACACGCATACGGGTGCAAATGTGACCAAACTCGATGTCGCCGTGAGCACTCTGGTTGAGGTTCATGAAGTCCATGTCCATCGTTGCCCAGGGGATTTCGGCATTATACTGTGTGTGGAAGTGGAGGAGGGGCTTCTGCAGAGCCTGCAGACCCTTGATCCACATCTTGGCGGGCGAGAAGGTGTGCATCCAAGTGATGATACCGATACACTTCGTCTCATTGTTGGCAGCCAGCATGACCTGCTCTACTTCCTTGGAAGAGTTGGCAGTGCCCTTATAGACAATCTTTACGGGGATGTTGCCACCCTCGTTCAGACCTGCAACCATTTCCTTACTGTGAGCGTCGACAGCAATCACGGCGTCACCACCATAGAGCAACTGTGCACCAGTCACCCACCAAATCTCTAAATCTTTAAACATAATTTTTTTGGCCCCCCACTAACTCCCCCGAGGGGGAGGACCGTAACAGGGCTCGGGTCTTTAATTATTGGTTTTTTTGTTAGGTTTTTTCTATAATTCCCCCCACTTGTGGGATGACGGGGAATTGTTTTTATTTCTTTTTCTGTCCGTAGTAGGCATTGGGACCGTGCTTGCGCGAGAAGTGCTTCTCAATGAGCAGCGGGTTCATCGTGGTATGCGGATTGACGGCATACGACACGAAGGCCATCTTGGCTACCTGCTCCATGACTACGGCGTTATAGACGGCGTTGTCGGCATCCTTGCCCCATGAGAACGGACCGTGGTTCTTCACGAGCACACCAGGGGTGTGGATGGGATTGATCTTTCCGTAGGTAAGGCGCTTCACGATGACGTTGCCCGTCTCGAGTTCGTAGTTGCCTTTCACCTCTTCCTCGGTCATGTCGTCGGTGCAGGGAATGGCATCGTGGAAGTAGTCGGCATGGGTGGTACCGATGTTGGGGATGTCGCGTCCGGCCTGTGCCCAAGCAGTGGCGTAGGTGGAGTGGGTGTGAACGACACCGCCAATCTCGGGATAGGTGCGGTAGAGGACCAAATGGGTAGGCGTGTCGGACGACGGATTGAGGTCGCCTTCCACCACCTTGCCTGTCTGCAGGTCGACAACCACCATGTCGCTGGCCTTCATCGTGTCATAGTCGACACCAGAGGGCTTGATGACTACGAGGCCTTTTTCGCGGTCAATGCCTGAGACGTTGCCCCAGGTAAAGATAACGAGATTGTGCTTTACCAAATCAAGGTTGGCATGGAATACCTTTTCTTTCAGTTCTTCAAGCATATTATTTGTAGTTTCGGGTTCTTGACTTTGAGTTATGAGTATTCAGATTATAATTTAAAAATAGGATCGTCGTCGTACATCTTCCGATTGAAACGATAGAGGGCAGCCCCTCGCTTAGAGGTTACCTTGTCGATCAGTTCGGTTTTCTCGATGAAGTCAATCTGCTTGATGCGCTTGCGGAAGTTGCGCTTGTCGATGTCGCCTCCAAGAATGGCTTCGTAGACGTGCTGCAACTGGGTCAGCGTGAACAGGTCGGGCAGAAGGTTGAAACTCAGGGGCTCCGTCTTGATGCGATGGCGCAGGAGCATGACAGCCTTCTTTACCATCTGGTTGTGGTCGGAATAGAGACGAGGCAGCGAATCAATGTCGACCCACTGCAGCCCATATTGCTCGCGCAGCTTGTCGTCGTAGTCGTGGACGTTGATCAAAGCGCAATAGGCTACTGAGATGACGCGCTCGCCTGGGTCTCGGTCGACGGCTCCGAAAGCACCAACCTGCTTCATGTAGATTTTCCTCATGCCGGTGAGGTCGTGGAGGACGCGGTTTGCCGCATCCTCCAGACTCTCATTGACACGAACGAATCCTCCGTAGAGTGACCATTCTCCGCGTCCCGGGTCCATCTGTCGGCGACCGATGAGCAGTTTCAGTTGATTGTTGTCGAAACCGAACACGATGCAGTCGACGGAAACCCAGTATTGAGAATGTTCACTGTAGTATTGGGTCATCAGATTGTTCTAATTATATATTGTTAACAGGGGTGATGATGATTACCAGAAGTAAGCATAGAAGCATGCGCAGAGACCAATGACAACCAGTGTGCCGATCACATCGAAGGCACCCCAGCTCTCCTTGATAGACTTCTTGAAGTCTGCGCTGAAGGTGATGGCATCGACCTGAGCCTTCGAAGGAGCAGGTGTGAAGCAGCTCACAACGACCATCAGGATGATGATGAACACCAGCAGCCAGCACTCGAAGATGAGCCAGTTGGTCTGCCAGAACCATGTGGTGTTCTCCCAGAACGCACCGTCCATAGCAGCCTTGCCAGAATCGGTGAGCACGTTGGTGATGAGGCGCACCATACCGATAGCGAAACCTCCAATGAGACCCCATTCACCAGCCTTCGGCGTGATCTTCTTCGAGAAGATACCCAGCGTGAAGACGGCCACCATAGCGGGGGCAATGAGCGACTGGATGTCCTGCAGGTACGAGTAGAGGTTACCCATAGACATCATCACCGGCATCCACAGCAGACCGAGAACGACCACTACGACAGTAGCCATACGACCGACGAAGACGTAGTGAGCCTCGCTCATGCCCTTCTTCATGGGCTTGTAGAAATCCTCGGTGAAGAGCGTTGCGCAGCTGTTGAAGAAGGCGGCCAGCGATGCTACCAGAGCGCAGACGAAGCCGATGGTCACGATACCCTTGATACCGGCAGGCAAGATGTTCTTCACCATCATGGCGAAGGCTCCGTCGGTAGACTCGTGGTTGGTGATGTCCATCACGATGCCGCTATCGGGATTCTGCGAGAGAGCGTAGGCAATCATACCGGGAATGAGGAACATGAAGCAAGGCAGGATCTTGAAGAAACCGGCAGCGATGGTACCGCGGCGAGCGCGCTTCATCACCTCTGCGTTGTCTTCGCCAGGCACCTGACCGAGTACACGCTGTACGATGTGCTGGTCAGTACACCAGTACCAGAAACCGATGATGGAGGCACCGAGGAACACTACGTAGCCCGGGAACTGCGGATACATGGGATCGCCCGGATCGGTGTGGAACATGTGGGTAGTGCCATAACCGTCGTGGGCAGCATTACATACAGCCATCATGTTCTCCCAACCAGCAGAAATGCTGCCTCCGCCCAGAGCCGAGAGGCCGAGGAAGAGCACGAGGAACGAACCGATAATAAGAATAGGTGTCTGAATGGTGGAAAGTGTCATCACGCCCTTCATGCCGCCGAACACGGTGAACACGGCGGTGATGGCAATCAGACCGATGGCGCCATACCAGAACGGAATGCCCAGCAGATACTTGAAGAAGATACCACCCGTGAAAGCAGTCACGCTGACCTTGGTCAGCACGTAGGCTACGAGGGTGATGATGCTCAGCCAAGAACCTGTGCGCTGGGTGTAGCGGAACTTCAGGAAGTCGGGCATCGTGATGATTTTGCCCATCTTGTTGATGAGCAGCTGGTAGAAGGGAACAAACAGCCAGCCAAGGATGAGGATCATCCAGCCCTGCATCTCCCAGTGGGCCATGCCCACGCCGTCCTTGGCACCTGTACCAGCCAGGCCCACGAGGTGCTCTGAGCCGATGTTGGCGGCGAAGATGGCCATACCGATCACGTACCAAGGCTCACCCTTACCGAAGAGGTAAGCAGAAGAGTCTTCGCCCTGCTGGGCTTTCTTGTCTTTCCAGATGGCATACCACACAGCTGCCACCACTCCTAAAAGGCCGACGATGAGTACCACCCAGTCGAGCCAGATAAATTCATGTGAACTCCAGTTCATTTGATTGAATGATTGTTATTGATGATGATTAATAGATTTCGGATTATTTTGTTGTGAACTTGTAAACACAATGGCTCAGGTACTTCTCACCGGGCTTCAGGTAGGGGCTGGGCCATCCTTTGGCAACCTTGTTGGGAGAGTCGGGATACTTCTGAGTTTCGAGACAGACGCTCACATGCTTCGGATACTTGATGCCGTTCTTGCAGGTGATGCCAGTGCCCTGGAAGTTGCCTGTGTAGACCTGGATGCCGGGCTCGTTGGTGAATACCTGCATGAAGATGCCGGTAGTCTTGTCGTAGAGGCTTGCAGCCACCATCTGGTCGTTGCCCTTACCGTCCTTATAGGTGTTCAGGCAGTAGTTGTGGTCGTAGCCGCCAGCGTATTTAATCTGATGCTCGGTGGTATCGGCAATCATCTCATAGAGAGCGCGTGGCTTTTTGAAGTCGAGCGAAGATCCGTAGACGTCGCGCAGTTCGCCAGTAGTCATATAGGTCGTGTCGATGGGGGTCATCTTGTCGGCATTCACGTAGAGTTCCATGTTGGTGCCAGGCTGTGAGGGATTGCCCGTGAGCGTGAAGTAGGCGTGGTTGCACATGTTGATGACAGTCTCCTTGTCGGTAGTGGCCTCGAAGGTGCAGTCGAGGGCGTTGTCCTCAGTGAGCTTATAGGTAGCGATGGCTGTCACGGTGCCGGGGAAACCATTGTCGCCGTCGGGCGAGACGATGGTGAGCTTCAGTGTCTGCTCGTCAACCTGCTCGGCATCATACACCTGATACTGCCATCCTGAAGGACCGCCATGCAGACAGTGGCCAAAGTTGTTGGTAGGCAGCTGATATTTCTGTCCGGCAACGGTAATCTGACCTTTGTTGATGCGGTTGGCATAACGTCCGATTGTTGCGCCATAGTCGCTCGGAGAGTTTACGGAGTCGGCATACTGTGCGATGTTGTCATAGCCCAGCACGACATCTCTGAAATTACCATCCCTGTCGGGAACCATCAGCGACACCAGGCGTCCGCCGAAGTTGGTGAAGCAAGCCTCCACGCCGTTCTTGTTTTTCAAGACATACAGCTTGACAGGCTTTTCGTTGATAACGGTGTCGAACTTGGCAGGATCAAGGCCAGAAAGGGTCTTGCCGCCGTTACCACATGAAGCAAGCAGCATTGTTGCCATGCCGGCTCCAAATAACATTGTCTTAAAGTTTGCCATAAAAACGAATTGTTAATAAGTTGTTATTAAGTTTGTTTTATCTATATCTTTTTCGTCGGTATTACAACCAAGTATAGCAGTATGATTTGTATTTTGGTGTAAAATTACAACTTTTTTTCCAATGCCGTACATTTTGCTCCTTATTTTTTAGTGAAAGCGCGCTTATTTCACATTTTTTATGGTTTTACTACCATAAAAGAAAGCACCCTGCTGCTCGAAGTTGAGTAGCAGGGTGCTTGTTAGGATGTAATAAAAAGCGTAGTTTAGTCGACCTTGATATCGGTATTGACGTTCTTAGAACCGATGAGGGCGTAGTACAGTATGTAGGCTGCACATGCCAGCGGTACCCAGAAACTGGTGAGGTAAGAACCAGTCCAGTCGGCCACGAGGCCCTGAACGCCTACCATGATGGCGAAGCCGCAAACCATGGTCATGAAAGCACCTGAAGCGATAGCTGTGTACTTACCCAGACCCTCAGTAGCAAGGTTGAAGATGCCACCCCACATAACAGATGCGCAGAGGCCAACCAGCAGGAAGCAGAATACGCCAATAGGCAAGTCGCCCCACATGAGCTTCATGTTTGTGTAGTCGATACCAGGAACAGAAACTGTCAGGGTTGTGGGCAGGAAGATGCCGAGGGCAATCAGGATGATGGCAGCTGTGCTAACGAAAGTAATCATAGCCTTCGTAGAAACTTTTCCACCAACAACGCCTCCAATGAAACGGCCGATGAGCATGAAGATGAAGAAAAGGGCCGAGAGTGTACCAACGTAACTGGCATCCATGGCAAGGCCTGGAGTCGGTGCGTCAGTAGCAGCTGTCAGATACTGCAGGATGTAGCCAGGAATACCCATCTCCACGCCACCATAGAGACCAATAGCGAGGATGCCAAGGTTGAAGTGGCGGAACGAGAATGCGCTGTGAGGATCTTTCTCACCTTTCTTCTCCTCAACGGGCTGCTGAGGCTCTTCAATCTTTGTGAAGGCAATCACGATAAAGGCAATCACGAAGATGGCCAGGGCAATCATCAGAGCTGGTGTGGCATCGGAGATCTTTGCCTTAGCAGCATCGCCGATGAGGGCACCCATGATGATGTAAACAGCAACAGCTGCCGAAGAGTTGAACACGCCACCAATCTGGATGAGCTGGTTACCCTTGTTGCCACCGCCGCCGAGAAGGTTCAGCATCGGGTTGACAACCGTGTTCAGGATGCACATGCAGCATCCCGAGATCAGGGCACCGATGAGGTAGACAGCCATACCGCCCCAACCGGACAGCCACTGCACGATAATGCCAATGATACCTACGAGAAGACCAATCAGAGCAGTCTTCTTGTAGCCGTACTTCTTGATGCACATACCTGCGGGGAAGCCCATCAGCAGATAAGCCATGAAATTACCGTAGTTACCGATCATAGCCATGAAGTTAGTCGTGCCGAACTGGTTCTTCACAATCACACCCATGGGCGAGCACAGATTGGTAACGAAGGCAATCATGGCAAAGAGGGCAATCATCACGATGATAGCACCCCATTGTGTTGTTTGTTGCTTACTCATTTTGTAATTATCGATTTACTGATTTACGAATTACGATTATACTCGCGTAGTAAGTGATCAGCAGATTTTGCGAGAACCATCGCTGATGACCACGTCGTAGACCTTCGGAGCCTTGCCGTACTTCTCAAAGTACTTCTGGCAGGCGGTCTTGATGAAGTCGTCATAGAGTTCGTCCTTTACGAGGTTGATAGTGCAACCGCCGAAGCCACCACCCATGATGCGCGAACCTGTCACACCGCACTCCTTGGCGATGTCGTTGAGGAAGTCGAGCTCTTCGCAGCTCACCTCATACTCTTTCGACAATCCTTCGTGGGTCTCATACATCTTCTTACCTACGGTCTCGTAGTCGCCTGCAACGAGTGCATCGCAAACAGCCAGCACGCGATCCTTCTCGCCGAGCACGAAGTGGGCACGCTTGTAGTCCTCTTCGCCTACCTCGGCACGTACTTCCTCAAGCTGCTTCCAGGTGCAGTCACGCAATGTCTCGAACTTTCCTTCTGGATGCTTGGCAGCAATGTGCTTCACTACGTTCTCGCAAGAGTTGCGTCGATCATTGTAAGGCGAGCCTGCCAGTTCGTGTTTCACGCAAGAGTTCAGCAGAACGAGCTTGTAGCCCTGAGGGTTGAAGGGGAAGTATTCGAACTCGCGGCTACGGCAGTCGAGGCGCATAAGTTTGCCTTTCTGACCGAAAACGGAAGCGAACTGGTCCATGATACCGCAGTTCACACCGCAGTAGTTGTGCTCAGTAGCCTGGCCAGCAAGCACCATGTCCCACTTTGAAACCTTGTTGTCGCCGAAGAGATCGTTCAGTCCGCATGCGAAGCAACTCTCCATAGCTGCCGACGAAGACATGCCAGCACCGAGGGGTACATCACCTGCGAAGGCGATATTATAACCTTTAACGGGAACGCCTAACTTCTCCATTTCCAGCGTGATACCATAAATGTAACGAGCCCATGAGGCGCGAGGTCCCTGACCATCGTGGAAGTCAAAGTCAACGCGATCCTTCAGGTCGATAGAATAGGCGCGGATAGTGCTTTCTGTTCCATTGGGGCGCATTTCTGCCATGATGCCTTTGTCAACAGCACCGGGGAATACGAAGCCACCATTGTAGTCGGTGTGCTCACCAATGAGGTTGATACGACCCGGCGAAGCATAGATGTTGCCGGTCTTGCCATCGAAGTGCTTGATGAAGCGACTTCTTACGAATTCAATGTCCATAAGCTTAAATGATTTGGTATTGTTAAGAATTAATTATTTTTCGATACCGAACTTGTAAATGGTCTTCTGGCGATACTCTTCACCCGGGCGCAGTATGACGCTGGGGAAATAAGGATGGTTGGGAGAGTCGGGGAAGTGCTGGCACTCGAAGCAGATGCCCGAGCGGCGGGGGAACGTGGCACCATGCTGGCCTGTATAGCCGTCGGCCCAGTTGTCGGTGTAGAGCTGTACGCCAGGCTCAGTGGTGTAGACTTCCATCGTGCGACCGCTCTTCGGCTCTACGAGACGGGCTGCAAAGCTCAGCTCACCTTCTTCGTTTTTGTTCAGCACATAGCAGTGGTCGTAGCCGGCACCATTTTTAATCTGCTCATCGTCAGCATCAATGTCTTTGCCTACAGCCTTCGGCTCGCGGAAGTCGAACGGCGTGCCCTTCACGAAGCGAATTTCACCCGTGGGAATCGATGTATCGTCGATAGGCAGGTAGTAGTCGGCGTTAATCTGGCAGAGCTGGTCGTCAATGGTAGGAGTAGGATTGGCAATGCCCTGCAGTGAGAAGAATCCGTGGCTTGTGAGGTTGAGGATGGTTTTCTTGTTGGTCTGAGCCATGTACTCAATGACCAACTCATTTTCGTCGGTGAAAGTGTATACAACCGTTACTTTCATCTCGCCAGTGTAACCTTCTTCTCCATAAGGACTTACGTACTTCAGTACGAGCGTCTTGTCGTTCATCTGGAGGGCTTCCCATACTTTGGCATTCCAACCCTTTAGGCCGCCATGCAGAGCATTCGGGCCATTGTTGATGGCCAGCTCATACTTCTTGCCGTTCAGCTGGAACTTACCGCGGCAGATGCGATTGCCGTAGCGGCCAATAAGTGTGGAGAGATAAGGTTCTGGACTATTGATGACACCTTCTATTGTGTCGTGGCCCTGAATGACGTTGGCATAATTTCCATCGCGATCGGGAACCATAATAGCAACAAGTGCTCCACCGTAGTTGGTGATGGCAACCTCATTGCCCTGACTGTTCTTCAAAATGTAAAGATCGGTCTGTTTACCGTTGACAGTGGTCTGAAAGTCTTCACGCTTCAGACCACAGAGATTCGCTGTTTCTCTTGTGTTCATGATGTTGGAGTTTTTAGTTATAACTAATACTATCCTGCAAAATAAACAAAAAAAAATGGAAATAGCAAACTTATTGCAAAAAAAATAACTTTTGCTTAGCGTTAAAAACAATTAAAGAAAGGAAATTGGTATTCTTTTCGTGTTGTTCTTGCCTTTCTGTGATGCTTCATCGGATTATCTGAGTGCGGTGAGCAGATCGGCCACAATATAGCTGCTGCCACCAATGAATATGAAATCGTCGGCTGCGGCCTCAGTAAGAGCTGCTTGAAAAGCATCGGCAACTTTGGGGAATATCTTTCCGCGGAGCTGATGGCCGACAGCTAGTTCGGCAACACGCTGGGCAGGAATAGCCCTGTGGTTGTTGGCCTGAGTGAAGTAGTAAAGTGCTTGCTTGGGCAGCATGGCGAGTACAGCGTTGATGTCTTTGTCATCAACCATACCGAAGACGATGCGTAGTTGGCGGCATTGCTGCTGGCTGATTTGTGGAGCCAGATACTCCCAGGCTGCTGGGTTGTGGCCTGTATCGCAGATGACAAGCGGCTCCCGGCGCAACATCTGCCAGCGCCCCATTAGTCCTGTGTTCTGTGTAATATGCATAAGGGCTCGGCTGATAAGGCTTTCTGCGTCAGGAAGTTGCTCAATTCTCTCCAGAATCTGGGTTGCGCAGAGAATGGTTCGCAAGTTCTTTTGCTGGTAACTGCCTTTCAGTTCGAAGTCGGGGAGTGGAGTGGGGCATTCAAACTCTTCGGCAAAGCAGATGGGGGCTTCCATTTCTTTTGCTTTCTGCTCGAATACAGGGCGTGTTTCTGCAGTTGTCTCACCGATGACAACTGGCACTCCTTTTTTGATGATACCTGCCTTCTCCGATGCTATCTGAGCCAGCGTGGTGCCAAGGAATTGGGTGTGGTCTAAGGCAATGTTGGTGATGACACAAAGTTCTGGACGAATGATGTTTGTGCAATCAAGTCGTCCGCCAAGCCCCACTTCGATGACGGCCACGTCCACCTTCTCGTCGGCAAAGTACTTGAAAGCCAGGGCCGTAGTCAGTTCAAAGAAAGAGGGGAAAAGAATATTGGCTGCATGATGGCCCGGACGTGGCAGGTTCCAGTTGATGAAGTCTTCGACAAAGTCGATGACGTATTGTTCGGATACACATTGTCCATTTACACGAATGCGCTCACGAAAATCAATCAGGTGGGGCGACGTGTAGAGTCCTACGCGTAGTCCCGCCTCTTGTAGAATGCTGGCCAGCGAGTGGGAAACGGACCCTTTTCCGTTGGTGCCGGCCACATGGATAGTTCGGAAACCTGTGTGCGGATGCCCGTAGTGCTCGTCGAGCGCCCATGTGGTCTGAAGGCCAGGTTTGTAGGCTGATGCTCCGACGTGTTCAAATACGGGCGTTGCTTGATAGAGATACTGGATGGTTTCCTGATAATTCATAGTCTCAACTACTTATGATCAGCTGAAATAGTTTTTGAACTTGCTGAAGATAGAGCGCTTGGTAGCCGAGTCGCCCTGGAAGTTGTCGCTCGAGCGCAGTTGTTCCAGCATCTGACGTTCGTGGCGTTCGAGTGTCTTTGGCACATAGACGCTGATGTTAACCACGAGGTCACCCTGTCCGTTGCCGTAGCCTTGCACGGCAGGCAGCCCTTTTCCGCGCAGGCGAAGTGTCTTGCCAGGCTGGGTGCCAGCTTCTATCTTCACGCGCACCTTCTTACCGTCGATAGTGGGAATCTCCACATCGCCGCCAAGGGCTGCGGTCGGGAAGTCGAGCAGCAGGTTGTAGATGATGTCCTGATTGTCTCGTATGAACGTGTCGTTGGGCTCTTCCTCTATAAAAACCTGTATGTTGCCGTTGACACCATTGTGAGGAGCGGCGTTTCCTTTTCCAGGTACGTTGACCACCATTCCTTCGGCTACGCCTGCGGGGATGTTGATCTCTACGACTTCCTCTCCTTTCACGATACCAGTTCCGGCGCAGTGAGGACATTTGTTCTTAATGACTTTTCCCTCACCGTGGCATGTGGGGCACTCGCTTTGCGTTTGCATCATGCCGAGTATCGAACGCACCGTCTTTACAGTATATCCGTTACCGTTGCAGGTGGGGCAGGTAGTGGCTGAACTACCAGCCTGGGCACCACTTCCGTGGCAATGCTGGCAGACAACGTCCTTCTTTACCTTGAATTTCTTCGTGACACCTGTGGCAACCTCTTGTAACGATAGGCGCACTTTCAGCCGAAGGTCGGAACCGCGATATTGAGCCCGCTGAGCTCCACCTCCGCCGAAACCTCCAAAGCCGCTAAATCCTCCACGTCCGCCAAAAACGTCGCCGAACATCGAGAAAATGTCGTCCATCGAGAAGCCTCCGGCACCGCCGAATCCTCCGAAGCCACCTTCCATGTTGGGGCCGTCGAATCCGAACTGATCGTACTGTTGGCGCTTCTGCTTGTCGCTCAGCACGCTATAGGCTTCGGCCGCCTCTTTGAATTTCTCCTCGGCCTCCTTGTTGCCCGGATTGCGGTCTGGGTGATATTTGATGGCAATCTTTCGGTAAGCCTTCTTGATTTCGTCATCAGTGGCTTGCTTACCGACGCCAAGTACCTCGTAATAGTCTCTCTTTGCCATAATTCTTTCTTGTCTTTTATCTGTTCCTCCTTTTGTTGGGCGGCAATATTATTGGCCTACAGCCACCTTCGCGTGGCGAATCACTTTGTCGTTCAGCATGTAGCCTGTCTGCACACAATCGATAACCTTACCTTTCTTGTCGTCTCCCATACCAGGCACCATTGCGATGGCCTCGTGGTAGTCTACGTCGAAATCCTTGTCGGTGGTGTCGATTTTCTGTACGCCCAGTCCCTCCAGCGTCTTAATGAACTTCTTGAAAATGAGGTCCATGCCTTCCTTAATGGCAGCCGGATCGTCAGTATGAGTGTCAGCAAGTGCGCGCTCGAAGTCGTCGAGGACTGGCAAAATGGCAGTAATGGTCTTTTCGCCGCCGTTCAGTATGAGTTCAGCCTTCTCTTTCAGCGTGCGTTTCTTATAGTTTTCAAACTCGGCCACTGTGCGCAGCAGCTGGTCTTTCAGCTTGGCTATCTCGTCCAGCGCGGTGTCGAGTGGGTCTTTCGTTTCTTCCTCTTGAGCCTCTTCAGAAGTCTCCTGCTCCAGAGTTTCCTGTGTGTTTTCAGTCTCTTGGGCTTGCGTTTCGGCAGCCTGGGCCTCGTTTTTCTCTTCCTGGCTTTCGCCTTCGATATTGATGTTTTTCTCTTCGTTCATAGTTTTTCGTTTTGAGTTTCTAAACAGTCTCATAACAAATTCCGTGCCAATCGTTCTTTATACGTCATACATGCGAGCCTTCTGCTCCTTGATCTGCTCGTCGTAGATGTAGTCGTCATAGTCCATCAGTTTGTCGATGGTGCCGCTGGGAGTCAGTTCGATGATGCGGTTGGCCACAGTCTGAATGAACTCATGGTCGTGTGAGGCAAAGAGAATGTTGCCTTTAAACTGTATGAGGTTGTTGTTGAAAGCCTGGATTGATTCCAGGTCGAGGTGGTTGGTGGGAGTGTCGAGGATGAGGCAGTTGGCATTCTTCAGTTGCATACGAGCAATCATACAGCGCATTTTCTCGCCGCCGGAGAGCACGTTAACTTTCTTCTCTACTTCTTCCTGCTTGAACAGCATTCGGCCAAGGTAGCCCTTCATCACTACTTCGTTTCCAGGACCATACTGCGAGAGCCAGTCAACGAGGTTCATCTCAGACTGGAAGAACTCGGTGTTGTCCAGCGGCAGGTAGGCTGTCGTGATGGTGATGCCCCACTTGAAGGTGCCGCCATCAGCTTGGCGGTTGCCATTGATGATTTCGAAGAGGGCTGTCATAGCTTTCGGGTTATGCGAAAGGAAAACGGTCTTCTGGCCTTTTTCGATGTTGAACGAAACGTTGTCGAAGAGTACCGTTCCGTCGGTGTCGACAGCTTTCAGGCCTTCCACTTCGAGTATCTGGTTGCCTGGCTCACGTTCCATCTGGAAGATGATGCCGGGATACTTGCGGGTTGACGGTGTGATTTCCTCGACGTTCAGCTTCTCAAGCATCTTCTTGCGTGAGGTTGTCTGCTTCGACTTTGCCACATTGGCCGAGAAACGGCGGATGAATTCCTCCAACTGTTTGCGCTTTTCTTCGGCTTTCATCTTTTGGTTCTGAGCCTGGCGCAGTGCCAGCTGGCTTGATTCGTACCAGAACGAGTAGTTACCTGAGAAAACAGTCACCTTGCCGAAGTCGATGTCGACGGTCTGCGTCGAAACGGCATCCAGGAAGTGACGGTCGTGGCTCACCACGAGCACACACTGCTCCAGTGAACTCAGGTATTCCTCCAGCCACTGCACGGTGTCGAGATCGAGGTCGTTGGTGGGCTCGTCGAGCAGCAGGTTGTCGGGATGTCCGAAGAGCGCCTTGGCCAGCATCACACGCACCTTCTCGTTGTTAGAGAGCTCCGACATCTGCTTGTAGTGCTGAGCCTCCTTCACACCGAGGTTTTGCAGCAGCTGAGCAGCCTCACTCTCTGCCTCCCAGCCATTCATTTCTGCAAACTTCAGCTCCAAGTCGGCGGCGCGGTTGCCGTCTTCCTCGCTCATCTCGGGCTTGGCATAGAGGGCCTCGCGTTCTTTCATGTTTTCCCAGAGGGGCTGATGGCCCATGAGTACGGTGTCCATGACCGTGTATTCGTCGTATTTGAAGTGATCCTGCGAGAGCACCGACAGACGCTCGCCGGGAGCAAGTTCTATCGAGCCCTTGTTGGGCTCCAGCTCACCGCTGATAGCCTTCAGGAGGGTTGACTTGCCGGCGCCGTTTGCACCGATGATGCCATAGATGTTTCCACTTGTGAATTTGATGTTTACGTCCTTGTAAAGCACGCGCTTTCCGAACTGGATAGCCAGGTTTGTGACTGTTATCATGTTGCTATATACCTTATTATATGATTTTGCGGGTGCAAAGTTACGAATAAGTGAGCGAAATGCAAAACAAAAAGCAAATTTTGTTTTTTATTTCCGCGCTCGGCGACGAAGGAGACGCTTTCTTTCTCCATTTCATTACGTAAGCGGCCCGTTGGTTTGATTACGTAGCAAAGTGGAGAAAGAACGAAAGAACTTTCGGCGAAGCCAATGTTACGACTTTTTTCACAGATATCAGAATGAAGTTGAAAATAGTATGTGGTGGCTGGGTGTAAGAACAAAAAACCGCCGGGTCTGAGACCCAGCGGCATTCTCTCACTTTTTCAGTTCGAGCACTGTGATACTGATAATTACTCAGCAACAGTTGTGTCGGCAGCAGCAGTGTCGGCAGCAGCGGTGTCAACGGCTGCGGTGTCAACAGCTACAGTGTCTTCTACGACCTCGGCGGGCTTCTGGTTGTTACCGCAAGATGCGAACGAGATAGCTGCCATTGCTACGAACATAAAAACTAATTTCTTCATTTTCTTTGCTTTTTTAAATCTGTAAAACAATCATTTGTTTATTAAAACGATGCAAAGGTAAGCATTTTTTTGATACGTTGTACTTTTTTTTTCGACTTTTTTTTGCTGATTTTGTAACTTTTTTGTAATGTATTGATAATCAATGGTTTACAAAGTGTAAAAAATAGTTAAAGATTTTGTGCTCCCACACAAAGTGGTCAGAAATGCCTTTTTTTGAATTTTTTTGAGGAATGTTTCAGAGCATTTTTCTGCTCACTTCCTGTGCTCGTTCGCAACTTTTTTGTACCTTTGCATGCAAATGCGTTTCAGACGCGTATTATAAATATAATAAGGTGTAGGCAACTTATGATAGATACTTCAGCCTTTCAAGGCAAAAAAGCGGCTTATTTCACGTTGGGCTGTAAGCTGAACTTCTCAGAGACTTCAACGTTTGGTCGTATGCTTCAACAGTTGGGAGTCACGACGGCTGGGCAGGGCGAGCAGGCCGATCTCTGTCTCATCAATACGTGTTCGGTCACCGAAGTGGCCGATCACAAGTGCCGGCAGGCCATCCATCGCATGGTGCGCCAGCATCCCGACGCCTTCGTTGTTGTTACTGGCTGCTACGCCCAGCTGGAGCCGCAGACTATTGGCCGCATTACTGGCGTCGACCTCGTGCTTGGAGCCAACGAGAAAGCCAACCTCATTCAGTTTCTCAGCGATGCCTGGACGAAAGCTGACGGGCAGACCCGTGTGCACGCTGTTGAAAAGACGCGCGACATAACGACCTTTGCCCCTTCTTGCTCGAGGGGCAACCGCACACGTTACTTCCTGAAAGTGCAGGACGGATGCAACTATTTCTGTACCTACTGCACCATCCCCTTCGCTCGAGGCTTTTCGCGTAATCCCACTATCAGTTCACTCGTTGAGCAAGCATGCGAGGCAGCCCGTGAAGGAGGTAAGGAGATTGTGCTGACGGGTGTCAACATCGGCGACTTCGGGCGTACCACGGGTGAGCAGTTCCTTGACCTCGTGAAAGCTCTTGATCAAGTGCAGGGCATCAGCCGTTTTCGAATCAGCAGTCTCGAGCCCGATCTGCTGAGCGACGAACTTATTGAGTATTGTGCTCAGAGCCGCGCTTTCATGCCCCATTTCCACATACCCCTGCAGAGTGGTAGCGACGAGGTGCTTCGGCTCATGCACCGCCGCTACGACAAGGCTCTTTTCGCTCACAAGGTGGAACTCATCAAGCAAAAAATGCCCGATGCCTTCATTGGTGTTGACGTGATGGTAGGCACGCGTGGCGAGACCCCAGAATGTTTTGCCGAGTGCTACGACTTCCTGCGTTCGCTTGATGTCACCCAGTTGCATGTCTTTCCCTATTCTGAGCGCCCTGGAACAGCCGCCTTGCGCATCCCCTATATCGTGTCCGATCAGGAGAAAAAGCTTCGCTCGCGCCAGCTGCTCGACCTTTCCGACCAGAAGACGGAGGCTTTCTATGCTCGCCACATCGGTCAGGAAGCCGAAGTGCTTTTCGAGAAAGCCACCCGCGGCAAGGCTATGCACGGGTTCACGCGCAACTACATCCGTGTGGAACTTGCTCCACAGGCTGCCCGCGACGACTTCGACAACCAGCTGCTGCGCGTCAGGTTGGGCGACTTCAATCACGATAAGACTGCACTGAAAGCAGAGATTTTGAATGGATAAAAGAAACATGAAGACAGCCATAGTAATACTCAACTGGAACGGTAGGAAGATGCTTGAACGCTATCTGCCCTCTGTCGTCGAAAATACCCTTGACGATGCAGCCGTTATCGTAGCTGATAACGCCTCTTCCGACGGCTCACTCGACTTCCTCGCTCAATATTATCCAAGTGTACGATGCCTTCCCCTCGACGTCAATTATGGTTTTGCCGAAGGCTACAACAGGGCGTTGCGACTGGTCGAGGCCCAATACTACGTGTTGCTCAATAGCGACGTGGAGGTCACAGCCGACTGGCTAAAGCCTCTTGTCGATTACATGGATGCCCACGATGAAGTGGCTGCATGTCAGCCAAAACTGCTCTCATGGACTTCCAAAGGCTATTTCGAGTATGCTGGAGCATCGGGTGGATTCATCGACCGGTATGGCTATCCTTTCTGCCGCGGGCGGCTTTTCGATATGGTGGAAGAAGACCAAGGTCAGTACGACCAGCCAGCTTCTGTGCTCTGGGCTACGGGAGCCTGCCTCCTCATCCGCTCTGCCGACTACTGGGCTGCAGGTGGGCTCGACGGCCGCTTCTTCGCTCACAACGAGGAGATAGACCTCTGTTGGCGCCTTCACATCATGGGGCGTCAGGTGATGTGTCTGCCGCAGAGCCTCGTCTACCATTTGGGGGGAGGAACACTTCCCAAAGGCAATCCTCGCAAGACATTTCTCAACTTCCGCAACAACCTGACGATGCTCTATAAGTGCTTGCCCGACAACGAGTTGCGACACGTCATGCGATGGCGCTGGTTCCTCGACTATCTGGCAGCCTGGCAGACTCTCATCCTCAACCGCAACTTCGGAGACTTCAAGGCTATCTATCAGGCCCGTCGGGCTTTCCGCCGTTGGAAAAAAGATTTTGCTCCCGATCGGGAGCGCATCCAGAGCAGTCGACGCCAGGATGTAATACCGGAACGTAAACGTTTCTCTCTCCTATGGCAATACTACGCCCATCGGCATCGTCACTATTCAGAACTGCCTCAGTAGAATAGAGCCCTTTCACTCTCATGTGGAAGGGTTTTTCTTATCCTGTAGAAGACCCGTTTATACCCGTACGGAAGCCTCATTTATACCCCTACGGAAGACGCGTTTATATGCTCCAGAAGACCCTTCTGTACTGAACGGAAGGGCCTTCTGTTACCTGCAGAAGGGTTTTCTGTAAATGAAGAATGGGCAGCATGTTTGCTAAGAGAGGGCTATCTGTAAACAGCAGACGAGCGGCCTGTACGTTTTTAAGAAAGGCAATCTATTCTTCCAACCAAGAGTCGATCAGTCGGCGGGCAATGCTGAGTTTTTCAGGGATGTGGGGGAGATTGTCTTTGCGGAACCAGCCTCCGGCAGAGAGCTCGCTGCGCTGAAGGTGGATGTCGCCGCTGGCATAGTCGGCATGAAAGCCCACCATGAGGCCGCAGGGATAGGGCCAGGGCTGCGAACCAAAGTAGCGTAAGTTGCTGATTTCGAGGCTGGTTTCCTCGCGCACCTCGCGTACTACAGCTTCTTCAAGCGATTCCCCCGTTTCAACGAAGCCAGCCACGAGGCCGTAGAAATCGCCCCTGAAGTTGCGGGCATGCACCAGCAGCACTTCCTCGCCTCGGTGGATGAGCACGATGATGGCCGTTGCCAGCTGTGGCCATACCTCCTTGCCACATTCTGTGCAGCGCTTGGAAATCTCAGTGTGCAACTTCATGGGTGCGCCGCACACGCCGCAGTACTTGGTGTTCTGGTCCCAGTAGAGTATCTCCTGACACTTTCCTGCTTTCTGATAGAGGTCGGAGCTGAGCTTCGCATAGGAGGCACGCAGACCACACATCTCGTAGCGAGGATGGCCAACGATGGGACTGTCGATGGCGAAAGTGCGCACGGCCGTACCGTCGGCGAATGGCGTGATGGTGTGGATTGTTGTCCAGGGCTTCACCTCTACGGGTGCTTCCTCGCTGAGGGGGATGCCGTAGGTGCCGTCGGGACGGCGTTCGAGCATCAGGTCACCTTTGCAGAATATGAACCAGAGTTTCATCAGCACATTATTTTTTTTATTCTTCAATTCTCAGTTTCCATAGTATCCAAGAGGACCGCCTGATTATTCCTTGAACAGAATCTTGCGGTCGCGCTCGGCAGCGGGCTTCACCCATTCCTCGGGCACCAACTTCCAGTTGTTGTTGGGTTGGGGATCAACCTCGCCCATGCGCTCGATTTCCTTCATGAGATAGTAGCGCTGGTCGCGATCGCTGCGCCAGATGACACGCTTTTCAAGCTCATCGCGCGGTATACCGGCACCACGCGTGAGCAGCTCGCCACCACCGTTGCCGCGATAGCTGTTCACGGCCACCTTATACCACTTGGTCTCGTCGAAAGGTTCGCCGTTGCTCATCTGCAGAATCTTCACCTTCTGGCCGTCGGGCTTGGTAACATCAACGATGTAGTCGATGCCTGCGGCAGAGTCGAAATTGAAGGAGAAGTTCTTGAAGCCCAGTCGTTGCTGGTCGCCGTATGTGCTCTCGCTGAGCAGCAGCAGGTGGTCGTCGGGCGAGGTCATTGTGTTCATCCACAGGTCGTAGCTCATCTCGAGGTGTTTGCGTATTTCCTCACCCGTCAGACGCATGACGTAGAGCTGGTTTTCAAACTTGTAGAGGTTGAACATATCACTCACGGTGACGGGACCTTTCTTGATGGATGCATCGAAGGAGAGGGGTGCGTTGAACGAGATGTCGGCACCGGTGATCTGCAGTTGCAGGTTGAGGATGAAGTCGTTGAAGGCCGAGTTGCCGAAGTAGCTGTCGCGTGTAGAGATGGTGTTCTTGAACACGCCAATCTGGCGGTTGACGAAAGCGCTTACCTTCTCCATGTGGGGCTTGAAGTGTTCCATGAAAGCCTCGTCAAGAGGCTCATCCACCACATCGACGATGTTTCCGCTGACGGTCTTGCTGATGACCTTGCCCTTTCGAAGAGTCAGTTGTATGGTGGCATCGGCCACTGAGATGGCATTGTTGGCCGGGTCGAGACAGGTGACGGGCTTGCCTTCGACGTTAGTGACCACCTCGTTGTGGCGCGTGTGATCGTGGCCGAAGAGCACCAGGTCGAAGCCAGGCACTTCCTGAGCAACGCGAATCGACGCATCTTCCTCATACTCAGCGGTCTTGATGCCTCCCTCCTTGCCGCTGTGGAAGAGTCCCACCACGACGTCGGGGTGCTCGTTCTTCTGCAGATAGTCCATCCAGTAGCGAGCTGTCGACACCATCTCGTCGAAGCGCAGTCCGCTCCAGATGTCCTCGGTCAGCCAGTTGGGGATGGCGGGGGTGATCATGCCGATAATGGCAATCTTTACTCCCTGACGGTTGAGGATGGTATAGGGAGGCACGTAGGGCTTGCCCGTTTTGGTGTCGATGATGTTGGCGCCCAGCATGGGACAGTTTACTTCCTTGATCCATTTGTCGTAGCAGGCATGCCCCGTTTCAACATCATGGTTGCCGAAGGTTTCGGCATCGTAGTGCATGTAGTTGATGACGTCGGCTGCCACGTTGGTCGACTCCGTGTCGATGTAGTTATAGTAGTAGCAGGTGGGCTGTCCCTGAAGGATGTCGCCATTGTCTACGAGGATGACGTTCTCGCCCAGTTCGGCACGCAGCTTGTTGACATAGGTGCTCACGCGAGCCAGCGTCCCGCGCTTAGGTTTGCGGGTGATGAAGTCGTAGGGAAAAAACGAACCATGCACGTCGCTCGTTTCAACGATGCGCAGGGTGACGGTCTGGGTCTTCTTCTTTGCCATAGCCGGTTGAAGCATCAGCAGTGCCATTAGGCACAGGATAGTCGTTTTTTTCATGTTTCTTGGGGGATGGGGTGTAGGATGTGCTATTGACTATTCAATGATACGAGACATGTTGAACTCAACGATTCTAAACTCAGCATTCACGTGCGAGCTGACGCGGTAGCGGGTCTCCGAGTCAGGCTTTCCGTTGTTGAACACCACCTTTTGGCGGGCGTTGAAGTGGACGTCGTATTCATACTGGTCTACGCTCACTTCCTTCTTGTCGATTTGCAACTGGTCGGGTAGGTACCAGTTCATGTTTTCCACGTCGGGTCGCCAGAGGCTGTTCACGTAGCTCATGACATCGCTCTTCAGCGCGTCAGGCCGTCCCTGGAAATTCTTCAGGACCGAGGCAACCGTTTCGCCCACCTGACTGGCATTTCTCGAGTTGATGCCCTGGAAGAAGCGGCGGTAGAGCAGCGAGATGGTTTCTTCCTCCTCTGGCTGCAGGGTCTTGGCATTAAGTTTCTTGATTTCCTCGTCGGCGTCGCCCACATACTTGCCGTTGGGGTGCTCGCGCTGGTAGGAGTAGAAACTTTCCTCCGTGTTCTCGGCTTTGGCTTTCTCCCAGTCTATGGAGTCAATCTTGTTGAGAGCCTCTCCCTTGTGGGCCGACTGTGGATATTGCTTGATGAACTCGAGAAGCATCGTTTTCGACTTGCTGGCGCAGGCGTTCGTCCAGTCGCGTTCGGCCTGCTGAATGGCCGTGAGGCGCAGTTGGATGGAATCGCGGCGTGCGTGTGAGGCATCGCGATAGGTGTCGAGGAAACTTTGCAGCACCAGCGGGTCGCTGCTGGTCATAGCGTAGGTGTAGGCCTCGCTCTCCTTGGTGTCCTTTGCGTTGTGGTAGAAGTAGAAGCAGACGCCGCAGATGACCATCGCCATGAGGAACGAGAAGATCAGCGCTCCGCGCGAATGTTTTTTCTTCGGCTGTTCGGGCGCGGCGTTCCCGTTTTGCTGCGGCGGCAGGTTCGTCGGGATAGGCGGTGGGGTGGTAGGTGCCATTCTCTGTGCTGGGCGCGAGGTGTTGGCATGATGGCAGATGGGGCACGAGTCTTGCTCGCTCAGATAGACGGCTCCGCACTGCTGGCAGTGGGTGATGTGGCCTGCTATTTCAACGCCACACGACGGGCATGTGGGTGCTTTATCGCTTATTTGGTGTCCGCATTCGGGACATTTGATGATTGCCATTTTGTTTCTCTCTGTTTTTTATAAAAGTTGTTCTGTTTGCTTTCTCCTTGGGATTAACGGTGGCGGTATCTGATTTCCCTTAGCCGATGTTTGCCCATGAAGCGACTCTTGTCGATGTAGCCCCGCACGCCGTTGATGTGGCCCTTACCGGTATATTGCCACATGGTGATGTCGCGCCCGTCCTTCAGCCGAGGTTCGAAGTTGGTGTACTGGGCTATCATCAGGTGGTAGTCGTCCAGTTTTCCTTGCAGGTGTTTGTCGTAGAAGTTGGCACCGGTATAGATGAGGGGTCGCTGGCGGTAGGCTTTCTCGATGAGTTCCAGAAACTTGAAGAGCGAGTCGCAGAAGGCTTCCGTGGAAAGTCCGCCCGTGGTTTCGATGTCAATCATGGGCAGCAGCTCTTGCTCGTCAGGCAAGCATTGCTTGGTGAAGTTCTCCAACTGCAGGTCCTGTGGCGTCTTGGGTCTGTAGAAGTGATAGGCTCCCACCTTCAGTCCGTGCTCGTGGGCCATCTGGATGTTGCGTTGGAACATTTCGTCGATACGGTCGCCTCCCTCAGTAGCCTTTAGGTAGACGTAGGCCATCTTCTGGTTTTCGCCGATGGCTTGCCAGAAGACGTTGCCCTGATAATGGCTCAGGTCGATGCCGTGCACGTGGTTGCAAGTGTCTTCACACTGTACGAAGGCGGACTGTGCGTGCATCGTGAGAGCTGTCAGAATAATATATATGGTTGTGATCAGACGTTTCATTGGTGCAAAGTTACGACTTTAAAACAAGAAAAAGGAACGAAAAGGCTAAAAAATGCCCATCTCTTTTGTTATTTTATGTCAAAAAGACGTGGTTACTCCTCAATTTCCGAGAGGCTGCGTGCAAAATTGTTGAGGAAGTTGCTGGATGTCTCAATGGGTGCGAAGTTGATGTAGCGAATGCTGCGCCGAAGGTTTCTCCGCATGATGCGCGAGTTGTTCTGCACGAATCCCGTTCGTCCCTGCCGGAAGTGCCACTCCTCGGTGGTGTCGCTCGTTGTGTGTTTCAGCGTGCGGAGGATGAGCGGGTAGGCCTCCTTCTCAACTTGTGCGACGAAGGGTATCTCGTCCTGGTCGAACTCGAAGACGGCAATGAGGATGGAGCCTTCCAGCTGGGCCATGCGTTGAATGTGCAGGCGCTTCAGCCATCCCTCCAGTTTCACGAAGTCCACTTTGTCGCCTTTGGTACGAAGGAAGGAGCCCAGTTGGCTGATGCCGCTGAGCGAGATGCCCTGATTCAGAATGTGGCTGATGTTGCGCACGATGATGTTAAGCAGTTCCAGCGTGGTCATCGAGGCATCAATCTCATGGCGCTCGCCCTGCTGGATTTTTCGCAGCCTGCGGTTCAGGATTCGGTTGCTCAGGTGTGCGGGAGCCGACGTCGCCTTTGGCTCGCTGCTGTCGTTGCTGTGCAGGTCGGCAATCTCTTCGGCATAGGCAGGTGGAAAGTTGGCTTGCTGGTCGAACGTGTGGTTTCTGACGCCCTTGGCAGCAATGTCCGATACACCCTGCGACTCTACCAGTCGCGCCAGTTGGTGCCACTTGTAGTGCGACATAGGTTCCAGGGCCTCGTATTCGTTGAGGGCTCCCGATCGCAGTAGGCGGAAGAAATTTCGTTGGATGATGTTCATGAGTAGCGGCGCGGATATCGGAATATGATGGCCGTCAGGGCAGCGAGCCCGATGGCGAAGGGATAGTAGAGGTAGGGCACGATGCCTACGGGGTTGATTTCGGCCAGACCTGCAGCCATCAGCAGTTGGGCACCATAGGGTATGATGCCCTGCATGAAGCACGAGAAGGTGTCGAGGATGGAGGCGCACTTGCGGTTGTCCACCCCATAGCGGTCGCCTATCTTCTTGGCGATGGGGCCTACGGTGATGATGGCAACGGTGTTGTTGGCCGTGCAGAGGTCGACGAGGGCCACCAGCAGACCTATCGACAACTCAGCTCCGCGCTTTCCATGCACGTGGGTGGTCAGTTTCTCGATGATGTAGTCGATGCCGCCGTTCTCGCGAATGATTTCGAGCAGTCCGCCTGCCATCATCGTGATGATGATAAGCTCGCCCATCGAGATGATGCCTGAGCCCATAGCGCCAAACCATCCGTAGACGTCGTAGGTGCCGTCGGCAATGCCGATGATACCGGTCAGAGCCAGGCCGATGGTGAGCACAGCCATTACGTTCATGCCGAAGATGGCGCACAGCAGCACCACGATGTAGGGTACTACTTTCAGGGGTTGCACCTCGGGCACGTCGGAGGGCGAGCTGATGTTGCTTCCCAGGAAGATGTAGACAGCCACGATGAGCAATGCGGCCGGCACGACGATGAAGGCATTCACGCGGAACTTATCGCTCATCTTGCACCCCTGCGTCTGTGTGGCCACGACTGTGGTGTCGGAGATGAACGAGAGGTTGTCGCCGAAGAACGAACCTCCCACCACGACGGCTGTCATCATGGCCACGCTCGTGTCGGTGGTCTGGGCAATGCCGGCGGCAATGGGCACGAGGGCCACGATGGTTCCCACGCTGGTGCCGATGCTGAGCGAGATGAAGCAGGCCGCCACGAAGAGGCCGGCCAGAAGCATATTGCCGGGAAGGAGACTGAACGTCAGGTTCACCGTTGCATCGATGCTGCCCATAGTCTTGGCGGCGTTGGCAAATGCTCCTGCCATAACGAATATCCATAGCATCAGCATCATGTTCTCGGCGCTGGCCCCACGGCTGTAGGTGGCTATGCGTTTCGAAAGGGGTAGGGCAGAACGTCTGCCGAAGGGTAGGGCGAAACCTCCTGAGATAGCAATGGCATAGACGCTGGCTATCATGAAGGCGACGGTGATGGGCACCTTGTAGAAGTCGCCCGCCACAATCGACGTGACGAGATACAGCACTACGAACACCATCAGCGGCGACAGTGCCCACAAGCCTTTCCTGTTGCTAATCTTCTCCTTGTCCAATCTTTTTCCTAAATGATTATCTTTGAACCTTTATCCTTTAGTCCTTAAATCTTAAACTTTGAACTTTGAACTTTGAACTTTGAACCTTATACTTTAAACACTTAGCCTCTTGCCCCTTACGCTACAGCGTCACTCCGTTCTTGAAGATGGAGATTTCGCGGTAGCCGTTGCGCTCGTTCTGCACGGGTTCTCCGTTGGCCACTTTCAGTATGTAGTCGATGAATTCGCGCAGGAGGTCTTTCATAGGCTTGCCCTCCACGAGTTGTCCGGCATTGAAGTCAATCCAGTTGGGTTTGTTCTTGAAAAGGTTGCTGTTGGTCGAAATCTTCATCGTGGGCACGAAGGTGCCGAAGGGCGTTCCGCGGCCCGTCGTGAAGAGCACAATCTGGCATCCTGCCGAAGCCAGCGCTGTGGCGGCCACGAGGTCGTTGCCGGGTGCCGACAGCAGGTTCAGTCCGTTCTTCTGCAGGCGGTCTCCGTAAGCCAGCACGCCGTCTACGGGCGCACGTCCGCACTTCTGCGTGCATCCCAGGGCCTTGTCCTCGAGTGTCGAAATGCCTCCGGCCTTGTTGCCTGGCGAAGGATTCTCGCCCACGGGCTCACCATGCGAGAGGAAGTATTCCTTGAAGTCGTTGATGAGGGTGACGGTCTGGCCGAAGAGCTCCTCCGTCCTACAGCGGTTCATCAGGATGGTTTCGGCTCCGAACATCTCAGGCACCTCGGTGAGGATGCTGGTTCCGCCTTGAGCCACAAGCCAATCGCTGAACTCGCCTACGAGAGGGTTGGCGGTGATGCCCGAGAAACCGTCGCTGCCTCCGCACTTCAAGCCCACGCGGAGCTTTGCTACAGGCACATCCTCGCGTTTGTCCTGGGCAGCCTTCCGGCAGAGTTCGCGCAACTGGCGAAGTCCTTCCTGCACCTCGTCGCCCTCTACGCGCTGCGTCACGAGCAGGCGCACGCGCTCCTGGTCGTAGTCGCCCAGCATAGCCATGAAGTCTTCGGGCTGGTTGTTTTCGCATCCCAGCGAGAGCACCAGCACACCGCCCGTATTGGGGTGGAGTACGATGTCGCGCAGTATCTTGCGCGTGTTCTCGTGGTCGTCTGAGAGCTGCGAACAGCCGTAGTTGTGGTGCCAGGCATGCAGGGCCTTGCGGCTCAGCACGCTGCCTTCTGTGCCTTCCTCGGGCAATTCTTGTTTCATGAGCTCGATGATGCGCTCGGCCACTCCGTTGACGCATCCCACCGTAGGCACTATCCACACCTCGTTTCTGATGCCCACTTCGCCGTTCCTTCTCACGTAGCCCTTGAAGGTAAGGTTCTCCTGCGGAATGCTAAGTTCTTCGTTCACAGGCCGATACTCGTAGGAGAGTGTGCCAGAGAGGTTGGTCTTCAGGTTGTTCTCGTTCACCCACTGGCCCGCCTTCAGGTCGATGGCGGCGTGGCCTATCGGGTAGCCATATTTCAGGATGTCCTTGCCGGCGGGTGTGTCGACGAGCAGAATCTTGTGTCCGGCGGGCACGTCCTCGCTGAGCACAGCCTTCAGGCCGTCTACTTCAATGCTTTCGCCAGCCTTCATGGGGCGAAGGGCCACTACCACGCTGTCGGCGGGGTTGATGCGTATGTAACTTGATGGTGTCATTCTGGTTGGGTTTGATGTTGTTTATAAAATAAAAATTGTTCAGAGCTGCGTGCGGCGATAGAAGTCCACGTTTTCCTTCATCAGCAGTTCTATGGGCATGTAGTTCACGGGGCTCACCTTCGTCTTCAGCACGACAGCCTGGAACAGAGCCTCTATGCACGAGTAGCCCTGCTGGTAGGCATGCTGTGCTATGAGGAAGGAGATGCTTCCTTCACGTAGACACTGTGCGTTTTTGGCCACCATATCGTAGCCCATGATCTGGATGTAGCGTCGGTTGGTCTTCAGCAGAAATTCTCCCACGATGTGGGCCTTCGAGTTGAGCGTGATGCAATGATGCACCAGCGGGTGCTTCGTGAAGAAGTTTTCCAGCATGTGGCCATATTGCTTGCGCGTTCCGCCCACGGGCAGGTCCAGTTCCACAATCTTGATGTTCGGATAGTGGTCGGCCATGTAGTGGCGGAATCCCACTTCGCGGTTGGCCTGCTGCTTGGTGGTGACGCGTCCGCCCTTGGTCTGCTTCATGAGCATGATTTCCTCTTCCTTGTAGGCAATCATCATGAGCGCTTTGGCTGCGAAATAGCCGCTGGCGAAAGAGTCTTGTCCGAAGAAGGAGAGAGGTTTCAGGTCGGGCATGTAGGAGTCGAGCAGCACGAAGGGTATCTGCCGGTCGTGCAGCTGGTCGGTGAACTGGCGGGTCAGCGCGAGTTCGGCCGGCACGATCACCACGCCGTCGGGGGTGGCAGCCAGTATCTCCTCAGCCTTGCCCGTGAACGACTCGTCGCTGAATCTCACGTAGAATTCTATCTTCACCTCCACGTGGAAGTCGCGCCGCATCTCCATAGCCTTCCGGGCCCCTTCCTCAATCTCGTCCCAGTAGGCCTCTTGCTCGTGCTTGGGCAGCAGCATGTAGAACGTGTAGTGGCGGTTGTAGGCCAGTGCCGATGCGTAGGCGTTGGGGTGGTAGTCCATTTCCTTCAGGGCCTTCTCCACCTTCTCGCGTGCAGAGGGCGACACGTTGGGCCTACCGTGAAGCACGCGGTCCACCGTGCCCACCGACACTCCTGCCCGTTCGGCAATGTCCTTGATTCTTATCTTCTGCGTCATTCTTGTTGTGTGAGTGTTATTTAAACATGAAGTCCATGAGTGTGCAGAGGCTCTTCTCTGGGGTTTCTGAATGGAACACGAAGAAGAGGGCATGCTTGCCGCTCATCTCGCCGAGCGCCGGCAGCACGGCACTCATCTCGGTGGGCGTCTGCGGCATGTCGGCCTTCAGCTCGATGGTGCCCAGCGGCTTGCCGCCCTGCGATGTCCAGGGTCGGTCGGCCATAATGGTGATGGTGGCGTCGATGCCTGCGGGGATGAGGCGCATCAGCAGTTGCACGTCCTTGCGTCCGCTGGTGGCGCTGAAGTTAAAGTATTTGTAGCCCACTATCGAGCCGCTGGTGTTGTTCACCACGTGGTTTGTGTTGTTCTTCAGGTCGTAGGGAGCCTTCGCGTTGTCGGCGGTGCCGTAGGCAGCTTCCACGTACGAGCCGTAGAACACGTTGTCGGGCCAGTGGTGCTCCGAGGGCTTGGGGCCAGTGTACCAGCAGCAGATGCCTGCCGAATGGCGCTCCAGCGGGTCCAGTCCTTGGGTTGAGAATCCTTCCGAGTTGTATTCGCCCTCCGTGATGCTCACCTTGCCGCCGGGCCCTTCTTCCACGCTGACCTCTACGGGTGCCACCATTGCCTGGCGGGCAAACTCGTTGAGTCCGCTCTGGCGGTGGTAGAACACGTACCACTGGTCGCCCACCTGGCATATCGAGCCGTGAGTGTTGCCCGAGGCGTTGGCCGAAGCGATGGTGCGTCCCTGCTCGTCGGTCTCGCGGGCGCGTCCGTCGATGAGGGTGCCTCCGTAGGTCCAGGGACCCAGCGGATGGTCGCTGTAGGCATAGGCCAGCGTGTAGTTGGTGTCGGGCAGTCCGAACTCTCCGGGCTTGGTCCAGCGGCTGTAGATGAACACGTATTTATCCTTTATTTTGCGGATAGACGAGGCTTCGAAGAAGCGGAAGTCACCCTCTTGGTCTTTCGACGACACCATATCCTCCACCACTTTCGTGCCGGGCTTCACGGTGGCCATCGTTGCGGGGTCCAGTTCGGCGGCGTAGGAGCGTTGGAAGCCCCAGTAGCCGTAGACGCGTCCGTCGTCGTCAACAAACACGGCGGGGTCAAACTGCAGCACGCCGTCGGTCGTGTTCGGGTTCTCGCTGTTCCAGTTCGTCACCTCGAAGGGGCCGTCGGGTCGATGGCTGCGGGCCACGAGTCCGTTGCGCCCCCAGGCCTGGTCGTTGGGGTACAGGTAGTAAGTCTTCCGTCCGTCGGCCTCCACTCTCATCGCCACGTCGGGGGCAAAGAGCACGTCGGCCGTGCCCGCAGAGTCGAAGGGCTCGCCGCGTCCGTTGCGGTCCACCACGAGAATGGTGCCGTCCAGTCGCCAGTGGCTCAGGTCGTCCACCGATGCCGACCACACCACCTGGTCGCGTCCGCAGTAGTTGGTCTTCAGGTTGTCGTGCGACCCGTAGATGTAGACGCGCTGCTGCCCCTTGTGGTCGGGGTCTTCAAAGACGTAGGGCTCGCCGTCGGGTATGTGCTCCCAAAGCGGCAGATAGGGGTTGCCCACGGTTCTGAGCGGCTGCTCGCCAGCTGTTGCCGGGCGGTGGCTGCAGGCTGTCAGTGCGGCCGCCGAGCAGAGGGCGGCCGCCAACAGAGTCTTTGCGTTTGCTTTCATCGTTGTCAGTTGTGGAGTGGGGGGGCTTCCGTTGAAAAAATACAGTCTTACTTGATGTTGGGCTCTTCCAGTCCGAGGCCCTTCTTGCGGTCCACCACCTTCAGCAGCAGGCCCAGCAGCAGGGCGGCCACGCCCAGGCATGCCAGCATCACCAGCGGCCAGGTGTAGTCAAACTGCGTGGGGTCGGTGACGCCCGGGTTGGTCTTGTCGAGCACTTTGCCGATGAGCAGCGGGAACAGCCACAGGCCGATGTTCTGAATCCAGAAAATCAGCGCGTAGGCCGAACCGATGACTTTGGCGTCCACCAGCTTCGGCACGCTTGGCCACAGCGATGCAGGCACGAGCGAGAAGCTGGAGCCCAGCACCAGGATGGTCACGTAGGCGATCACGATGCCGCCCACGGCCGAGCCCTTGAACATCGGCAGCACGAAGGCAAACGTCAGGTGGCAGGCAATGAGCAGCAGCGAGCCCAGCACGAGCATCGAGGCAGCCTTACCCTTGTGGTCGACGTAGGAGCCCAGGATGGGCGTGATGAGCACGGCCAGCAGCGGGAACACGGCGAAGATAGACTCGGCCGACTGGCGCATGTAGCCCATGTAGCAATAGGTCACCAGAGCCACAATCGAGACGCCCAGCAGACCGTACTGCATGTTCTTTTTCTTCTGGAAGTTGCTGGCGAAGCCGGCAGCAGCCACCACGAGCATGATGACGTATTGCACGATGGTCACCTGCGGGCTGGCCCAGAACGAGTCCTGAGCAGGCTCCGTGAGCGTCAGGTTGCATTGCAGCATGTTCACGGCATACTTCTGGAAGGGGAAGATGGCCGAGTAGTACAGCACGCACAGCAGCGCCACGAGCCAGAAACCGGAGTCGGAGAGAATCTTGCCGATGTCGCTCACCTTGAACGGATCGTCCTTCTCCTCAGCCTCGCCCGTCTGGGCATCCAGCTTGCGGTCCATGAAGAAATAGACGATGAACATCATCAGGGCGATGCACATCAGCACCACGCCGAAGGCCACCGAGCGGCTCACGCTCACCTCGCCGCCCAGCTTGGCGAAGAACGGCGAGAAAATCATGCACGTGGCCACGCCCAGACGTGCCAGCGCCATCTCCGAGCCCATTGCCAGCGCCATCTCGCGACCCTTAAACCACTTCACGATACCTCTCGACACCGTGATGCCTGCCATCTCGCAGCCGCAGCCGAAAATCATGAAGCCGCAGGCGGCAAACTTGGCCGAAGCCGGCATGCCCTGATAGAACGGGCTCACGCCCAGTTCGTCGAACACGGGGATGTAGTTCAGGTTGTTCGTGAACCACTGCTCCAGTCCGCTGCCCATGAACGCCTCGCTCACGGCATACCACTTGATGCAGGCTCCCACCAGCATCACCGCACCCGAGAGCACGGCCGTGAAGCGCACGCCCATCTTGTCGAGGATGATGCCGGCGAAAATCAGGAAGAACACGAATACGTTCAGGAACACCTCAGAACCCTGCATCGTGCCAAACGCGGTGGAGTCCCATCCGCGCGTCTCCTGCATGAGGTCCTTGATGGGCGATAGGATGTCCATGAAGATGTACGAACAGAACATGGCCAGAGCCAGCAGCAACAGGGCAGTCCAGCGCATGCCTGCCGAGTCGCGAAGAGTTTTTTGAATTGCTTGAGTCATAATGCTTTTAATTTTTGTTATTGTTTTGATTACTCTTTTTCCGTGCAAAGGTACTAAAAAATAAGAGAAATGCAAAGAAATAGTTGCTTTTCTTTGCATTTCTTCTTTATTAATGTCCACGCGCGGAGCGGCTGCCTCCCCCGCACATGCCGGCATGTATCCTGATGCCTTCGCCGTCAGTGCCCTCTTCGATAGCCGGCCGGCCTGTCGTGTAGGCCTTGAGCTCAGCGGTTCTTGTCAGTATGACTCTCTTTTTTATAACTGCCATCTGCCATCTGTACCACATAGCGGCGTTTCTTCCAAGTGCTGATCATGTTCTGGCATTTGCCGCGCTCGTTGCTCAGTCCCTGCTGCTGGCGCACACGTCGGGCATCAGCAATTGTGAACACGTCGGGCAGCAGCTCCAGCAGGTTGCGGGGACCGCGCTTCGTACGGGGCTCGATTTCCATGTTCGCCTTCGCGATGTCGTCGCCGAAGAACTCCATCTTGCACCACAGGTCGTACTCCAGCGACCAGCGCGCGAAGTCGTCGATGGCCTTCTCCCACTTGCAGCCGTTCGCCACGTAGAGCACGCAGGCCTTCAGCCAGGCTATCACGCAGGCACGATGCGAGAGGTTCCAGTACACCTCGTTCTGGCTCAGCCGGGCAAACTCGGCACACTCCTTCTGCAGCTTGCGCGCCAGCGCGTCGGCCTGCTTGCAGACGATGAGCCCGCGGGCCTTCGTGAGGTTCTCGATGTAGGGGCGCAGAGCCTCGTCGAAGGCAGCGTCGTAGCGACCGTAGACGGGCTGCTCGGCACCGATTTCCATCTCGGGGATAGTGCAGAAGTTGATGCGCGACACCGGGCCGTCGGTGAGCACCCTGCTGAAGAAGCGGCGCCCCTTCAGGATGGTGGTGCAGGCGTTCCAGTTGAAGCGGCACACAGGCCGGGCCGTCACGCTCTGAATGCCCACGCGCGTCTGGCCGTACTCGGCGCCCGGGTCGAAGGCCAGGCACATCAGCTGGAAGTGCTGCTTGCCCGTCTGACCCTTCAGCTGTTCGAAGAGGTCCAGCTCATTCAGCTTCACGTAGACGAAGTGCCCCTCCGCCTCGTCCATGCGCGTCACCAGCGCCGGCTTCGTCATGTCGGGGTCTATAATCTGAATCACCAGCCCCTCGGGCCGCACCATCCGGTCCTTGTTGGCGCCCTTGCGCTGGCAGTCCTTCTTCCACTCGGCCTCACGCTGGGCGTTCTCGTCGTCGCGCCGCTTGATGTCGGCCATGATGTGGCGTATGGGCTCGTCGATGCAACCCTTGCCCGCACCCGTCGACGCCATCAGGCAGTTCATCAGCGTCGCCTCGTGCTCCACGTTGTCCGTGTAGGGAAACCGCACGCCGCACAGATGCGTCGCCAGAGCCGGAAATACCGCATGGCTGACGGCAGGCTGATAGACGTCGGGCGTCTTCGAGGTGAGCAGCTCGATGAGCTTCGGCAGTCGCTTGGGCAAAGCGGGAGCCCCGGCCTCCCCGTCGTCCCCCGAAGCCCCCCCTACGGCCCCCGAGGGGGCTTCTATACCATCTGTGGCTGTCACTCCATTGGGGACTCTGAGTGCTGCCAGTGTGTCGCGCAGGCGTTGCGGCATTCCCTCATACTTCGACTGCAGAGCATTGCGAATCTTCTGTCGCTTCTCATCTAATGGGAAGTTGTCGTAACAGGGGATCACCTGGTCGAGCCACTCAAACGAACGGCCGCAGATGTGACGCAGATCGGAGGCCAGTTGGAACGTCAGCGTGTCGCGGTCACCCTCGGTGGGCTCGAAGCCGTTGTTGTTCACCTCCCAGTACTTTCGGAGAATCTCGTCGAACGGGATGCCGTGATAATCTTTAGGATAAGCCCCCCCTACTGCCCCCGAGGGGGCTTCAATAGCATTGGTGTCAGCAGAGGGTCCGCTTACACGAGCCGCAGGCTCTTTACACTTTGAACTTTGAACATCGCGCTCTGCGCGTCGCTCCTTCCAGGGGCGGTAGTGCTTGTTGGCCTTCTTGGCGCCCGGCGGCACCTCTTCCTGTCCCTGCCGCTCGCGCTCCCGCAGGCGTTCGAATTCCTCGGCGGCCTCCTCGGGCGATAGCTGCTCCTCGAAGATGGCATCGTCCAGGTAGAACAGGTTGTCGGGGGTGGCAGGACCGGTGTAGAGGATGCGCTGCTCGTCGTGCGTCGAAGTGTCCATCTCCGTCTCCGTGAGCATCGAGAGGCGCACCTGATTCTCCAGAATCGTCTTCCCACGCTCGCGGCGGCACACCGCATGCAGGCCGTAGTTGGCTGAGCCCGACAGCTCCAGAAGGCCTATCTCCTCCTTCTTCCCGAGCAGCACCTGCTTGATGCGCTCCTGCTCCTCGGCCGACTGGCAGTCGATGTCGTGAGCGAAGGTCGACGCCACATGGTGGCAGCCCTTCAGCACCCCGTCGGGCAGCAGGTCGTTGTAGTTGTATTGCACCTGCCGCGCCTTCGCCTTCTTGTCGCCCCCGCGAGCCGCCTGGAAGTTCCTCACGTTCTCCGGCGCATTGCGCTGGGTCAGGTAGTCGTCTCTCTGAGTGACGGGTCGGGCAACCTTGCGCCCGCTCCCGTCGATAGTGATAAGGTTAATCATCTCGGTATTATTTCGGTTTTTGATTATCTTGTCCTTAATCCTC
>CACZIT010000022.1 GCA_902781315.1 uncultured Prevotellaceae bacterium
TGAGTACATCAGAATGCAGAGAAGAGTAAATGCTGACCTCACAACAGAATTAAAGAATATTAACTAAATATGTTTGGATAAAATCATAGGAAGCGGGGCCTTCCACGGCGCCGAAGGCGCCCGCCCTACTCCTTGGACTTGCGACCGAAGACGGAGACGTTGATGTAGCGCTTGGGGTGCTCACGGACATCGTTGAGGAGCATCTCGGCACTGTTGAGGGTACCGTTAAGACGGTTGTAGAGCGAAGGATCGTTCATGAGGAGGCCAAGGGAGCCGTTAGGCTGGCTGAGCTGCTTGGCAGTGGCCTCGACATTGGCAAGGGTACGGTCGACCTTCTGCATGGTGGCATCGATATCGACGGCTGCAAGGTTCTGCGTGAGCTGTTGGGTGTTGTCGAGCACACCATCGGCCTTGCTCATGAGGGCCGGCATCTGGCGGTTGAGGTTTGCCATGAGCGTGTTGAGCTGGCGCGTGGAGGTGGTGAGGTCGGCGGTGACGCGCTCTGCATGATGGAGGGTGCGAGCGATGGACGGATCGGCCAAGAGAGTGTTGACGCTCATGAGAATGGAATCGAGCTTCGGCAACATCTGCTCGACAGCGGGCAGAAGGGCTGCGGCGCGTGCCATGAGGCCCTCAGCCTGCGAGCCAGGGATGGTGTCGCCTTTATGAAGGAGCCCCACCCCCGCCCCCTCCCCCGTAGGGAGGGGAGATAGCCCTACCCCCGACCCCTCCCCCGTAGGGAGGGGAGTATTGTTGGTGGGGAGGACGATGTTCATGCGGACGTTGCCCATGAAATCGCTCTCGATGGCGGCGGCAGTGCCGACGGGGAGGTGCATCTTATCGTTGAGGGAGAAGGCAACGATGATGTCGCCCTGGCCAGAGTAGTCGAACTGAATGTCTTTGACGAGTCCCACCTGATAGCCGTTGGCAAAGATGGGGTTGTTGGCAGTGAGGCCGTTGATATTGCTGAAACGGGCATAGTAGACGTTCTTCTCGGAGAAGAGCGAGATGCCTTTCAGAAAGTTCATTCCGAAGAAGAGGATGACGATGGCGGCGATGGCGACGAGAGCGATTTTGATTTCTTTTTTCATTGGTGGGTGTGGGAAGTATGGGAATTGATGGGAATTGATGGGGTGTGGGAACTATTTCTTTCGATTCTTCTTGAATTCGGCGATGGCCTCGTTGACGTTCATCTTCTGTCCGTTCTTGAAGGCGATGATGAAGGCCTCGGGGAACTTGTCGAGGATTTCGCGTCGCTGACGGGCGATGGCGTTGTAGTCGGAGGAGGCGCCGACGGTGTATTTGTACATGCCGGCTTCCTCGAAGCAATCGACATCGGCGAGCCCCTTGAACTGGCGGTCGGTGGTCTTCAGCTTCTGGCGACCCGTGAGGATCTGGATTTTGAAGACGGGGAGCCCTTCCTCCTGGTCATCAGAGGAGAGAACCTTCTCCTTCCCCTCAGAGGGGTGCCCTACCCCCTGTCCGTCAGAGGGTACAACCTCCCCCTTCCCCTCCGAAGGAGGGGTGATTGATTTGCTATTCTGGTTTGAGGGCTGTTTGGTGGCGGTGGCAGATTGCAGGGTGGTGGGCTGAGTGGTGGGCTGGCTGCGCTTTTGGGCGGCTGCAGCTTGCTGCTGTTTTTGCCGTTCCTTCTCCTTGTATTCGTCGGGGACGACCTGAGCCAGTTGCGTTTCCTTGATGTCCTGCGGACGGTAGGGCACGTTCAGTCCGTCGAAATACTTGTTCTTATAGCTGATGAATGCCTTGAGGAAGCCACGCGCATAGCGGTCGGTGGACGATTCGGCATTCATGAACAACTCCTCGTCGGGATTGGAGATGAAGCCCAACTCCATGAGGCAGGCAGGCATGGAGGTGAGGCGCAGCACGGCGAGGTTGTTCTGATGGGCACCCTTGTCGAGACGCCCCGTAGCAGCACAGATGCTTTTCTGGAAGAGGCGTGCCAATTCGACGCTGCGCTCCATGTTCTTATCCTGGATGAACTCGAACATGATGTTGCTCTCGGGCGAGTTGTCGAAGCCCTGATAGCGCTGCTGATAGTCTTTCTCCATGTAGATGACAGAGTTCTCGCGCTTGGCCACCTCAAGGTTTTCCTGGATGCCCTTCTTGCCGGTGGTCTCACCACGCCCGAGGGCGTAGGTCTGGTAGCCATGCACGGAAGAGCCTTTCGCCACAGCATTGATATGAACCGACACGAAGAGGTCGGCCTTGTTCTTATTGGCTATCTCGGCACGCTGCCAGAGTTCGAGGAAACGGTCGGAGGTGCGTGTATAGATGACTTTCACGTCGGGGCAGTTGCGCTCGACAATCTTTCCGAAGGCCAGTGCATAGCGCAGGGTGAGCGTCTTCTCCTTGCTCACCTTGCCGACGCAGCCAGCGTCCTTGCCACCGTGTCCGGCATCGATGACAAGCACAAACTTGCCGGCGGCGGAAGCCATGGTGACAAAGAAAGAAAGGAATAGAGCAAGGACAAAGCCCCAGCCCCTCCCCCGTAGGGAGGGGAGAAAGTGGAGATCAGTGCTTGAATATATTTCGTTCTGTCTTGTCATTTCAAATATAATCTATAAAAAAATAAAAAGGAATTACAATCATCCGTTGCCTGATTCCTTCCCTACTGGGGAGGGGAAGGGGGTGGGGCTCCTCTTCACCTTGATTCTGACTTCTGCTCCGTCGCAGTGGGCACCCATGGGCGGATTAAGTTTGGTGACGCTCACGCTGGCCGCCTGCAACGAGGGGAAGCGACTGAGCAAGGCATCGGCGATGAGCCAGGCGACACGCTCCAAGAGGTTGCAGGGGGTGTTCATGACGTCGCTGACCACCTGATAGGCTTCGGCATAGTTGATGGTGTCGGCGACATCGTCGGAGAGAGCAGCGGCCATGATGTCGCAATGCATGACGATGGTCACCTCGTAGTCGTTGCCTACGATGCGCTCCTGCGGCAACACGCCGTGGTAGGCATGAAAGCGCAGTCGGTGGAGGGTGATTTCACTGTTCAAAGTTCAAAGTTCAAAGTTTAAAGTTCAAAGTTTAATGCGACTGCGCGCGGTTCACTTTTCACTGTTCACTTTTCACTTGCGGCGCAGCCGCGTCCTATTCCTCGCTGCCTTCGGCGGTGTACTTCTTCAGCGCACGCTCTACACCGACCTTCCAGGTGTTGATGCTCTCGTCCTGAAGGTCGAGCGATGCCACCAGTTTCACGACGTGCTCGATGGGCATGCCGTAGCGAAGTACGCCGGAGATGAGCTTGGCGTAGTTCCAATACTCCTTATTGAATTTCTCTGAGAGACCCTCAACCGTAGTTTTATAGCCACGCTTGTTTTCGAACTGGAAGTCGTAGCGCTTCGTGCCGTCTTCGTTGACCTGCTTGATGATTTTACCTTTCGTCACGGTCTTGGGGAGCACGATACCCTCTTCATCGTCCTGCAGTCCGGTGAAGATTTCGTAGGGGCGCCCGTCGAGCAAGCCCACGAAGGCCACCCACTTGTCTTTGTTGTTTTGAAAGCGGACGACGTCGCACTCCAATTCCTTCGGTCTGACGGTCACCACTTTGTTTTGAATCTGTTGTTCCATAATTCACACGTATTTGGTGCAAAGTTAGTAAAAAGTTTAGAGTTAAAAGGTTAGAGTTATAAGTTTTTTTGCTTTCCACACGAAAAAAGTTTCCAAAAAGGGAAATTTTGACTATCTTTTCAAACAAAAAGTTATCCAAAATGAAAAATATTGAAACGAGAAGAAGTATTCGCAGTTACACCAAAGAGGAAGTCAGCGACGCATTGCTGAACGAATTGCTGACGCAGGCCATGCGAACCCAGACGATGGGCAACCTAAGAGCCAGCGCTGAGCGACCGTTTGCCGTTGGAGGCCATCCGCCACGACGAGACCTATTTAGATTATACGCGTGCGCGCATTGATGAGTTGTATGCCGAGAAGGAGTCGCTGGCCGTGAACCAGGAGTTTGTGAGAATGAACCAGAAGGAGACGCTGGCGCAGGTGTTCACGGACTGCCGATATACGCGGAAGGACAACGAGGCCATGTCGGAGGGACTGTGCGAGGCGCTGAGGCGGCAGGGGTTCCTGAATGTCGGAAAGAAATGACGGGGCATCATTCGAGCAAAGAGAAGAGTGGATACTCGTGTGGCGGAAAAGGCATGAAGAGAGAGACGAATCGCATTTTTCGGCTGATTGTTAGATTTTTTCAAGTTTATTGATTACTTTTGCTGTCAGAAACAATCTATAGCCTACTGACAACAATGAAAAAAATCCTGACACTTGCCGCCCTGCTCATGGGGTTGACAACGGGGGCATGGGCCCAGAAATCACTCTACACACCCGAGGAGTGGAAGAACTATAACGAGGCCGAGACGCTGCTGTACAAGAAAATCGACACGGCGAACAAATACACCTGGTCGGAGTCGCGCTCGAAGCAGTCGGCGAACTGCATCGTTTACTGGGACAACGGCTACGGCTCGACAGCCCCTAACCAACTGAGCACGTCGAGCGAATACTACGTCGACATAGACGACCTGCTGACAAAGGCCGAGGCGTTCTACCAGCTGGAAGCCGAGACGCTGGGGTTTGTGGACCCACTGACGTCGAACGTTGCGAAATACAAGATCATGATCCTGCTGAACCACACGACGGAATGGATTTGCTTCGGCGGCGGCTACGACTTCCAGATTTCTGCCTTGTGGCTGAGTCCTTCGACGTGCCACCCCGTGGGTTCGGCCGTGGCGCACGAGGTGGGACACTCGTTCCACTACATGTGCTATGCCGAGGACTCCAACCACGGGGCGAACAGTCAGATTCAGACCGGTTTCCACGGAGCCGTGGGCAACGGAGCCACCATCTGGGAAACCACCGCCAACTGGCAAGCCCTGCAGTCGTACCCTGAGGAAATTTTCACGGAAAGCGGCACGCGCGACATCTTCGCGAAGTCGCACAACTATGCCTTCACGCACGAGTGGCACCGCTATCAGGCCTACATGTTCCTGTTCTACCTCTGCCAGAAATACGGCGACGTGAGGACCGTGGCGAACGTGTGGAACCACCGCGAGACGACGGTGAAGGACTTCAACCAGGTGCTGATGGATTTGAAAGGGCTCTCGGTGAGCGACCTCTACCGACTGCACTTCGACTTTGCGCTGCATGCCGTGACGTGGGACCTGGATGCCTGCGTGCCCTATCGGACGACTGCCGACATCGGCAACTTCAACTACAACTACGTGAAGCTGGGCAGCACGAAGTATCAGGTGGCCTATGCGAGCGCGCCACAGGCAACGGGGTTCAACGTGATTCCGCTGAGCGTGCCTTCGGCCGGAACAACCATCACCACGCGGCTCACCGCCCTGTCGCCTGGCTGCGCGCTGGCCAGTGGCGACCCAGCACAGTATTTGAATGAGAGTTCGGTGTATGGCAATGCCGGCGTGTCGAGATACAACACCGTGAGCAATGCTGCGGCCCGTGGGTTCCGTGTGGGCTATGTGGCGCTGCTGAAGGACGGCACACGCCAGTATTTCGACGACAACACCCTGCACTGCACCGGCACGGGGGAGCGGACAGAGGACATCACGATGACCGTTCCCAGAAACACCAGCAAGCTGTGGCTTGTCGTGGCGCCAGCCCCCACCAGTTACTTCCAGCACCAGTGGGACGAAAGCATCACGAACGACGACCAATGGCCGTATCAAGTGGAGTTTGTGAACACAAACCTCAGCGGTCAGCCGACGCTGGACGGGCGAGAGATTGAGGACGTGACGCTGACGTACGACGTAGCGCTGAAGCCTGCTGAGGACTACTCCTCGGCCATCGTCAGAATCAAGGACGAGGCACTGGCCATGGTCTGCACCGCATTCCAACTGGAATGGAGCGACATTCAGAACAAATTCGTGAGCTACAACAGCGCCGGACCCTCCCGCAATCAGGTGATGTTCTATGCCGCCAATGCCGACGGAGAGCTGATTGAAAGCGGAAGCACGGCCAATGGCGACGGCGGTCACTGGTTCGACGCATCGGGCGGAGTCACCAGTTGGGGCAACAACAGTTATGTGTATTCAGAGATGGATGTAAGTTCACCGGCTTTCACCGTCGGGCAGATGCCCAGCCAGAACAAGGACGGCGACCGCAGAACCACCCGCCAGGCCCTTCGCTACGTGGATGGCAACGGCAAGGAGGCCAAGGCCTACTTCGTGTTCAACATCACGTTCGACGACAACGCGAAGAATGAGGCTTCGCTGTCGGGCATCGAGTATGGCGATCAGTGGCTACGTGGCGACGTGAACATGGACAACGAGGTGACAATAGCCGATGTGACGGCGCTGGTGAACATGCTGCTGGGAACCGCAGCCGCGCCCTCGGAAGAAATGAAAAAGAATGCCGACGCAAACGAAGACGGGGAGATTTCGGTTGCCGACATCAAGGCCGTGGTGGAGATTATTTTGGGGAAAGGGAGGTAAGTAGGAGGGAGGGGAGGGAACTATGGGAACTGGAGATAGTCGGCACATTCGTCGACCGACAGGCATCGCTCCTCGAAAAGCTGCTGCGGTCGCTTCTGGCAGTTGTCGACAATCTCTCCGGTAGCGCGCTCGATATAGACATGATTGGTGCCGAGCGTGAGAAGCGCAAGGGCAGGCGTCGGGCCCTCCGTCGATTTCAGTCTTTCGATGGTGTGGAGGATGCTGGCAGGATTGTACATCACACCGAAAGGATTGACAATGGCTGGGAAATGGTCGTCGTGAAGCCGACGCCCGATTTCATCAGCAAAGCACGAGCCCACACAAAGAATGGGTTCGGCAGGATGGATGCGGAACGGTGGTTCGGGAACAGCGACAAGCGTGCGGAAGAGTTCGGTAGACATGTGCAATGAGGTTTGGACAGGAAAGAGAATCGCAACCTGCTGGCACGCCAGTAGGTTGCGATTCTAAGAAATCCCCCTTGGGAGAGGTGGTTTGAAAAATCGATTGTATGAGACTACTCAGCGACCACGACGGGCTTGTACTTCGGCACGAGCATCTTCATGATGCACCAGCCCACGAGGTAGGCAACGGCGCAAATGCAGAAGATGATCATGTAGCCGGCAGGCTTGCCCTCGAAGCCCATGAACTGGAAGGCTGCGCCCTGCTGTTCAGCATAGGTGAAGAGTGCGCCGGCACCCTTGTTGATGAGGAACGAGCCCACGCCACCTGCCATGCCGCCGATACCGGTGATGGTGGCAATGGTAGACTTCGGGAACATGTCGCCGATGGTCGAGAAGATGTTAGCCGACCACGACTGGTGGGCAGCACCCAGTATACCGATGAGGATGATGGGGAACCACGGTGTGTTGAACACGCCTCCAAGAGGCTGGGCGAAGAGGCCGAGCAGCGGGAAGAAGGCGAAGATGAGCATGGCACGCATGCGGCCTGCATAGGGATTCATGCCGCGGTTGATGAAGTAGTTGGGCAGCTTGCCACCGAGGATGGAGAGCATCGTGATGAGGTAGAGCACGAAGATGAGCGTCATACCCAGCACGTCGGTGGGGTTGATGTCGAACTGCGACTTCAGGTAGGCTGGTGTCCAGAACAGGAAGAACCACCACACGCCGTCGGTCATGAACTTACCCACGATGAACGACCACGTCTGCGGGAAGGTGAAGCACTTCAGGAACGAGATCTGCGGTCCCTCGTCGTTGGCCTCCTTCGGGTCGCCCTCGGTGTCGGCATCCTGGTTGATGTAGGTGAGCTCAGCCTTGTTCACCTTCGGGTTCTCGTTGGGCTTTCTGTAGAGCCAGATCCAGAAGGCCATCCAAACATAGCCCAGCGCACCGATGACGATGAACGCCATCTCCCAACCAAAGAACTTGGCCAGCACGGGAATGGTGAAGGGAGCAATCAGGGCACCCACGGAAGCACCGCTGTTGAAGATGGCGGTGGCATAGGCGCGGTCTTTCTTCGGGAAGTACTCGGCCGTCACCTTAATGGCTGCGGGGAAGTTGCCGGCCTCACCCAAGGCGAGGATGCAGCGTGCACCGAGGAACAGCCACACGGAAACGGTAGAGATGGTCAGGGCGGCGTCGGCTACACCACTGGCCTTGAAGGCGCGCAGCGTCTCCTTGGCTCCCTCGAAGCCCACGAGCCAGTCGCCGGTGACGATGCCGCTCGTGGCAATGCCGCAGAAGGCATGCAGCACAGCACCTGTCGACCAGACAAAGATGGCCCAGAGGTAGCCACGGCGGGTGCCCATCCAGTCGACGAACTTACCGGCGAACAGCATGCAAAGGGCGTAGATGATGGAGAAATAGGCGGTGATGGTACCGTAGTTATCGTCGCTCCAGCCAAATTCCTGCTGGATACCACCCTCACCAGGATAGGTCAGCGAGAGCACCTGACGGTCCATGTAGTTGACGGTTGTTGCAAAGAACAACATGGCACAGATTACCCAACGATAGTTGGTCATCTTGGTAGTTTTGATAGGACTCATTGAATTTACTATTTAATTGATTTAGATTTTACAATTTGCAAAGATACGAAAAAACGAGGACATGGCAAAGGAAAAATTTCGTTTTTTTCCGTCAGTCCCCGTTATTCGTCATTTTCTTTTTCTATTTCCCCTACTGGGAAGGCATCGGTCATTTACCAAGAAGGATGTTCACAAGTGCGGTCACATCGGCAATGGTGATGGCATCATCGGCGTTGACATCGGCATTCTCAGGGTCGAAGCCCATTCCCAGCACGATGCGCGTCAACGTCGAGACATCGGCGATACTGACAATTCCGTCTTTGTTGACATCTCCTGTGAGGAACGAAGGCCACTGGTGGGTTCCGTCAGAGAGCTGCACATAGTCGACGTAGAGTTTCGGCATTAGGGAGCTCGAGAAATTACCAGCCACATATCCTACAGACAACCAGCCCGGCGTGTCTTCCTCAAGTGTGAACTCTACCGAGACGTCGCTCCATTGGCCCTCCGCAAACGTCACGTCGGAAGCCAGATACTCCTCGCCGGCATTGGTCACGAAGCCGAAGAGATTCTTCGCCACCTCGGATGCTCCTGCAACGTTGTAGACCCGAGCCGTGAGCGTGTAGCTGCCGGCTGGCAGCATGGCGGGCTGGGTGAGTTGCAAGCGCGAATTCCAGGCAGCGACCATAGCCAGCGCGCCGCCCTCCGTTTTGCCGCGGGAGTCGGTGGCGGGAATGACAAAGTTAGAATTTGTCAGGAACAGACCAGAGTTCCACGCCTGTTGGCCGGCTGTCGCCCAAGCCTCTTGGCCCGTCTGATGCCAGTAAGTATCGATGACGGAATTCCAAGCCGTCACCGGCAGCTGACCACTAACTTCGGTTTCGAAATCAGCAATACTACTGCTATTGGCACGAAGGTTCATGTTGGAGAACGAGCCTTCGTCGAACGTGAGGTTCTGCAGTTTGTCGGGCGTAGCAACATCTTCTTTGGTGATGCGCACATAGTCAACAAAGAGATGTGGCATATCGGCAGAAGCCTTGTCGGCAGCGGTATAGCCTAAGGAGAGTTTTCCGTAGACGCCTTCTTGGAGGACGAAGCTCACCTGATAGGTTATCCACTGGTCGGTAGGAAACTTGGTAACTTGGTGGAGATACTCCGTGCCGTCGTCGGCGATGAATCCGAAGAGATTCTTCGAAATGTTCTCCTTGCCACCCTTGGCATTATAGACGGCGAAGGAAAGCGTATAGGTACCCGCCTCGAGAAACACGTTTTGCGTGTATTGGGCCTTGCCTGTCCATACGGCATTGATACCCAGCGCGCCGCCCGTGGTGGTTCCTTCAGAGTTGGTGGCAGGAGCGGTGTAGCCTGAGGCTCCTAGGAAATAGGACGCTCCGTAGCGGAACTGGCCTGCAGCACGCGCATCGCCATTTTCGGAGTACGCCCATCCTGCAACCTCATTCAGTCCGGAAGTATCGGTGCCTGTCTTATCCTTCGCATAGGTTCGGACATTAGCCGAAACGAAGGAGCCGTCGTTGAACTCCAGATTCTCGAGGCCGTCGAGACTTGAATAACCCAGAATCTCATAGGCAGCGCTTTTCTGAGCGGTGGCATCATAGAGCGTAGTGATGACCACCCGCACAGCATCGCCAGTATCGACAAGACCGGCGGGGATGGTGACGGAAAGAGAGGTGGGTTCGAACTTCGAACGGTCGGTGACATCATAGATGGTCTGCCACGTACCATCGGCGGCTTTGCGCTGCACCTGGAAAGTAGCCGTAGCATCGCCGTTAGCATTGCTGACCAACAGGACATACTGCCCATCGGAGAGCTTTGCTGCGCCTTTCACCTCGGGCGTGGCAGCCGCGGGAGCCCACCAGTTGGGCACGGGCTGGATGGAAGCCTTATAGCCAAAGTGCGGCTTTACTCTTGCATAGACCTCACCAACATAGGCAAGCCCCTTGGAGGCATTGTTCTCCCAGAACAGCTCGCGCATCCAGCCGTTTGTACCGCCCGTGTCGAACTCATAGTACGAGTAGCGCTCCACGTAGTCGTTGTACTCCAGACGTTCGAGAATGTCGAACACCTTGGCGCGGGCGTCGTCTGCACTGCTGGGATTGCTGCCACTGGTCCACGAGGCACCATACTCCCACTCCGTAATCCAGATGGGACGGCCGTAGCTCTTCAGCGTGCTGAGGTTATTGGCCCACTCGCTGGTCCAGTAACCATGTGTGCAGCTGAAGTCGCACCGCTGCTTCATGTTGTCGCAGTGGGTGAGATAGTTCTTAATCCAGGAGAGGCTGGTGGCAGAAGGCGAACCGATGCGCAGGCCGGTGGCATTGAACTTGGGAGTATTTTGGTAGGCCTTCCACTCGTCGATGGTGCCACCACAGGAACACTTGCTGCTGGTGTGCTGCTCGGAATGTTCGGGTTCGTTGAAGAGCATCATGGCGGTAGAACCCGACTTGTAGAAGTTGCCGTCGGAAGGCCAATAGAGATGCTGCTTGATGGGGACATACTCCACGTCTGCTGAACTCGTGCTACCGGCATCCCAGTTCCATGCCCAAGAGCCTCCGCAAGCTACTGTGGCTGAAAGGACGTTGCTTTTCGTAGAACAATAGCCAGCCTTGGAGGTGTAGTGCCAGTTGCGCACGTAGACTGACGAGATGCGCCGGTCGAGCGCCGTGGGCAGAGTGACGGTGAGGTCGGCATGGTCAGCCACATAGACACGACTGTAGTCGCCACCACTCTTTCCTGTTGCCACGGTGGCCATGTAGCCACGCTTCAGGGTGAAGGAGCGCGCCTTGTTGCTGTTGTTGCCCAGGTCGGAGGCATTGCCCAGCGGCACAGAAAAAGTACCCTCGTCGGTAGTAGCCACGAAGGGTTCCTCTGCAGGAAGAGGAATGACCACCGCACCGCGCATCCAGATTTCCACGCGGCAGTTAACGCCGTTCTGAGCTGGCTGGCCGTCAATGGTGACGTTGCCGAGATACGAATTGACGACCTTGCTCGGGCGGATGTTCTCGAAGACAAGCCACGAGGTGCGTCCGACCAAGTTGACACACCCAAAATTCTCGAAAGGTGTGGTACTGATGATGTGGTAATCGATGCCCGTGACTTCCACTGGTTCCGAAACGCAATAGTCGTCCTGCTCCTTCACGCCGTATTCGTTGGTGAAAGTTGCGGTCTTGGTCACCTTTCGGGAATCCTCAAATCCATTGCCGTTAGAGGGAATGATGGAATACCAGTTCAGCGCACCGGCACCCTTGTTGTAATAGACGGGTACCTCGTCAGCATTGAAATAATAAGTGCTGCCGCTATAGAAATCGCTACCCAGGCGGGCACCGGTATTCTTTTTACTCGTGATGTGGGTGTCGAACAGCTGGTCGACAGCCCAGAGATACTCATCGCCGCTGCCACTGCCGGAGAGCAGCACGCTCCACGCGTTGGAGGTACTGGCGGCGAGATAAAGCCCGGTGGACTTGTGGCGGAGCTTCACATAGCCCGACGTGCCCGACGCTTCAGCCACGAAAAGGAAGCGGGCGTCGTCGCTACTGTCGTAAGCCATCAGACGAGGCGCCCTGTCGCTATTGCTGGTGAGCAACTTGCCCCAGAAATTGTTGACAATGTAGTACTCTCCAGCGCCCACTACTGCACTTGCCTCGACGGCAAGCAGAAGGACGAGGACTATCAGGAACAGTCTTTTGATGTTGGTTGGCTGTTTCATTGATGGGGTGTTGATTTGATTAGTCTTGGAAGTACACTCTCTTCACCCTGTTGCTGACGGCGGTGAGCACTTCGTAAGGAATGGTGCCGATCGTGTCGCTGAGCGTTGTGACGGGCAGGTTGGGCCCGAAGATTTCAACGCTGTCGCCCTCCTGACAGGGAATACCGGTGACGTCTACCATTGCCACGTCCATGCAGATATTGCCCACGTATTCGGCCCGCTGTCCGCCCACAAGGCAGAAGCCACGGCGATTGCCCAGCTGGCGGTTTAGACCATCGGCATAGCCAATGGGAATGGCGGCAATGACGCTGTCGCGCTCCACGACGGTGCGGCGCGAATAGCCAATGCTGTCGCCTGCCGGCACATGGCGCAGTTGCAGGATGGTAGTCTTCAGCGTGGAGACAGTATGGATGGCACTGTTGTCGCGCGGGTTCACGCCATAGAGGCCCAGACCGAGGCGACACATGTCGAGCTGGCGCTCGGGGAAGTGCTCGATGCCGGCTGAATTATCGATGTGGCGCAGAATCTTATGCGAGAAGGCGGCCTGCAGCTGTCGGCTGGCCTTATCGAAGAGTTCAAACTGATGAGCCGAGAAGTCATCGAAGGCATCGCTATCGGAGCCCACGAAATGACTGAACACCGACCGCGGGATGACGGCCGTCTGATGCTTCAGGCGGGTAATGAGTTGGGCTATCTCTCCCTCGGGGGAGGTGTTGAATCCCAGTCGATGCATGCCCGTATCGAGTTTGATGTGGACAGGCCAGTCGGTGATGCCTTCGCGCTCGGCAGCAGCAATGAGCGCATCGAGCAGGCGGAAGGAGTAGACCTCCGGTTCGAGGTCGTAGTCGAAAAGGGTCTTGAAGGACGACATCTCTGGATTCATCACCATGATATTGGCCGTGATGCCTGCGCGACGCAGCGCGGCACCCTCGTCAGCCACAGCTACGGCCAGATAGTCGACGCCATGCACCTGCAGCGTCTTCGCAATCTCGATGGCTCCTGCGCCATAGGCATCGGCCTTGATCATGCAGACGAGTTTCGTCTCGGGCTTCATGAAGCTGCGATAGAAGTTCAGGTTGTCGACGACGGCCCCGAGATTCACTTCCAGCGTGGTCTCGTGCACCTTCTGCACCAGCAGTTCGGTGATTTGGTCGAAACCGAAGGGGCGTGCTCCCTTCAGCAAGATGACCTCACCGGCCAAGGCCTGGAACACTTCACTATGGATGAACTGCTCAACGCCTTTGAAGAAATAGCGTTGTGGCATGTCGGCAAACTGTTCCTGCTGGGTGAAAAGGACAGGACCTATTCCTATAAACTTCGTGATGCCACGCGAGGCAATGAGTTCTGAAACGCTGTGGTAGAGCGCTTCAGGCGTGAGTCCGCTCTGCTGGATGTCGCTCAGCACCAGAGTAAGAGGCTGCTGAGGAACGTCAGGCTGCACGGCAGAGGCACGACGATGCATGAAGTCGAGCGCAATGTCGAGCGACTTCAGGTCGGAGTTGTAGCTATCGTTGATGAGCGTACAGCCGTTGCGGCCTTCCTTCACCTCAAGGCGCATGGCAACAGGCTCAAGGCGCTGCATACGCTGGTCGAGAGCATCGGCTTTCACTCCCAGATGGAGTGCCACGACGGCACAGGCAATGGCATTCTGGATGGAAGCATCGTCGACGAAAGGAATAGAGAACCAGTCTTCATCGCCTCCAAGGAAAGAATAGGTGATGGTGGTCATCGTAGCCTTCTTCTCGACGGACTTTACGTACATCGCTGCCTTGCGGTCCTTCTGCGACCAAGCCAGATGCGTGGCCTTCAGGTCGGTAAGCGTTGAAACGCAGCGGCTTACCACTTCGTCGTCGGCATTAAATACCACGGCCTCAGCGTCATGGAAGAGCACCAGTTTCTCCCGGCACTTCTCATCGAGCGATGCGAAGTTCTCCTGATGGGCAGTGCCGAGATTGGTGAGAACAGCGATGGTAGGTTGGATGATGTCACGCAGAGCCCCCATCTCGCCTCGTTCGCTGATGCCAGCCTCGAAGATGCCAACCTGCGTCTGGTCGTTCATGAGCCACACGGAGAGAGGCACGCCAATCTGCGAATTGTAGCTGCGGGGAGACCGCGTCACGGCAAGTGCCTGTTCTGGCTCGGCCAAAGCCGACAGAATCTGGTACAGCCACTCTTTAGCCATGGTCTTACCATTAGAACCGGTGATGCCTACTACCGGCACGCTGAACTCCTCACGATGGCGCTCGGCCAGTCGCTGCAGGGCACGGCGCGCATCGGTGACGAGCAGGAAGTTGGCATCGCTATAGGATACCAGGTCGGCCGGGAGCGTCTCGACCACGAAGTTATGAACGCCGCGGCGGTAGAGGTCGGCGATGAACCTGTGCCCGTCGTTGCGAGCTGTGTGGAGTGCGAAAAACAATGTTTCCTCCGGGAAACACAAAGAACGGCTGTCGGTGAGCAAGAAGCCTATGCGTGCTTCTCTGTCGCCATAGCGATGTGCTCCAATTAGCACGGTGATTTGATTAATGGTATAAGTCATTATGTTATTTTGTTACTTTGTCACTTTGTTACTTTGTCATTTTGCCACCCGAAACCAGTCGACATCAAGCAGACCAGAGTCGGACTTCTCGTTGTCCTCGACGGCTACAAGACCTATCTTGGCCCCTATCCACTTGCCTTCGCGCATCTTGAAGGTCGTGCCTACAGGTTGGAACGACTTGCCGTCGCGGCTGTAGGCAAAATTCACGAGGCCGTCGCTGACCGTCATGCGCAACTGGATGTCCAGATAAAGGGCGGGGTGGTAGGGTATCTTGTCGCGGTCGGTAGGCTTCAGCGTAGCGATGACCTGCTCCTGCTGTGGCTTTCCTTTATCGGCGTCGAGGCAGGTGAGTTGCTTCAGCAGGAACTCCTCCCCTACCCGCTCTACGACCAGTGCCGAGTAGCTGAGACCCATCATGATGATACCTCCACGCTGATGCTCGGCCTTGGCGGCCAGACGGATTTTCGTGGTTGCCGTGAAGCGGTCGGCGGGGATTTTCTGTAAAAGCATATTGGGCACCAGCCACATGTTCTCGGGCTTGGGAGTTTTGGGGAGTTTCCACGTGAACAGCCGGAAATGGCCGTCGGCGGTAGGCATGCCATAGTACTGGTCGTAGTCGGCCTGCCATTGCCATTGCAGTCCAAGGCGAGGCTCATTGAACTCATCGCTCTCCACGGGATTGGCCACAGGCACGGTGGTGGTCGTCTTAGGCTTGCGATAGGTGAGCACGGGCTCGCCCTTCTTTCCCATCACGGGCCATCCGCTACTCCAGTCGATGGGTTGCAAGTGGACAACGCGGCCGTAGGGGCCCTTGTCCTGGAAATGCATGAACCAGTCCTCGCCCAGCGACGTGCGAACCCAACCGCCCTGATGGGGGCCGTTGACAGGAGTCTTGCCCTGACGCAGCACGGTCTTGCTCTCGTAGGGCCCGTAGGGACTCTTCGAGCGCATGGCAAGCTGCCAGCCGGTCTCGACGCCACCTGCCGGACACATAATCCAGTACCAGCCGTCGCGCTTGTAGAACTTCGGACCTTCGGTGGTATAGTCGCGGTTGCCTCCGTCGAAGACGATGACAGGCTGGCCAATCGGGCGGGTACCGTCGGCCGAAAGCTCACGCACGGTGAGCACGGAGTTGAAACCAGCACGCGAGTTGGCCCATCCGTTGACGAGGTAGCAGCGGCCATCGTCGTCCCAAAGCGGACAGGTGTCAATCATGCCCTTTCCGGGAATCACGCAGACGGGCTCCTCCCACGGTCCGGCGGGATTCTTCGTCTTCACCATCATCAAGCCACGGTCGGGATCACCCCAGTAGATGTAGAACTCGCCGTTGTGATGGCGGATGCTGGGTGCCCAGACGCCGTTGCCATGCTGCGGCAACTCGCCTGGGAACTGACGCTGCAGGGCGTAGCCAATGATGGTCCAGTTGACGAGGTCGCGGGAGTGCAGCACGGGCAGGCCCGGCATACACTGGAAGGAGGAAGCCGTCAGGTAGTAGTCGTCGCCCACGCAAATGACGTCGGGGTCGCTGTAGTCGGCATTCAGCACGGGGTTCTGATAGGTGCCGTCGCCATTGTCGGGACACCACACCTCAGAGCGGTATTGCGCCGACGCCTGCGCTGCTGCCACCAGCAGGAAAAGAAGGCATTTAATTCTCATTGTCCCTTTTGATTTCTGTTTCAAAAGGCAAAATTACAAAAAAAAGGCGGACTGCCATCATCATTTAAGAAAAAATGACGAAAGCAGTCCAACTTTTTTAGGAAATGCTATATAGCAGCAGGCATACAAACGTCCTGCGCTACGAATTACTTGGCATAGAGGGCCACGATGGTCTCGTACTTCTCCTGCTTGCCCGAGGTCTGCTTGGGCTCCTCAACCTTCTTACCATATTCGTAGACCTGCTCGAGCGACAACTTGCCGTCCTCGAAGTCCTTGCCGATACCCTCGTCGAACGAAGCATAGCGGGCCTTCTTCATGGCGGGCAGCTCGCTCTCTTCGAGGATGGCAGCAGCGTTCATCAGAGCGCGTGCCATGGCATCCATACCGCTGATGTGAGCGATGAAGAGGTCCTCGAGGTCGGTGCTGTTACGACGGATCTTGGCGTCGAAGTTCGTGCCGCCGTTGCCCAGACCACCATTGCGGATGATTTCCATCATGGCCTGAGTGAGCTCGTAGTTGTCGATGGGGAACTGGTCGGTGTCCCAGCCGTTCTGGGCGTCGCCGCGGTTGGCATCGATAGAGCCGAGCATGCCGGCATCAACGGCGCAAGCCAGTTCGTGCTCGAAGGTGTGGCCAGCCAGCGTGGCGTGGTTCACCTCGATGTTCACCTTGAAGTCCTTATCCAGACCGTGGGCACGGAGGAAACCGATTACGGTCTCGGTGTCGACATCGTACTGGTGCTTCGAGGGCTCCATGGGCTTCGGCTCGATGAGGAACGTGCCCTTGAATCCCTTGGCGCGGCCATAGTCGCGAGCCATGGTCAGCATCGTTGCCATGTGCTCTTTCTCGCGCTTCTGGTCGGTGTTGAGGAGGCTCATGTAGCCCTCGCGGCCACCCCAGAACACATAGTTCGTACCGCCGAGCTTGATGGTAGCGTCGATGGCATTCTTGATCTGAACAATAGCACGGGCCACGACGTCGAAGTCGGGATTGGTGCTGGCACCGTTGGCATAGCGCTTATGGCCGAACACGTTAGCAGTACCCCAGAGCAGTTTGATGTTGGGGAACTGCTGCATCTTCTCCAGTGCATAGTCGGTGATGGCCTTCATGCGAGCCTCGTACTCTTCGACGGTTTCACCCTCTTCAACGAGGTCAACATCGTGGAAGCAGAAGTACTCGATGCCGAGCTTATCCATGATTTCGAAGCCTGCGTCCATCTTGTCCTTGGCGCGCTGAACGGCATCAGCAGCCTTGTCCCACTCGTAGCTGCGGGTCTGACCACCAAACTGGTCGGCACTGGCACCACCCAGTGTGTGCCACCAAGCCATAGCGAACTTCAGCCAGTCCTTCATTTTCTTACCCATGACCACCTTTTCGGGCTCATAGTAATGGAATGCCATCACGTTCTTGCTCTCTGTTCCTTCGAAAGGAACCTTACCGATAAACGGAAAATACTCTTTTGCCATAGTTTTGTTTTTATTAAGTTTTAAGTGTATGTAAATGCTTGTTTGTTTCTATCAGAGCAGGCTCTTCCAGCGTTCGTAGGCGGCCAGATACTCGTCGCGACGGGCCAGGTCGGGTTCTATCACGGCCAGACGCTTCAGCGAGGCGAAGGCTTCGTCGTGGTCCTTGTAGAAGCCACAGCCCATGCCGGCACCCTTGGCAGCACCCACCGAGCCGTCGGTCTCGAGCAGTTCGATGGTGGCGTCGCTGGTCGAGGCCAGCGTCTGGCGGAAGATGTCGCTCAGGAACATGTTGGCCTTGCCGGCATGAATCTTCTGAATCTGCATGCCCATCTGGCGCATGATTTCCATGCCGTAGCAGAAGGAGAACACGATGCCTTCCTGGGCTGCACGCATGAGGTGGGCCTTGGTGTGCTTGTTGAAGTTGATGCCGTGGATGGAGGCACCCACCTCGCGGTTCTCCAGCACGCGCTCGGCACCATTGCCGAACGGAATGACGCTCACGCCCTCCGAGCCGATGGGCACGGCGGCCATCATCTCGTTCATCTCGGCATAGCTGATGCCCTCGGGAGCCACCGTGCGGCGCATCCAGGCATTCAGGATGCCGGTGCCGTTGATGCAGAGCAGGACGCCGAGGCGGTTGGCCTCAGCAGTGTGGTTCACGTGAGCAAAGGTGTTCACGCGCGACTTCGGGTCGTAGTTCACGTTGCCCAGCACGCCGTAGACAACACCGCTGGTGCCTGCCGTGGCAGCGATTTCGCCAGGATTGAAGACGTTGAGCGACAGGGCGTTGTTGGGCTGGTCGCCGGCTCGGTAGCAGATGGGGGTGCCTTCCTGCAAACCGAGTTCCTCGGCTGCAACACGGCTCACCTGCGACTGCACGCTGAACGTGGGCACCACCTCGGGCAACACCGACTCGGGGAAGCCGAAGTAGTCCATCAGGAACTTGGCGGGACGGTTCTCCTTGAAATCCCACAGCATGCCCTCGGAGAGTCCGCTGGCCGTGGTGTTGCACACACCAGAGAGCTTAAGGGCGATGAAGTCGCCAGGCAGCATGATCTTGTGGATTTTCTCAAACAGTTCGGGCTCGTTTTCCTTCACCCATGCCAGCTTTGAAGCGGTGAAATTGCCGGGCGAGTTGAGCAGATGGCTCAGGCAGAGTTCACTGCCGAGTTCGTTGAAAGCGCGATCGCCATAGGGCACGGCACGAGAGTCGCACCAGATGATGGCATCGCGCAACGGTTTCAGGTCTTTGTCTACACACACCAGACCGTGCATCTGATAGGAAATGCCGATGGCCTTCACTTGCTCGCCGGTGGCACCAGTCTCGGCCATGATCTTGCGCAGCGACAGCTTCAGATACTGCCACCAGTCTTCGGGGTTCTGCTCTGCCCATCCAGCCTTCACAGCCTTGATGGGGGCTTCACTCTCAGGATAGAACGCCGAGGCGGCACACTGTCCGCTCTCCATGTCGACTAACGATGCCTTGACGGAGCTGCTGCCCACGTCGAAGCCAAGAAGATATTGTTTCATTTACGATTGACTGATTTACAAATATACGAATTGACGATTTAGGAATTCTTCCAAAGCTTGGTCATGTCTTCGAGCGTCTTGCCCTTGGTCTCGGGTACGAGTCTCCAGACAAACCAGGCTGCCACGACGCAGATGATGCCATACAGACCGTAGGTGAACCAGTGGCCGAAGTCGTCGCCTGCGGTGAGGTGCATGTTGAACATCGGCACGAAGGTCGAGGAGACTATGAAGTTGAAAATCCACTGGAAGGCCACGGCAATGGCGACGGCAGCGCCACGGATGGTGTTGGGGAAGATCTCGGCGATGAGCACCCAGGTGATAGGACCCCACGAGAACATGAATGATGCACTATAGATCAGCAGACTGGCAGCCGTGACGAGTTCCATGCCGGCGTGGCCGAATGTCAAGGCCACACCGAAAGCACCCAGGGCCATGCCCAGCGAGCCGTAGATGAGCAACGGCTTGCGACCCCATTTCTCCACCGTGAAGATGGCGACGAGCGTGAAGAGAATGTTGATGATGCCCATGAAGACGGTGACCATCATCGGATCCTGCATGCCCATATCGCCGAAGATGCGCGGCGCATAGTAGAGTACGGCATTAATGCCCACGGCCTGTTGGAAGACGCTGAGCATAATACCTATAAATATGCACATGAAGCCGTAGGTCATCAGTTTCTCGGTCTTCACAGTGATGGTTTCCTTGATGTCGCTGAGAATCTGCTGAGCCTTCTGTGTGCCGTTGATCTTCGACAGGATGCCGAGGGCCTTCTCGTCCTGACCAATCGAGACGAGGTAGCGCGGGGTCTCAGGCACGAAGCAGATGAGCAGGGCGAAGAGACCTGCGGGAACTGCCTCGCTTCCGAACATATAGCGCCAGCCTGTGGTCACGGTCCACTGTGCTGCGGGGTTGATGGCTGCGATGCCCTTGCCCATCTCCTCAACGAGCGGCTGGATGTGCTCGCCAAGGATGAAGAAGTTCACGAAGTAGACAACGAGCTGGCCGAAGATGATGGCGAACTGGTTCCAAGAAACCAGCATGCCGCGGATGTTCGACGGAGCCACCTCGCCGATGTACATCGGGCAGATGGCCGACGCCAGACCGACGCCGATGCCGCCAATTACTCGGTAGATGTTGAACATGATGAGCAGCGAGAACGTGGGCGTGCCGTGCTCAAAGAACAGAAACTCGGGCTCCATACTTCCGAGTGCCGAGATGAAGAACAGAATACCGGCCACGATGAGCGAGCGCTTACGGCCGAGACGGGTGGCCAGCAAGCCCGAAAGACCCGAGCCGATGATGCAGCCGATGAGGGCACTGGCCGACGTGAATCCATGCCAGCCGTTGGTGTAACTGAAGTCTTTGGCTTCCATGAAGAAAGCCTGCAGGCCTTTCTCAGCACCTGAGATGACGGCGGTGTCATAACCGAAGAGCAGTCCGCCGAGCACGGCTACCATCACAATCGAAATCAGGTAGCCTTTGTTTCCTTTGTCTGTTGTCATATTGTTTGTATCGAGTTTCTAGTTATCACGCTGCAAAATTAATATATTTACTTGAATTGACAGCGACATTTCGTTGACAATTATTTTTCAATATGTTTCACAAACCTTGCAAAATGTTACATTTCAATCATAAACCCACGCTGACAGCCTTGCCCGCGTATTCCACAAGGTGTCCTTCGGGCTCGTCCAGGTCGAGCGCGCGGGGCTGGTCGGGCGTCACGAGCACCACGTTGAAGCGCCGCTTCTGCAGCATGCCGGGGAACTTACCCTCGCGCTTGCCGATGGTCACCGTGCGCGTGCTGTCGTCGTAGCTGATGGGGATGGTGGCATACTGTCCCTTCTCATAATTGTAGTTGGTGCCTTCGTCTTCGTAGAGCGTGAACTGACCGTCCTGCCCACTATATATATAAAGGTGTATGAGCTCGGCCGGCTTCTCGTCGCTCCACTCCATCTCCGGACCGAAGGGGATGATGGCACCTTCGCGCACGAACACGGGGATGCGCTCGTAGGGAGCATCCACCACCATGCGCTGGCCACCCTGCAAGTGCTCGCCCGTGTAGAGGTTGTACCAGCCCGTTTGCTTTGGGAAATAGACGGAACGGTTGCGCGCCTTGTAGTAGCCTACAGGGCAGGCCATCAGCGCCGGACCGAGCATCCACTGGTTGCCGATGTCCTCGACGCGGCGGTCGCCGCCGAAGTCCATCACCAGGGCTCGCATCAGCGTGTAGTCGTTGAAATGGGCCCAGCCGGCCAGCGAGTAGAGGTAAGGCATGAGGCGATAGCGCAGGCGGTCGTAGTAGACGAACGACTTGTAGGCCGGGTGCTCGTCGGGGGCAATGTTCCAGATTTCGCGCAGTGGCCACTGGCCGTGGGCGCGGAACAGCGGTATGAATGCACCGAACTGATTCCAGCGGGTCTGCAACTCGCGCCACTCGCGCAGGTCCTCGTTCTCTTGTCCGGTTTGGTCGAAGAGTTGCTGGGCCGCTACATAGCGCTTCTCCACGCAGAAGCCGCCCTGGTCCATGCCCCAGAAGGGCACGCCGGAGAGCGAGTAGTTCAGTCCGGCTGTCATCTGTGCGCGCATGTCCTCCCAGCGGGTGCCGATGTCGCCGCTCCACGTGGCGGTGGAATAGCGCTGCTCGCCGGCAAAGCCGCTGCGGGTGAGCAGGAACACACGGGGCTCGTTCTTCTTTCCTTTCCACACGGAGCGCTGACCGTTGTAGATGGCGTCGGCGTTCACGGTGCTGTAGGCGTTGAAGTATTCCGTCGACGTGCCGAGGGCAGTGGGGCCGCAGAGGGCCTTGCGATACCACATCGGCGTGCAGTCGCGCACGTTCGGCTCGGAGGCGTCCATCCACCAGGCGTCGATTAAAGTTGAGAGTTGAGAGTTGAGAGTTGAGAGTTTAGTAGCCTTGAGGGCGAGCCCTGAGTAAAGCTTCTCGTCCATCTGGCGCCAGAACATCTTGCGGGCACCAGCATCGTAGGCATCGTAGAACGAGCCGCGGAAGCCCAGCCAGTCGTGGATGTCGTCCTTCACGGCCTGCTGGTACATCCAGCCGTTGCGGTCGAGTTGCTTGTAGTTCTCAGTGGTGTCGTAGAACTTCGGCCAGACGGAAATCATGAAGCGGCCGTGCATCTTGTGCACATCGGTGAGCATCTGCTGCGGATTGGGATAGCGCGACTGCTCAAACTCATGACTGCCCCACGAGTCCAGGGGCCAGTAGTTCCAGTCTTGCACGATGTTGTCGATGGGGATGTGTCGCTTGCGGAACTCGCTGAGCGTCTGCACAATCTCATCTTGCGTCTTGTAGCGCTCGCGGCTCTGCCAGAAACCCAGTGCCCACTTCGGATAGAGCGAGGCACGGCCCGTCAGCGTGCGGTAGCCCGAGATGACGTCGTCCAGCGACTTGCCGGCAATGAAGTAGTAGTCCATGTCGCGTGCCATCTCGCACCAGATGGTCAGACTCTCGCGGTCGTAGCGGGTGCGGGGCTCAGCCACACGAAGCCCACAATACGACTCACCGCCGTCGGGCTGCCACTCTATGCGCAGGTGGGCTCGCTGTCCCGGGCGCAAGGGTGCTTCAAACTTGTAGGCATTCGGGTTCCAGGCCGTGCGCCAACGCTCGCTCACTACTTCCTTGCCGTCGATGTAAACCTTGATGTAACCGGCATAGTAGAGAATGAACTGGTAGCGGCAAGGAGCCGCCTCCACATCGTCCTTGTTCCAGCCCGTGGGCAGCGTGTAGCCTATGGCTTCAGGCTCTATGTAGCCTTCGTACACCACGTTAGCTCCATCGAGGTTGAAGCCCTGCGGCAGGTTCTTGATGCCGCCGGGATCGTTGGTCATCTGCGAGGCAGGCAGCTGATATTCAAAATAGATGCTGTCCTCATCGCGGACGAGTCGTTTGCCGTCTTTATCAATATAGGTGCCAGTGAGATGTCCTTCGCGGCCGTGCTTATCGTAGAGTTTGAAGGCACGGTTCAGCTGAAGGTAGTCTTTCGGGTTGCCGAAGCGGCAGTAGCTGTAGGCATCCCACAGCAGGCCGTAGTTCTTCGTCGAGAGCACGAAGGGTATTGAGACCTTGGTGTTATATTGGAACAAATCCTCGTTCTTGCCCCGCATGTTGAACTCTTCCGACTGGTGCTGGCCCAGTCCGTAGAACGACTCGCTGCCCAGCGGCGAGAAGAACTTCATCTGCCATTGCAGGCCGTGCTTCTGCTCATCGGTCACGGCCGGTCCGCCCTTCGAACCCAGTTCGCGCTCGGGCACGGTGTAGTCCCAGAACTGCTTGCCAGGCTCTTCGCCCTCGCGGTCGTAGGCTTCTTGCAGCAGAGGCTTGCCATTCCCGTCGGTAAACTCAATGCGGCCGTTGTCCATCCACACCTTTGCACGGACGTTCTTTGCTTTCACGATGATGTGTTCAGGAACGATGAGATCGTTTGTCTCTGATGCCTCAAACTGCTTCACCTCCACGGAACCCTTATAGGGTTGCTGTGGCACAATCATCAGGCTCTTCGGCTTATTGGGCAGTTCATCCTTCGACGTGGCCCGCACGCGAATGATGTTGTCGTTGACCACTTCTAACTGAATAACCCGTGCCTGTCCGCCCTCGGGACGGATGGTCACCACGTTGCCGTTTCTCTCATAGCTGCCGGCGGTCTGGCCAGCAGCCGTCAGCCAACAGCCCACAGCTGCCAGCATCAGCAAGCAAAATCGTCTCATTGCGTTCATACCGTTTGTTTAAGTTCTTAGTTTCTACATGCAAAGGTAAAAAAAAATCGTCATTGCACAAAATTATTGGCAACGAAATCTACTCCATAATGCCTTATCGTTATAACGTTCAAGAACTTGAGAGATTTGTCGTAAGCACCATCCACTATCCACAAACTGACGTAAGCTGTTGCGTATCAGCACGTTATTAAGGTGGATAGAACATTTGACCATCCACACGAATGGTTGGTCCACTATTCACCTTCGTAGCACATTGGTAATCAGACTGTTATGCAGAATAGCGAATAACGAATAGTGATTTTAAAAGATTCTCTTTGTGAGTTTTTTAGCTTCGAAGCAATACTTTTAAGGGATGGCAGCCACGTTCCCACGAATGTACCACGGCCTGGTAATATCTTTACCACGGCCTGGTACAAGTATTACCACGGCCTGGTAAAGACATTACCACGTGCTGGTACAAGTATTACCACGCTGTGGTAATCAATCTGGTAATGCATGCTGTTTTCACAAAAAGCCTTACAGACGAATGAGGGTTGAACCAGTCGTCAGCGCGTCGCTGGTGGTCAGCTGAACGGCATACACGCCCGAGGGCAGCGACGAGAGGTCGACAGCTGTTCCGGCTGACTTGGCTACGACAACACCTTTAAGGTCATAGACGGTAATGAGGGCTCTCGAAGGCGTTTCGTCCTCGACGTCGACGGTCAGCATTCGGTCTTTAAGGTTGAACCGTGCCTTTGCTGGCTGGCGGGTGCTCAGCGACGGAATACGGCTCGAAGTGTTTAAGATGTAGAGCAGACCCGCGTAAGCATCTATCTGGCCGTGTCCATACTTGTTGTTCGGATAGTCCATCGCAGGCTCGGGTTTCGTGCTGGTCTTGGCAATCACCTCAAGCACGTCGGCAGGCGTCAGCTCGGGGTTGGCCTGCAGCCAGAGGGCAATGGTGCCTGCCGCCACCGGACACGACATCGAGGTGCCCGACTCGGCAAGGTAGTAATAGTCTTTTCCTTTATAGACTACATGATCGGTCAAGCTCTTGCGGTCGCTCTCGAAGGTTGACACGTGGCTGCCGTAAGGGGCAATGATGTTGAGTCCGGGGGCTACGACATCGGGCTTAATGGCTCCCTCGAAGGTTGGGCCGCACGACGAGAACTTCGCCAGGTGTCCCGTCTTGTCGGGGGCGAAGCTCAGCACGTCGGTGTTGGTGTCGCCGTCAATGTTGACCACCGTGTTCTTATAGCCCGTAGCACCCACGGCGATGATGCCATCGAGCGTTGCCGGCCATGCCACGGTGTAGCCTTCCTGGGCATGACTGTAGAGGGCGTTGCCCGTGACGTTAGCAAACGGACTCAGGAACAGGTCGCTGTACATCCAGGCTGGGCTGTCGCCGCTGAGCAAGCAGGCGGCACCACACAGCATCAAATAAGTAATGTTGGGCATGTCGCCCTGCACGTGGTAGACGTCGCCGCGCGGATCCTCATAGGTGCTCTTGGTGACGCGAAGGGTTACCTCGCCAAAGCTCACCGTGGTCTTGAGCACACAGGGCTCCGGAGCCAAGGCTGCCACGCTGTCGGTGTTGAAGAAGATGGTGCCCTCTATCTGTCCACCAGAGAATTTCAATCCCAGAAAGTCGAACCGCACCAGCTGGTTGCCGGGCGTGACGATGTCCATGTCGATGGTTCCGCCGCCACCGATGCCGTAGTTGATGCCTGCGCCGGCAGCCTGTGTGCCCTCGGGCTTCACGACGAGCGTCGCATTCGTGCCCATGTTGCCGGCACCGGCCACGATGATGCGGCCTGGCCCCGTGAGTGCCTGCAGCGCTTCGCCCTCAAGGATTCGCTGACGCGCGATGGTGATGCTCTCGCAACTGCTGAAGTTGATGACGCATGGCTTCCCTGCCTTCTGGGCTTGGTCGAAAATGTATTTGAAGCCTAACACGGCAACGGCCGAATTGGGGTCGAGGGTGTTCTCAAACTGCTCGCGCATCGAGTTAAAGTCGACGGCATAGATATCGGCGCCCGGTGCCATGCCCTGATACTTACCCTCCACAGCCGAACCTGCCATGATGCCCATCACGTGGGTGCCATGAATAGATTCGTAGGTGTGTTGCGAGTGAGCATAGTCCATGATGTCCTGCTCGCTGGTAAGCTCGTGTCCGAACGTGCCGTCGTCGTTGGGCCAGTGGAAATCGTAGTAGTATTTCACCCGCGTGTTGCCGTCGGCATCCAGAAAGGCAGGATGGGTGAAGTCGAAACTCGAATCGAAGACTCCCGCTACCACGCCGGTGCCATCGTAGGCTTGCGGCAGTCCCGTGCCGGCATAGACGCCGTTGGCGTTCACCTGTCCTGGCGTTACGTCCATCGCAGGCCGAGGCATACGCTCTGCCTCGATGCGTTCAATGCGGCTGTCGAGCGTCGCAGGGCCAATACTGGCGAGGGGGATGTTTACAATGTAGACTCTCCCTATGCTGTCGATTACCTCCACGTCGTAATCGGCCAGGAATCCCGATCGCTGGGCAGGCTGGGTGAAAGACATCAGCGCCATGAGCCGCCCTGCAGCACGGCCCTGGGTTCCCATTGCTTTCCTGGCGCTACTTTTCTGCAGCGCTTCGATCACCCCCTGCGACAGCTTGCTGTTGTCGACAGACTGCGAGAAGCCCATGCTGCAATGCACCATCATGAGCGCCGTAAACACGATGCGGTGCCACCGTACTGCGTTTTTCCGTCTTTCTTTCATCGTTCAAAATAGTTTCTTATATGATAAGGACCTTTTCCTTTAAACACCTGGATTTTCAGTCTTCTGTGTCGAGGTCTTGCCTAAGCTTTACATGATATAGCGGTCGGTTCTGTTGAAGATTCCCTGACGCCTATCATATTTGGTTAAATCATTGTGCAAAGATAATAATTGTTTTTTAATTAGTAATAGGCATAAACAAAAAAAGCCTCCCCGAGGGGAGGCATAAATGTTTTTTTTACATCATTGCTGCAAGGAAGTTCTCGTAGCCCAGCTTGTCGATGTTCCATCTATTCCATTATAATCGTTTGCGATGCAAAATCGCGAATATATTTTGAATAATCAATAAAAAAGGAAAATATTTAATAATAATTAATACTATCGTTCGCGATTAAAATAAGCTCATGAACTTTTTACAAGGGAGGATTTATTGGAAAGAAATGGGCAGAAATGACCAGAAATTCTGCTCAGAGATGGCAGTATTCATATTCGTGTCGGTAGAATCATTCTTATTATAATAATAAGTTTCCAAGCATTCTCTTCATCTTTTGTTCTGAGCTGGTCATTTGATAATAATAATCCTCAAAAGACTTCGCCTTGAAGCTGACATCCATACCATAAATAGACATGACGCCTCCTTGCCCATTAAGCATTTTCGATGGGAGTCTGGTTGATGTCCAATCTACAGGAACGACATAACCGCCTTTATCTCTTTTCAATACATGCATGTACGAAATAACTTGATATAAGTCTTTCGTTTGCACCTTATTCCAATCGTCGTACCATTTGTATTTTGCATCAAGCACCGTTTCTGAATTCAAGAAATCCGGATAGCACCAGCCTGAGCCGTCTGTAAAGAGGCTCTTATGCCCAATTCCTTCTTTATTTTTTGGATGTTCATAGCCTATGTCAGCAAGGAACGTGTTCAAGTATTCCTCCCAAAGCCATGCACCATCAAACAAAACTCCGTAGATTTCATGATCGTCTCGCCCATATTTCATTTCTTCCTGACGAAGTATCTGAAGGCATAGTTGCTGCAACGGGCGATACTCGCTATAATAAGGGTGACTGATTGGACGCAGATTCTGGTTCACCACTTTTTGCCGTTCGTTACGATTATATGATGGCGTGGCCTGACAGATTGCCTTCACTGCATCGGTTGTATCATCATCATTACGGAGGATGTTTCCAGAATAGCGATGATGCGAGATATATTCTATTGTGTGGCGAATCAACTGTGTCAGATGATTGTCCTGGGCATACTCACGAGTTGTGTATGCTATCTTGCCTGCAAAAGGAATGTTCTGCCTGACATGTCGAGACACGTCGATCTTTCCCTTCACATTTGCATCGTTAAACCTCCGCGTCTGATACTCTCTATACAGCCCTTGCTGCATGGCTCGTTTCAAAAACGTTGGGAACAGGTAAATCAGGAAATCGAAGATGCTTTCCTCGTCAGCATTGAATTGCAGGTCGAAGAGGTTAATGGAAAACACCTTACGAAGCATGTAGTGCAGGAAATAGTCATTTTTATCCTGTGCAAAACGAGAACTAATGCTAACCTTTGTGCCGCCACAGCCAATGAACCCCATTACATTGCCCGCGACCAACGTTTCACCCTTCACCTCAAAGATATGGGCATCGCCAATCTTATCCCCATAGACATCTAAGTCTTGTGGGAATATCAGCAAATTAGGATGCTCCTCAAGATGCAGGTTCGCGATTGTCGGTTCTGCCAGCCTCTTCAGCATGTCGAGATGGCAAAGTTCCGCCTCTGTTAACCGTCGTTCTAAGTTATCCTTCGTCTGTATGGGCAGGTTGCTCATCGATGCTTGTATTGTTGTATGCCTTGTGCAACTTCTCTAACCATTCCTTTGCCTTGTGGTTGCCTCGCAAGTACTCATAGAGCAAACCTTTCAGATGATTCTCCCACAAGGAGTCAAAAGGATTTGGCTTGTCTTGGTAATCGAGAATCTTTCTGAAATAGGCAGCACCTATCTGATAAGCCTCGTCCAAGCCTTCGGTCCCAGCAATGGCTTCGTTCAGATGAAACATTCTTGCCTTGATTTCATCTTTGACGAATGCAAACTCGGGGGCATTTTCAATCATGTTTTCATAACTCTCCGATGCTGTCAGCTCCTGCCATGCAAAGCGGCGACGCATGGCGAAGTCCATGCTCTCCACAGATCGGTCAATGTCGTTCATCGTGCCGATGATATAGACATTCTCCGGGACATAGAAGCCATCTTGGAACACATCGTCCGTTGGAACCATGTTCTGATACTGGGTGCTTACTCTGCCTTTCTCTCCCCTATACCCAGGGTCGATAGAGAAAAACAACTCACCGAAGATCTTTGAGATTTCCCCGCGGTTGATTTCGTCGATGATGAAGACATAAAGTCTCTTTTCGCTTGGAAGCAAATTACTATCTAAGCCATAATGATTTTTCAGGTACTCAATAATTATCTCACAATGCTTACTATACCAATTACTAGTATTTGTGTGCAAATAAAATTGTTTTACCAATTCCTTCTTTATAGGTGCACCATCGATTCTCAAGACAGAATCGTCTCCAACAGAGACTTTAAAAGAACGACTTCGAGGTCTATCAAAAGTCAGTTCTTTTCCTGTTGCTCTAAGGTCGTTTAATAGTCGATTATAAGCATCATCAAATGAAATTGTGGTTTCTGATGATTCAGAATCATGATTTGCCATTTCATTATTTGCTCGCTTGCAAAAATCCTTGAACACTCCGTCTTTCCTCTCAAACCCAACATTCCCATCATCTTCGTTCTTCGGTCGCAGTCCTTCCACAAAGTCCGTGTAATCATACGACGGATGGAACTGCACGAAACCCACTTCTGCATTCATTTCCTCAGCGATGGCTTTTGCCATGAAGGTTTTTCCTGTTCCGGGTGCTCCTGTCAGAATCAAATTCTTGTTTGCCTCTAACAGGTCTATATATTTCTGATATCTCGACTCCATAATGACTTCTGTATTTATATCTAACAATTCTTTTATGTGAAGGGCCTGCTTGTCGGTTGTTCCTTGAAAAAACACGCTGTTCCCCATTTCCTCATTCTGCTTGGGTATCTCTAGGAAATTTCTCCATTGCACCGTCCTGCTCATGGGATTCTCATTCGATTCGTTAACAGTACAATCAGATGTAAAAACTCCCCAACCATGCAATAAGTGATATTGCCTGCCATTCCCCTTTTTCGGCTCAAAGACCACAACGATGTCGCCAATGTTCACTTCATTGATAAACGACCAATAAGCATCTGGAATTTTCAAATCGCCATTGCCCACATCTTGCTGATAAGCTTTGCGAAGTGCATTCTTCGACTTGTATGATGTAAAATCTTTGATGGTCTTTGCGGAAGAGCCTATTTCCAACGTGTCCTGGGAATCAGTCAGGAACGCTTTGTTCCACAACCACACGCGCTGCTTGGGCGAGAACAACAGTTTGTAGATAAAGCCTAATGATTCCGGAAACTGTATCAGCAAAACCCAAAGAATATCCTGTGCCAGCAACATATCGCTTCGCAATTGTTCCTTCAAGGAAGGCCCAATCATTTGCTGCAACTCTCTGTCGCTTGCAGCCAACGTGCTAAGAGGCTTCAACAAATTGAGAAAATGCTCATAACATTGCCCGGTCTGCTTCTTTTCCACACCAAGAAACTTGCAAAACAGCGTGTATACATCATATTTATAGATGGTATATTTCTCTGGATTCAGACATGCAAGGATAACTGATGCTGTCCGTTCATCGTTTGCCTTACTGTTAAAGCCAGAAGAGGGTAGAAGGGAAGCCATTGCCGACTTATAATCAGCCAGTCTGTCGCTCAAGGACTTTGTTTCATCAACGAGCATTCCCAAGGCATTCTGAAGCCCCTCGGGAGAGTGTTCTACCAAATGCTTCAAGGTCTTATTGTCACGAACAGCATCTATGAGGTTTGAAAAACCGCCCAACTCAGACTTGCCCGGATGAGCAACATGGTCACGAACAATGTCAATCGGTGATTTTCCTTTGCTGACTGTTAACAACTGCCATTTGTAGATTTCCGTCCACTCTTCTCCATCAATAGGTATTCGCTTTCTTACTTCTTTGTATCGTTCTAAGAGATACCAATACAAATAGTCCCTAATGGCTTCTACCAATTCGTGGCGAAGTTCCCATTCAAAGGTTCCTTCACGACCTTTGGGCAGGTCCATCCCTTTGCACATAGGGATAATCCAGAAGCAAGGACTCCCATTAGGGCGTACCACCTGGAATCGGTTTAGTTCCTTCTGAACGAATTGGCCTATCTTTGTGACGTATGAGTTGATTGACTGTGGGGTACCTCCTATTGCATTACTCACAGCCGTGCAAGAACCTCGGTGTTCTGGCATAAAATAGAATCGCAACAAGGCATCGCGGTATTCATCTGGCATTTTCGTATTTTTCAACAACTCCAGCCATTCCTCTTTGCTGATGCCGATGTCGCAGGAATAAATACCATCAATCTCTTTTACGTGGATTGTTTCTATCATATCATAGATACTTTAAATCAAACTTCTATTATCTGTGCTACATGATCACTCATTTCTTTGTCCCACTCACAAAGTGCATACGACTTTATGGGCATGTTAGAGAAAGTATAGTCGAGGAAGAATGGTGAGGTCTCACGAAACCTATGGTAATAGGTAGCCATGCTTTCCTTGCCTAAGGGCTCGCCAGTTTTCTGATGATAAGCGCTGACAAAACCCATCTCACTCAGGAAACGGAATATGTTTTCAATGCTATATTGCTTTGTCTCGCCTGCCTGCCCTTTATAACTGTTCATGTCGCCTGTGATAACAGAGGGATAATCTTTCAGATAAGGGGCATATTCCCGAAATGCTTCCATCGCTATTTGCGGATAGCCTTTCGGAGCGTTTTCATCTGACTTTGTGGGCCATGCAGCCATGATTAGTTGATTCTCAATGATGATAGGCAGAAAATACTGGTGACAGGGATTAAACCATTGTGGGACTTCAGCTTTCATTCCCGACTTCCACATCACGCCAAGACCTTTAAAGTCATAACTGCCCATCCATTCCATTCTATAACCTTCCGGAATTTTTACTTGAGAGGGTCGAGCGATTTCGGGAAGAATAAAAACGTCGGCATCGAACTGCATGATTTTGTCTATCTTTACCTGCGCAAATTGGTTTATATTATATGAAAGCAGTTTCATTAGTAATAAATTTTATTTTAAGTTTGGCACAAAGTTAGGCATTTTTAATTGATTATCCAAAACATTTTCTGCTTTTTTGTTTCGCATTTCGCTCACTTATTCGTAACTTTGCAGACATGAACGAAGAAATATTCCGTACTATCGTGCCGCTGCCGGAGGCGCCGTTCCGCATAGGTGCGGCCGAGCGGGTGCTCTGCGTGGGCTCGTGCTTTGCCGACGAGATGGGACGCCGCTTCGAGGAGGACCACTTCCCGACCCTCGCCAATCCCTTCGGCGTGATGTATAATCCCGCCAGCATCCTGCACACCATAGAAAGAATCGCGACCCAAAAACACTCCGCCAAAGCCCCTCTCTCTACTGGGGAGGGTCTGGGAGAGGCTCTCCCTACTGGGGAGAGGCCAGGGATAGGGATTCTCACACTGGGCACCAACCACGTGTACATAGAGCGGGCGACGGGCGAGATTGTGGACAACTGCCAGAAGCGGCCACAACAGCTCTTCGAGGAGCGCTGCCTCAGCGTTGAAGAGTGTGCCCAGTATCTGCAGCGCAGCATCCAGCTACTACGGGAGTGGAACCCTGCGATGAAGATTATCCTCACCGTGAGCCCCATACGCTATCGCAAATATGGCTACCACGAAAGCCAGCTCTCGAAGGCTACGCTGCTCATGGCGGTGGAGAAGGTAATTGGGAGTGGACTGCTATATTTTCCTTCCTATGAGATTCTGCTGGACGAACTGCGCGACTACCGCTTCTACGCATCCGACATGCTGCACCCATCCGGGCAGGCCGTAGACTACATCTACCGACGCCTGCAACAGTGCCTGTTCTCGCCTGAGGCCCGGCAGTATGTCAGCGAGTGGCGTCCCATCGGCCAGGCACTTGCCCATCGGCCCTTCCAAGCTGACTCGCCCGACTATCTGGCTTTCCGCCAGCAGACACTCCGGCAGGCAGAGGCTTTCAACCGCCGCTGGGGCGTGGCAGACGCGTTCACGAACGACTGACCTCGAGACCCGTCTCGCTGAGCGTCATGTCAACGAAGCGGGCGCGGGCGTTGAGGGGATGCTGGGCGAGGATGCTGCGAATACGGGCAGCAGCCTCGGGATCTTTCGCCACCATATATAGATAGCCGCCACCACCGGCGCCAGGCAACTTATAGCCCAGGCAGAGATCGTCGACAAGTGCTGTCAGTCGCGCCACGTCGGGCGGGTTGGTGCCGCTATCCAACTGCTGGTTCTGCTGCCACGTGCGGCGCACAAGGAGGCCGTACTGGCGGAAGTCCTGCAGCTGTATGGCTTCATACATCTGCAGTGTGTGCTCCTTCATCTGGCGCAGCAGGGCCAGTTCGTCGTGCTGATTGAGGAACATGCGGCGCACGATTTGTTGCAGGATATGCTTGGCCGTGCGCGTGATGCCAGTATAATAAAGCAGATGACAGGCGCAATAGTCGGATTGCGTGAACAACCGCGAGGGCAACCAGCGCACCTGAGGCTGCTGCATCAGGCCGCGCTCGGTGGTGAGCAGCTTGGCACCGGGCAACAGGCCTCCGTATTGGTCTTGCCAGCCACCGCCAGTGGTGAGCAACTGCTCGAGCAGAAGCGTGCGGCGACCTATCTCGGCCTTGTCCCAGGAGAGCGAGCAGAAGTCGCCCAAGGCAGCGAGCACCGTGGAGGCAAGAATGCTGCTGGTGCCGAGTCCGCTGCCAGCCGGAATGGCCGAAAGCATGGTGAGTTCTATGCCGCAGCCGAACTGCTGCAGTTGGTTGCGCAACGAGGGGCCGGAACCAAAGCCTGCCAGCGTGAGGGCGGCCTTGGGTATGGAGAACGGGCTGCCCACGCGGTTGTAGTCGGCCAGTTGCTCGTTGGTCTCGATGACCTCGGTGGCGCCGAGGTCGATGCTGCGCAGGATGATGTGAAAATCACTGCAAGGCTTTACATAGGCTTGCAGGGGCTGCTGCCCGTTAAGATTGATGGCGAAGTTGACTACCTGTCCACCTTCCATCAGGCTGTAGGGTGGCGTGTCGGTCCACCCGCCTGCCACGTCGATGCGCACGGGAGAACGTGCCCAGACAATCTGGTCGGGAGAGACGGAACCTACCCCGGCCCCACCAAAGGCGGGGAGGGTTTGTCGGCCAGACGCTCCTTCTACCAGCGCTTCGCGTAGCAGAGTGAAGGCATCAGCATTGCCATTATTTGTTTCTTCTTGTTTCTTCAGGCGTTGCACTTCGTTGCGGAACATGGCGTCGTGCATGCGGATGAGCAACGGCTCGCTCTCGGGCAGCGGGGCCGGCATAGGCAGTTGAGCTTCGACAAATTCGCGTGCAGCATCCTCGAGGTCAATCTGATAGAACACGCTGTGACGATAGTTGCCAGCCAGGGCTGGCCAGTTCTGATAGCGAAAGGCCTTGCGCTGAGCTTCAAGGCGACGCAGGTTGGCCTCAGCCGAGATGGCATCGGCACTCAGGCGCCTACATTGCTCCCAGAGGCGCTGGCCGTCGGCAAGTTGCTTTTCACCCAGCATCCAACGCAGCACAATGCCCATGTCGCCGATGTTGTCGACCACGGGGAAGAGCGGCTCAAACTGGCGCTCGCCACTGAAGGTGTCGTCGATATGATAGGGACGCACCACCCATTGACAATCGCCGATGGGGACGATGTCGACACACTGACCTGCCTGGAGCGTGATGGTCCACTCGTTCTCAGGCACACCCGTGATGACGTGGTCGTGGGCAAGCGTCCATCCCTTGCTGATGCAGCTGTTTTCCACCCAGATGTTTTTGTTTTCTGCTGTGAAGGGCGTGTCCTTGATGGCGTTCTGCTGGAAGATGGAAGGATGGGGCTTGCGGCCGTGATGAAGAATCTCGCGCTGGTCGCTGACGAGATTCTGGATGGCCAATGTCGAAGAGATGATCTGGCGCGACGTGCCGAAGTGATAGAACTCGCCACCAGGCAGGGGGAGGATGGCCACAGAGAGTTGAGCCACCTCGCTGTCAGCATAGGTGGGGTCGGTGCCAAGGCTACCGCCGAAGTCGGTGTATAGGTCGTAGAAATGAAGCCCCACCCCATCGCCCTTCTCTTCAGGGAGGTGGGTCTTCTTCATCAGCACTTCCACAGCACGGTCGCTGAGCAACCACACACCGATATCGGTCAGCCAGAGATGGTCGCGCAGCAGGTCGTTGAGCGTGTCCACCGACGGCTTCTGCAACATGCACTTCAGCACCGACGGCGTCTGGCGCGACGAAACGAATACGCCGTGGTTCTTGGCTGTCTCGGCATTTAGGAAAAGACCATAGCAGACGACGTCGACATCGGGAATGGGCTGTAAAGGCTGGGTGGCGCGGATGAAAACATCGCCGCTGACCACCATTGTGTGCAGTCGTTCGGGAGCTGCCTGCATGATGCGCTCGTAGAGGGGCACCTGCAGCGACAGCAGGTCTTGCGACAGGCGCTGTCCCCTCTCCCATCGGAACACGGGTATCGGCGTGAGCACCTTTCCCGACGGCGCATAGGCCGGCAACCGACGGCTTTGACCGCCGGCATGCAGTAGGATGCGCTTTTCGCGGGAGAGCCAGGTCAGAAATCCATCTCCAACCTGACACCCACCCCCAGCCCCTCCCGAGGGGAGGGGAGCTTGATTAGCTTGTGAGTTGCCTTTTCCTATCGTAGGAGTATCTAAGCCCCCCTCCCCTCGGGAGGGGCTGGGGGTGGGTGTCAGGCTGGGGGTGGGTGTCAGGCTGGGGGTGGGTGTTGTGGCAAGTTGAGCCTGATATGCCTGCTGCAGGAGCCATGCCGTCCCTCCACCCGACCCGAGCTTGTGGCCAACGGGATCGTTGGAACAGAAATATTCATCGCGGGACAAACCCGTGACATCGTGGAAACAATCTACGAGATTGGGGGGGAGGGACAAAAGTTTTTTCATTTGAAAGGGATTAAAGGGTTTAAAAGGGAGTGGAAGGGCATAAAAGGACATTAGTCTCGTCTCTTTGAGTTCAGAGATCTATACTCCCTTTATGCCCTTATTCCAACCACTCAACGCTTAACAACTTTCTCGGCCGAGCCGTCGGCATGCTGGCGGATGTGGATGCCGCGGGCAGACGGATTGTACTGGCGGCGACCCTGGAGGTCGTAAACGGCTTTGACAGCCGACGGCTCTGCATCACCCTGCACCTGCGGGATGGCGGTGACGACTTCATCATTCAGCGCCTTCACCTCGTCGGCCGAAAGGGCGTAGTTGAAGATGCGCACATCGTCAAGATAGCCGCGGAACTTGGCATCCGACGCCGACTGGCCGCGCCCGAAGTAGTTGAGCACAGGACGGATGTCGCTGGGCTTCACGCTGATGTCGCTGGTAGAAGCCACTTCCTCGCCATCCACATAGAGGACGGCACGGCTGTCGTCCATCGTGATAGCAACATGTTTCCATGCCCGCGCAGTCAGGCGCACCCGATAGTTGAGCTGCTGTTCCTTGTCGCCATTCTTCACGGCAAAGCGCATGCCACTGCCTGATTGGGGTGTGAAGAACATATACTGGCTACTGCCGTTGCCGAAGTCGAAGAGGCGAGCCATCGTGACAGTAGGATTGGTCCAATAGACCCACATGGAGATGGTCATCTCGTCCATGTCGGCAATCTCGTAGGGCAGCTGCACGAAGTCGCTGGTGCCATTGAAGTTGAGCGACTTGCTGCCAGAGACGTGCTGGTCGAGATAGGAGGCCGTGGTGGCGCTGACGGCATCGAAACAATTGGACGTGGCGTCGGTCAGGGCGTCATCAAACTGCCACTGAGCCACCAGACCCCGTTCGCCGGTAGGCTTGGCCTCAACGACTGCCGAGCAGTCCGACTGATTTTCCGAACGGTCGATGGCTTTCACCTTATACTCGTAGGCCACTCCCTGTCGGCACGTGTTGTCGACATACTCACAGGTCGCCACTTTTCGGGCGATGGTGTTCCACTGCTCAGAGCCCTTCTCGGCACGCAGCACCATGTAGCCTGCCAAATCTTCCTCAGCATTGGCAGTCCAACGCAGGCTGACGGCGGCATTGGAAGCCTCAGCCGAGAGTCCTGCGGGAGCGGCAGGCGCTTCGAGTTCACAAGCTGCATCGAGAGGCAGCAGGCGCCACATCTGCAACTCGCGCTTGGCATCGGTCGTAGCCTTGGCAGCCTGACGAATATTGGTACCGTTGGCCACCGACTTCTGCAGCAGTTCCAGACAAAGTCCCGACTCACGGTTGCGGATGAAGTAGCAGCCCCGTCCGGCATACTCCAGATACCACTGCTCGTTGGACGCGCAACCAGCATTGTAGCTGATGACGTTGGCCGTCGAGGTGGAATTGTTCAGCACGTTCATGTAGCGGTTGTTCTGCACGTCGGTCATCTTGTAGAAGCTGTAGTCGCCGCCGATGCGCGGATCAACCAGGCTGACGTTCCACTGCTGGGCCTTGGAGTTGCTCCATTTCATCTGACTGATGTTGGGATGGCCGTCGGCAGTGCCGTTGACAGCCACCACGCCGCACGTGGCGAAGTTCATAATTTTGTAGACTCCGGGTTCAATGGGCGACGGCGGCACATCCTCGCCATAGCATACGTCGATGACGCGTTCGGCATTGGTCTGACCTTTCTGATAGCCCGTGCCACCGGGAATCTCCATGTTATAGGCACGCAGCGGGCCGTTACCGTCGAAATAGACTTCCCGATCAAGCGAGAGAAAGGCGAACGTAGAGGTGTTGGCCTGACGCTCAGAGGAACCGACGAAGGCTTTCACGTCCTGCGTCTCGTCGTTGCGATAGACCGATGCCGACGTCCACTTGGCGCGGTTCTCGCCGTAGCCGATGCGCGAGCCGTGGTTGCTGATGTGACAGAACTCACCGCGGGCACGGCTGTCGAAGCCCCACCACACGCCGGCCTGCATGCCGTACTCGGCACCCACCATAGCTTCGCCCACGTTGTGCAACTCGTCGGCATAACCATAGTTGCCGTCGGCCGCCACCTGCGAGAAGAATTTGGCATAGGTATCGAAGGAGCCTGCCAGCTGATGGGTGCAGCCCCAGTCGACGTAGGGCTTCACGGCATTATACCACGACAGGGCCTGATCGCAGTTCAGCGTGTTGCCCGCCGTGATGAGGAGTCTGGGATATTTCTCCTTCAGCTGTCGCGATATCTCCTTCATATTGGCCTTGCTGCCCTGCTTCCAGTCGGTGTAGTCGGGCTCGTTGAAGGGCGACACACCTATCACGCGATGCTTCGGGTAGTATTTGTGGATATAGTCGATGTGAGCACTGATCATGGCAACCCAATGGTCCACATTCGCATTGCCGGTGGTGCCATACCAGCTTTCGTCGATGCCTGCCTCCTGGTCGGAGTTCAGGATGATGTCTACGGTATCGCTCATGATATTGGTGGTCTGCATACGTTTACGGAGCATATTGGCCTGATTGCTGGTCAGCGCTGTGTCGCCCGCCAGTTTTTCGCCATAGCGGAAACTGCCACGCACCAGCGACAGATTCTCGCGACCGATGTGGTTGATACCCTTGCGCATGTTCTGGTCGTTGCGCCATGCCACGTCCATGCCCCAACGCACGGGCAGCTTCACACCCTCATCGCTGATGCGGAACGGCACGACGACATCGCTGTTTGACAGCGTGGTGAGATATTGGCTCGACGACGCCCGCTCGGTCTGGGCCATTGCTGCGGCGGCAAGAAACAGACCTGCCACCATCAAAAATTTCGTTTTCATTTTCAGTCAATATTTTAGTTTGTGTCAGCGTTCTTTTCTCCTGAAATGCACCACCAGTCCTCCCACGACAGCCAGCAGCAAGACGGCCGAAGCGGCATAGGCAATGCTCTCGGTGCGCTTGATGGAGGAAGGCTTGAACGTCAGCACGACCTTATGCTCGCCGGGCTGCAGGTTCAGCGCACGCAGGACATAGTTGACGCGCCCCAGCGTGGCGGGCTTGCCGTCCACCGTGGCTGTCCAGCCGGGATAGTAGATTTCCGAGAACACCACGACGCCGCCCTTGCCTGAGCGCACGTCGTAGGCGAGCTCGTTAGGCTCGTAGGCAGTCAGTGTCACCACCGAGGCGGTGTCCTGCAACTGGGCCTCGCCCAGCTGTTCCTTGAACTTCGCATCGGCCACAGCCTCGTGGCGCAGGTCAATCTTACCCACGCGGTCCAGCTCTTCGTTGGCGTTCTGCACGTAGGTCAGCTTGTCTACGAACCACGCGTTGCCATAAGTGTAAGGATTCATGATGGGCACCGTCTGACCACCCTGCAGCGGCATGATGATGTATTTCATGTTGAGCATGTTCAGCACAGGATAAATCGAGTCGCCAGCCACCTGCGTCATGTCACCCTGTGCGTCCACAATGGCAGGCATCAGCTTCTGCATCTCGGGAGCGATGTGGGCTTCTATCAGTTCCTGATAACGGCGCAGCTTGGCAGCATGATAGCCACCGATGGACTTGTGATAATAGGAGGTCTCGTTCTCGTTGAACGTATTGGAAGCGAGATTCAGCACGCGGTAGTCCAGCGACTTGTCTTCCAGTATCATCTTGTCGGTATTGGTCATCTCCTGCGGCAATTCGCGCACGCTCTTTTCTACGAACATCGAGTCGTTCAGGTAGCGCTTGTTCACCGTCCACATATCAATCAGGCAGAGCAGGGCAATGCCGCACACGGCATACAGCTGCGACGACTTCTGCTTGCTGCGCAGAGCCCAGAGCAACAGGGCCGTACCGATGGTCAGCACCAGGAACGAGCGCCAACAGTCGGCCGTGAAGATGCCTTCGCGCACGGCACGCAGGTTGCTGAGCAGCGGATTCAGCTGTTCCGGCGGGAACTGCGAAAGGGCTTGCATCTCCTGCGTGGAAACATAGTTGCCGAAGAACACGCCGGGCATCAGCGCAAACAGCAGGCAGAAACCAGCCGTCAGCGCATAGCTGATGAGCACCGGCTTCAAGTACTTCGAACCATTTGAACGCTGTGCAGCAGCATTTGAACCTTCAACGTGCGAAGCACCATTTGAACGCTGCGCAGCAGCACTTCCCCACCAGCCGTTGCCCAGCACCTTGCCGAGGGCCATCATGGCCAGCAGCGGAATCGTGAACTCAGCAATGACGAGGATCGAGGCAACCGTGCGGAACTTCGCATACATCGGCACGTGGTCGATAAAGAAGTCGGTGAGCCCCATGAAGTTCTTACCCCACGAGAGCATGATAGAAAGAATCGTGGCAGCAAGCAGTGCCCACTTCATAGGACCTTTCACCACCAGCAGTCCCAGCACAAACAGCATCAGCACGAAGGCACCCACGTAGACCGGGCCACTCGTCATGGGCTGCTCGCCCCAGTATTGCCCGATCTGCTGATACAGCGGCAGGTAGTTCGGGTCGGCTTTCTGCATGGCCTTTTCGTTGCGGGCCAGGGGCACCGAGGCGCCGCCCTTGGTATTCGGAATGAGCAGCGTCCACGTCTCGCCGATGCCGTACGACCACTGCGTGATGTAGTCGCGCTCCAGTCCGCTCGACGTCTGGTTGCCCGTGTTGGGCTTCACCAGTTCGCTCTTTCCACGCATAGTCTCCTTCGAATACTCCCACGTATGATAGAGGTTGGAAATGTTTATCAGAATACCTATGGCACCGGCAGCCAGACACACCGCCGTGGCCTTCACGACGTGCTTCCAGCCAGTGGCCTCGGCATAGCGGTTGGTCAGACTCTGCACGATGAACGCCACCACCATCATCGCTATCGGGAACAGATAATAGTAGGTCATCTGCACGTGGTTGGCCTTCACCTCAAAGGCGGCGAAGAGCGCCGTCAGGATGAAGCCCCACAGGTACTTGCCCCTGTAGGCCAGCACGATGCCGGCAATCATCGGCGGCAGATAGGCCAGCGCCCACACCTTCCAGATGTGGCCGGCCGCAATGATAATGAAGAAATAACTGCTGAAGGCCCAGACAATGCTGCCCAGCACGGCCAGTTCGCGTCGGAAGTCGAAGGCACGCATCAGGATGTAGAAGCCCAAAAGATAGGCAAAAACAAACCACACGTTCTCCGGGAGCCACAGGTGGTAGGCATCCATCACTTTCGACAGCAGGTCGGTACTCTTGTACGAGGGCGACGTCTGGTAGGTAGGCATGCCGCTGAACGTGGAATTGGTCCAACGGGTGCGCTCGCCCGTCTTCTGCAGGTATTCCAATGCTTCCTGTCCGGCACCACGACCTGCCGACGTATCGTGCTGATACAGAATGCGCCCCTCCAGGTCAGCAGGCATGAAATAGGCGAAGGCGATGACCGCAAACAACACTACTGCCAACACATCTGGCAGATACTTCTTCAGTTTTTCCATAAGTTGCATATAAACGTTTATATTTGCCCACAAAGGTACAAAGAAAAGTTTAAAGTTCAAAGTCCAAGGTTCAATTTTTAGGCTGAAAGTAGTTAAAGAAGTTAAAAGGCTCCCGTTTCACGAAAAACTCTCAACACTCAACCTCGCTTCTCTCAACTTTTATTTGTATCTTTGCAGCACGATTATCCATTGGTGAAACCATTACGAATCAATTCTTGACCATTATGAAGATAGGAATCATTGTTGCTATGGAGAAGGAACTGCGCGCGCTGCAGAAGGTTTTCGGCGACGACCCTCGGTTTGTAGTTATGCAGTGCGGCATCGGCAAGGTGAACGCGGCCATCGGCACGGCCGAGATGATTCGCCAGCACCAGCCCGACGCCATCATCTCCAGCGGCTGTGCCGGCGGCAACGGCGACGACCTCTGCGTGCAGGATGTCGTTGCCAGTTCTGAACTTGTTTATCACGACGTCTATTGCGGACGTGCCATCGACGACAGCACGCAGTACGGCCAGGTGCAGGGCATGCCTGCCCGCTTCCCCGCCGACAAGCGGATGCTCAGCGTGGCACAAGCGCTTGCCCAAAGCCAGCCCGCCCTCTCCATCAAGACCGGCCTCATCGTCACCGGCGACTGGTTTGTAGACTCGAAGGAGAAGATGCGCGAGATCGTCGGTCACTTCCCCGAGGCACGGGCGGTCGACATGGAGTCGTGCGCCATTGCCCAGACCTGCTACACGTATCACGTGCCGTTCATCTCCTTTCGCGTGATCAGCGACATTCCCCTGCGCGACACCGACGCCTCGCAGTATCACGACTTCTGGTCGCAGGTGGCCGACCGCTCCTTCAGCGTCACCCGCACCTTCGTCGAAGCACTAGTCAGCAGTGAAGAGTGAAGAGTGAATAGGGAATAGTTTATGATTACACTTGAAAACTGAAAAGCTGGTAAAACTCTAAACTCCCACCCAGGGCACGCCCTGAGCTACAGCTCATTAGCCTTTCAGGCCGCACTTGCAGAGTTTCCGAAACTCTAAACTCTCCGCTCGACCCGCAGGGGCGCTTTCGTAGCGCAGCGGAGAAAGAACTCTCCCTACTGACTCTAAACTCTCAACTACAAAACTGACTCTAAACTCTAAACTCTAAACTCTAAACTAAAATACCATGCTCCAGATCCGCTGTAAGAACAACAACATCACCAAGAGTTTCCCCGAGGGGACCTCGCTCCTCGATGTCTACCAAGAGTTTGCCGACGACCTGCAGATGCAGAATCCCGTCGTGGCGGCATTAGTCAACAACACCACGCAGGGACTGAAGTTCCGGCTCTACCAGAACCGCGACGTAGAGTTCCTCGATGCCCGCGAGGGACCCGGCCACCGCGTCTACGTGCGCTCGCTCTGCTTCGTGCTCTACAAGGCCACGCAGGACCTCTTCCCCGGTTCGAAGCTCTTCATCGAGCACACCATCTCGCGCGGCTACTACTGCAACTTCAAGAAGCGCGGCAACGACGCACTGACCGAGGACGACATCCAGCATATCCGCGAGCGCATGCAGGAAATCATCAACCTCGACATGCCGTTCCGACGCAATGAAGCCACCACAGAGGAGGCCGTGCGCATCTTCGCTGAGCGGGGCTTCTCCGACAAGGTGAAGTTGCTGGAGACGAGCGGACAAATCTACTCCGATTACTATATGCTGGGCGACACGGCCGACTTCTTCTACGGACCGCTCGTGCCCTCGGCCAGCTATCTGACCGTCTGGGGACTGGAGGCCTACCACGACGGCATGCTGCTGCGCGTGCCCGACTGGAACGATCCGTCGCGACTGGCCGAGAAGGTGGACATGCCGAAGACCTACGAGATGTTTGCTGAGAAGACGCGTTGGGACATCATCATGCGACTCTCCAACGCCGGCGACGTCAACAAAGCCATCCTGAAGGGGCACGCCTCGGAACTCATTCAGGTCTCTGAAGCACTACAGGAAAAGAAGATTGTGCAGATAGCCGAGGAGATAGAGCGTCGCTTCCACCGTGAGGAGAACCCCGTGCGCATGGTGCTCATCACGGGACCCAGCAGCTCGGGCAAGACCACGTTCTGCAAGCGACTCTCCATACAGTTGCTGGCCTGCGGACTGCGCCCCTACTCCGTCAGCACCGACGACTACTTCGTCAACCGTACCGACACACCGCTCCTTCCCAACGGCGACTACGACTTCGACAACATAGAAACCGTGGAATACCGGCTGCTGCAGGACCACCTGCAGCGCCTCATGCAGGGCGAGCGCGTCGAGGTGCCTGAGTATAATTTCACCACCGGCAAGCGCGAGTGGAACGGCAAGAAGCTGAAACTCTCCGGCGACACCGTGCTCATCATTGAGGGCATCCACGCCCTGAACCCACTGCTGACGCAGGCCATCCCCGACTCGGCGAAGTTCAAGATCTACATCTCCGCCCTCACCAGCATCTCGCTCGACGACCACAACTGGATTCCCGTGCGCGACAACCGCCTGCTGCGTCGCATCATCCGTGACTACAACAAGGGAGCCTTCACCGCCCAGCAGACCATCAGCCAGTGGCCCAACGTCTGCCAAGCCGAAGACCAGTGGATATTCCCCTATCAGGAGTCGGCCGATGTAATGTTCAACTCGGCGCTGAACATCGAGTTCGCCGTGCTGCGTCCGCATGCCGAAATCATCCTCGCCTCGGTGCCGAAGAACTGCCCCGAGTACACCGATGCTCACCGCCTGCTGAAGTTCCTCCACTACTTCATCCCCGTGAGCGACAAGGAGATACCGCCCACCAGCATCATGCGCGAGTTCGTAGGTGGCTCGAGCTTCAAGTACTGACCTCAGCCCTCCTATGCGTTTTTACGCCCTTCCACTCCCCTTTATGCCCTTTATGCCCTTTATGCCCTTTTATGAATTTTTCCGACAAAACGACCGCCGCGTGAAACATCAAACTAGCGCGTGAAACATCGGGAGCCTACCCCTAACCCCTCCCTAAAGGGAAGGGAATCCAGCTAAACCTATGGCTTGACTCGGCTAAACCATAGGTTTCTGCGATACAAAGCTATGAGATAGAGCATACAGAGCATAGAGATAGAGCGACTAAACCTATGCTTTACATGGTCTAAACCTATGGTTTCTGGCCCCCTAACATAGGGGGTTGGGGGTCTCAAAAAGCTAACAGTTTGACCTACAACGCATTAGAGACTTTGCCAAATTACGGCCGTATTTGCGAAAAAAGTTTTTCTGGTCGAGAATTTTTAAATCTACAAGGGGGTTGACAGGCAAGTTTTTTTGACACTTCGCAGCAAAGAGAGGGGCGAAGGAGCCGCAAAAGGGACTTAGCGCTTACGAACGCGAAAGAGCCAGCGGGCTATCGGCTTGCCTACATCACCTGGAAGCGATAGCCCACGGAGAGTTGGATGACGCTGTTGCGCGACTTCACGACGTCGAGCTGATGAATGCGCGATAGTCCGAAGTTGTAGCGAGCATCAAGGATGACGTTCTCAAACTCGTAGCTCAAGGCGAGGGGAATCGACAGGTCAACGCTCTTATAGACGTCCTTGACATCGGTCTCGAGCGGGACGGCATTACCCTGCTTGCGTGTGCCGCCGTCGAGGATGGTGATGTCCGTATACGACATTTTCTCCTTTCCGCCGAGCAGCAGGCCGAGTTGCAGGCCAGCCTTCACCGAGAAGCCTTTCGCTATGCGATAGCCGAAGAGCAGGGGCACGTTGAGATAATCCAGGTCGGTATGCCAGTCGCTGTAGCCTTCAACGAACTCGCCGTCCTTGCGCTCAAAATCGGGAAAACGCGAGCCCTGCCGGCTGTATTGCAAGCCGAGACTCATGAAGAGGTCGCTGGTGGCCTGATATTCGGCATCGAAGCCAACCATGAGGCCGGGCTTGATGCGCGACTTCAGGGTGTGTTCTTGCTGCATGAGGTCGACCACCACCTCGTCGTTGGTCATGTTGGCGAAGTTCACGCCGAGGCGCGGTATCAGGGAAAAACTGCCTGCTGAGGGTTGTGCCAGTGTCATGAGGGAAACAGTGAGCACAGCCACGAGAATGGATAATCGTTTCATCATTTGCTTTTATTTGTTATGTGATTTACATAAATGATAACGTCGCCTTCCCGCTTTTTATTGTCACCGCACCCGCTTTTTTCCAGATTATTCTTGCTCCATCAGCTTGCGCTCGGCCAACTCGGCCCACTTCGTGCCGGGACGGCCATAGTTGGCATAGGGCCAGATGGCGATGCCGCCGCGGGGCGTGAAGATGCCGCGCACCTCCAGATACTTCGGGTCCATCAGACGCACGAGGTCTTTCATGATGATGTTCACGCAGTCCTCGTGGAAGTCGCCGTGGTTGCGGAAAGAAAAGAGGTAGAGCTTCAGACTCTTCGACTCCACCATGCGCTTGTCGGGGATGTAGGCAATGCGTATCTCGGCAAAGTCGGGCTGTCCGGTGATGGGGCACACGGACGTGAACTCCGGGCAGTTGAAGCGCACCCAGTAGTCGTTGTCCTGATGTTTGTTCTCAAATGTTTCCAGCACATTGGGGTTGTAGGTCTCGAGATATCCTGTCTCGCGGCCAAGGGCTTTCAAGCCCTCCGTTTTTCTGTTTTCACTCATAGTTGGGTTATTTATTTTTTAAGGAGTTCAAGGAGTTGCAAGGAGTTCAAGGAGTTCAAGACAATAGTCCTGTTGCTGAAGGAGAGGGGAACCGACAAGGGTAATGTCTTGAACTCCTTGCAACTCCCTGAACTCCTTGAACTCCATAATTCACTCATTGGTTTATTATTTTTTTAGAAGGAGTTCAAGACAATAGTCCTGTTGCTGAAGGAGAGGGGAACCAACAAGGGTAATGTCTTGAACTCCTTGCAACTCCCTGAACTCCTTGACCTCCTTGATTATATCGAAAACACCTTCAGCACGTTGTAGCTGATGTTCTCGTCGTAGACGTCGGTCTGCTCATATCGTTTCACGAAGCGCACCACACGCACGGTGAGCGGGAGTGCCACCACCTCGTAAGCGGTCTTCAGCACCACCTGCCAGAACATCATTGCCGGCATGGCCTCCCAGGGGATGACACCTCCGAGCGCCAGGGGGAAGAAGATGAGCGAGTCGATGACCTCACCAAAGACAGAGCTGAGCACGGCACGCAGCGTGAAACGGCGACCCTGGTCGCGCACCTTCATGCGGCTCATCACGTAAGCATTCACAAACGAGCCGCACAGGAAGGCCAGGAACGACGCGGCAGCAATGCGCGGCGCCAGGCCGAACACGTAGTGGAACTGCTCGTCGAACTGCCAGTAGCTGGCACCGGGAATCCAGTCGCACAGCGCACAGACGGCCACGACGAAGAAGTTCATCAAGAATCCCATCCAGATGAGCAGGCGCGTCATGCGGAATCCCCACACTTCGCTCACGCAGTCGTTGATGATGTAACTCACGGGAAATACAAGCACTCCGCCCGTCAGTGCTATGGGGCCCACTTGTATTTGTTTTGTTCCCAGCAGGTTCGATGTGATCAGGCACACGCAGAACAGAAGGCTCAGGAACAGGAAAAGCACACTAACTTTTTTGTTCATTGTTCTTGTTTTGTTAAAGGGGGTGGTCTTTCGACTTCGCAAGTACCCCTCACGCCCGTAGGCGCTGGTGAATAAAAAAATGTTCGTTGCCGTAAAAGCGGGTGCAAAGGTACAAAGAAAAGTTGAAAGGGCAAAGGTCAACGCGCGTTTTTTGCTTGATTGACGGTGATTTTTGTTTCTTTAACTACCTTTTTCGTTGCCTTCTGTAATCTTTTTCGTACTTTTGTCAGTTGGAACAATAAACCAGAAACTAGAAACTAGAAACAAAACAAAAAACGGAAAAATGAAAAGACTATTGACTCTCTGCCTGATCATGGTTGCCGGCGCAATGCAGCTGGCGGCACAAGGCATCTACGATATCCGAGTGAAGAACGACGCCGGCCAGGAGGTTTCGCTCAGCGACTACCGCGTCATCGCACGCTACGAGCCCACCGCCACGGTGAAGGACATGGAGCTCGACATCCGCACGCAACTGTTGGCAAAGTAACAACATTAATAATAACATGAAGAAAACATTCAGCATCCTGCTCATCGCAGGAGCCCTGGTCTGCGGGGCATGCTCTCAGAAGGAGCAGAAGGCAGACGCCAACGTGAACGAGAATCCCGCCTCCGAGAAGGTGGAAGTGAAGGAAGTGGAAGGCCGCAAGAACTTCGCCGACAAGACGGTGATCACACCGCTGCCCGCCATCATGATTGCCACATGGGACGCCGAGGGCACACCCGACGTGATGATGGCTGCCTGGGGTGGCCAGTGCGGGCCGAAGCACATCACCTTCGAACTGTCCAAGCACAAGACGACTGACAACATCCGTCTGAAGAAGGCCTTCACCGTGAGCTTCGCTACGAAGGCCGATGTGGCTGAGAGCGACTACTTCGGCATTGTTTCGGGCAACGACGTGCCTGACAAAGTGGCCAAGGCTGGCTTCACCATCACGCCGAGTCCTAACGTCGACGCACCCATCATCAACGAGTACAAGCTCACGCTGGAGTGCCGCGTCGTGACGTTCGACGAGGATGAACAGGGCGGTGCCCGCGTCGTTGGCGAAGTGGTGAACATGAGTGCCGATGAGAGCATCCTCGATGCAGAGGGCAACATCGATCTCGGCAAGTTGCAGCCCATCGTCTTCGATTCGTCGAAGAACACCTACCGCGTCGTTGGCGAGAAGGTCGGCGATGCCTGGGGCTCGGGCAAGAAGTACCAGTAAGGGGGTGCCTACTCCCCAGCCCCTGCCTGAGGGGAAGGGGGCGAGGCACACAAGAAGTGAGACTTTTGTCTACACTCCTAATTTGAAATCAACTAATAACAAATAAGGAAAAGAATGAAAAAACTATTCACTTTCGCACTCGCCGGCATCATCTGTCTGTCGGCTTGTGCACAGAAGTCAGTTCCGGCCAAGAAGATTGTGCCGCAGAAGGGCAAGCCCGCAGCTGCCATGACCGGCGAGGAAATCAGCTACACCGTCAGCGGCACCTGTGCTGCTGATGCAAAGATGGTGTACGTCGTCGACCCGAGGAATCCGCGCGACATTGCCGACAGCGTGAAGGTTGCCGACGGCAAGTTCGCCTACACGGGTAAGGCTCCCCGCAACGCCTTCATGGGACTAACCGCAGGCATGGAGCCCACGCTGTTCATCGTCGACGGCGAGCCCGTCACCATCGACCTCACCACAGGCGCACTGAAAGGCTCGGCCCTGAACGAGAAGTTCGGCGGCTACATGCAGAAGATGACCACACTGGAGAAAGCCCAGCAGGCCATCATCGAGCCTTACATACAGGCTCAGCGTGAAGGCAAGTCGCAGGAGGAACTGCAGGCGATGGTGCCTACCATCCAGGCTTCGCTCGAGCCCATCTCGCAGCAGCTCACCGACCTCTGCAAGACGGCCATTAAGGAGAACCCCGACAACATCATCCCCGCAGCCTTCATCCGCAACGTCATGTACGACTTCGAACTCGACGAACTGAAGGAGCTGCTCAGCGACAAGTACGCCTACGCCAACCATCCGATGGTGGCTCCCGTGAAGAAATACTTGGAGCAAGAGGAGAAGAAGCAGGCCATCGTGGGCCAGCAGTTCATCGACATCGAGGAGAACGACGTCGACGGCAATCCTCACAAGCTCAGCGAATACGTGGGCAAGGGCAACTACGTGCTCATCGACTTCTGGGCTTCGTGGTGCGGTCCCTGCATGCAGGAGATGCCGAACGTGAAGGCCAACTACGAGAAGTACAAGGCAAAGGGCTTCAACGTCGTAGGACTCTCCTTCGACCGCGCCAAGGAGCCTTGGGTGAAGGCCATCAAGGAGAAGGAACTCAACTGGGTGCACCTCTCCGACCTGAAGTTCTGGCAGACCATCGCTGCCTCCACCTATGGCATCAATGCCATCCCCTCGTCGCTGCTCGTCGACCCCACAGGTAAGGTCGTTGCCCGCGACCTGCGCGGCGAAGCCCTCGGCAAGAAGCTCGCCGAAATCTACGGAGAGTAAAGACAAAGTGACAAAGTAACAAAGTAACAAGGGACCACGGCGACGAAGGAGACGCTTTCGTAACGCAGTGGAGAAAGAACAAGGTAACAATGGAAGAGTTGTTACTTTGTTACTTTTTTTTGCTTCTCGGGTTTAGTAAAATGCGTGTTCATGTGTATTACTTGTGTATGAACGAACGAAAAGAACTCATTCAGCAGCTGTTCCGACAGCATTACCGGCAGATGTACCGACTGGCCATCCTACTGCTGCACGACGATGCCGAGAGCAAGGACGTGGTGCACGACGTCTTTGCACAGTTGCTCAGCGACCCACGCCCCATGCGCGAGGAGTCGGCCCAGGCTTTTCTGCTCACCTGCGTACGCTACAGATGTCTCAACCTGATGCGCAACCGACAGATTCAGGAGCGCATCCAGCACCTCTATCAGCTCGACCTCGAGACCGCCGCCCTCTCCGAACAGCAACTCAGCGAAGAGGCTGAGGGACTGGCCGATGCCGTCGGCCTGCTGCAGCCGCCCGTGTGCCGCACCATCATTCTACGGCATTTCCGCGACGGCCTCACCTTCAGCGAGATAGCCCGCGAGCTGCAGGTCAGCGAGACCACTGTCTATAAGCATCTGCGCCGTGCGCTGGAATCATTACGCGAACATCTTAAAACCCCGAAGCACCCATGAACAAGACCGACCTTCTGCTCCAGATGCTGGAGCACCCACATGACTACAGTGCCGCCGAATGGCAGCAGATACTCGAGGACAACGAGTGCCGCGAGCTCTACGAGCTGATGGCGAAGACGCGCGGTGCCCTCGACGCTGCCCGCGCCTGCGAGTTGCTCACCGACGAACAGATTGAAGCCGAGTGGCAACAGTCGTTCGAAATGGAAAATGGAGAATTGCTCATTGACAATTCTGACGAGCGCCCCCATTCTCAATTTTCCTCTTTCCAATTTCCATTCCGAAGGATTGCCGCCATCTTCATCGGAGTCCTCATGCTCTCTGGCATTGCGCTCGCTGCCATCCACATCGTGCGCCAGCAGGCAGCAGATAAGGCGAAGACAACGGCTCAGGAGATGCCGACAACGGCTTCACATCAGCCCGTCGTGCCTGCCGACACCATCAGCACCGATACGGCTGCTGTCGCTGAGACCGTCGTCTTCGACAATGTGTCACTCGACAGCATTGCCAAGCGCATAGCCGCCTATCACCACCTGCCGATGGAGATTGAAAACGACGAGGCCCGCCAGCTGCGTTTCTACTACGCGTGGAACCAGAAGGACGGCCTGCAGGAAGTAGTCGAGAAGTTGAACATGTTCGAGCACGTCACGATGGTCGTCGAGAACGGAAAACTAATAGTCAGATGAAGCATCTCGTCACCATTCTCATGCTCCTTTGCTGCCTTGCCCAGGTGCAGGCGCAGAAGATTACGCGCAGCTACCGAAACGTAGCCATGCCCGAGGTGTTGCGCGACCTCAGCCAACTGTCGCCCGACTACACGGTCAGCTTCCTCTACAACGAGCTGGAAGACTTCCGCGTGACCACCACCATCCGTCACCAGTCGCTGCCCGACGCCATTCAGCAGGTCGTGGGGTTCTATCCCATCCGGGTCGTCAAGCGTGGAGAAAGGGAGCTCTACGTGGAGTGCACCCATAAGACCGACCGCCACCTGACGGGCACCATCGTCGACGAGCAGGGGCTTCCCGTGGCCTATGCCAACGTGGCCGTGATGAATGCTGCTGACTCTGCGCTGCTCAGCGGTGGCGTAAGCAACGAAAGCGGCTACTTCGCTATACCGATTGAGCAGACGGCCGTCCTTGCCCGCATCTCCTTCGTGGGCTACAAGACCGTGTGGCGGCAGAGCAGCCGTGAGCACCTCGGCACCATCCGCCTGCAGCCTGAGAGCTACACCATCAACGGCGTCACGGTGGAGGGTGAGCGTCCGAAGGTGAAGCTCGACGGCAACACGCTCGTCATGAACGTCGAAGGCACCGTGATGGAGCGCCTGGGCACAGCCGAGGATGTGCTCTCGCGCGTGCCGATGATTTCGAAGAAAGGCGACAGCTTCGAGATTCTGGGCAAGGGCGTGCCGCTCATCTACGTGAACAACCGAAAGCTTTCCGACCTGCAGGAACTGCGTAACATCCAGTCGGACTTCATCCGTTCGGTGGAGGTCGTGCAGAATCCCGGTGCACGCTACGATGCCACGGTGCAGGCGGTCATCGTCATCCGTACCCGTCGGGCTGCCGGCGAGGGTCTGGGCGTGGAGCTGACGTCGTGGAGCCGCAAGAGCCACGGCTATCAGAACAACGAGCGCCTGAACCTGACTTATCGCATGGGCCACCTGGAGCTCTTCGCCAACCTCTTCGGAGCCTACAACAAACGGTGGGAGACGGGCGAGTTCGAGCAAACCGTCTTTGCCGACACGTTGTGGGTAATTACCAACAAGCAGAGGGACAAGGTTTACAATCCATTCCTCGAAGGCCGCTTCGGCTTCAACTACCAGTTTAACGATAACAATTCTTTTGGCGGCTTCTATCAGAACACCTATGACTACGTGAAGACTTGGAGCGACTATGACGATGACCTGCAAGCCAATGGCGACATCTACGACCATTTGACAAACCACAGCTTGAAACGAGCCAAGGGCATGCCGCTCCATCAGGTGAACCTTTACTTTGTAGGAAAGATGGGCAAGGCTGACATCGACTTCAATGCCGACTACTCCTTCCGCCATCAGCACAACCTCACCACGCAGCAGGAACTGAGCGAGGAGTACGACGACCGCGACGTCAGCATCGACAACCTGACGCGAAGCCGCATGATGGCAGAGAAACTTATCGTGAGCCATCCGCTGTGGAAAGGGCAGATAGAGGTTGGCGAGGAATTCACCTATACGCAGTGGACCAATGACTTCAAAAACCGAGAAGGCTACATCCGTGGAACTGCGGCAGCAACTAGGCCGCCTGCAACTGCAGGCCGGTCTGCGCTACGAGCACGTGGAGTCGGAATACTTCGTCAGCGGAGAGCGGCGCAATGACCAAAGCCGCTCGTACGACGGTTTGTTCCCGTCGCTGGCTGTCTCCACACAACTCCCCATGCGCGGGGAGGGAGCGGGAGTGGGGCTTTCACTCAGCTACTCCAAGCGCACCACGCGTCCGAGCTACTGGCAGCTGAGCAGCGATGTGGTCTACGAGAACCGGCTGAACATGCAGACGGGCAATCCCTACCTGCAGCCCGTGAAGTATCATCAGTTCAACCTCACGGCGATGTGGCGATGGCTCTTCCTGAGCACCAACTTCACTCGCAGCATCGATCCGATCCTCTACACGGCAGAGAGTCTGCCCGAGGACAGCAAGGTGAACTTCGTGACCTACAAGAACTACGACCATGCCGACTGGCTCACGGTCACGCTAGGCGCGCAGAAGAATGTAAAAATCAGTAGTGCTGCTACGTGGACACCACAATGGAACGTCATGCTGATGAAGCCGTGGTTCAAGTCGCAGTTCCTTGATGAAGAGAAGAGTTTCAATCGCCCGATGCTCGCCTTGCAGCTGGGCAACATCGTGGCAACGCCATGCTCTCCATCAGCGTCAGCAAAGACTTCTTCAAGCGTCGGCTGAACGTGAAGCTATCGGGCAACGACCTCTTCAATGGTGGCATCAACCGCTTCACGCTCTACAGCAACCGCATGATGTTCCAAAAGATGGAGGACAACGACTCGCGCCACGTCTCGCTGTCGCTGCGCTACCGCTTCAACGTCACCCCGTCGCGCTATCGTGGCACCGGCGCCGGCAATGCCGAGAAGAACCGCCTGTGAAAAAATTGCGTTCCGCTGCAAAGATCCTTTTACCTGCTTCATCATTACAAAACCAAAGGAAAAAGCATCTTGCGCGGAACGCCTATATTGATTTTTTACTTCGCCCTAAACGACACTGGGACGTTGTAGTGCACTCTGACCAAGTGGCCATTTTGCTTACCAGGGACCCAGCGGGGCATGCTCTTGATGAGGCGCACGGCTTCCTTGTCGCAGAGGGGAGAAAGGGCTTTCGTGACACAGACATTGCTGCGGGAGCCGTCTTTCTCGACGATAAAGCTAACTATAGTCCTACCAGACACGCATTCTTCGTCGGGATACTTTAAATTGCTCTCCAGAAAATCCTTCATGGCCACAAATCCACCAGGAAAGGAGGGCATCTGCTCGACAACTTCAAACACCTGCTCGGAATCTATAGGACGAATGGGACCAGGGCCCTGCACCAGACGCAATGGTCCTTTTGAACCCGAAGCAGCCATCTGGCGCTTCATCTCCTTTGTAAGAAAAGGGGTCACCACACCTGCCCAGCCACCATTCCTTGCCATGTGGATGTTCACGTAGCTGGTGTTGTTGACATCGCTCACCTTTTTATTATAGTGCATAGCCTGATAGTCGGCACTCTTGCCGTCGCTGTAGGCCGTGAGCTGGTGCTTGCCCATGTCGAGGAAGTCGAGCTTCAGTGTGAGGTCGCGCGGCTCGCCGTTGGTGATGCCACCAATGAACCACTGCTCGCCCTTGCGTTTGGCCACGACGACATATTCGCCGGCCTTGGCAGCCAGACAGCGTGTCTCGTCCCACGTGGTGGGCACGCTGGCGATGTAGCGTGTGCAGTCGTCATTCTGATAGTAGCGCGTGGGGTTGTCGGCCAGCATCTGCAAACCACTCTCCAGCACCACGTAGAGTGCCATCTGGAAGCAGCGCGTGCCCATGGCAGCCGAATTGGGACGTTCTGACCGATAGTGCTCGGGCTGCATATTCAGCATGCCACCGGGCGTGAAGTCGGCAGCACCCACGGCATTGCGGATGAAAGGCAGGAAAGTGGTGTTCTCAGGAACGCAACCGCCCATCTGCTCCAGACCGCGAACGCCTTCGTAGGAGATGAGGTTAGGATATTCCTGCTCCAGTCCCGAAGGCGTGAAGGCACCGTGGAAGTCCACGATGATCTTGTATTTCGCAGCCTCGGCCACCACGCGACGGTAGAAATCGTTCATCCACTGGTCGGCGTGGTCCATGAAGTCGATCTTCACCGCCGTGATGCCCCATTCGGCATAGGTCTTGAAGAGCGTGTCGAAGTTCTGCTCAACGGCCAGCCACGGCAGCCAGAGAATGATTTTCACCCCGATGCTGTCGCAATACTTGATGAGGTCGGGCAGCCGCAGGTCGTCGTTGCCGTGGAAGGGGTCGCGCGTGCTCTTCGCCCAGCCCTCGTCCAGCAGGATGTACCTGATGCCGTAGTGGGCAGCGAAGTCGGCAAAGTAGCAGTAGGTCTCGTAGTTGCAGCCAGCCTTGAAGTCGACGTCGGGCCCAAAGGGGGCGGCACCGTTCCACCATTCCCACGACACCTGCCCGGGCTTTATCCACGACGTGTCGCCCAGCACGCTGCGGCGTGCCAACTGCACGGGCACGGTCTGCTCGATGAGTCCGCGCGAATTGGTCACCACGGCCCAGCGCCAGGGCAGCTGCTGGCCTTTGTGCAGGGCAATGTAGTCGCCCTCCTTCGTAATTCTCTCGCTGCGATCGCCGGCGGGTTCCCACTGCTCAGGATAGTTGGGGAACACAGCCTTCACGCCCTCGGCCTCGCCACGCAGGAACATGTGGGGATAGTCGTTGACGTCGCTCTCGCCCACCAGCACCTGCTGGTCAGAGTCGTCGGCAGCCGAGAACAGGGCTGGCAGCGTGGCCAGATGTCCGCTGGCCTGCCATTCGGCGAGCGGCTTGTGCTGGTAGGGTTCCTCATACGAAGTGTTGAACGAGCCGCACGTCTGATAGTGGGCCACAAAGCCATCAGCAGGACGCATCACCACCTGCTCGCCATCTACCTTCGTCGTGGCACTCTTCGTCTTGGGCAACAGCCAGCGATAGGCCACGGCGTTGTCCATCACCCTGACCACGAGTGCACTGCCGTCGCGGAACGTCACGGTGGCCTCGTTGTAGCGGTTCTTGATTTCGGCCTGCTTCAGCGGCACCACGGGGCGCAGCGTCTCGGCCACCGTGTTGCGCGTCACCTTGCTCACCTTGCCCTGCTTGCCGCACGACTTTCCGTTGGCAGTCAGCGCAATATCGTCGAAGGTGAACACCCGATGACCGCAGTTCTCAATCGTCAGCGACATGCTGGCACCAGTCTTCAGCGTGGCTGTCAGTCCGCCGGACTGTGCTGCCACTTTCACATCTTCGCCCCAAGCCGATACGACAGCCACAAAGGCGAGCAACGTCGTCAATAAGGTTTTTCTCATATTCAGGAAAGTTAAAGAAGTTAAGGTATATAAGGGAGTCAACTTTGTCACACCGCTCCCGCCACGAGCCACGTCATATAGCCGAGGAAGAGCACGGTGAGCACGGCACCCTCCCAGCGGGCCACGGTAAGCTTCGTGTAGGAGAACAGCCACAGCAGCAACACCGAACCCGTCATCATCGCGAAGTCGACGAGCGTGATGCCCTGCACCTGCATCGGGCAGATCAGGCCCGCAGCACCGAGGATGAGCAGGATGTTCAGCACGTTGGAGCCCAGCACATTGCCGATGGCGATGCCGCTGTTGCCCTTGCGGGCTGCCACCACACTCGTGGCGAGCTCAGGCAGCGACGTACCGCCGGCCACGATGGTCAGACCAATCACGGCCTCGCTCACGCCCAGCGTCTGGGCTACGCTGGTTGCGCCGTCGACGAAGATGTTCGAACCCACCACCAGGCAGGCCAGTCCCAGCACCAGCAGTCCTACCGACTTCAGTACCGAATAGCCGCGCGGCGCAGCCTGTTCCTGTTCGATGGCATGGCTACCCTTGGCGCCGCGCAGCGTCACCCACATGAAGGCCAGGAAGCCCACGAAGAGCAGCGCCGCATCTACGCGCGAGAGATTGCCGTCCATCAGCACCATCACCGTCAGCGCCACCGATGCCAGCAGGGCCACCGGCACGTCCTTCCTTACCGTGGAAGGCAGAATGGTCATCGGAGCCACCATCGCCGCCACGCCTACGATGAGCATGGCGTTGAAGATGTTCGAGCCCACTACGTTACCCACAGCCAGGTCGGCGGTGCCTTTCAGTGCCGACACCAAGCTCACGCAGAACTCCGGTGCCGACGTGCCCAGTGCCACGATGGTCAGTCCAATCACTATCTGCGGAATCTCCATCCGCTCTGCCAGAGCCACTGCGCCATCGGTCAGGCGGTCGGCTCCCCACAAGACCAGCACTACGCCGGCCACAATCATCAGAATGTTTACAATCATAATACTTTTTTAATGAGTAATGAGTAGTGAATAATGAGTAATGAGGCCCTGTCACCTGTTACTCTACTCAGTTACCTATTACCTGTTACCTATTACCTATTCCCTATTCCCTATTCCCCCTCTGCCTCACCGCCTCAAAGAGCAGGATGGCGGCACTCACCGAGACGTTCAGCGAGTCCGTGATGCCCAGCATCGGGATGCGGATGTGGGCCGAAGCAGCGCGGCGCCACTGCTGCGTGAGTCCCGTGGCCTCTGTGCCCATCACGATAGCCGTGGGGCCACGCATGTCGGTGTCGTAGTAGAGTTCCGAGTCCTGCAGCTGAGCCGTGAGGATGCTGATGTCGTGTTCCTTGAGGAAGCGAATGCACTCCTCTGACGTGCAGGCCACCATCGGCATGCTGAACACCGCACCCGTAGAGGCACGGACGACGTTGGGGTTGTAGAGGTCGGTGAGCGGGTCGCACACCACCACCGCCGTTGCTCCCGCAGCGTCGGCACTGCGCAGGATGGCACCCAGGTTGCCAGGCTTCTCCACGCTCTCCAGTACCACCAACAGCGGCGACGAGCCCAACTCGATATCCTCCAGCCGCAACTGCCGCGTGCGCACCTCGGCAATCACTCCTTCGGTGCTGCCGCGATAGGCCATGCGCTCGTACACCTTCGGCGAGACCTCTATCACCTGATGGCATCTACTCCCCTCCCTCACAGGGAGGGGCAGGGGGGTGGGTCTGCTCCAAAACACCGTCTCCACCTCGAAGCCTGCCGCCAGACAGCGCTCCAGTTCGCGGCGTCCTTCCACGACGAAGAGGCCCGCCTCTCGGCGTTCCAACGATTTCTGCTGCAGAGCCAGCAAGCGCTTCACCTTCGGGTTTTGCGCACTCGTGATGATGTTTTCAGTCTCCATATCCACTTATTCTGCTGCAAAGGTACAAAAAAGTTTAGAGTTTTAAGTGATGAGTTATGATTATTTTTGTAACTTTGCGGCAAGAAAACAAGAATATGATTGGAACCATCGTCAACACCTGTACCATTATCGCCGGAACGCTCGTAGGAGCCTTCCTCCATCGCGGCATCAAGGAGAAATACAAGGACATGCTTTACACCGGCCTCGGCCTGGCCAGTCTGGCCATCGGTCTGAACGCCACCGTACAGAACCTGCCGAAGAGCCAGTACCCCGTGCTCTTCATCGTGGCCATTGCCGTAGGCGGCGTACTCGGCACCTGGCTCGACATCGACGGGAGGTTTAAGAGGATTGTCAACAGAAAATCCACGACACCCACCCCCAACCCCTCCCGAGGGGAGGGGAGTCTAAATACTCTAACTACAGATAACATCACCTCTAATGCTAATCAAGCTCCCCTCCCCTCGGGAGGGGCTGGGGGTGGGTATCGGGAATCCGGTTCCCTCGCCGACGGGCTCTCCACCGCCATCCTGCTCTACTGCATCGGCCCGCTGTCGATGCTCGGCCCCGTTATCTCAGCCCTGCAGGGCGACAACACGTTCCTCTTCACCAATGCCACGCTCGACTTCGTCTCCGCCACCATCTTCGCCTCTACCTACGGCCTGGGAATGATACTGGCCGCTCCCGTGCTGTTCTGCTGGCAGGGCATGTTCTATCTCGTGGCGAAGATTTCAAGCGAAGCCGTGAGCGACGCCCTCATGTCGGAACTCCTCATCGTTGGCGGCCTCCTCATCACTGCCTCCGGCCTCTCCCTGTTGAAGCTCAAGGACTGCAAGACCCTCAATCTTCTCCCCGCCCTCCTCGTGCCCGTGCTGTGGTTCCTCGTGAAAGCCCTTTGGTAGCAATGCATGCAGTTTCATAGCTTTCGCTTTCCATAAGCTATGCACCAGTTTCGCAACTTAACTTAAATTGCTGAGCAAAATAAGTTAAATTACCGAGCAAAATAGCTCAATTTACAAGACAACCGCATAGTCCTAAGGCCCCTAGGACTAAATTACTTAATGTAATAACCTCAAAAAAATGCAAACTTAGTAACTTCATCATTACCTTGGTTAAAGAGACAAAAAAAGAGGGGCAATGGGCTAGAGATTTTCCTGACTGCTAATCATACAAAGCAGACAAGGCATTTCTCTTGCCCCTTGCCCCTCACTCCTTACTCCTAAGGAGAGGCTTTATTGCTCGGCGCGGTCGTCGACGTTGTCGCCCTCTGTGGGGGCGAGGGTGGCCTCGAAATCGGTGATGCCGTAGCGCACGAGGATGTCGTACCACTGCAGGAGCTTGCGGATGTCGCTGTCGTGTACGCGCTCGCGGTCGTAGTCGGGCAGCACTTCGGCGAAGAAGTCGCGCAGTTGCTGGGAGGTGGCTTTCTTATAGTTGAGCGTGCAGGGCTTCAGTTCGGCTTTCTCGCCAAGGTTCTTCAAGACCTGCCAGAGGGGGATATCGTCGCTATCGGTGTACATGGCGATGTCGCCAAGGCTGGTGATGCGGTCGGTGCCAAAGGCGGGCATGCGCTTGCGTGCTTCGTCAAGTGTTTCTACGATAAGGTTCATCTTGCCGCGGCTCACAAGGCGATAAAGGCCTGGCTTGCCGGAGATTGAAAGAATTGTTTCCATTGTTCTTTTTTTGTTTTGTATTTATTGTTATTAAAATGATTCCTTAATATGGTGGGACCTCTCTGAGGTCCAAAAACTCTGCTGTTCCCGACACCCCCAGGTCAGGACCTGGGGTTACTGACATTCGACCCCGTCGGGGTCGGAGGCAGAGATGACATCGGCCTAAGAGCGTCGTTCTTTTTAAATCGCCCCCAGGTCAGGACCTGGGGTTACTGACTTTCGACCCCGCTGGGGGCGGAGGGAGACTATCCAGCTGACGGATAAGTTTGTCTACTTGCGGCTCGAGTGGCACGATACCATCGTTTAGGATGACAAAGTCGCTTTGGGCCTCCACTTGCTCTTGCGGCATCTGACGGTGAATCCACTCCATGGCGCGCTCCCGACAGATGGCGTCACGCGCCATGATGCGGCTGACGCGCACATCCTCGGGGGCGCTGACGCAGACTACCCGCGCGAAAGGTACGCGCCGCTGGAAACCGCTGTCGAAGAGGATGGCACTTTCGAGCCACTGATAGTCAGACTGCATGAAGTCGAGGGCCACGGCAGGATGCACCACATCGTTGACAGCCTGCTTGTTCTCCTCGCTGGCCAGCAGGAACTCGGCCAGCACGCGCTTCTGCAGGATGCAGCCGCGATAGACCTGCGGTCCCACGAGTTGGCGCAGCTGGCTACGCAGCGTGGCTGAGGTGCGCATGAGGCGCTTGGCAGCGGCATCGCAGTCGTAAACGCGGATGCCTCGCTGGGCCAGCAGCCGGCACACGTAACTTTTGCCGCTGCCTATGCCGCCGGTGATGGCGATGTAGGGCTGCTTCATTGCTCGATGAGATAGTCTACCTGCTGAATGTCGAGGCGCGGGTTGCTGACGCTGCCCGGAGCCTTGCGGAGGTAGATGTTGCACTTCTCTGACGGATGGGCAGCCAACTCGTTGTAGTCGGCTTCAACACGGAACTGCTCGGGGCGTATCTGGCGATACTGGTTGGCACCTACTACAAAATGCACGCGTACACGCGAAGGAAACGTGCGCAGCACCTTTCCTGCGGGCATGCCTACGGCCTCAATGGGCACTTCAACGGTCTCCTCGGTCATGATGTCGGGACAGAGCGTCACTTGCACCTTCGAGGGCACTATCTTGGCTCCGCGAATGGTGCGCAGGGCGACGATGCGGACGACGGTATCCTCGAAGTTGATGATGCGTTGCTGCTCGGTGTCGGCATAGCGGATGCTGTCGAGCAACTGGCGACTGGCATAAACGGTGACGGTGGTAGGCGAGTAGATGGTGCGAGCCAGATAGTGAGTCTTTTCGGGCACGATTTGTCCGATGAGCCTCACGGGCACTCTCTTCGATATGCCGTGGTTGTAGAAGAACTCCAGCCTGTCGGGCTTCATGGAGGTAATCTTGGTGGAACTGTAGATCTGCTGGCTGAGCTGCCGCAGCAGGTCGGTTCCCTGCACCTGAGCGCGTCCGTTGTCCTTAGCCGTGTAGTTGTGAAAGTTGATCTTGAGCGGACGCAGCGTACGCCAATACATGTAGGCGGCCAGCGTGAAACCCTTGTCGCGCAGGGTGACGCGCAGGGTGTCGTTGATGTCGGTGGTGATGACTACGTCCTTGGGCACGCCTACAAGGCTGACGGGCACCCGATACTCGCGCTCGATGGTCTCGTTGAGGGCTGTGAGCATCCAGAACATACCACTGACGATGAGGAAGAACAAAAAAATCAGAAACTCTCTGTTCACGATACTGAACAGAAAGTTCCTGACTACTCTGTATAGGCTGACGAGTTGTTCTTTCATCGTCGTGCTGTCGCTGATGATATTTTCCTTTTAGAAGTGAGGATGTTGCAGGCTTATGCGTTGGGCGTAGCAGCAGCTCCGCTGGCGAAGACGTAGTTGCGGTCGATGGTGACAACCACGCCGCGGGCAATCTCCACATCGACGGTGGTGTCGGCATTGACACGCTTCACGGTGCCATGGACGCCACCACCCGTGACCACCTTGGTGCCTTCTGTGATGGAGTTCTGGAACTGGCGTATTTCCTTCTGCCGCTTCTGCTGCGGACGAATCATGAAGAACCACATGATGGCAAAAATGGCCACCATCATCAGCAGCATGGACATGCCGCCGCCTCCCTGTGCTGCCTGTGCAGCTAATACGATTGTACTCATTGTTTGTTATTGTTTTTGTTTGTTTGACGTTCTGTTTCTTTTCAGTTCTCCTGCGGAGCGTGGGGCGGCTCCATGGTCTTGAACATCTTGCCCGAGGCGATGAGGTAGCGGGCAATGGCATCGAGCATGCCGTTGATGTAGCCGCCGCTCTTGTGGGTGCTGTAGAGTTTGGCCAGGTCGACATATTCGTTGATGGTGACACTGACGGGGATGTTGGGGAAGGTCATCATCTCGGCAATGGCAATCTGCATGATGACGACATCCATGTAGGCCAGGCGCGAGAAGTCCCAGTTGCGCGACGTCTCACCCATGTAGCGCTGGTAGACATCGGCATTGAGGATGGTGGCGCGGAAGAGCTTGCGGGCGAAGTCCTTGTCTTCCTCGTCCTTGTACTCGGGCAGCAGTTCCTGCTTCGAGCTGTTCTTCGGATCGAAGCGCTTGATGGTCTTCAGCACGAAGGTGTCTACAACTTCCTTATCGTCGTTCCAGTAGAGGCTCTTTTCCTCGAGCAGGGCGTCGAGGTCCTCGTTGTCCTGCACGAACTGCTTGTAGATTTTCCGCCACAGCTCGCGGTCGGTCTCGTAGGAATCGTCAGCAGACGCCATGTAGTCGGCGTAAATCTGGCTGTTCTCAATCTGGTTGCAAAGCTTGCGCACAAATTCAATATCGTCGTCCCACGCGAGTTTCTGGCTCTCAACGTAGCTATTGAGCATCTTGTTGTCTTCCATCTGGATGGAGAACTTGTTGTCAACGAACTTCGTAGAAGGCAGCGGAGTGCCCTCGCGCAGTGCACGCTGGGTAGCAATCTCTATACGGTGGCGCTCCTCACGAGCCACTGCCACGATGAGCTGCAAGAGATAGAGATAAAGGTCATATGCTTTCGAAAGGCTGAAAACAAGTTCCTTTTCAGCACTGTCAATGTTACGGTTGCCATTCTGGTAATAGGCATAGGTAAGCTGAACAATCTTAATTCTAATTAACTCGCGATTAATCATTGCTTCTCTACTTTATTTGTGTTTCAGGATTTCAAAAATACGTATTTACGATTGCAAATTTAGTGATTTTCTGCCAAACAAGCAAGAAATAGAAGAAAAAATGATAGGTTTTTGCAATTTTTCTTCGTCAAACTTTCGTCTTTCATCTTTTTTTAGTACCTTTGCACCCGCTTTTTTGAGCACATCGTGTGATGGCGAATTAAGGCAAAGAGAATTTTAACAACTTAATTTAGAGTAACACAAAAGTAAAAGTATGAAAGAATTTACACTGAACGGTCAGATGCGTGAGACCGTAGGAAAGAAGGCTTCCAAGCTGATGAGAAAAGAGGGAATGATTCCCTGCAACATTTACGGTGAGCACACTGCTGACGGTCAGCCCGTCGCCCACTCGTTTGCCATCTCGATGGCCGAGCTGCGCAAGGTGGTCTACACTCCCCACATCTATATGATGAACATCAACATCGACGGCGTGGCTCGCAAGGCTGTCATCAAGGAACTGCAGTTCCACCCCGTGACCGACGCCCTGCTGCACGTTGACTTCTACGAGGTGAACGAGGAGAAGCCCATCACAGTTGGTATTCCCGTGAAGCTGAACGGTCTGGCACAGGGTGTGCGCGACGGTGGTAAGCTGAACCTCTCTATCCGCAAGCTGAACGTGACCGCTCCCTATAAGCAGATTCCTGAGGTGCTCGACATCGACGTCACCAACCTGGAGCTGGGTAAGAGCATCAAGGTGCGCGACCTGAGTTTCGAGGGTCTCGAACTGGCTACTCCCGCCGATGTGGTGGTTTGCTCTGTGAAGGCTACGCGTGCTTCGCGTTCTGCCGCTGCTGCCGAGGCTGCTGCTGAGTAAACAATTACAATCAGACTATGGACAAATACTTAATTGTGGGTCTGGGAAATCCTGGCGACGAATATGCCGAAACCCGCCACAATGCTGGATACATGGTATTGGACGCTTTCGCAAAGGCGTCCAATATTGTTTTTGCCGACAAGCGCTACGGCTACGTGGCCGAAACCAGCATCAAGGGACGCAAGGTGTTTCTGCTGAAACCCACCACGTTCATGAATCTCTCGGGCAACGCCGTACGCTACTGGCTCGGCAAAGAGAACATCGACCAGAGCCGTCTGCTTGTAGTGAGCGACGAAGTGGCCGTGCCGCTGGGGCAGTTCCGGTTGAAGGCCAACGGCTCGAACGGCGGTCACAACGGACTCGGGCACATACAGCAACTCATCGGCCAGAACTATGCCCGGCTGCGCATGGGTATAGGTAACGACTTCCCGCACGGCATGCAGATACAGCACGTGCTGGGACACTTCACGCCGGAGGAGCGGGAGTTGCTCAACCCTGCCATCGACACGGCTGTGGAAGTGATACGCAGTTTCGTGCTGGCCGGCATTGACATCACGATGAACCAATACAACAAACTGGGTAAGCAATGCAAGAAACCGCAAGAATCGACAAATGGCTCTGGGCAGCCCGCATCTTCAAAACCCGAAGCATAGCCGCCGATGCCATCAAAAACGGCCGCGTCACCATTGAGGGTGTCAACGTGAAGCCGAGCCGCATGGTGAAGGCTGGCGAAGTGGTGAGCGTGAAGAAGCCACCCATCACCTATTCGTTCCGCATTCTGAAGACCATCGAACAGCGCGTGGGTGCAAAACTCATTCCCGAGATTTACGAAAACGTGACCGACCCGAAGCAGTACGAACTGCTGGAGATGAGCCGCATCAGCGGTTTCGTTGACCGCGCCCGCGGTACAGGTCGCCCCACGAAAAAGGAGCGCCGCGCCATGGATGCTTTTGTTGACCCCACCCTCTTCGGATTCGATGATGACGACTTATTCAGCGATGAAGACTAATCGCTGCAAAAAAAATAGCGTCGGCGCCTGAGACCATCTCAGACGCCGACGTACTTTTTTTTCTATCACATGATTCTTAGCACGGGAGTTTAGAAGTATCTTCCCGGTCTGCCGAAACCACCACCAGGACGGCCGCCGCCAGGACCCATGCCGCCACCAGGACCCATGCCGCCAGGACCCATGCCGCCGCCAGGACCCTGCATGCCCTGTCGGGCCTGCTTGCCGCCAAAGGCGTTGAAGCGATAGACGACGTGGAGCATAGCGTAGCTGTTGATGCTGTTGTACCACGTATCGGTACGTGACATGGCAGAGAGAGCACGGCTGAAGTTTGACTGCTGGTTCAGGATATCGTAGAACTGCAGCATCACCGTGAGGTTCTTGCCCTTCAGGAACGACTGCGAGATCTGCGCATTCCAGAGCAGCTCGTTGGTGTTCATCGACTGGTCGTTGTAGCCGCGACGGCTGCGGTTGTGGATGTCGGTGGCAATGCTGGTTCCCCAAGGCGCCGTGAGACTCATCGAACCACCATAGGAGAAGGTCCAGGTGTCGAGGTTGCCGCTGGCCTGCAACTTATTGCGGGCGTGGTTGTAGTTGACGTCGCCATCGAGCTCAATCTCGCCGAACCACTGTCCCAGCGTGGGGCGGAAACTCAGGCCGAGTCGCTCGCCGACGGTGGTCTCGCGCGTGGTGTTCTTCACCGAAGAGGAATTCATGTCGAGTGCCACGTAGCCTACGTAGTTGTTGTAGCCCAGGTTGGTGAACGTGTTGACATTCCAGACGCCGGCGCTGTCGATGGATGCGTTGAACATGCCGCCCCAGAACACATTCCAGTTGCCGTTAATGTTCTCCGGACGCGTGGTGCGGCCACCGGTTTTCTCGTCATAGGTCACCATCGACGAGATGCTGTTGTTGGTGGTGGTGAAGCGCAGGAAGGTCATCTCAGTCATAGAGTGGTTCTGCTGATAGCCGTTGTAGAAGAGGTTCAGGCTCTGTGTGAACGATGGTTTCAGGCCGGGATTACCGCGCGAGATGTTGAGCGGGTCGCTGTCGTCGTAGATGTCGAGCAGCTGCGTCATGGAGGGCTGCGACGTAGATCCGCGGTAGTTGATACGCAGGTTGGACACCTTCGAGAAGCGGTAGCGGAAGTCGAGTGTCGGGGTGACGTTGAACACGGTGCGGGTGGTGTCGACATAGACGCCCTGATAGTCCTGTATGAACTTCGAGCTCTGCGGCTGGAACATCACGCCCACGTTGAAGTTGTACTTCTCGTGAATCTTACGGAACATCAGCTCGATGTTGTGCGTGTAGTTCTTGTATTCCGAATAGCGGCTCAGCGCCGAGTCACGATAAGCCTCGTAGGGCTGCGAAAGGCGATTCAGGTAGTTGTCCCACTGACGATAGTAAGGAGTAAGTCCCGAGAAGAAGTCCTCGCCGAGATTGGAGAAGTCGAAGGTCTGTCGGTCGCTCTTGTTGAACGAGTAGTTGAAGCGATAGCTAAACTGCAGGAACGCGCCTTTCCAAAGCGGTTCGCTATAAGTGGTTTGCAACGTGTAGTTGTAGCTCTTCGTAGGAGCAAGATTGAAGCGGTTGGTCTGGTAGGTAGAGTCGTTGCCCAGCATGTCCTGAATCTGGAAGAGATGCACGTTGCTGGTAGAGAAATTCTTCGACGCACCGTCATTATAGGAAGCATCGGCACGCAACGTGAGGTTGCGACCCCGCGAGCCAAACTTCCTGTTGAACTGCAGCATGCCGCCCACGCGCTTCGAGTCGCTGTAGCTGATGCCCTGGTTCTGGCGCCAGTTCACCATCAGGCCGCGGCTGGCCAGATCGGAAATGGCGGCATCGACCAGCGGATCGTCGACGTAGAGATAGGGATCCTCGTTGTAGGATGCCGATGTGCCCCAGGAGCGTCCGTCGTTTTTAGAGAAGCTCAGGTTCGGACGGAACATGATGTTGGTCATCGTGTCGGGTGTCCACTCCACGCGCATCTGGGCATTCCACGAATCGGAGCGCGAGTAGTTCTGATTCAGGCTGTTGGAGAAAGACCCTGAACGCGACACGAAGTTCTCGCTCGAGGAGATGGTGCGCGAGTCGCCGTCGCGGTGGTTCCAACGCACCGAGCCATCGACCTTCAGCAGGTTAGTCTTCTCGTAGTTGATGTTCACACCTACCATCTTCGAGGAATTCAGCCCCGTGTTGCCACGGCCGAAGCCGCCCATGCCACGTCCGCCAAACCCACGGTCGCCCGTGTTGTTGGCATTGCTGAAAGCACGAATGGCCAGGGCGTCGTTGTTGTACATACCCATCAGTCGGGCCGAATAGCGGTCTTTCGTTCCTATGGCGACATCGTTGTTGGTGAGGAAGCCGTGGTTCATGCCCTTCTTCACTGAGAAGTCGAGCGTGGTTTCTTCGTTGCCGTCGTCGATACCAGTGATGCGGCTCAGGTCGCTCTTCTCGTCGTACACCTTAATGCTCTCGATAATCGACGTAGGCAGATTCTTCATGGCCGTCTGCGTGTCGCCGGTCATAAACTCCTTTCCGCCCACCTTCACCTTTTTCACTTCCTTTCCGTTGATGGTGATCTTGCCGTCGTCGTCAACCTGTGCGCCAGGGATGCGCTTCACCAGTTCCTCGGCCACAGAGCCTTCCGGCACGCGGTAGGCCGACGAGTTGTAAACGAACGTATCCTCTTTCAGTACAACCTTCTGGGCAAGAGCAGTGACCTCTGCCCCCTTCAGCATCACGGCATCGCTCTGCATCGTCAGCTTGCCCATAGCAAGGTTTTTCTGGCCTTCCATCTCGAGATTCTTCACCATCGTCACGTAGCCGATGCTTGAAATCTTCAGCAGATACTTGCCACTCTTGGGAGCTGTGAGCGAGAAGCGACCCTCGTCGTCCGACACGGTACCACCGACAAATGTAGAGTCGGTTTTCAGCAGTTGCAACGTCACTTGCGGCAGCGGCTCATTCGTGTCTTTGTCAATGAGCGTGCCCGATATCTTACGGTCTTGTGCAAAAGAAAAAGCTGCTACGAACATCAGCAGCAGCATGAATAGAGATCGTTTCATATTGTCTGGTGTTATCTTGTTTCTATCTTTAAGACGTCAAATTACACTCATGGTTTAAAGCTCTGCAAAAAAAAATGAAGAAACTTCCGTAACTTGTAAATAATTAGTATCTTTGTAGCCAAATATGGCACAGAGAGTAATTTTCACCTCCACTCTGGAGAACGACCTTCGAACTGAGATAGCCGCCTGCCATCCCGACAGGCTGTTCGTGCTCACCGACGAGAACACGCTCCGCTACTGCTGGCCCGTGGTCAGCGGCTATGCCTGCCTGACTGGAGCCGACCTCATTACCATCCCTGCCGGTGACGACCATAAAGACTTAGACAGCCTCAGTCACGTCTGGCAGTCACTGCAACAAGGCGGTGCCACGCGCCACTCGCTGCTGGTGTGCCTGGGGGGTGGCATGCTCACCGATCTGGGCGGATTTGCTGCCAGCACCTTCAAGCGCGGCATCAGCTTCATCAACCTGCCCACCACATTGCTGGCGATGGTAGACGCATCAGTGGGAGGAAAGACAGGCATCAACTTCGGCGGACTGAAAAATGAAGTAGGCGTGTTCAACGAGGCTCAAGCCGTTATCATCGATACGCAATTTCTCCTGACGCTCGACAGCGAGAACCTGCTCTCAGGCTATGCCGAGATGCTGAAACACGGCCTCATCAGCACTCCTGAACACTGGGCAGAGCTATTGCTGTTTGCAGAAGAATTGGGAAGTCGAGGAAGCATGGAACACTTGAACAGTCTCTTGCAGAAGAACGTTGCTGTCAAGGAGCGCATCGTCAGCGAAGACCCTCACGAAAAGGGACTGCGAAAGGCACTGAACTTTGGCCACACCTTCGGCCACGCGCTGGAAGAATGGAGTCTTCAAGGCACCGCCCCCCTACTCCACGGCTATGCCATTGCATTCGGCATGGTGTGTGAACTGTATCTCTCGGCCGTGAAATGCGCGTTTCCTACCGACCGCCTGCGACAAACTGTGCAGCTCATCCGCCAACTCTACGGTACGTCTGCCATCACCTGCCACGACTATCCCGAATTGCTGCGGCTCATGCGGCACGACAAGAAAAACGTGGCTGGAACCATCAACTTTACGCTCCTGGCCGGCATCGGCGACCTGCGCCTGAACCAAACGGCTACGGAAAAAGAAATCAAAGAGGCTCTCGACTTCCTGCGGGAAGGATGAGTTTAGGTAATAGGTTATAGGTAACAAGTAATAAGAAAAAAAATAAAACGATGAAAAGAATTCTTACCATGCTGGTGCTCACGTTGCTGGTTAGCATGCAGAGCAAGGCACAAGTGTACAGCGGCAACCCCATCCTCATGGGATTTCATGCTGATCCGGAAGTCATGTACTCCAACCTCACACAGCGCTACTACATCTACTCCACTACCGACGGCGTGCCGGGCTGGGGCGGATGGTACTTTACCGTGTTCTCGAGTGACGACCTCGTACACTGGCGCTACGACGGCATGTGCCTCAACCTGCCGCGCGATACCCGCTGGGCAAGCGGAAATGCCTGGGCACCCGCCATCGAGGAGAAACTCATCGACGGCAAGTACCGCTACTTCTTCTACTACAGCGGCGAGACGGGCCACGGCAAGGCCATCGGCGTGGCCACGAGCGACAAGCCGGAAGGTCCGTTCCAAGATTTCGGTCAGCCCATCGTAGATCATCGCCCTAAAGGGGTGCGCGGGGGCCAGCAGATTGACGTCGATGTATTCACCGATCCCGACACGGGCAAGAGCTATCTCTACTGGGGTAACGGCTACATGGCCGGAGCTGAACTAAACGACGACATGACGAGCATCAAGCCCGAGACCGAGACTGTGCTCACACCGCGCGGCGGCACGCTCGACGACTATGCTTACCGTGAGGGCACCTACGTCTTCAAGCGCAATGGCCTCTACTACTTCCTCTGGTCGGTTGACGACACAGGGGCAGCCAACTACCACGTAGCCTACGGCACCAGCACCTCACCCCTCGGTCCCATCAAGGTAGCCGAAGAGCCTGTAATCCTTATTCAGGATGCTGAAAACAAAATTTACGGAACGGCCCACAACAGCGTGTTGCAGCGCCCAGGCACTGATGAGTGGTATTTCGTCTACCACCGCATCAATCCCGCATATATAAATAAGGAACAGGGACCGGGCTTCCACCGTCAGGTGTGCATCGACCGCATGGAATTCAACGACGATGGCACCATCCGTCGTGGGAAACCCACACAAAAGGGAGTTAGAGCGCTAAAGTAATCGCTGAGAGTCAACCATTGTATTGAGGTAAAGTCAACTCCGCTTTGTGGTAACAATGCTACCGCTTTGTGGTAACGACATTACCACATAGTGGTAACAGCATTACCAGATTGCGGTAACAATTCTGGTAATGGCAGATGGCGTAGGTACTTAAAAGGCACGTGTGCTCAAATCAATATCATTCCCAAAATTATATGGCAATTAATATTCAAATGGCCTCTGTTTGATGTTTATTTTTAGTTAAATCTGAGATTTGCTGCCACTCTGCCACTTTGCTGCCACACGCAACTCGCTGATTTTCAACGAGTCTTGCAGCATTGCAGCAATTGCAGCAAAAATTAAAAAATCCTGGTTGGCAAAGACAGATAAAACTCCTGAGAATAAATCATTAGAATCCATCGAGCTCGAAGTATTCGTCTTCCAGCTCGCTGCCATCTTCTTTGTCGTCGCTGCTGCCAGCATCGTCGCTGATGATGACGTCGTCGTCAGGATCGTCGGCAGTGGCTGGCTCGTCATCTTCGAGCAGAATCGTTTCGTCGTCCTCGGCAGTGGTGGTGGGCTCTTCTTCCACGGTAATCACCTCATCTTCCGTAACGGGCGTCGTTGTGGATTCGTCTTCAATCGTGATGGCATTATCGTCAGTGACGGGTGTCGTCGTGGGTTCGTCTTCAATCGTGATGGCATTATCGTCCGTGACAGGCGTAGCCACGGGTTCGTCCTCAATCGTGATTGAATTATCGTCGGTAACGGGTGTTGCCGTGGGTTCGTCCTCAATCGTGATGGCATTATCGTCAGTGACAGGCGTCGTTGCAGGTTCGTCTACGGGAACGACTATATTGTCTTCCGACTCCTTCGGCTGCCCAAGGTCGTTGTCTTCGCTGACAATGATGTCATCGCCACCTGTAGGCTCTGCCGGAGCATCACTTTCCTCACTAAACACCTCGCCAGCCGGACCGCCTTGCGATTCATCGCCAGATGTCTCCTCGCCAGATTCTTCCTCATCACCGGCCGCACCCTCCAGGTTCGGCTCCTTCTCGTAGCCCACCTCAGCCGGCTCCACAAGCAGCGGACGCTTGTCAATCTCGAGCGGCACGAAATTCTCTTCGTAGAACTGCTGGTAGTCATCGTAGCTAAACTGCCGTCCGAGCAGTTCGAGGTTGGGTTCACTGATGATAATCGAGCGCGCCACAGCCAATGAGTCGTTTTCATTATGGTTCTTCAGCAGTTGCATCAGATGTTCCTGTTTGTGCAACTCGCGCGCATACTGCAACGCCTCATCGTAGCTCAGGAATCCGCCCACACGCATGTGGCGCGGTCCGTCGGTATCAACAATCTCGATATCGAAATTGCGCACCATGTAGTTGGTGAAGTTATAGCGAGCCAGCTGGAAGAGCAACTTGTTGTCGTCGATGGAATCAGGATTGTAGGCAATGACATAGAGGAACTTCTCGTTACGCTCGGGCGAGAGCTGACGTGCAGCGATAGAATCGCTGTCGCTGAGCACCACCGAACGGCGGCTCCAAACGTCACCGAGGTCGAACTTGCCTCCATGTAGCCGGCGACCTTCCTTCACGCCGTTGATAATCATACCCGCCATCTCAGCCAGTTTGCTTTGCGGGAACTTCTCCACAAGCATCTGCATATCCTTCAGGCAGCCGTCGCCATCGCCGTCGTTCAGTTTCGAGAGTCCGCCTATGAAGATAAACTTATCACGGTTCAGTCCCAACGGGAAGCGTTCTTCCGACAAGCGCGAGTTAGTGCGCACCTCGCCATAGCGGTCACCCTTGAAGGCCAGGTAGGTGGCTCCGTAGAGCGAATCTTCCACCTGCTCGCCGAAGCGGGCGTTTTCTTGGAAATAGGGGTCGGTGAGCAGTGTTGTCCATTGGTTGTCGGGGAACTGTTCCTGCAGCCGTGCCACATAGCCCGCAGCCAGGTCGTGCTCACCCTTGCGCGAGTGCAGCAGGAACATGTGGTAATAGACGTCGGCCATCTGCTCGAACTCTGGGAATTCGGTCAGTAGGCGCGTCAGCTGCTTCTCACTGAGGGGCAGGTTGTCCAGTTTGTCCTTGAACATCACGCCCGAGTTGTAGAGTCCGTCCTGAATGATGAGATTACTGGCTGCCACCTGTTCCTCGGTGAAGGGTATCTGCGCCAGATAGTACTCGCGCTTGTGCGGGTCGTTCTGCGCACTGTCATTCACCTGTTCCAACGAGTCCTGAATGGCCTCCTGGCGAGCAATGGAGTCGAGCATTTCCTGAGACATCTCCTCGCCCGTGCCACCCATGCCGGCCACCACGGTCTGATTTACGCGCTGCCAGTTGTCCACGTTCTCGCGTTTTCCCCACATCTTCTCAAACGTTTGCTTACCCTGCTGCACGGCCATCGGGTTGTAGAAGTACCACTTGCCTTGCTGCTGGGTATTGTTCTGCGGGTTGTTGGCAGGCGTATTGTTGCGGTTGCCCATCGCACCATTTCGCTGCATGGTCTGCTGAGCGTTTGCCTCGGCCTGCTTACGCTGTTCTTCCTTTTCCTTTTTCTTCAGGGCCTCAATGACACGGTCGATGGCAGCATTGCGGTCTTTCTCACTCATCTTGGCCAATGCCTGCAGCGAGTCCTGCAAATGCACGGCATCGGTATAAGGCACCAGCTCATCAAGCACCTTTGAGCGGCGCGACAGCTGTTCGTAGTCCTTGCGTTCCTTGTCGAGCAGACCAATGGCTTCGCCGTAGCAGCGCTGGGCGTCGCTGAACTTTTCCTTCGCCCAATAGAGGTCGCCCAGCTTCAGCAGTAGCACACCTTTCTCGATGCCCGAGCGAGTGGCTTTCTCATTGCCTTTCTCATAGGCACCGATGGCGTGGGCGGTGTCGCGCTGGGCCAGATAGATATTGCCGATAGCGTAATACACCTGGTCGAGGTAGTCCTTATTCTTGTCGCTGGCTGCCATACGCTTCAGACGACTGATCATCTGCTTGGCCTGACTGGCTGCCATCACCTCGGTCATAGCAATGCGGGCGTTGAATTCTATCTCGTAGGGCGGATTCTGGGCCACCACCTTCTTATAGGCTTTGTAGGCTTCCTCTTTATGACCAAGTTCCGACTCCAACTGGCCGAGCAGGTAGTACTCGCGGGCTTTCTGGCGTTTGCGCATCTCGTGCTTGATGACCTTGCGCAGATAAGGAATAGCCTCAGCGTAGTCGCCCGTGTGGATGTAGTAGTCGGCCATGGTGTAATCCCACTCCTTCTGTGCGCGCCAGTGGATGCTGTCGCGACGCATGTTGCGAATGACGTCCTCGGCATCGTATATCCAGTCTTGCTCGATGTAGCACTTTGCCAGCCAGGCGCGGGCACGGCCGTAGATGGCGGGCTGCGTCTGGTAGAGGCGACTCATATAATTGAACGTCGAGGCGGCCTCGTCGAAGGCGCCCTTGTAGAACTGCGAGCGACCCATGAGCAACCACGCTTTCCAAAGGAAGGGGTTATACTCCTTCCTCGACAGCCACTCCAGATCGCGCTCGGTCTTGCGGCGCTTCTTGTTCCATTCAGGTTTGTGCTTGATGCTGTGCAGCTTAATAGCCTTCTGACATTTCTCGATAGCCTTCTCGAAGTTGCCCTTGCCCAGCTCCTTCGACTGCTTGTTGCCGACTGTATAAAGGGGAATCATCTCCGTGAAGTTATCCTTGTTGCCGTTTTCCTTCTCCAACGAGCCGTCGATATAGGCCAGCGTACCATTATAATAAGTATTATAACGGGCATTGAACGAGTGCCACCATCGGCTCTTCGCAGTGTTCTTCTGCGTAGAACAACCTGCCACCAATCCTGTCAGGACCAGCAGCAAGAGCATCCCTATGTATTTCGTCCGTTTAATTGTTTTCTTCTTTTCCGTTGGGGATTTCTAACATAATAACGCGCCACCTCCTCATTTTATTGCATTGCCTATAAGGAAAAGATGAAAATAAGTGTGTAAAAAAACTATAGTCCCCTCCTTTCTAACGGGAGGGGACTACATTGCTCAGGATGCCTTCTTGCAAGAGGGCACTACGAAAAAACTGTTTTCTTACAGTTGGTAGGTCAGCATGGTAAAGGAATAGGCGGGCACGTCGAGCGTCATCTTCTTCTGTGCCTTCACGGTTGAAACTTGCGGAGCGATGGGCTGCTGTTCGAAGTTGTTCTCCTGGTCGGGCTGACCGCTGAGAACGGTCTTCGTGGCCTGCTTCTTCATCGACTTGAAGCGCGACAGGTCAACCTTGGCCTGCAGGGCCTTGCCGGTGGTGTTGCAGACCTTCACGAACAGCTGGCGCGTCTTCACATTGAGCACCACCGACTGCTCGAAGCCGTCGTTGGGCGTGGCGAGCTTGACGCAGTCGCCATAGTAGTACTGGCCGCTGGACTGTCCGAACATCTGCTGCACGTAGTACGAGCAGGTGAGGTAAGGACGTTCGTTGTCGAAGTAGATAAGGTCGGGATTCCAGTTGGTGGCATTCTTGCGGGCGAAGAGCGGAGCATATGAAGTCATGCAGACGATGTCGCCGTTGCGCTCCACGTGGAGCAGGTAGAGGGCCTCGGCCAGTGCGTCGATGAGCTTCTTGTCCTTCGAAGCATACTCACCCAGGTAGACCTTTGTCTTGCGGTCGCGCGGGTACTTGTCGTACTGCTTGCTCTCGAGGAAGTACTTGTTGGGCTCATAGTAGTGCTCGTCAATGATGGGCATACCCAGTTCACCGGCCAGCTTCCAGCCGTTCTCCAGATCGGGATTGCCGGGATGAGAACCAGGACCAGCGGTGCCTACGATGACAATCTCGGGGTGCTTCTCCATTACCTTTTTATATATATACTTGAAGCGCTCGCAGAACTCGGGCGAGATGCGCTCCTCGTTGCCCAGCCCGAGATATTTCAGTCCGAAGGGCTTGGGATGACCCTGGTCGGCGCGCATCTTGGCCCACTTCGACGTGGCAGGGTCGCCGTTGGCCCACTCAATGAGGTCGAGGGCGTCCTGTACCCACTCATCCATCTCCGACATGGGCACTACTTCCTGGGCCTGGTTCTTCATGCCCCAACCACCGTTCATACCCTGACAGCTGACGCCGCAAGGCAGGATGGGCAGCGGCTGCATGCCGAGGTCTTCGCAGAACTGGAAATACTCGTAGTAGCCCAATGCCATCGACTGGTGGTAGCCCCATGTGTTCTTCAGCTGCTTACGCTGCTCGCGCGGGCCGATGGTGGTCTTCCAGCGATAGGTGTTCCAGAAACCGTCGCCGCCACCATGCACCACGCAGCCACCGGGGAAGCGCATGAACTTCGGGTGCAGGTCGGCCAGAGCCTGTGCCAAATCTTTGCGCAGGCCATGACCCTTGTAGGTGTCTTCAGGCATGAGCGACACCTGATCAACGTCGACAACGCCCACATTGAGCGAGAGCACCTGCAGCACTGCATTCCGGCAGTCCTCGGCAGGCGTAAGCACAGCCTCGTATTTCTTCCAGTCGTTGCCGGTGGCGTCGATGGTGGCATCAGCCAGCAGCTTCGGCTCTTGGCCCCAGCCATGGGGAGGCTCTACGAGGGCAATGCGCAGGCGGGGAGTAGCACTGGCCTCTTGTCCCTGCAAGGTGTAAGTTTTCTCAACTTGCGGCACGCGCAGGAACATCGAGAAATCATACTTGGCACCAGCCTTCACCGAAATGCCGTCGAAACCGTCGTTCTGCAGTCCGAAGCCTTTCCAGCCCTTGTAGTCATAGAACTCCTTCACGCGCTCCACATGCAGCCGCATGTAGGTGGGATTGTTCTTGTGAAGGGGATTGTCCATACGGGGTTCCATCCATCCTGTGGAATGGCCCGGACGCACGAGGCGCCACGCGGTGCCGGGGCCCCAGCCGTCGCGCTCTACAGGACTGAATTCAAACGAACCATTCTGCAGGAGCTCGGCATAAAGACCACCGTCGGCAGCCGACGAGATGTCCTCAAAGAAAATACCGATGAGTTCGTCGCTGATAGCCTTGCCGCCAGCGGGCGGGGTCATGGGCTTCTGGGCGTGAGTGCCCATGGTTGCTGCCAGCAGAAGGGCAGCCAGTGTTGTCATTTTTTTCATCATTTACAATTCTCAGTTATTTGTTATTCGTTATTTTCACTTTTCGCCTTCGCGAAGCGAGTCGCTTCTCATCATAATGACTTCGTCACGCAGTTCGTCGGGCAGATTGATGCCCCTCAGCACGAGACTGCGACTCCACGCCGCCACCTCCTCGGGCTGCATGGTGTGGAGAATATAGGCAAACTGCTCCACTTCGTCGTCGGTGTAGCCATCGGCAGGCCGGCCGCGAAAGGCATCCAGCTCCTCGTCGTCGAAGTACTCGATGGGCTTCGTGGCGGCCTCCATCATGCACGTCTGCTCGCACTTCGGACTCTCCGGCGAACACGTCGTACAGTCGCCCTCGCCCACAACGATGGGGTCCTCGGTTCCGTCAGCACGACGGTTGTGGCCAAAGATGTAGGCGATGGCTCCCAGTGTAAGCAGTGAGATAAGGGCAATGATGGTAATCTCTGTCATAGTTTGGAGTGGAAAAATGATTGTTATTAGTACATTTTTGCAAAGTTAACGAAATTATTCTGAACAGCCAAGAAGATATTGAAAAACTTTGGCTATTAGGTACTTTTTGCTTCACAGATATAGTAATGTGCCGCCCCGCGTAACTGGAACAGCCTTCTCTGCTGCCACAACGCGGCACGCCGCATCCCTACATAGTCAATCGCGTCTCACACCCTTTATCAACCCGCGCCAAAGGCGCACCTCAACTCGCGCCAATGGCGCGCAGCGCCTAGGCGCCTCTCTCCTCCACAGAGAACCCTGCCCGCTGCAGTTCCTCCCAAAAACGGGGGTAGGACTTCGTGACCACCTGCGGATTGCGGATGGCAATGCTGGGGAAGCAGAGGGCCAGCGGGGCAAAGGAGAGGGCCATGCGATGGTCCTCGTAGGTGTCGATAGGTTCGAATGTCGCCTCGCAACGCTCGCCGTCCCACACCAGGTCGGAACCGTTCTCCACGCGGATAACGACACCCACCTTACGCAGTTCCTGCATCAGCGCCTTGATGCGGTCGGTCTCTTTGATCTTCAACGTCTGCAGCCCACGGAAGTGGAACGGGATGTCCTTGGCGACACACGTCACAACGATGGTCTGCACGAGGTCGGGCGAGTTCACGAAGTCGTAGTCCAGTCGTGGTACCGAGCGGTTGTTCTTCCTGAGCACAACCACTTTCTTCTCTCTCCTGGCGCCCGACTCATCTGTCGTCACGCGATTCTTGAACACGGTCTTCACGCCAAGCATTGAGAAGATATAGCGCACAGCAGCATCGCCCTGCCGCGAGCCGTCGGTGAGCCCGGGCATCACTATTTCGGCATCGGCATCGGCCGTGAGGGCCATCATCTCGTACCAGTAGCTGGCCGAGCTCCAGTCGTTTTCTATCAGGTAAGGCCGCTGCTCGTAGGGCTTCGGGCGCACCACCACGGTGTTGCCGCTGGTCCAGTCGGCATCGGCACCGAACTCGCGCATCATCCACAGCGTCAGGTCGATGTAGGGCCGCGATATCACTGAGCCCTTCAGGCGCAGTTCCAGTCCGTTGCTCAGCGTGGGAGCCACCATTAGCATGGCAGAGATGTATTGCGAACTGATGTTGCCGGGAATTTCTATAACGCCGCCGTCAAGTTGGCGGCCACGAATGCGTAGCGGAGGAAATCCTTCCTCACCCAGGTAGTCGATGTCGGCGCCCAACTGCCGCAGTGCGTCCACCAGCGTACCGATGGGGCGGTGCTTCATGCGCTCAGTGCCTGTCAGCACGTGCTCGCCGTCGGTCACCGAGAGGAAGGCCGTCATGAAACGCATGGCCGTGCCCGCCGCACCAATGTCGATGACCTCGGGATTGTCGCGCAGGGCTTTGATGATGACCTGCGTGTCGTCGCAGTCCGACAGGTTCTGGGGAACGGCGCCAACAGCTTGACCTGCCAGTTGGTTGATGATAAGTGCACGATTCGAGATGCTTTTCGAGGCGGGCAGCGCCACCATGCCGCGTAGCATGGCAGGGGCCTCTATATGGTAGATAACAGGTGTTTTGCTCATGATGTTTCAGATTTTCAGCCCAAAGATACAAAAAACTATCAACTCCAAACTCTAAACTCTCAACTATTTTTGTACCTTTGCAGAACTTTAAGGATTTTTTATCAATAGCAACACCTGAAGCAACGTGGAATACAACCAAATCATCATACGCGGTGCAAGCGAAAACAACCTGAAAAACGTTTCGCTCAGAATACCGAAACATCAAATCACTGTCTTTACTGGCGTCAGCGGCTCGGGCAAGAGCTCGCTCGTGCTCGACACCATCGCGGCCAAGTCGCGACGCGAGCTCAACGACACGTTCCCCACTTTCGTGCAGCAGTACCTGCCGAAATACGGACGTCCGCACGTCGATGCTATTGAGAATCTGCCCATCGCTATCGTCATCGACCAGAAGAAGCCTGCGCAGAACTCGCGTTCCACCGTGGCCACCTACACCGACATCGCCGCCCTACTGCGACTGCTGTTCTCGCGTGTCGGCAAGCCCTTCGTGGGCTATGCCGAGTCATTCTCGTTCAATCATCCCGAGGGCAGCTGTCCGCGCTGTTCGGGACTGGGCGAGATTCGCGAGCTCGATATTCACAAACTCGTGGACTTCGACAAAAGCCTGAACGATGAAGACACCATCCACTACATCGCCTTCGGCAAGGGAGGATGGCGATGGATTCGCTATGCCCACAGTGGACTCTTCGACCTCGACAAGAAGATTCGCGACTACTCGCCCGAGGAACTCGACCTCTTCCTCAACAGTCCGCAGATTCGCCTGAAGAACCCGCCTGCCAACTGGCCGAAAACGGCGAAGTACGAGGGCCTCATCCCGCGTATGTATCGCTCCATCATCAACTCCGAGGAAGGCCTGCTGCATGCCGCCGTGCTCAATCCGATGCTGCGCATGGGCACTTGTCCCGACTGCGGCGGCACCCGCCTGAGTCAGCGCGTGCTCACCTGTAAAATCAACGGAGTGAACATCGCTGAGGCATGCGCCATGAGCATCACAAAGCTGAACCAATGGATTGCCACCATCAGCGACCCTCTGGCCGACGACCTGAAGGCGGCCATCAGCACCCGCCTGACAGCGCTTGAAGAAATCGGACTGGGCTACCTCAGCCTCGACCGCGGCGTGGGCACGCTGTCGGGAGGCGAGGCACAACGGTGCAAGATTGCGAAATACATCAACTCGTCGCTCTCCGACGTACTCTACATCCTCGACGAACCCAGCACGGGCCTGCACAACCACGACATACAACTCATGAAGCACTCCGTGCAGCGGCTGCGCGATGCGGGCAACACGGTGCTGCTCGTGGAGCACCATCAGGAGATGATCAGCATGGCCGACCACATCGTGGATCTCGGCCCGGGCCCGGGTGCCGACGGCGGCCACATAGTGTTCGAAGGCACCTACGAAGCGTTGCTCCAAAGCCATACCGCCACGGGCGAAATGCTCAGCCGCCGTGGCTGTTTCAAGGCGCAGCCACGCCTGCCACAGGCCTTCTTCCCGCTGCGCCATGCCAGCCTGCACAATCTGAAAGACATCAGCATCGACTTGCCACTGGGCGTCTTCGCCGTCGTGGCAGGCGTAGCCGGATCAGGCAAGAGTTCGCTGATGCAGGCTGCCGCTGAAGCCCAGCCAGCGTCCCTCCCGACCGGCGAGGGAAACGGGGTCATCTACATCTCGCAGAAGAACATCGGCGTGAGCCTGCGCTCCACGCCTGCCACCTACATGGACGTGGCGCCCGACATCCGCAAGCGCTTCGCCAAAGCCCACAAACTGAAGGAAGCCTACTTCACCTTCAACGGAAAGGGCGCCTGTCCCGTGTGCGGCGGCAAGGGTGTCATCGTCTCCGAAATGGCTTTCATGGACAACATCGAGACCACCTGCGAAGCCTGCGGCGGCCTGCGCTACTCGAAGGAAGCGCTGCAGTACAGGCTGGCGCCAGAAAGAAGACCCACCCCCCTGCCCCTCCCGTGGAGGGAGGGGAGTAATTACTCTCAAGGCAGTGGCCTGCAAGCAGAAAAGCATTCTACTCCCCTCCCTCATAGGGAGGGGCTGGGGGGAGAGTCTTCCCTCTCCATCGCCGAAGTCATGGACCTCAGCGTGCTGCAAGCCTGCTCGTTCTTCAGCGGCACCGGCATCGAGGCGAAACTACGCCCCCTCCTGGACGTAGGCTTGGGCTACTTGCACCTGAACCAAGCACTCTCCACACTCTCGGGCGGCGAACTGCAGCGGCTGAAGATTGCTTCCTACCTGGGCGAAAAGAACCGCACCTTCATCATCGACGAACCCACCGACGGGCTCCATCCGAAGGATGTGCAGCGGCTCATCAACCTCTTCGAGCAGATGGTTGGCAAAGGCAACACGGTCTACGTCATCGAGCACAACACCGACGTCATCAAGGCGGCCGACTACGTCATCGAGCTCGGCCCTGGTGCCGGCGACGAGGGTGGCCGCATCCTCTTCGCCGGAAAGCCCAGCGAAATGCTCCATTGTCACGAATCAGTCACGGCTCCCTATCTGAAACCCTGACAACAAGTACCGGCTCTTCAGCCACATAATAGAAGCAGCATGTAGTTTCATAAAAGCTATGTGCACGTACCATGAAAGCGTTTTGCTTTGAGCAAAGTATATATAAATAATGTATAGCTTAAAGCTTTTTTATCGCACCATCGATAGTTCCTGCAACTTTTTTCCCTCGTGCTACGTCAAACAGACAAAAGCACGAGGGGAATTATCTTTTGCAAAACAACATTCCCCGCATACACGACACGGAACCCACGACACTGCAGCAACATTTAAGAAAAATTAGTACCCCGAAGTGTCACAAAACAACCTTTTCTGTGTCTAATAACCAGGACGCCAACAAATAAAAAGAATAACAATAACAAATAAAAAACAAACAAAATTATGAAAAAGTCAATGATTGCCCTTGCAGCCATGATGCTGCTCACCAGTGCCGCCAAGGCACAGACCATCACCGCCGAAACGGTTCTCAATATCTACTTAGAGGCCGTACAAAGCAACAGCAAAGAGTTCGCCTACAATGCCGACATCAGCGACGGAATCGTCACAGCCCAGTACATCTACGCCAAACAGCAGCAAGGCATGAAAGGCCAAGTGATGCTGAAGCCTCAGCTGAAACACTGCTACAACTACGACACCGACGGACGACTGACATGCCGCACTACCTACCTCTGGAACGAGTACAACAACGACTGGCAGACCTGCTACCAACTCACTTACAGCTACACCGACACACAGAACATCGTGGAATGCAGCCGCTGGAGCACCCTAGCCAACCGCTTCCTCGCCCCCAACGAACGCATGGTCTACGAAGCCGACCCATTCGGCACCGAAGGCATTGTCAGCAACTACCACCGCAAGAACGGCAAACAAGACTACGTGCTGACCAGCACCCTCAGCGTGGTAGGCGACATGCTGCTCGGCAACAAACTGCTGACAACCCACCCGTAAAGATCCTGCACTACAATTTTTAACAATATATACACCAAAATCTCTCTTTTTAAATTGTTAATAGGTAACAACCTCAACAGGCTGTCAAGCATCTGAGAAGACACTTGGCAGCCGCTTTTTTATAGAAAAAACTCCTCGAAACAACCCGAAACACCCTAAAAATAAAAAAAAAGATGAAAAAACGACGATTTTTCTTGCACGAATCATAAAAACTTTGTAACTTTGCACCCGCAAACGAACCAATAAGGTCAGTTGCTAAGCAAAAACGGATCGGGATTTAGCGCAGTTGGTAGCGCACACGTCTGGGGGGCGCGAGGTCGCTGGTTCGAGTCCAGTAATCCCGACCAAACGAAAGGAGCTGAAAATCAATAGATTTCAGCTCCTTTTTTCGTACCCTGAAATTTGTGGCGAAAAGCGAAAGAAAACGTGCGGGATGCGAGAGCAGACCAACAACTGCAAGCGGCTGATGAATGTCACCGACGAGGAACTGCAGCAGTTCGGCTGGAATGAGTGACCTTGAAAGCCAAGGCCATGCCTCCCGTGTTGCAATTTGACTTAAATGCCTGAGCAAATCAAGTTAATTTGCTGAACAAACTAAGTTAAAAAAGACGTTCTCCACACTGTTCTTTCACCTTTTTCAAAACGTGTTGCAATCGGAGCAACACGCGCGGTTTCTTTTTGCTGACGTCCTTTGTCTCGCCAATGTCCTTTTTGATGTCAAAGAGCTGAGGGGTCTTCAGATAGCCGGTCTCAATCTTCGGTCCCCAGGGGATGATGGGCTTGCCGTCTGACGGTTCCATGTATTTCCATCGCTTCGTGCGCAACGTCAGACTCCTGTTTGCAGCCATGGAAACAACATAGGGGCACGACTCCTTGCTCCGTCCCAACCAGGTGGCAAGGCTGTTGCGGCTATCTGGCGCAGCACCTTCCGGCAGGCTGACGCCCACCAGCGAGGCCATCGAGGCAACTCCGTCGGTGAGTGCCAGCAGCGCATCGCTCTCCTGCCCTCCGGCTATGCGACCAGGCCAGCAGACGATGAACGGGACGGCACTGCCTGCCTCGAACGCGCTGTACTTGCCTCCGCGGAACGGACCGCCCGGACGATGGTCGCCAGCCAGTTCTACGGCGTGGTCGTCGTAGCCGTCGTCGAGCACGGGGCCATTGTCGGAGGTCAGGACAATCAACGTCTTGTCCTCAATGCCTTTCTCGCGGAGCACGGCGATGATTTCACCCACCGTCCAGTCGAACTGCACAATGGCATCGCCACGTAGCCCCATCTCATTCTTCCCGCGGAAGCGGTCGTGAGGATAGCGCGGCACGTGGATGTCGTTGGTGCACAGATAAAGGAAGAAAGGACTGCCTGCCGACTGCTCGATGAAGCGCACGGCACGTGCCACGATACTGTCGGCAATGTTCTCGTCTTGCCACAGCGCCTTGCCGCCCCCTCGCATATAGCCGATTCGACTGATGCCGTTGACGATGCTCATGCTGTGTCCATGGCTGGGGCGCAGCTTCGTCAGCATTTCAGGGTTCTGCGCTCCTGTAGGCTCGTTGGGGAAGTTCTGCTGATACGACACCTCGATGGGTGCCGACGCGTCGTAGTTAGCCACACGCCCATTCTCGATGAAGACGCAGGGCACACGGTCGGCCGTCGCTGCCATGATGTAGCTCTCGTCGAATCCGATGTCGGCAGGGCTCTCGTCGAGCAGTCCGTTCCAGTCCTGCGCAGCAGTCTTGCTCCCCAGTCCCAGATGCCATTTGCCGATGGCCGCCGTCCGGTAGCCAGCCTGCCGGAACACGTCAGCGAGTGTGAACTGCTCCGGCCGGATGATCATCCCTGCATTTCCTGCCGCCACATCAGTGCCCTTCCGCCGGAACGGATACTCCCCCGTGAGCAGTCCGTAGCGCGAAGGCGTGCTCGTCGAGGCGCAGGCGTGGGCGTCGGTGAAGCGCACGCCGCGTGCCGCCAACCCGTCGACGCACGGTGTCTGCACCTTCGAGGCACCGTAGCAAGACAGGTCGCCATACCCCAGGTCGTCGGCAACGATGAAAATCACGTTCGGCCGTTCCTGTGCCGTCGCTGCCGTTGGCAGCATCGCCAGCAGCGCCGCGTGTCGCAGGCCTATCGGGAGTGCCGAGGGGCTCTTCTGAAACGCCCTTTCTCCTGCCGGGAGAGGCAAAATCCTTTTCATGTTCTGAGATAGATTATTCTACGCTGATTTCGTCGAAATACATCCACGGCGCCTGCCCGCCGCGAAGGAAACCGGCAGGAATGGTACCGGGATGGATGGCTTTCACGCGGATGTAGCGACTGGCAATGCCATCGACGGCGACGCTGACATCTGCCTTGTTGGGCAATTTGCTGAAGATGCAGCTGTCGTCGAGGGTCTCACGGCCGATGAGCGTGAAGTTCTGATTGTCATTGCTGCCATAGACATAAATGGCGCACGGCATGGCCACGGTCATATTGCAGTTGGAGAGCGTGCCGATGGTGACGCTCGTTGCCGCCACCGGCGCTCCCAGGTCGATGGTGAAAACGGCATCGGCGTTGTACCACCCAGCCCACTCGAAGTCGCTGTGGCGGTCGGTGCCTCTCAGTCCGTTGGTTAGGACGCTGGCGAGGCCGTTGGTGCAGTTGACTGCCGTGACCTGGCGCCCCGTAGCCTTATTGGCAGAAAAAGGCAGCGTCAGCGTCTTCCCCATCTGCTTGTTTCCCTTAAAGGTAGCCGCCTTCACGAGGCCGCTTCCCTCTACCGTAAGGCCAGCAGCCTTTTGGAAGCGGGCCGACTGAGCCGTGGGCTCTGTTCCGTCGGTGGTATAGCATATCTCTACGTCGTTGCGCTCGCATTCGAGGTTGACTTCCAGCCGCCCGTCGCCCGTGGGCGTAGCGCTGTGCTGAATGTTGAACATGGAGCGGGCATAGTTGATGCCTTTTTGGCTGAGAGCAGGCAGGAAGGCGTCGAGGGCCTTGAGGAACCCCGGCCAGTCCTCCTGTCCCTGTGCTCGCCAGGCGTTGTCGGCAAGTGCCATCAGGCGCGGGAACAGCAGGTACTCCACGTCGTCGGCTGTCTGGCAGAATTCTGTCCACAACGATGCCTGCAGGCCTCGCAACAGCGTCTGCATCTCTGGCGTCCAATCGTCGGCCACGGGTTCGTAGCTGTAGACGTCGTGCAGGGTGTTGTTGCCAAAGTAGGTGTAGGGTTCAAACCACTGCGGCCCCTGATAGCGTATGAGATAGAGCTTGCGGGCAGGCGTGAGGATGAATGGCCGTCTGTTTTCGCGCGCTTCCTTCACGGCAGCCTGACCGTAGCCCTGCCACCCGAAGATGGTGATGTCTTCGCTGGGATGCCCGAGGGTCACCTCGTCCCACCCCATGGCCTTCCGCCCCTTGCTCTTCAGATGGCGAATAATGCGGTCCATGAAATAGCCCTGCAGGTGTTCTTCGTCGGCGATGCCTTCCCTCTTCATCAGGTCTTGGCAGCGACTGCACGCCCGCCAGTGCGACTTCTCGGCCTCGTCGCCTCCGATGTGGATGTATTCCGACGGGAAGATGCCGATGACCTCGTCGAGGATGTCTTGCAGGAAACGATAGACCCTCTCGTTGCCGGCGCAATAAATGATGCTGGCATCCTTGCCGCCGATGCCGGGCAGCACGCCGATGAAGCGATTGCCAACCACGGGGCACGTCATCTCGGGATAGGAGGCGATGGCAGCCACGCTATGGGCGGGCATCTCTATCTCCGGCACTACGTTCACATGCCGCTTCTTGGCATAAGCAACGATGTCGCGCAGCTCCTTCTGCGTGTAGTAGCCGCCAACGGGCGTGGGCTCTCCTTCGCGCGGGTTCTCGCGGTTGGGAAATGGGGTGTCGCGGGCCACGCGCCAAGCTCCTGTCTGTGTGAGCTTGGGGTATTTCTTGATTTCCACCCTCCAGCCGTTGTCGTCGGTCAGGTGCAGATGCAGGTTGTTGATTTTCAGTTGCGAGGCTACGTCGATGACTTTCAGGATTTCGTCTTTGGGGATGAAGCACCTCACCACGTCGAGCATGAGTCCCCGATAGGCAAACCGCGGCTCGTCGCTCAGGGTGAGGCAGCGCAGCGACTTGCCGTCCGACTGGCTCACAATCTGGGCCAGCGTCTGTTCGCCATAGAAGAATCCCTGCCGGGTGGAAGCGCTGATGGTCACTCCCTTCTCGCTGATGCTCAGCGCATAGGCCTCCTTGCCGAGCGACGGGTCTTCCTGATGTCTGGCCTGACGGGCTGACCACCCTTGCGGCAACTCGTAGGAGCCTTGGCCGTAGTCGAGGAACTTCGGCTGCGGAATGATGTGATAGTCGTGCTGTGCCAGACTGAATGCGGGCAGCAGGGCCAGGAATAGCAGGAGTCGTCGCATGATGGGAGGAGCTTTCTATGATTAAAGTTTCTGTTGAATTCTGATTCGACCTTTTCTCGCCAAGGCAGAATCGGAACGAGCTTCATGCAGCTCATTTGGCTATGGGGTCGTCGTATTGCTTCTGCAGCTTGCGCAGCTCCTTCATCATCTTCTTCGTCACCTTTTCGGTGCCGGGCTTTCCGTAGAGGTTGTGCAGTTCCTGCGGATCGTTCCAAAGGTCGTAGAGTTCCCACTGGTCGATGTCGTTGTAGAAATGAATGAGCTTGTAGCGCTCGTTGCGCACACCGTAATGGCGCTTCACGGCGTGCTCGGCCGGATATTCGTAGTAGTGGTAGTAGAGGCTTTTGCGCCAGCGCTTGGGATGCTTGCCCTCGAGGAGAGGCACGAGCGACACACCCTGGATGTCGGCAGGCACCTCCACCCCCGCCAGCTCGAGGAATGTAGGTGCATAGTCGATGTTCTGCACCAGCTCGTCAACGTCGCCTTTCCTCGTGTAGCCCTCAGGCAGACGCATGATGAGCGGCGTGCGGAAACTCTCTTCATACATGAACCGCTTGTCGAACCATCCGTGCTCGCCCATGTAGAACCCTTGGTCGGAGGTGTAGACCACCAGGGTGTTCTTGTCGAGCCCCTTCGCAGCCAGGTAGTCGAGAACGCGTCCCACGTTGTCGTCGAGGCTCTTCACCACCTTTGCGTAGTCGCGCATGTAGCGCTGATACTTCCATTCCGCCAGCTCCTTGCCTGAGAGGTTCCTGGCATAGAAATCGCTGATGATGGGCCCGTAGAAGGCATCCCACGCTGCTTTCTCCTGGGCATCCATCCGGTTGTAATAGGATTCGTACAGCCTCTTCAGGCGGCTCCTCTTGTCGGCGCGGTTCATCTTCAGGTCGTAGATCACGTCCATGTCCTTGATGATGCTCATCTCCTGCTGCTGCGCTGCCACGCGGCCCTCGTAGTCGTCGTAGAACGTCTCCGGGAGGGGGAACACCTTGTCCTCGTAGAGTTCCAGCTCGGGCGTGTTGGCCATCCAGTTGCGGTGGATGGCCTTGTGGTGAATCATGATGCAGAAGGGTTTCGTCTTGTCGCGCTCGTGCTCCATCCAGTGAATACTCTTGTCGGTGATGAGATTCGTCAGATAGCCTTTCACCCGCACCGTGTCGCCCGTCATCCTGATGAAGTCGGGGTTGTAGTAGTTGCCCTGTCCGGGAACGATCTCCCATTTGTCGAAGCCCTGCGGCAGACTTTCCAGGTGCCATTTGCCAAAGATGGCCGTCTGATAGCCCGCCTGGCGCAGCAGGGCGGGAAACGTCTGCTGCGAGGCGTCGAACACGCAGGAGGTGTTGTCCGTGAATCCGTTCTTGTGGCTGTGCTTACCCGTCAGCAGGCAGGCCCGCGACGGACCGCTCAGGGAGTTGGCAACGAAGCTGTTGGTGAAGCGGAGACCGTCGTTGGCGATGCGGTCGAGATTGGGTGTTTCGATATACCGGCGGTCGTAACAGCTCATCATCTGAGCCGTGTGGTCGTCGGTCATGATGAACACGATGTTGGGTCGCTCAGCCCGCTGCGCAAAGGTGCTCATGGCGGTCAAAAGGAGCGAACCGCCCAATGGTAATCTGTTGTTCATTTTTTTATTGTTTGGAGTTAGTATAGCAGTTCGCAAAGAGCGGAAACGCCCCGCAGGGGCCGCTCGGCTTTGCCGCTTTCGTAGCGAAGCGGAGAAAGAATATCACCCATCCCCAGGGCGTTGCCCTGGGCTATGAGGTGCTGCCCCGTTGGGGCGTTTTGCGTGCGTCCGGCGACGCTCCTGACGTCAACGAGCGCTGCAAACAGCTTCTTATGCCCATTAAACGGCAAAGAACAAGAAAAACTTGTATGCCATCGACTGCAAAGATACAACTTTTTGACGGCTAATGCAAGAAAATCGCAAAAAAAAACTACGCCCAGTACTCCTCAACGAACCGCCCTCGCGGCTGCTCACGCCATTGCACGTGAATCCACCTGCTTTGTGGGTTCCTCCTGCTGCGTTCGTACAGGCATAGGTCAACCCACTTGTTTTGTCTCAATAAGTCAAAGAGCGCTTTGCCTTCCGCATCAGTTCTGACCCAGAGACCCACCCCCCTGCCCCTCCCTGGAGGGAGGGGAGTAGAATGTCTTTCTGCTTGCTGGGCATCATCTGGAGAGTAATCACTCCCCTCCCTCCAGGGAGGGGCAGGGGGGTGGGTCTTCTTATACCAACGTTGAGAGGTGATGAAGCCAGCCGGTTCCCACGATGGTGCCGCCCAGCATGGCGACGCCCTCGGCAGGAGCACCGGAAGCGGCAGTAGTCACTGACAACGTCGAGCCGATGGCGGTCAGGATGGCCACGATGAGCTGGATGATGTACTTGATCGTTTCTTTTTTCATAGGTAATAGGAGCCCCCCTTTAATCCCCCCAAGGGGGGAAGCCGTAACAGGGGCTTGGGCTGATGGTTGGTTTTCGAGTTTAGAGTTTAGAGTTTAGAGTTTAGAGTCAGTTGAGAGTTCTTTCTCCGCAAGAAAGCCCATCCCTACAAGTGGATGGAGGCTGGGGGGAGGTGACTCCCCTCCCTGCAGGGGAGGGGCCGGGGGAGAGGCTCTTTTTCCTTTCAGACCACTACTCCGTAGATGATGGAAGCGTAGTCTGCATGATGCAGAGCGCAGCTCCGCAGGAAGTAGAGGCATATTTCGCGCGAAGCAAAGCTATGCTTTGGAGAGTGAGGAAGCATGCTCCGCATGCGATAGAGCATGCCTCCATAGTCGTAATTGCGCTTCAAGGCTAATCAAGCCCCCTCCCCTCGGGAGGCGACTGGGGTCTTTAGAGCAGCCACCGGCGTGGCTGCGGCCCCACAAAGGGGAGCGAATCCCTCATTCGCGACGGAGGAGCTGGGGGTGGGTGCTTAGGGCTCCTCCTCACCCCCGCCGCTCTTGTCGACGCTGTAGGCACCATACTCCTCCACCTTCAGGCCGTTGAGGAACTGCTTGCGGCGCGCAGGGTCGGAGGCCGTCCAGTGCACCTCGGGCTGGAAGTTCATGCGCGAGCCCACGATGTGCTTCGCAGCCGTGAACTCCTTCGCGCTCTCGGCAGCCTTCGTCTTCAGGCCCACCTTGAAGCGGCCGAAGCCGTCGATCTTCACGCCGTAGCCCGCGTCGAAAGCCTCACGCATCACCACCACGAGCTCGCGGAGCACGGCGATGACGTCACTCTTCTTCGCCGACACGTTCTCCTGGATGTGGTCGGCAATCTTCTCCAGGTCCCAGTAGCCCAGGCACTTCGCCTTGGCGTACCACTTACCCACATTCACACTCTTAGGGTTGTTCTCCTGTCGGAGCTGATAAAAAATTGGCATAATTCTTTTTCCTTTCTTTTGGTATTAGTTGTTATCCTGATTTTGCGGGAGACCACCTTTCGCACGTGCTTTCGCCAACGTCCCCCCGCTTTAACATTGACACTGCAAAGTTACGAAAAAAAGTTGCGGTCTACGAATGTTTTCGCCAACTATTTTCAGATGCCTCCACCCTTCGTTGCACCGTTGCAGCGTTGCAGTTCGTGAAGAGGGGGTCATCTTACCAAAAATAACTTCTATATTTATATATATAAATATAGGATTCAGTTTTGACCTTTTCATTCCTTGTTTTGGAACTGCAACGCTGCAACGCCGCAACACTTTCCTGTGTCTTTCCGCTGTGTGTAAGAAAGGGCAACCCCACTTTTTTCAAATAATGTGGCACACGACTAAAAAAGCGATGAATTATTTTTGTTCTATGCGCGAAATTCACTATCTTTGCAATTTGAACGCACCTTCAACGAACCTTTTGTATAAAGACATTCTAAATAATGGCAGAAACACTACGTGAAGATATTGACATAAGAGAAGACAATCTGCTGGAGTTGTCAGCGGAAGTGCTCGACACGCTTCTTCGCGATCACACCACAGGCCAGAACATCTTCTGGGCCACTCACGACTATGAGGGGTTGGGTAGCGAGTATGGCTATCATTCTCCCATCCTGCCCCATCTGATAACAGGCGAACGCGGCAATGTCATCATGCCCCGAGTACTGAAGTCGAAAGAGCAGCAAACCGACCGCTCGAAGGATATGGCTGAGGTCTTCACGCCCTCATGGGTGTGCAATGCGCAGAACAACCTTGTCGATGAAGCCTGGTTTGGTCGCCCGAATGTCTTCAACATCGAAGACGAGGCTACCCACACGTGGCAGCCGACGACCGAGAAGATCACCTTCCCTGAAGGTAAAACGTGGAAGGACTATGTTCGCCTGACGCGCATGGAAATCACCTGTGGCGAAGCACCCTATCTGGTGAGCCGCTACGATACGACTACAGGCGAGCAGATACCTTTACAGAACCGCATCGGGCTGCTCGACCGAAAAATGCGCGTTGTGAGTGAGAATACCGAGACATCGGGCGACTGGCTCGAATGGGCACAGGTGGCATATAAGAACATCTACGGCTACGAATGGCAGGGCGACAACCTGCTGCTGGCACGCGAGGCATTGCTCTACACCCTTCTCGACTTCTATCAGGCCAAGTTCGGCAAGATGCCCCTGCTGAAATCCATCAACTACATTGCCTACATCATCTCTTGGAATATCTGGCAGATGGACGGCCTGAAAGGCGTTGTCCCTGATTCTTGCCGCGATGGTGTGACCGAAAAGACGATGACACTCTTCGGAGAAGAGGAGCATATCGTGAATTGTCCCGGCTGCCAACAGGAGAATATCCGCAAGCACAACGGCCTCTATTGTCTTATTCGCGACTGGGGGAACAAAGACCCCAAGACGAAGGAGAACAATCGTAAAATCAGATACATCGACCTAATAAAATAAAAACAACTATGGCAACGTTCAGTTCGTCACTCAAATCGAAACTCATTTATGTCTTCGCCATCAACGACGAATGGCACAAAGACTGCGTGAAGATTGGCGAGGCTACCCTGTCCGACGATGACGGCAGCAATCTGCTTGGCAACAGCGAGGCTTTGCAGCAGGCTGCCCACAAGCGCATTCAGCAATACACCAAGACGGCAGGCATAGCCTATCAGTTGCTTTACACCGAAATCGCCATCTTCATGCGAAGCGGCATGATATTTACCTTCAACGACAAGCAAGTACACTATGTGCTGGAGCGCTCGGGGGTAAAGAAGAAGACATTCGAGAGTGTGAAGGGCGCAAACGAGTGGTATTGCTGCGACCTCGAGACCGTGAAGAAAGCCATCCATGCGGTAAAGGAAGGGCTGGTCAGCATCCCGCAAAGCGAGATCACCCACACGCAGAATCCCATCGTGTTCCGTCCCGAGCAGAGAGATGCCATAGAGAAGACGCGCAAGCAGTTCCGACGTGGCAACCAGATGCTGTGGAATGCCAAGATGCGATTTGGCAAGACGCTCTCCGCCCTTCAGGTGGTGAAGGAAGAACAATTCCAACGAACCCTCATCCTCACGCATCGCCCCGTGGTCGACGAGGGATGGTTCGAGGACTTCGGCAAGATTTTCTACGACAGCCCCAACTATCATTATGGCTCACGCAACAAGGGCGAGACCTTCATGAGTCTGGAGAAGTTGGCTGCAAAGGGCGACAAATACGTCTATTTCGCCTCTATGCAAGACCTCCGAGGCTCCGAGCAGGTGGGCGGCAAGTTCGACAAGAATAGCGAAGTATTTAAGACGAAGTGGGACTTTCTCATCATCGATGAGGCCCACGAGGGCACGAAGACCGAACTGGGCACCAGCGTCATTCAGGAACTCTCAAAGCCCGAGACGAAGGTGCTGCAACTCTCGGGCACGCCCTTCAACCTCTTCGACGACTACAGCGAGAACGAAATCTTCACGTGGGACTACGTGATGGAGCAGCGTGCGAAGACCGAATGGGACTTGATCAACCCGGGCGAGCTGAACCCCTACGAATCGCTGCCTGCCATCAACATCTACACCTACGACCTTGGGGCGCTCATGTGCGACTATGTGGAGGATGAAAAAGCCTTTAACTTCCGCGAGTTCTTCCGCACACGCGACGACGACAGTTTCATCCACGAGCGCGATGTCGACAACTTCCTCAACCTGCTTTGCAAGGAAGACAAGGACAGCCTCTACCCCTATGCCAACGAACGGTTCCGCCGCATCTTCCGCCACACGCTTTGGATGGTGCCAGGCGTAGCAGCAGCGCGGGCATTGAGCATCAAACTGAAAGCCCACCCTGTGTTTGGCAATTTCCAAATTGTCAATGTGGCGGGCAACGGCGATGAGGACGAGGAGAATGCAGAAGCCTTGAAGATGGTGAACACAGCCATTGGGCCACATCCCGACGAGACCTTCACCATTACCCTCTCGTGCGGCCGACTCACCACAGGCGTGAGCATCAAACCTTGGACAGGCGTGTTCATGATGGCGGGATCGTTCAGCACTTCGGCCGCCAGCTATATGCAGACCATCTTCCGTGTGCAAACACCGTTCGCCTGCAACGGGCGCATGAAGACCGACTGCTACGCTTTCGACTTCGCCCCCGACCGCACCCTGCGCGTGTTGGCTGAAGCCGCCAAGGTGAGCGCAAAGGCAGGCAAGCAGAGCGAAGAAGACCGCCGCATCTTGGGCGACTTCCTCAATTTCTGCCCCATCATCTCCATCGAAGGCTCACAGATGAAACCCTACGATGTAAACAAGATGATGAGCCAACTGAAGAAGGCGCAGATAGAGAAGGTGGTGCAGTGTGGTTTCGAGGATGGTGCGCTCTACAACGACGAACTCTTGAAGCTCACCGAAGTAGAACTCAGGGACTTCAACGACCTGAAGGGCATCATCGGCAAAACCAAGGCGATGGCCAAAACGGGCGATATCGACGTGAACCGTCAGGGCTTCACCAACGAGGAATACGAGGAAAAGGAAAAGTTAGAAAAGAAGAAAAAGAAAGACCTCACACCCGAGGAAAAGGCGCGGCTGGAAGAACTGAAAGCAAAGAACAACCAGCGCAAGGAGGCCATCAGTATTCTTCGCGGCATCTCCATCCGTATGCCGTTGCTCATCTATGGTGCCGACGTCAAAGACGAGGACGAAGAAATCACCATCGACAACTTCGCCTCGCTCATCGACGAGCAGTCGTGGGAGGAGTTCATGCCCAAGGGTGTGACCAAGGAGGTGTTCGAGCGTTTCAAGAAATACTACGAGGCAGACGTCTTCCGCGAGGCAGGCAAGCGCATCCGCGAGATGGCACGCGCTGCCGACAAGTTCACCATCGAGGAGCGCATTGAGCGCATAGCCGCCATCTTCAACACCTTCCGCAATCCCGACAAGGAGACCGTATTGACACCCTGGCGCGTGGTGAACATGCACATGAGCGACTGTCTGGGCGGTTGGACGTTCTACGACGAGGATTTCAAGGAGACGTTACAGGTGCCTCGTTGGGTTGACCGTGGCGAGGTGACCAAGAATGTGTTCCGCCCCGAAAGCCACATCCTTGAAATCAACTCCAAGAGCGGTCTTTACCCTCTCTATGTTGCCTACAACATTTATCGTACTCGCGTTGAAGAAGCCAAGGCCAAGTACGGAGAAGTTCCTCACAGCTTTGCAATGAGTCTGTGGGATGCAGCCATCGAGGAGAACATCCTTGTGGTGTGCAAAACGCCTATGGCGCGCAGCATCACCCGTCGCACCCTTGCAGGCTTCCGTGATGTAAAAGTGAACGCACAGTATTATCCAAACCTTATTCAAAACATAACCGAACGTCCAGAGTTCGTTGTCAACACCTTAAAGGATGGCAGACACTTCTGGAAGATAAACGATAAAAAATATATGAAATTTGACACAATAATTGGAAATCCGCCGTATCAATTGACAGGACACGGCCAAAAACCACTGCCAATTTATCAATATTTTGTACAAATAGCAAAAGCTACTTCCCCCAATTATATAAGTTTAATAACGCCTGCTAGATGGCTTTCTTCAAATGATTTATCTACATATAGATCAGACATGCTTAAGGGCGTGAGAGGAAAACTTAAGGTTCTCCACGACTTCTTAGACTCTTCCTCATGTTTCCCGACTGTTGAAATAAAAGGCGGCATTACATATTTCCTCATTGATGCTAAATCAAATGATAACACTAACATCTATACGCACAAACTAGATGGTACAATCAATCATTCTAATAGGGATTTGTCAAAAGAAGCGGACGATATTTTTATTAGAGATTATAATAAGTCTGTTATTAGCATCATAGAAAAAGTTAAAGACAACTCAGAAACATATTTTGATAGTATTGTGAGTTTAAATGACCCATTTGGGTTTGATAAAAGAGAAGAACATAGTTCAAGAAGATTAAAAATTGATTTTTCTTTAGAACCCTTTAGTCAATCTGTAAAGTTTTATTATAATGGATGGAGAGATAAGGGTGTAGGCTATGTAAATAAGACGCAAATAACCAAAAATCTCTCTTGGGTGGAGAAGTATAAGGTTTTAATACCTAAAGCATGGGGAACAGGTAAAACAACATCAGATTTGTTAAAACCATTTATTGTAGAACCCAATACAAGCTGTACAGAAACGTACTTGGTTGTTGGCCCATTTGATAACGAAGATTTGTGTAAAAACGTCGTATCATATATTAAGACAAAATTCTTCCACTTTATGACTTCAATTAAGAAGTCAACTCAAAACAGTATGAAAGATACATACTCTTATGTCCCCCTCCAAGACTTCTCTCGTCCTTGGACAGATGCCGACCTCTATGCGAAGTACGGCTTGACGGACGAGGAAATCCAGTTCATCGAGTCGATGATTAAGCCTATGGAATAGAATGGATTCATAACCTATTGAACTACCCCCAGAAGCAACATATCGCTTTTGGGGGTAATCATATTACAAAAAAAGGGTTAAAAATAAAATTATTTTAAAGAGTTTTATTTTTTGTTTCATGGCCTTTTATTACCTTTGCATATCCATTGATTAACTATGTTCAGCATACGTTTATATCACATATTGCGCCGAGGGATTAAGAATAATCCTCATTCCCTGCGACTTGCACAGGTCGCAGAGCCGCTGTATGCTGATAGTCGTTTTGCTCAACTGAGTGGGAATCTCGTGGATGAGCGTTTGTCGCTATGCAATTTGTTGAATTGGGCTAGAACAATCGCCGACTGCATTGAGAATGACCCTATGCCATTCGAACGGCTAGGATATTTTGAACGACAGCTTAGCGGGCGTCCTAAACTGTTTGAGATTCTCTTTTACCCCTTCAACACCCAAGACCTAAACAACTACGAGAGGGCTGCAATATGGGGCGCTGCCTATTTCTGGTTGGTGACAGTTGCACAAACCAAGCTGTATGATGTGTTAGAAAAGATTAAGGAGATTGGACTAAGAAACTCCGAAAGCAGTCCATATTTTGCACATTTCTACGTTGCTGCTGATTTCGAAGGCCTCGAAGAAGAGCCTGATGAACAGAAGGAAGAAGAAACTAAAATATCAGAGGAAGTGGTTGCGATTGCCGACCTGGAAAGAGGAATTCGGTCCTATCCTACTTATGCCGAACAGTCGAAGGCTTTTGCTGCTGTCAACAATGTTCTTCTTGGCAATGAAGCATGGAACCGCATCGCCCCGTCAATCAGAAATAAAATCAACGAGCTTGCCCTTAGTCAGATGAAAGGAGGCAATATGACAATCGAAAAGAATTATGGTTCAATCATAGGAAATAATTATGGGAATAACAATACAGAACAATTATGGCCAGGTAGTAGAAAGTAACTACGGTATAATGAATAATCAGGTCGGCACAGAGCATGACAATAATCGGTGTGTGACCAAGACAGAGGAGGACATTAAGGAAGCCGTCAAGCGTTTGATGGACGAGAAAGACACAGAGGGGCACTACCTGCTGCACGACCAAGATCAGCATTATGCGGTGAAGAAGGTGCTTACTTCTTTCTTTGGCTTTCCGCAGAAACCTTCCGACTATAGCATGTTGATGCATAATTTAGAACTTGACAATCTGCGAGTGAAGTACGATAACGAGAGTGTACGCAAGGTGCACCTCCATAATCTACCTCCCAATGTATCTTTGTGGCACCAGTATCAGAACACTGCCGACCAATACTCTTTCAAGCAAGTGGTGGTGGCAGTGAAGCTGATGGAACTGCTTGGAGTTGAATCTTGCTGAAGAAGTCCATTCCCGAAAACATTCCCATTTTCCCAATATTATTCCCAATCAGGTTTTGCCCTTGATTGGGATTTTTTTTGTACTTATCTTTGCATCGCAGTTCAGATGAAAGTCGGCTGCCGTGCAAGGGAAAATCCCTCGTGCGTACATTTATTAACTCCGAGTTGCGTGAGAGTTCCCTAGGGAGAAAGCTGCAGCACCTCCACCTTCTCACAAAACTTGGAAAAAATGAAGAATACAAGTTTTAGAAGGCTGTTGCCTAAAGAATTCGATGCAGAACTATTAAAACAACTTACCGATGAAGGACGCGTTTACATTGACGTGAAGCGCGACAACGACAAGGATGCCTACAAAAGGGAAATCCTTGAGTACGTCGCATCGATAGCAGAATTCGCTACTGATGCCTGGCACGAGGAGGTGAGCAACCTCTGGAAGACGATTGTCGAAACTGATTGTTTCAGGGATTGCCTGACGATGAAGAAGGGTGCCAACGCAGGCCACATGAACCGCTACGTCGTCACGAACATCGTATGCCGGTTGCAGAACATGGGCGTGTATAATAAAGATGTGTCGATGCTGACCTTACATCTCTCTCTGGAGAAGACCGACAAGCGAAATAAATACTATCAGTCAAATGGCAATTATTCGCTAAACAGAGAAGCCAGATTACTCCTAAAGAAACTATTGCAGAGAGTATAAAATGAAAGTTTTTATACCCGAAAGAACCGCAGTATCTTTGCAGCATCAAACAAGTTGCAATAGCGAAAACCAAGCGGGAGAAAGACCGGTCCTCCGACAGCAAGGTGACGAAAACTGATAAATAAATTAATAAGGTATGAAAAGACAACCAATCATGACAACGAACCCTCATGGCATAACGGTTAAAGTGTGCTGTGCCAGCTGTGAGTTCAAAACGTGGAAGACTGACTGCGTGAGATGGTGCATGAAGCGCAAGGCAGAAGTGGCTGCCGGCAACTATTGCAACCGATGGCGCATGAGCAAGCAGATGGACCAGGCGGGAACGCCGGGTGGCGGACAGGTGAAGCGACAGGAGTATCTGATGTTCCTGATGTCGGTGCGCGAGGCGGAGTGGCTGGCCGAGGAGCAGGGACAGCAGGTGGAGGTGAAGACCATCGAGGAGATCAGACAACTATTCGAGCAGGAACACGGAACGATTTACATGAACATTTAAAACCAAACTAATTATGCAGACGAAAATCTTGAAAGTGATTGCACAGGGCGAGCCCATGTATGTGCAGTCGAAGAAGAGTGAGAACGGCCAACTGGCCAAGTGCTACATCCGCTTGAAAGAGCTGGGCGGCGA
>CACZIT010000023.1 GCA_902781315.1 uncultured Prevotellaceae bacterium
TCCAAAGGTACAGGATTATGTATTCAGTATCGTTGACAACCTGATGACAGAGAATCCTCGTCTGAAGTTCTTCAAGTGGGACTGCAATTCGCCCATCACGAATATCTTCAGCCACTTCGAGGGCAGACAGCAAGGCAACCTCTATGTTGACTACGTGCGTGGACTCTACCAGGTTCTCGACCGGATTCAGGCCAAATATCCTGACCTTGTGATGATGCTCTGCTCAGGTGGCGGCGGACGCTGCGACTATGAGGCGCTGAAATACTTCACGGAGTTCTGGTGCTCAGACAACACCGACCCCGTAGAGCGTCTGTACATACAGTGGGGCTTCTCACAGTTCCTCCCTTCGAAAGCCATGTGCTCGCACGTCACCAACTGGAACCGACGTGCATCGGTGAAGTTCCGCGTGGATGTTGACTTCACCTGCAAGCTGGGATTCGACATCGACCTGAAATCGATGGATCCTGACGACCTACAGTATTGCCGCGAGGCAGTGAAAGAGTACAACCGCCTGAAGCCTGTTATCTACTCACCCGATCTCTATCGCTTAGTATCGCCCTATGAGACCAAGCATTGCGTATTGGAGCGCGTCAGCGATGACAAGAGTCATGCACTTATAGCTGCCTATGACATTCATCCCGACTTTAACGAGCAACTCCTGCCCACCCGCCTGGAGGGCCTGGATGCCGATGCCCGGTATCTGGTGAAGGAAATCTGCCTCATGCCCGGTGAAAAGTCGAAGCTCAGCTACGACGGCAAGGTGATGAGTGGCGACTACCTGATGAAGGTGGGCCTGAACCTCCTCACAGGCGATGACATGAGCAGCCGCCTGATAGAACTGACAAGGAAGTAAAAACTAACCAATTCAAACTATTTTTATATGAAGAAACGAATTCTGATTTTAATGAGTGCGCTTTTCGCCCTGATGGGCCAAGCATTAGCGCAGACGACCATCACGGGCAACGTGACGGACGAAACGGGAGAACCCATTATTGGTGCCAGCGTCATCGTGACGGGCACGACCAGCGGTGCTGTGACCGACTTCGACGGCAACTTCACGATGAAGGCTGCTGAAGGCGACGAACTCACCATCTCTTACATTGGCTTTGTCACCCAGAAAGTGAGGGTGAGCGGTTCGGCTCCGATAGCAGTCGTCCTGAAAGAGGACAATGCCGCACTGGACGAGGTCGTCGTGGTTGGCACTATCATGAAGAAGAGCGACCTGACGGGTGCTGTTGGCAACATCGATGGCAAGACGCTGGCCGAAAAGCCTGTGACCAATGTAAACCAGGCTTTGCAGGGCCGCGTGTCGGGTGTGTTTGTAGAACCCGGTGCCCGCCCAAGCGACGATACTGGCATCCGCATTCGCGGCATCAACACCATCAACTCTGGTTCTGACCCCATCTATGTGGTCGACGGCATGGTGATGAACAACGACTTTGGCGGATTCAGCAGCATCAATCCCAACGATGTGGAACATCTGGAAGTGCTGAAGGATGCCTCTGCTACTGCCCTTTATGGTTCGCGAGGTGCAAATGGTGTAGTGCTGATTACTACCAAGAAAGGTGCCAGTAAGGAGGGAAGCGTCACCTACGACGGCTGGCTGAGCATTTCCAGTATGGCCCAGCGTCCCAAGACGATGGATGCGACCGACTTGGCCAACCTGCGTATTGATGCCTTTGCCAACGGTTATTTGCGCAACAACCCCGCTGAGAATCGCGACAGCTACATCAACAGCACCTTGTTGGGCAGCAATCTTGCCTTCTCTGATCAGGAATTCCAGAGTCGGAATGGCAACCGTTGGAACAGTTACGACTGGTTGAAGGAGGTGACTCGCACAGGTGTACAGCACAACCATAACCTGAGTTTCTCAAAGGCATTCGACAAAGGCAATGTTTATTTCAGCCTGAACTACTCGGGACTAAAGGGCATCGTGCGGGGTTCCGAACAGCAACGCTACTCGGGACGCATCAACGCCGAATACTACGTGAAGGAATGGCTGAAGGTGGGTACTAATACTACATTCACCCGCACAGGGGATGCTATCCCGACAGATGATGTCTATAACAAGGCTCTGAGTGCCAACCCCCTGCTGGACTTCCGGCCCTACAAGGATGCGGCCACCCGCTATCTGCCACAGTATCTGACCGTTTATTACCAAGCTCTGACGGAGAACTACAACAACGAATACAACCCGTTCAACTCGATGGACGTGCAGCAGGACCGCACGCGAACGCGTCTGGCGTCGTCGAATTTCATCAACATCAACCCGCTGAGGGGACTGAACTTCCGCTCGACACTCTCCGTTGACTATGCTGCCCAGACGTGGTTTGCCTATACACCTGGCAACATTCAGGAGAGCGTGCGCCACGAGTCTGGCGACGCCATTGCCCAGCACGAGCGCTACGAGCAGACCAACTGGCAGTGGGACAACTCGCTGAGCTACGACACGCAGATTGACAAGCACAAACTGAACGTAATGGTGGGCACGAGCATGAGCCGCGACCACAACAACTACGACCTGGCGCGGGGCTACCGCTTCCCCAGCGACCACCTGGGCTATCACGAACTGGCTGGTGCTGCCGCCTTCGAGAAGACGGTCATCGACTCCGACTTCGGCACTTCTACCCTTCAGTCGTATATCGCCCGAGCCAACTACAACTACGACAGCCGCTACTTCCTGACAGCAACAGCCCGCTACGACGGCTCATCAAAGTTTGGTGACGGTCACCGCTGGGGTCTGTTCCCCTCGTTCTCTGCGGCCTGGGAGGCAACTAATGAGAAGTTTATGCAGAGTCAGAATGTCTTCAGCCGCTTGAAAGTACGTGCCGGCTATGGAATGGTTGGTAATCAGGACATTGCCAACTATGTCTATGCCACTTGGTACAATCCCGTGGCACAGCGCCAGACGGTGGATGGTAATACTGTCGGTGTGGCAGGCTATGCTACCAGCGGACTCCGTGGAACTCCTGCCATCACATGGGAGAAGCAGAATCAGTTTAACTTCGGCATCGACTTTGGTTTCCTGAAGAATCGCATCACGGCATCGTTCGACGTATTCTATATCATCAACGACAACCTGCTCATGCAGCATTCGCTGGCTGAGACCACGGGCTACAACACGACTTGGGAGAACATCGGCAAGGTGGAGAACAAGGGACTTGAACTGAGCGTGAATGCCAGCATCATCGATCGGAAAGACTTCGGATGGAACTTCGGCGGCAACATTTCCTACGACGGCAACAAGGTGACGAAGCTCTATGGCGATGTAGACGAAATTCTTAACGGCACTGAGCGCGAAGGCAACATCTTCCTCAACGAACCGCTGCACACCATTTACACTTTCCGCGCCGGCGGCATTGCCAACGAGAGCAACCGCTCCGAGTGGGACGGTAAGGACTATAATGGTCATACTGTAGAGGTGGGCGACCTGTTCGTGAAGGACATTTCAGGCCCTGACGGCAATCCCGATGGTGTCATCAATGAGTACGACCGCGACATCGTGGGCAAGACCGACCCGAAGGTGTATGGTGGTTTCAACACAGACTTCCGCTATAAGAACTTCACGCTGAATGCCATCTTCACCTATGCCCTCGGTGCCAAGAAGATCAGTGGCTACTATGAGGACTTGGTAAACAGTGTAGGTCTTTCGATGGCATCTCCCGACTTGGCTGACCGCTGGAGCAGCAGCAACCTCGGTGCAGAATTCCCCAGAGTCATCAGCAACTCCTCCGGCTATAATGGCTACAAACCGTCAGATACCGACCTCACCGTTCAGAATGCCAACTATCTGCGCCTGTCAACATTGACACTGGCTTACAACTTCAACCGCAGCATCATCAGCAAACTGCATCTGAGCAACCTGCGCCTCTATGCTACAGCCAGCAACCTGTTCTGCCTCACGCCGTATAAAGGCTTCGACCCGGAAACGGGCGACTATGGCTATCCTCCCGTGAAGACATTCACCTTCGGACTCAACGTTTCGTTCTAATTCATCATTATTTATAATTGACAGTTATGATTACCAAGATATTTAAATCCGTATGCGCCGTTAGCGCAATCTGTGGTCTCGCTGCTTGCTCCGACTTTCTGGAGCAGGAGAATCAGACCCAACTTTCAGAGTCGCAGGTACTTTCCGACGTGGAACTGGCCGACCTGAACATGAAGAGCATCTACGATGCCTTTAAGGAAAACTACAAGGACGAACGCTGCTGGGTGCTCCTGCAGGGAACGGACGAGATTCAGGTAGGAGCCCTGCAGGCGAAGGATGCCAACACGGCAGCATGGGACTTCTGCAGCGGAGCCATGAACTCAGAGAACGGTTATGTGCGCAATGCCTGGAACTACCGCTGGTCGGTCATTGCCAATGCCGCCAAGATAGTGCGAGCCATGAAGGAAGTCAATCCCCAGGCAGGGTCGCGTGAGGAACAGTTGATGGGCGAGGCCGCTTTCGTACGCGGTTTCCTGACCTATCAGGCCACGATGATCTGGGGGCGTGTGCCTATTCTGGACCAGCAGCGTCTGGCCGACGGCACGCTGTCGATGGGGCGTCAGCCGCTGAAAGACGTGTGGCAGTTCATCATCGACGACTTCCAGATGGCGACCAAGGCTCCAAGCAAGAACGATGAGGGCCGTGCTACCAGCTATGCCGGATGGACGATGCTCGGCAAGGCTTACATGTCGGCCCCTGAGGAAACAGGCTTGCGTGATTTCGCAAAGGCGAAGGAGTGTTTCGAGAAGGTGATGGACGGCACCTATAGTCTGTTGGCCAATTATAACGACCTTTGGGATTATACCAAAGATGCCAAGAGCGAGGTTATTTTCACCAACACCTTCTCCTGCGCCCGTGGCTATGCCAACCAAGTGCAGTTCCAGATTGGTTCACGTGCAGCCCAGAACTGGTTTGGCGACGCGTGTTACTTTGCCGGTTACGATCACTCCGTGCCGACTCTTCACGCCTATGAGACTATCGGGAACGGTGGTATCTGGGAGGAAGGCGACACCCGCAGGGATGCCTCTCTGCGCTACGACTTCTCTTACAATGGTGTACAGCCCGACCTCAGCAGCCTCACTTGGGAAGGACTGAGTGAGGAAGACCACGACGAGCTGAAGCCGCACATCAAGAAGTATGAGGACTTCCGTACCGATGCAGCATCTGGCTTGGAGGTCAACAACATGTGGCTTTCTGGTAAGAACATCCCCGTGCTGCGCTATGCCGACGTGCTGCTTTGCTATGCCGAGTGCTTGAATGAACTGGGACAGACCTCGCAGGCTGAGACATACGTTAATCAGGTTCGCACCCGTGCCTTTGGCGGTACTTTGCCAACAGAAGCCCGTTGGAGCGGGTTGAGCCAGACCGGCTTCCGCGAGCAGATGCAGGACGAGCGCATCCGTGAGCTGTTCGGCGAGAACTGGCGCCGCTACGACCTGATTCGCACTGGGCAGTTCCTGCCTCGCCTGAAGAAGTACAACAAGTGGGCTGCCCAGAGTGTAGCTGCGGGCACCTTCAAGGACTATCTGCAGCTCTGGCCCATTCCGCTGACGGAGCTGAACCAGAACACAGATATGCGCATCGACGGCAAGTTCGACCAGAACGAAGGCTATTGACACCCACCCCCTGCCCCTCCCGAAGGGAGGGGAGACCACCCCCCGCCCCTCCCGAGGGGAGGGGGGAGTCAGTCAGAGCGTTTGGGGAAGACGTGAGGAGCACAGTGGTCGATGCGAACGGGAATGGCATCGGCCACTGTTTTTTCTGTGGTGATGCGCAGGCGGACGATGCAGGCGCGGGTGTTGAGCGGCTTCTGCTGGTCGAAGATGAAGTTGCCGATGCTGTAGAAGATGGGTTTGCCGCGGTAGGTCTCGGAGGTCTGCAGGGTGTGGGTGTGATGTCCGATGATGACGTCGGCGCCGGCATCAATCAGGGCATGGGCTTCCAGCCGCTGCTGGGGCAGCGGGCGCAACGTGTGCTCGGCTCCCCAATGCAGATTGACGATGACAACCGCGGTGGAATCGGCCATTTTGATGGCTTTCACCCGATTGAGCAGCGAGTCGAAAGGCTCTTGGCTGACGCTCTCGCGGTCGGGCAAGTAAGCGAAGCTCTCCAAGGGAAGACGGTTGGAGGCAAGGAGGTGAACGCGGCCCAGAAGGAGACCCTCCCCCAGAAGACCCTCACCCAGAAGACCCTCCCCCCTGCCCCTCCCTGTATGGAGGGGAGTAGATAGTCTTTCTGCTGTATCTGCTGACAAAGGCATATTACTCCCCTCCATACAGGGAGGGGCAGGGGGGAGGGTCTCCAGGGGGAGGGGTTTCTGGAGGAGGGTCTTCTGGGGAAGGGTCATGGCTTGTGCCGCAGCTGCCATCGTTGAGTCGGCACCGAAGGGAATCATGCCGGCACGGAGAATGTTCAGGCGGGTGTCGCGCAAGCCCTGGCGACCTTGGTCTACGCTGTGGTTGTTGGCAAGGTTCAGGTGGGTGAAGCCATAGGCACGCAGGCTGTCGAGCCACTGCGGTTCGCCACGGAACACGAAGCGCTTGAAGGCGGGTGCGTGGATGGTGGTGGCAGGGCACTCAAGATTGCCCACTACCACATCGGCTGAGCGCAAAAAATCGGCGGTTTCATCGGGAATAACGCGGTGCATGCCCCCATGCTCGAGATAGTGGCGCACGCCGCGGTCGAGCAGGATGTCGCCCGTGAAAAGAATGGTGAGTGGGGGGGCATCCCCGACCCCTTCCTGAAGAAGCCTACCCCCTGCCCCTCCCTGAAGGGAGGGGGGATTTATGGCAAGGGAAGGTGTTGCTATGGTTACTTGAAGCACTGCGATTAGCAATAGATGCCACAACCATGACAGCCTTTCCCCCCTTCCCTTTAGGGAGGGGCAGGGGGTAGGCTCTTTAACACCCAGAGCTATAGAAAAGTTCCTCATTGTCTTGCAGTTCGCCGTCGATGGGCACGATGATTTCCTTCATCCACGAGGGCACGCCGCGGTCGGGCTGCTGCTTCAGCAGTTGCTGCCACTCCTCGTCGGTGAGGCGCTGCTCGTCGATGGAACGCTGGAACTCGCGGTAGCTCAACACGGCACCACGCGTCAGGTAGCGCCCGCCGTCGATGTTGACCACCACGTAAATCTCGTAGGCGGGACCCGTGGCGGCGTAGAGGATGGACTTGTTGGGATTGTTGTCGCCATTGGCGGTGTAGACGTCGGCCACGCAGGCAATGGAGCGGTCGGCACCCTGCACGTTGTCCCAGCCGTCGAGGTACTGGTCGGGCTCGCGGATGAGGTCGAGCGAGATGTTTTCAACGGTCGAGCCGATGATTTCTATCTGGTTGTACTCCTCGTCGGTCAGCTCAGGCCAGGCATACAGCTCCTTGCGGCTGACGCGTAGCAGGAACTCGGCCAGTTCGCTGATGCGCTCGCCTGTGGAGAGCAGCTTCGGCGTCTGCAGCTGGTATTTCTCCATGAACTCGGCGAGGGCGATGTTCAGCGCCACGGCTCGCTTCCAGAAGTTCACGTTCGGCTCCACATAACCCTTCACGACAGGGTCTGGCGGGCCGCCTGCACCACACTCGGCGCCTACGGGCTGCTTGGCATAGAGAATGGCGTCGTGCTTCAGCTCGGCCCACGAGGCCAGCGCGGTGTTCAGGTTCTTCTTTGCCCACTGGTCGGTGCGCATGAAGGCCGGCATCTGGTTTTCGTTCTCGTCGTAGATGTCGAAGCGATGAAAGTAGGTGGTGTCCTGCAGGGTCTGCAGCGCCGACAGCCAGCGATTGCTGAGGGTTTCGTTCCAATCAATCTCCTGCATGCGGGCTTTCATCTTCTTCAGCGTCGGCAGGTACTCCGGCCAGGCATCCTGCACGCGTAGCTCGCCCGTGAGCACCTGCTCGGCAATGCCGGCATTCATGGCTGCAAACACGTCGAGACCGCTGGGCACAGGCCGCTGCGAGGGGTCGCCCAGTGCGTCCACCATCTCGTTCAGCACCTCGCCGTCGGGCGTGTAGCGCTGCGGCATGAGGTTGATCTTCACACGGCTCGTGCGCTCGAACTTCGGTCGGATGCGGGTCTGATTTTCGCCCATTGCGTCGAGACTCTTTCGTATTGCAGCCATCGCCTTCTTGTTCTTCAGGAGCTTCTCAAGCGGCAGGCCGACCTTCTGCATTTCGTCGTAGACCTGCAGGATGGTCAGGTTGTCGGGTTTGCCGAAAAGGAAGGTCATGGGTTCGAAAAGGCGGTCGTAGGTCTTGCGCAGTTCAGCATTCTTGCCGATCACGTCGGCCAGGATGAGGGCGTTGCGCAACTGCTCGGGCTTATCGGTACCGAAGGGCACGTGCTGCAGCCACATCATGGCGCGGAAGTAGCGGCCCAGCGAGTCGTTGCGGGTGTAGTGGCCGCGCGGACGGAACAGCGAGTAGCCGAACATGGCATTGCGGTAGTCGAGAAACTCCGAGAAAGAATCCTGCGAACGCTCAATTTTCCCGATTTCATCGAGGATTTGCTGCTTATACTTGCCGTCGGCGATGGCAGGCTGCTGACCTGTGATGAGTGCCTCGGCAATGGTGAAGTAGGCTTGGTTCCAGCCGGTGGTGTGCTCCTTCATGGCGTGGCAGAACTGCTCCACGGCCTGCGAGAGCCCGTGCCGCTCCATTTCCCGAACCATGCAATCAAAATACATGTGGAAGAGCTGCAGGTAGAGGTCGGTGGTGACGAACGACGGAAAATCGCTGTAGTCGTTCTTCTCATAGACGTGGAAGAGTTGAATCTTCCGGCCCGGCACGATGGCGAAGCTGTTGCGGCCGAGCGGTTCCTGGAGTTTATCCATCGACTCCAGCTGGAAGGGGTTCAGGATATCGTCCACGCGGAAGCGCCAGCCAGCGGGCAGGTTGCTCTTGTCTTGCCAGCTCAGGATGTTCTCGCGGTCGCGAATTCTCTGGAGGAACTTGCGCTCCTGCGGTGTGAGCTTCACGGTCTGTCCGTAGTCGGTGTAGCCGCTGAAGAACTCCCAGTCGTTAGCCGAAGGATTGACCACGCCGGCGTCGGCCTGGTCGAAAGCTGTCCAGATGAGTGAGTCGTACCACGATGTCTGCGAGAATAAGTGGCGCAGGTCGGCATCCTTCAGTACGAAGCCTTGGCGCGCGGCGAAGGCGTTGCGCAAGATGCGCAGCTCGGCCAGCGACAGGCGGCTGATGTCCATGCGCGTGTCGATGGGCTTGATAAATTGTTCCACATCCAGATGACCAGGACCGGGAATGTAAACATGTTTACCGGGTTGTTGTGCCTGCATCGTGATGACCATCGTCAGCGCCAATGCAGAAAGAATGAAATTTTTCATAAGCAGTATCTTTTTGGTCAATATTTGTCTCGATGAAATGGTCGAACACCATGCCGAACTCCTCCCAACGGTAGGTGCTGATGGCGTAGCGCCCGTTGGTGCCCGTCTCGAGGGCAAGAATGGCAGGGGGAACAGCCCCCTCCAGAAAACGAAAGTCCACCAACTGACCACCGAGTTTCGAGCCCATCCATAGCGGGCGAACACGGCCTCGATAGTTCTTGAAAATGAACAACCGGCGGCCCATCTCCCGATGAAACCGCGTTTTTTTGACGACACCCACCATTGCGTCGATGCTGCCGTCGTCGTCGATGTCGCCCGTCTGAAACTGGTAGACGGGGTAGGGCAGTGCCCAGCTGTCGCGGGTGGAGTCGGTGGTGAGCACCAGGTAGCTGAGCGAGTCGCTGACGGTCTCGATGCTGAACGTCTGCGCCTGCAAGTCCAGGCAGCAGAGGCAAGCAGCCACTATGATGGTAAAAGTCTTCACTCTCCTATGCTCCCTTATCAACTACAGCAGCGAGCGAATCTCGGCATCGAGATCCTTGATTTGAGCGTCGCGCTTGTCGAGGTCGCTGTTGCGGCCCACAAGGAAGAAGGTGGGGATGCTCTGGATGTTGTACGACACGAGGTATTCGCTCTGCGGGCCTCGCTCGTCGCGCACGCAAATCCAGGGCAGGGCAGCCGTCTGCGTCTTCCAGAAGTGCTCGTCGGGGTCGAGCGACACCTGATAGATCTCCAGTCCCTGAGCGTGGTACTTGTTGTAAATGTCGCGCAGCTGCATGATGCGCTGCGTGCTGCCCTCAGAGGCAAACACGTGGAAGTCGAGCAGCACCACCTTGCCTTTCAGTTCGGTGAGTCGGCGCTGCCGGCCCTTGCTGTCAGGCAGGTTGATGTCGATGACGTTCGAGACGTTCACCAGGCTCGGGTCGATGCTGGAAAGCTGGCGGCTCTGCAGGATGCGCACGTTCTTCATGCCCTCGATGGCGATGTTGTGCAGGTTCTGGCCGCGCTCGGCATCGGGATGATAGGTGTCCCACGACGTAGCCACGGCGGCAAACACCTTCACGTCCTGTTCGCTGGAGCGCGGGTTGAAGATGAGCGACTCCATCTGACCCAGTCGGACGGTCTGGAACAGTGCATAGTAGGCATAAGCCTTCATGGGCTCGGCGAAGATATACCGGCGCTTCACTTGGTCCTTGTAGGCCTCCGTGACGCGCAGCACGCTGTCCTGCACGGCCGAGACGCCCAGGTCGGGAGCTGCCACGATGGCGTCGATGCGGCGCTGCAGGTCCATCTGCAGCAGGGCCAGTTCCTTGATTTTCACGCATTCTTCGGAGCCCGTCACGTCGTAGACGGCCGACATGGTGGGGTACTGTGCCTTCACCTCAATCTGCTCGGTGGAATCGACGGCGAGGTTGATGATCTGTCCGGCGATGCGCAGGCGGTAGAACTCCGGTGCGTCGGGCGCCTGCTGGCTGAACGAGAACGTGCCGCTCTCGCCCAGTTTCACGCTGTCGACAGCCACCGGGCCGCTCAGGCTCATGTTCTCCAGATAGAGCACCGAGTCCTTGGCCTCGGTGATGGTTCCGCTGATGTTGAACGACTTGCCCGTGCAAGCGCACAGGGCGAGCACGGCGACTGCCGTGCCCATGAAAATACTGCTGATACTCTTTTTCATATTTCGTCTTTTTGATTCTTTTCTTGCATTTTTGTGTGCAAAAGTACGAAAAAAATTTAAGAAACGAAGATATTTCATTCTTTTTTCCTATCTTTGCCGCCGTAAACCAATTCATACAGAAAATTTTTTAAAGTAAAAAGCAACATGGAAAAACTGAACAAACCCGCCATTCTGGTTGTTGACATGCTTAATGACTTTGTCACTGGTGCACTGGGTTGCGACCGCGGTCGTGCCATCGTTCCCGCCACAGCCCGCCTGCTCGATGCTGCCCGCGAGGCCGGCGTGCCCGTCATCTTCTGCAACGATGCCCACCTGAAAGGCATCGACCGCGAGCTTACTATCTGGGGCGACCACGCCATCGCCGGCACGAAAGGCGCCGAAGTGATTCCCGAACTGAACCTCTGCGAGAAGGACTACGTGGTGCCCAAGCGCCGCTACAGCGGATTCTTCCAGACCGACCTCGACATCCTGCTGAAGGAACTCGGCGTGAAGACCGTCATCATCACCGGCCTGCATGCCCACATGTGCTGCCGCCACACGGCTGCCGATGCCTTCTGCCTGGGCTACGACGTGGTAGTGGCCAAGGAAGCCACCGACTCCTTCACCGAAGAAGACTACCTCGGCGGTCTGGCCTACCTGAAGACCTGCTACGGAGCCGATGCCTACAGCAACGACGAACTCATCGCCGCCTTCTAAATCATTAAAAAACAATAATAAAAGAGGCTAAATCTTTGTGGTTTAGCCTTTTTTGTGTAATTTTGCGCGGTTTTTTATATGAACCGAAATGTATTTTTTAGATGTTTTATAGACAAAAGTAAGTTTTTTTAGATGAACGTAATTACGAAAAGTGTTCAGTTGCCTGATGGAAGAACCATCACAATTGAAACCGGAAAAGTGGCAAAGCAGGCCGACGGAAGCGTTGTTCTCCGCATGAACAACACCGTGCTCCTCGCCACTGTCTGCGCCGCAAAAGATGCAGTCCCTGGAACAGATTTCATGCCTTTGCAGGTAGACTACCGTGAGCAGTACAGCGCTGCCGGTCGTTTCCCTGGTGGTTTCACGAAGCGTGAAGGCAAGGCAGGTGACAACGAGATTCTCACCAGCCGCCTGGTAGACCGCGTGCTGCGTCCGCTCTTCCCCAGCAACTACCATGCTGAGGTGTATGTGAACGTGATGCTGCTCTCTGCCGATGGTGTTGACCAGCCCGATGCACTGGCTGGCTTTGCCGCTTCGGCCGCACTGGCATGCTCCGACATACCCTTCGAGTGCCCCATCAGTGAGGTGCGCGTGGCCCGTGTGAATGGCGAGTATGTGATTGACCCCACCACTGACCAGATGAAGCATGCCGACATGGACATCATGGTCGGTGCTTCGGCTGAAAACATCATGATGGTGGAAGGCGAGATGAAGGAAGTCAGCGAGCAGGATCTGCTCGGCGCCCTGAAGGCTGCCATGGAGGCCATCAAGCCCATGTGCGAGCTGCAGGCTGAACTCTCCAAGGAACTCGGCACCGACGTGAAGCGCGAGTACAATCACGAGGTGAACGACGAGGAGTTGCGCGAGCGCATGAACAAAGAGCTCTATCAGCCCGCCTACGACATCACGAAGCAGGCCCTGGAGAAGCACGCCCGTGCTGAGGCTTTCGAAAAGATTCTCTCCGACTTCAAGGAGAAGTTCTTCGAGGAGCGCAAGGCTGCAGCTGCAGAGTCTGACGAGGCTCCCGCCATCAGCGACGATGAGTACGATGCCATGATGGACCGCTACTACCACGACGTGGAGCGCGACGCCATGCGCCGTTGCATCCTCGACGAGGGCATCCGTCTCGATGGCCGTAAGACCGACGAGATTCGTCCCATCTGGTGCGAGGTGAGCCCGCTGCCCATGCCTCACGGAAGCAGCATCTTCACCCGTGGTGAGACGCAGAGCCTCTCCACCTGTACCCTCGGTACGAAGCTCGACGAGAAGCTCGTCGACGACGTTCTGGACCGCGGCTACATGAAGTTCCTGCTCCACTATAACTTCCCGCCCTTCTGCACCGGCGAAGCCAAGGCACAGCGCGGCGTAGGCCGTCGCGAGATTGGTCACGGCCACCTGGCATGGCGCGCCCTGAAGGACATGATCCCCGCCGACTTCCCCTACACCGTACGTCTGGTGAGCCAGATTCTGGAGTCGAACGGTTCTTCTTCGATGGCTACCGTCTGCGCCGGCACGCTGGCCCTGATGGACGCTGGTGTTCCCATGAAGAAGCCCGTGAGCGGTATCGCTATGGGTCTGATCAAGAATCCCGGAGAAGACAAATATGCCGTGCTCAGCGACATCCTCGGCGATGAGGACCACCTGGGCGACATGGACTTCAAGACCACTGGCACACGCGACGGTCTGACTGCCACGCAGATGGACATCAAGTGCGACGGTCTGTCGTTCGACATTCTGGAGAAGGCTCTCATGCAGGCCAAGGCCGGTCGTGAGCACATCCTGAACTGCATCACCGAGACCATGGCCGAGCCGCGTGCCGAGCTGAAGCCCCACGTGCCCCGCATCGAGGCCTTCGAGATTCCGAAGGAGTTCATCGGTGCCGTCATTGGCCCGGGCGGAAAGATTATCCAGCAGATGCAGGAAGACACCGGTGCCACCATCACCATCGACGAGGAAGACGGTGTGGGCAAGGTGCAGGTCAGCGCTCCCGACAAGGAGAGCATCGATGCTGCCATCCGCAAGATCAAGGCTATCGTGGCCGTTCCCGAGGTGGGCGAGGTCTACGAGGGAACCGTTCGCTCCATCATGCCTTACGGCTGCTTCGTCGAGATCATGCCGGGCAAGGACGGTCTGCTCCACATCTCGGAGATCGACTGGAAGCGCCTCGAGACCGTTGAGGAAGCCGGCCTGAAGGAAGGCGACAAGATCAACGTGAAGCTCCTGGAAATCGACCCGAAGACCGGCAAGTACAAACTGTCGCACCGCGTGCTCATCCCGAAACCCGAGGGATATGTAGAGCGTGAGCGTCGTCCGCGCGGCGAGCGTGGTGGCGAGCGTCGAGGTGGCGGTGAGCGTCGGGGTGGCGGCGAGCGTCGTGGCAACAATGGTGCTGGCAACCGCCAGCGCAACTTCGACAACCGCAACGAGCCCTACCGCGACCCGGCTGCCAACCACGAGCCGAAGGACTTCAGCGACGTGCTTGACCACGGCACTGATATCGACTAAGAAAATTATTTTTTGTTCATACATTGCGATGAATCCCCGGTTCTCCTTTCGCTGGAGGCCGGGGATTCTTTTTGTTTGAAGGGTAATGATTCTTACGTTATATGAACACGTAAATGAAATCAAATAAAAACTCTGCCTGCCGACGTATTCACTCGCATCACTGAGAACGAATACACAAATACTAACTCTATTGGCTCTATCTTTTGTGTTGTGGCAAATGAGCGGAGCTTATTATTAAAAATGTCCATCTCAAAAAACTCCACTGTTGCCGTGACAGGCAGAGCACAGTGATCTCACGACCACCCAAGACTTTAGCGGCATGTTTTAGATTTACGCTGCAAAGTTATAAAGAAAACAAACAAGACGCTTGTATATCTGGAACGTTTTTTTGTAAAAACACGACAAAATGCAATCTCTCAATTAGTAATTTTGTGCGCAGGACGAATTGTAAGTATTTGAGAATCAGGGTTTTGTTATGTCAAATCAGTGGGTGCGGCGTGAAGACCCTGTTTTTACTTTTTTGCTGAAAAGTTTGCAGGATTGGCCGATAAAAGTTAATTTTGCAAAGCAAACAAAATATCTGTTTATGATGACTAAAAACCTATCAGCGCGACGTGTTTTCGCGTGTTGTTTTCTGAGTGTGCTATCGTTGAGTGTGTCGGCAGCCAGCCGATTCGTCAGTTTCAGCAGTGGTGACGTGCTGCTCAACCGTGAGCCGGTGGTCAGCATCTACGTGTCGTCGGCCGACCTGAAGGGCGTCTCGCTGGCGGCGGACAACCTGGCCAGCGACCTGGCGGCCGTCACCGGTACGGCAGGTCGCCTTTGCGAGGAGCAGGAGGCCGCCATCGTCGTGGGAACGCTTGGCCACTCGCCGCTCATCGACCGCTTCGCAAAGCAGGGGCTCATCGACGGCAGCCAACTGAGAGGGTGCAGGGAGAAGTTCCTCATCACCACCATAGGCCAGCAACTGGTCATTGCCGGCAGCGACCGTCGCGGCACTATCTACGGCATCTACGAGCTGTCGCGCCAGATAGGCGTTTCGCCGTGGTACTACTGGGCCGACGTGCCCACGGAGCACCACGACTCCCTTTATATAAAGAAAGGTGTCTACACCGACGGTGAGCCTGCCGTGGACTATCGCGGCATTTTCCTCAACGACGAGGCCCCTTGTCTGACGTCGTGGGTGAAGAACACGTTCCACACCAACTATGGCGGCCATGAGTTCTACGCCAAGGTGTTCGAACTCATCCTGCGCCTGCGGGGCAACATGCTGTGGCCTGCCATGTGGAGCTGGGCCTTCTATGCCGATGACCCCGAGAATGGTAAGCTGGCCGACGAGATGGGCATCGTTGTGGGCACCAGCCATCACGAGCCCATGGCACGCAACCACCAGGAATGGGCGCGCCACAGAAGCGAGTACGGCGCGTGGAATTACCAGACCAATCAGGCGGTCATCGACCGTTTCTTCCGCGAGGGCATCGAGCGCATGCGCGGCACCGAGGACATGGTGACCATCGGCATGCGTGGCGACGGCGACGAGGCCATGAGCGAGGAGGCCGACACGCGGCTGCTGCAGCGCATCGTGAAGAACCAGCGCCGCATCATCAGCCAGGTGACGGGCCGTCCGGCACGCGAGACGCAGCAGGTGTGGGCGCTTTACAAGGAGGTGCTCGACTACTACGACAAAGGCATGCGCGTGCCCGACGACGTTATCATGCTGCTCTGCGACGACAACTGGGGCAACGTGCGGCGCGTGCCTGGCCTGAACAAGCATAAGGGCGGCTGGGGCCTGTACTACCACGTCGATTACGTGGGTGCGCCGCGCAACAGCAAGTGGCTCAACGTGACGCCCTCGCAGAACATGTGGGAGCAACTGTCGCTGGCCTACGACTACGGCATCAGCCGCATGTGGATACTGAACGTGGGCGACCTGAAGCCGATGGAATATCCCATCCAGCTGTTCATGGACATGGCGTGGAATCCGCGTGCGGTGACGGTGGATGTGGTGGGTTCGCATACCGAGCCCTTCTGCACAGCGGCATTCGGTCCCGAGGAAGGTCCTGAGGCAGCCCGCCTGCTGAATCTCTGCAGCAAGATGAACGGCCGCGTGACAGCCGAGATGCTCACAGCCGACACCTACAACCTGCACTCAGGCGAGTGGGCACAGGTGGTGGCCGACTACGTGCAGCTGGAGGCTGAGGCCCTGCGCCAGTACGTGCGCCTGCAGCCCAGTCAGCGCGATGCCTATCGCGAAATGATTCTCTTCCCCATACAGGCAATGGGCAATGTCTACGCCATGTACTACGCCCAGGCCATGAACCGTCAACTGGCCCGCGAAGGCAATCCCGACGCCAACCGTTGGGCCGACCGCGTGGCTGAATGCTTCCGCCGCGACTCGCTGCTCTGTGCCGAGTACAACAACGACGTGGCGGGCGGCAAGTGGCGGGGCATGATGACGCAGAAGCACATCGGCTACCGCTCCTGGAACGACGACTTCGGACCTGCCGACGTGATGCCGGCGGTGACGAGGGTGGAGGCCGGAGAAGGCAGCACGTTCACGGAGCAGGGTGGCTACGTGGCGATGGAGGCTGAACACTATGCCCGCAAACACGATGCCGAGGGACTCAGCTGGACTTGCATTCCCTACATGGGTCGCACGCTCAGCGGCATGGCAGTGATGCCCTACACGCAACCGCTGCCGCAGCAGGGCGGACCGAGCCTGGAGTATCGCTTCAGCACCACCGGCGACGTGCGGCGCGTGGTGGTCGTGGTGAAATCGACGCTCGACTTCCTGAACAAGGGCGGCCACTGCTTCCGCGTGACGCTTGACGGCGGCAAGTCGTTTGTGGCCAATTTCAACCACAACCTAAACGAGCTGCCGGAGAACATCTATAGCATTTATTATCCCACGGTGGCGGGCCGCGTGGTGGCGGTCGATGTCGACCTGCAGGCCCCTGCCGGCAACCACGTGCTGACGCTGGAGCCGCTCGATCCGGCCATCGTGTTCGAAAAGGTGGTTGTCGACTGCGGCGGCTACGAGAAGAGCTTCCTCTTCGGCAACGAGTCGCCCCGCAAGGCGCTGCGCCAGCCGTAGGGAAAGCGTGGGTCTGCTGCAGGAAAACAAGTTGTTTTACAGTGCAAAATAACTTGTTTTCCTCGGCAAATCAACTCATTTTGCCGCAGTAGAAGCGGCCTTAGGTAGATAGAGAAAAGTCAGAGAAGAATACGAATAAAGCAAGAGAAGATGATGATGAGAGCATTTTGGCAGGCTCGCCTGCTGGCGCTGGTGCTGGCGGTGGCAGGGAGTGGCTGCTGTTGGGCTGCGACGCAGCCGCAGCCTACGGAGAAGGAACAGCTGGCGGAAGGGAAGAAGCAGAAGGCAGGGCAGGCGCAGCTGGCGGCAGGGAAGGAACTGCTGCTGGGCGGCGAGCTGAGCAACTCGGCGGCAACCAGCGAGGAGGACATCGTGGCGGTGATGAGTAGCATGCGCGAGGCTGGGCTGAAGCTGCTGCTGGTGCCTGTGTCGTGGGACCTGCTGGAACCCGAGGAGGGCCGTTTCGACTTCCGTCTCGTGGACTGCATGCTGAGCCAGGCGCGCAGCAACGGCCAGCGGCTGGTGTTGCTGTGGTTTGGCGCGTGGAAGAACTCCATGTCGTGCTACGCCCCGATGTGGGTGAAGCGCGACGTGAAGCGGTTCCCCCGTGCCATGACGCGCAGCGGCAAACCCCTGGAGATTCTGTCGGCCTTCTCGGAGGAGGTGCTGCAGGCCGACTTGCGGGCCTTCACGGCACTGATGCGCCACCTGAGGGATGCTGATGCCGGCACCGGCACGGTGGCGATGGTGCAAGTGGAAAATGAGGTGGGCATGCTGGAGGATGCCCGCGACCACTCGCCGCTGGCCGAGAAGGCGTTCAAGGTGTGGAAGGCTTCGCCCAGTGCCTATAAGGGCAGGGGAGGCGAACTCGCCGAGGACGAGGCGTTCACGGCCTATCACTATGCGCGCTACATAGAGCGGCTGGCGAGCGAAGGAAAGAAGATTTACGACGTGCCGATGTACGTGAATGCTGCGCTGAACAGCCGTGGCCGCAAGCCAGGCGAATATCCGTCGGGCGGTCCGCTGGCCCATCTGGCCGGCATCTGGAACGCGGCGGCGCCGAGCATCGACATGCTGTCGCCTGACATCTACGACGAGGGGTTCAAGTCGTGGGCTGCGCAGTACGACTTCGACGGCAACCGGCTGTTCATTCCCGAGAGCCGCTGCTGCATGAACAGCGGTGTGCGGGCGCTCTATGTGGTGGGCGAGCATGGTGCCGTGGGCTTTTGCCCGTTTGCCGTAGACCGCGGTTCGGAGGCCGAGCTGAAGGAACTGCGCCGTGGCTACGACCTGCTGGAGGAACTGATGAAGCTGCAAGAGAAACCGGCAGCACAGGGGCAGGCCATGCGCGGGGTGCTGCTGGATGAAACAGAGAAGACCACGACGCTCGACTTCGGCGACGTGCAGCTGCGTTGCAGCCACTACCTGACGCTGCCTTGGGACAGCCGCGGCAAGGACGGATCGACATGGCGCGAGGGCGGTGCCGTCATCGTGCGACTGGCGAAGGAAGAGTTTCTGATTGCCGGCAGTGGCGTGGTGGTGGAGTTTTCCTCCGGCTCTTCCAATGGGAAGGGCTCTGGCTCTATGCTGCTGGGCGAGGACGGTTTCGCACTGGAAGGAAATAAGGCCCTCCAGGAAGGGCAAGAATCAAGGAGCCGCTCGGTGATGCCGCTTTTGGAGCAACAACGTGGGAAGAAGAAACAATACGAGGGACACCAGATTGGGCTGGGCACCGTGGATGAGGTGCGCGCCGGCGACGGTGGGAAAATGGAATATGTGCGAAGGCTGAATGGCGACGAGACCCATCAGGGGCGGCACGTGCGTATCAGTATCGACGACTATCAGCTGCTGCACGTGCGCCTCTATGAGTATTGACGATGGCTAACGGCAAAGTTTGCAGCCCTCGCATTTGGAGAGCTCGCCGCGGAAACGCTTGTCAACGAGGTAGCGCAGGCGGTCGCGCAGGGGCTCGAGGGCGATGTTGTCGATGACTTCCGTCACGAAGGCTTGCTGCAGCAGCAGGCGTGCCTCGCGCTCGGTGATGCCGCGCTGCCGCATGTAGAACAAGGCCGCATCGTTGAGCTGACCCACCGTGGAGCCGTGCGAGCACTTCACGTCGTCGGCGTAGATTTCGAGCATGGGCTGCGTGTACATGCGAGCTTCGCGCGAGGCGCAGAGGTTCTGGTTGCGCATCTCTGAGGCGGTCTGCTGTGCACCGTGTTCCACCAGCACGCGTCCGGCGAAGGCTCCGGTGGCATCGTCGTCGAGCACATACTTATAGAGTTCGTGACTCGTGCAGTGGGGCACGTGGTGCACCACCAGCGTGTTGTTGTCAACGTGCTGCTGCTTGTCAGCAATCACGCAGCCGCCCAGCCAGCATTCGGCCCCCTCGCCGCGGAAGTGCAGGTCGAGACGGTTGCGCGTGGTGCCGTTGTGCAAGGTGATGACATTGTGTGTGACGTGGCTGTTGGCTTGCTGCTCCACATAGACATTGCTCACACGGACGTTCTTCGCATGCGTCTCTTCCAGGCAATAGAGATTGACGGTAGCTCCAGGCATGGCGAAGACCTCGGTGACCTGCGTAGTAAGGAACGCCTTGTCGTCGGCAGCATGGTCGCAGAAGAGCAGTTTTGCTTCACTTCCTTCCTCAGCCACGATGAGCACGCGCCGGTTGACCATGAAGGCCCCCTCCAAACCTCCCCCCGTAGGGGAGGCTTTCTTTCCTCCCCATCCCTCCAAACCTCCCCCCGTAGGGGAGGCTTTCTTTCCTCCCCATCCCTCCGAATCTCCCCCCGTAGGGGAGACTTCTCCTGGGGCGGTCTCTCCCCCTCGGGAGAGGCGGTAGGGCGCCTTCAGGATATTAATGACCTGAATGGTCTTCTCTACCTTCACGCCTCGGGGCACATAGACGAGTAGACCGTCTTGGGCAAGCATCGTGTTCAATGCCGTGACAGCATCGTCGGCAGTATTGGCCAACTGACCATAGAACTGCTTCACCATTTCGGCATGCTCGCGCAGCGAACCGACAACGACTCCCTCAGGCAGAGCGTGCGTCCCAAAAGCCATTGTCTTCAACTTCTTGAACTCCTTTGACTCCTTGAACTCCTTTGACTCCTTGAACTCCTTTGACTCCTTGAACTCCTTTGACTCCTTGAACTCCTTAGCTTCATAGAACTGGTCGTTGACGACGAAGTAGAGCAGCGTCGAGAGGTTGGGCACGTCGCACTTGAAGGCGTCGTAGGGGTTCACGGGAATCTCCAACCGCCTAAGGTTCAGTCCATAGTCAGGCGCAAACAACTCGGCGATGTTCGTATATTTATAGCGCTCCACCTTGCGCGAGGGGAATCCCTGCCGCTGGAAATCCTCGAAAGCACGGTCGCGCACGGCGTTCATCACGTCAGCCGAATGCTGGCAGATGAGGTCGCGCGCCTGGCGGTAGAGGTCGATGTACTGAGCACCCACCCCCTGCAGACTCTCCCCCTGCCTCTCCCTATGAGGGAGGGGAGTAGATACACTATTATGCTTAATTTCTTTATTCTCCATCTCGTAGGTTTCAATAGATCAAATACCATCTGTACTCCCTTCCCCTTTGGGGAGGGCCGGGGTGGGGCTTTTTATCCAGTCATAGCCTCGCTCCTGAATCTCCTTGGCGAGCTCGGGACCGGCGGTCCTCACGATGCGGCCCTGGTAGAGCACGTGCACCACGTCGGGGCGAATCATCTCCAAGAGGCGGTCGTAGTGGGTGATGACGATGCACGACGACTCGGGCGTGCGCAGCTTGTTCACGCCCTCGGCAACGATGCGCATGGCGTCGACGTCGAGGCCGGAGTCGGTCTCGTCGAGAATGGACAGCGTGGGCTCGAGCATCGCCATCTGGAAAATCTCGTTGCGTTTCTTCTCGCCACCGCTGAATCCTTCGTTCACCGAACGGCGCGTGAACTTCGCGTCGAGATCTACAATCTTGCGCTTCTCGTTCATGAGCTTGATGAACTCGGCGGCCTTCAGCTCGGGCAGTCCCTTTGCCTTGCGCTTCTCGTTGACGGCGGCCTTCAGGAAGTTCGTCATCGACACACCGGGAATCTCCACCGGATATTGGAACGACAGGAACAGTCCCTCGTGGGCGCGCTCCTCGGGCTTCATCTCCAGGAGGTTCTTGCCGTTGTACCACGCTTCGCCCTCCGTGACCTCGTAGAGCGGATTGCCCACGAGCACCGCCGAGAGCGTCGACTTACCCGAGCCGTTCGGGCCCATGATGGCATGCGTCTCGCCATCGCGGATGACGAGGTCAATGCCCTTCAGTATTTCTTTGCCAGCAATCGTGGCGTGCAGGTTCTTTACTTCTAACATTATTTTTTTTGTTTGCGGTTCGCTTTATTTGAGTTTACGGTTTCTTTCTTCATTTCATTCCGAAAGCGAGCAAGCTCGAGTCCAGATGATTACTATTTGCGGTTGAATTTAATATTATACTTTTCGCTTTTCGTTTCCTCCCCAAAGGAGAGGGATTTCCTGACCGTGCCATCGGAACGTCTGACGATAACAGGTCCACGATAATGGCTGTTTACACGCCGGCCGTCGAGGGCAAAGATGGTCTCAGGCTTTGGAACGCCAGTCGTGTGGACATCAGCAATGCCCGCGATGGTACGACCGCCCATAGTGATGGGCAACTCCTCGTCCATGCGGTCGCCGAGGGGCCGGAAATAGGCTCGGAAGGGCTCTACGTCGTCGTCGCTGCACACGAAGGCACTGCCATCGCTCTTCACGGTGTAATGGCTGGCCGAGGCCATTGACCGGTCGATGTCGAGGTAGAGGACGTTGTCGAGCGTACCGCCAAAGGCGTAGTTCACGGCTGTCTCATAGCTTTCAGGGAACCGCAGGAACGCAACGTCGGTGGCCGTCAGTGCCAAGGTCTGGCCATTTGCCCACACCAGATAGGGCTGATAGGCCGCGATGGCGGGTGCATCATCGAAATGCAGCATGCAGCCCACCTCCTCGGTCCATTGCTTCAGCAGCATCTCGTCGGCATTGGGTAGCTGGGCATCGAAGGGCACCGACAGCGTGGTCCATGTCCGGTCGGGCAGCACCCGCGAGTAGGTAACCGTTGCAGCCTGAAAGTTGATGGGAGCGGCAAACGGATAGCCGTCAGTCAGGCTGATGAGCGCTGCCGTCGAGCCTCTCACCACATTCCTGTTGCCGATGCCCTCAGGCACCTCGGCATTGGCATCGAGCAGGTACAGGCAGTTGGGATTGTCGCTGGGTGTGACCTTCGACAGCCTTTTGCCGGCATATCGCATGTCGGCAGCCAAGGCATCAGCAGGCACCGTGATGGCGGTCGTATCGGTAGTGGCCGTGATCGAACCATCAGCATGATAGAACAAAGCACCGCGCGAGAGTTCGTAACCGGCTGTCCGCACCTGAGTCTTCAGGTCGGTCTCTACCCATGCCACGTACTTACAGCCCAGGCGGCTCTCCAGGTCATTCCGAAGCGTGAACTCCACGTTGACCGTTCGCGTCTCGCCAGGTTGCAGCCGGACGAACCTCGCTGCCGAGCCATAGTCGCCGCTTTCGCGACTGTACGCACCTATATAGAACTCACGTTCGAAAGCCTTGTCCATGCGGTTGGTCACGACGGCTTGCAGCTTCAGCACTCCGCCAATGAGTTTGTCGCCATCGACGTTCAGCAACCGAATGTTCATCTCGAGCGTCTGCTCGGCCTTAGTCGGAATGACGGTGCCAATGGGCTGCATACCTTCTGCATCGAGGCAGACCTTGTAGACGGTTCCCTCTTCAAGACGCCCGCCAAAATGCACTGGCACTCGCTGTCTTTCTCCGGCAGGAATGCAAAGATTCATTTCATACAAGGCAACGAGGTCGCTATCCTCCTCGCACATCAGCCACAACGGACCGTAGTACGTGGGACCGTTGTTGGTCACGTCTATCATGTAGTCCCAGCCTGTCCAGGCCCCATTCGTCTCGATGCTGTTGACGTGCAGGTCTTCACCGGCCATATGGTTGTGCAGCCGCAGCGAGTCGCCGGCGATGTCGGCCATGATGAAGTGGTGGTCGCCGCCCAGGTCTCTTGTCCAGTGGTCGTCGTCGGCATTGCGACTCACGGGCCGCAATTCGTAGTGCCCTTCGCTGATGCCGGCACCAAAGTCGATGCCATACATCCTGCTGCTCCCGTCGCCGGGCTTCAGGCTGAATCCGTAGTTATATGTTCCCAGCACGCGCAGCAACTGTCCGTCGGCATAGAGGCCGATGGCACACTGCGTGGCATGGTCGGTGGTATGGGCACTCATGCGTTCGTCGGCGATGAGGATTCCGCTGAAATCGTCGTCGGTCGCCGACCGATAGTACACTTGTTTGCCCCTTGCCGTCAGCGAGGATGCGATGATGCCTCCGCTTTCAGCATCCATGCCGCCTTTGTCAGGCTGGATGCCTATCACGGCATTGTGGCTGTAGCCAAAATTGTAAAAGAACAAGGGCGACATCGATGACAGCAGGAAATAGCCATCGTAGAGGCCGTCCCACCCCCAGTTGAAATGGAAGTAGCCGTCGTGACTATAGCCATCGCAAACGAAAGCATGTCCTCCTTCCCAGGTGTCAGCACCTGTATAGAAAACCGGGCGACCCTGACTAAGTTCGTTGTAGATGAGGTCCTCCCACTCCTTCTTCGAGTACTGAGCCTGCTGCACGAACCGCATGCCTGCATCGTAGTCGAAATAGGTTGCCAGCGCATAGGCAACGGCCTCGGCATAGGCGCCCGAGCCGTCCTTGCCGTAGTTCATCCTGACAGCCTGTCCGGCATAGCGCATCAGTGTTGCCACGGCATCGCCGCTCTGAGTGCTGTAGCTGCCAGCATAGCTGCCCAGCATGGAAGTCCAGTCGAAGACAACAGGCTCCAGTGGTGCACTGGCCATGTAGTACTTGGGGATGGCCGTGGTGGCCTGCTGCGGCCACTGGTAATAGTACATGATCTGTGCCATGGCCGTTGCCACGCACCCCGTGGGACATCCTTCCTTCGGCACCTTATTGTTATAGGGAGCTTCCTGCCCCCAAGAGGTGGCTATCATGGGTTTGATAAGGCGGCGAACCTTTTCCGGTTCTGTTGCTGTTTCGGCGATGAGCGTGGGCTGTCCGTGCTCGTTCAGCCATTTCAACTCCTTATCATAGGTCAGCAGCCAACTGCGCATGTTCTGTGGCATGGTTGCATCAGCAGGAAGGGCACATTCCGAATAGCCCAACACGGCAGGCAGGCGGTCGTCGGCAGCAGCCACCACGAAACCCTCTCCACTGGTAAGACCAAACACATAGCAGGCCTCACTTCTCGCCAGATAGCGAAAGGGGGTCGAAGTAATTTTCATCATGTTTCTCCTCTGCGCATTGCCCTCATGGGAAACCGAGAGGAATGCCCTTGCGCGCTGCTCAGCCTGCTCCCGGTCGAGTGGAGCAGCATGGCCAAGCACCGATGCCAGAAGCATGCATAAAATGAAAATGAGTCTATTCATAATAATTTGCGACCACAGATGTCACGGATTTTTTTTCAATGTCACGGATGTTGCGACCACGGATGACACGGATTTTTTTTCAATGTCACGGATGTCTTTTTCCCACAGATATTTCTGTCTCTCTGTTCCCCCTCCCCCTTTGGGGAGGGCCGGGGTGGGGCTTCGGGGTGGGGCTCCGGGGTGGGGCTTCCTCTCTGTTCCCCCTCCCCCTTTGGGGAGGGCCGGGGTGGGGCTTCCCTATCCCACCGTTCCTTCGAGCGAAACACTCAGCAGCTTCTGCGCCTCCACGGCAAACTCCATGGGCAGCTTGTTGAGCACTTCGCGGGCATAGCCGCCCACGATGAGGCCCACGGCCTGCTCGGTGGGGATGCCGCGCTGGTTGCAGTAGAACAGCTGGTCCTCCGAGATTTTCGACGTCGTGGCCTCGTGCTCGAAGATGGCCGTGGGGTTGTGCACGTCCATGTAGGGGAACGTGTGGGCACCGCAGTCGGAGCCCAGCAGCAGCGAGTCGCAGGAGGAGTAGTTGCGGGCGTTCTCGGCCTTCGCCGTGGCGCGCACCAGTCCGCGGTAGGAGTTCTGCGAGTGGCCTGCCGAGATGCCTTTCGAGATGATGGTCGAACGCGTGTTGCGCCCCATGTGAATCATCTTCGTGCCGGTGTCGGCCTCCTGGTAGTGGTTGGTCACGGCCACCGAGTAGAACTCGGCAACGCTGTTGTCGCCGCGCAGCACGCACGACGGATATTTCCACGTGATGGCCGAGCCCGTCTCCACCTGTGTCCACGAGAGTTTCGAACTTTCGCCGCGCAGGTCGCCGCGCTTCGTCACGAGGTTCAGCACGCCGCCCTTGCCGTGTTCATCGCCGGGATACCAGTTCTGCACCGTGGAGTATTTCACTTCGGCGCGGTCGTTGACGATGATCTCCACGATGGCCGCATGCAGCTGGTTCTCGTCGCGCATCGGGGCGGTGCAGCCCTCCAGGTACGACACGTAGGAGTCGTCGTCGGCCACGATGAGCGTTCTTTCGAACTGCCCCGTGCCGCGGGCGTTGATGCGGAAGTACGAGCTGAGCTCCATCGGGCAGCGCACGCCCTTGGGGATGTAGACGAACGAGCCGTCGGAGAACACCGCCGAGTTCAGTGCAGCGAAGAAGTTGTCGCGATAGGGCACCACCGTGCCGAGATACTGGCGCACCAGGTCGGGGTATTCCTTCACGGCCTCGCCTATGGAGCAGAAGATGATGCCCTTCTCCTGCAGCTGTGCCTTGAACGTAGTCTTCACCGACACCGAGTCCATGATGGCATCCACGGCGGTGTTGCCGCTCAGCGCCAGGCGCTCTTCCAGGGGGATGCCCAGCTTGTCGAAGGTCTTCTCGAGCTCAGGGTCGATGGTTGGTTGGTCTCCGTCGCCTTGCTTCTTCTTTGCCGTAGGGTCGGCGTAGTACGAGATGGCCTGATAGTCGATGTCGGGCAAGTGCACGTGTCCCCACTCCGGCTGGCGCATCGTGAGCCAGTGGCGGAATGCCTTCAGGCGGAACTCCAGCAGCCAGTCGGGTTCACCCTTCTTCTGCGAGATGAGTCGCACCACGTCCTCGCTGAGTCCCACGGGAATCACCTCCGTCGGCACGTCGGTGGTGAAGCCGAACTCATATTTCTTTTCGGCTATGCGGCGCACCAGCTCGTTGTCGCTCTCGTTCTCGCCCTCGCTACCTATATTCTTCTTCTTCAGATTTTCTTCCATGATGATTGCTTTCGCACAAATATGGTGCAAAGGTGGTGCAAAGGTACGAATAATCGAGCGCAGAACAAAAGAAACTCGTTTCTTTTTTTTGCCGAGATGTAGTACCTTCGCGATTTTTTAATCGCAAAGGTACGAATAATCGCGCGAAAAACCAAATGAATTTGAGTTTTTCCGGCCCCTACGATATGTGCCACTTGCTATGCCATTACCTTTTTAATATTGGTGGCATCAATGGAGTTTAAAGACGATTCCCCTGCCTTTATAAGCCTGGAGGCATCGTTTCATCAAGGCAAAGCTATGATTTCATGAAGTAATATATATTATATTATCAAGTAATATATGATATATTGCCGAGTAATATATGATATATTGGTGAGTAATATATGATATATTACTTTATGAAACCATAGCTCTTCTTACATCATAGCATGCTTTTGCAAGCTCTGATGGTGGCATCTGCTAACTCTGAACCGTAGTTATGGGGTTGGCAGGTTGCAACAGTTTTTTGATGATTGTTTTTGGAGATAATATAGCAGATGACCTGGCATACAAGTTTTTTGCGTAAAACCCCGAAGGGGTGTTAAGATTACAGGCAGGTGGTGGAGTGCGTAGCAGAGCGGAGCACGGCGCTCGGCGACGAAGGAGACGCTTTCGTAGCAACGCGGAGAAAGAACCCCTGCTAGGTATGTCAACAGCAAATTAAAAACCCCGACGGGGTGACAGAAATTCGGTTGGCCCTTCGGGAAGGGGTTTTCACCCCTCCCTGTATTCGGTCGGCCCTTCGGGACTTATATTACCACCATCACTTAGCAGGGGTTCCGTGCTCCGCTCTGCTACGCACTCCACCGCCTGCCTGTGTTCTCGCCGCCCCTTCTCAATTAGGCCATCTGCTATATCATTGCCTTGTTTTTTTATAGTTGTCCGGTAAAATAAGTCCCGACGGCACTTATTTTACCGGACATCAATGATTATCGTTGGCTTTGTGGCCCTATAGTTCCTCCGGTCATTCTTTTCCCGGGAACCGGCGCTGCTTCATGGGTGCGTTTTCTTGTCAGAAAGCCCAGCCGAAGCTAAGGTAGAAGATGTCGGCATAGCTGTTCAGTCCGTGCTTGGTGCCGAATCCGGTGAGCGGACTCCAGCCGGCGCGGAACTGGAAGCCCTTCTTTCCCTGATAGCGATAGCCGATGTTTCCGTAAGCGTACCAGCCGAAGCTGTTGCTCTTTTCTTTGTCCACGAATTTCAACTCGAAATGTGAGTTGTAGAGTCCGGCACTGACGCCAGCACCCAGTTCCAGCTTCGAGCGCTTCTTGCCGATGAGGTAGTTCATGCCGAGCGAACCGGTGTAGATGCGTGACGACGTGGAGTAGAGCATTGACGCCGACTCCATGCCGAAGCCCCACGCCACTCCTGCGCGCCATCCCCACCGCGGGTCACGCTTCAGGCGCTGCTCGTAGTTCAGTCCGAGGCCGTTAGAGGCACACCCCGACTCCAGGAAGATGCTTCGAAGTCGCATCGTGGAGTCGCTCATGTTAGTCGCTGTTTGTGCATGCAGGCTGGCGCTTACTGCCAGTAGCAGCACTAGAATCATGCTTTTTCCGTAATTGCTTTTCATATTCTTCTTGTTGTTTTTAATATTTAGGTTTATCGTGTCGTTACAGGTTGCTCATGCCTCCCCAGTAGCTGCGAGGGCAATCAGCAAGTCACCATTTCCAATCCTTCGTGGACCTCCACAAATGATATTCGCTTTTTGCGGAAAAGCAATGAAAAAATGCGAGGTAAAGCAAATAGGCAAACGGATAGTGGAGTGGGGCACAAGTCGTTCGTTGTCACATTATTTGCGCTGAATGTGACTATTTGGTGATGACTTTCTTTCCTCCCTTTATCACCACGCCGCGATAGTGCTGTGGAGCCATTACACCTCCGATGGTATAGGCTGATTTCCTGCCCGAGGCATCGGCGGCAATCGTACTGATGGCAGTTGGGACGTAAGACTTGATTTCCTTGAAGTCCTTCCACCACGTTGCTGCCTGATAGGCTTCTACAGACCCCTCGGGCACATAGAGCACGGCCTGCGGAGGAACTTCTGTACCAGTGGCGGTGGTCAGCGGTGGAACGACAGCCATGCTGTAGACCGCCTCCAGCAGCGGACAACTTCTCAGTGCCGACTGGTCGATGGTCAGCAAGCTGGCAGGCAGCGTTATGCTGCGCAATGCGTTGCTGAAACTAAAAGCTCTACTGCTAATCTCAATTACATGGGGAGGAAGAACGACCTCTTCCATTTGGGTGTCGGAGAAAGCATTCGAAGCAATCGTCTCCAGGGCTGACGGCCATTGAAATGCCTTTAGGCCTGCCCCATCGAAAGCCCCTGAACCAATCGACTTGACATCATCGGGCAAAACCACGTTTTCCAGATTTGTGCATAGCAGGCACATGTCGCTGGGCACCTCGTCCACATTGGCCAAGATGTTCAGTGTCTTCAGCTTATAGCAGTTGGCAAGGATGCCGTAGCGCAGCTCCGTCACGCTCTGGGGGATGGTCAGTTCCTCAATCCCGGAGCTGCTGAAAGCCCGCGGCTGGATTTCCCGAAGTCCCTCAGGCAGCGAGACATTACGCAAGGACAAGCAACTGAAGAACGCATTATTGCATATTCTTTCCAGCGTGGCCGGAAGTTCAACATGCTTCAGGTTTCCCATGTAATAGAATGCGTATGGGCCTATCACGCGGAGGTGTTCGGGCAGAGAGATGTTCTCCACAGGATTGTCAATGCCAGTCAAGCCGAAGGCCCCTGCGGGCAGCGAGTCGTTGGCAAACGTCACCTTACGGATGTCGACACCACGCACATGTCCATTGGCACAGTAACTGCATAAGGCCGACATGTCGTCGCTGCTCATGGGGCCGCTCACCACTACTGAGTCGGCCTCTTTTTCAGCCTCATCCAGAAGGGTTGCCAATGGTGTCACCCCGTCGAGGTTGAACACCTTCACTACATCATCGGCCTGGGCCTGCGCTCCCGGCACCAGAGCCAGCCACGAAATCATGCTGAGTAGAATTGTCTTTTTCATTTTCCTATAATTCTAAAAGTTATACAAAGTTCCTATAAGCTGCTTTAAAGCTGCGCAAATGTACTTAATAAACAGCATTACTTGCAAGGAACTTGCTTCGAACTCGCCAATTTTTACCATCTTTTAACATCGTTATGGTGTCACGTTGGGCACTTCCATCAACAAAGACCTCTGTATTTCCCCAAAATGCTGACGCTTTTCCTGTCGATGGCTTTACGACAAGATGATAGTCTTTTGCCTGAGCCAGCGAAGTTGCTGTAAGCACGGCTGCGATGAGGTGTGCATTAGCCTTGTTCATTTCCGTTTTGTTTTTACTCTTATCTTTGTGCCTTATGACGATGTTATAGTCTTTAGCAACAGAAGTAAGAGCTACAGCAAGCATGGTAATAGCTAAAAGTCTTCTTTTTTTCATATTCTTAAAAAGTTAAAGTTGAAAGGTTTGTATTCGAATACGGTTACAAAGATAAAGAGTTTGTGATAATCGGGCAAAAAAAAAGGTTAACAAAGGGTTAACAAAGCCCTAAACTAGGCATTTGTTAACCCTTTGTTAACCATATAGATGTGATGCGTTTTAGAAATTTTGGATAAAAGAATCAAAATCTTCAGCAGTACAATCTCTTCGTAGTATTTTTTTCCCGAGTCGCTTTCGTGCCATTGTGATGCTACCTTTTTGTCTGCGAAGTGTTTCTGCAATAGCAGCGGGCTTTATTTCCATCTTTAGCAAATAGCATATTTGCCTTTCTATTTCACTAAGCTTGGTTAGTTCTGTTAGACGGCTTGTAAAATTGTCATAAACGGTGTCAATGGCGTTTTCAATTTCTTGCCATTCTTCATCGTGTAGGTTGAAGCCTGAAGTGCCAGCCTGCTGCTGAACTTTTTTGTATAAATCAGATTGTTTCCATAGCTTCTCCAAACGCTCTTGGTTTTCTTTGATGGTGACAATCTTTTCGTTTTCTGCCACAAGGCTTTCTGAACTGAGTTTCAATTTCTGTATAACAGAATGATCAGCGGTCTTTTTTGCCTCTTTCAATTCTTTTTCCAGTATTTCAATCTTATGCCTATTGTCTTCAATTTGTTCACAACTCATTTGCCTTTTTTGCTCCATCTGTAAACGCAGAATTTTTTCATACGTGTTCCTTTCTTTTTCCTTGTTTTTGTGGTATTTTATGAGGAGATAACCAATGAAGAAGCACATTAAGAGAATAATAGTAATTGACGTTGAAAGAAGTGCTAAAAATGATTTTTGTCTGTTTGCGGATAATAACTCTTTTTCAATTTTGTTGAGACAATATTGTGCGTTAATACGCTGAAAAGTCTCTGCTTGAGATTTTTTTTGGATAGAGTCATTTGCGGCGAGACTTTTGTTTAAGTATTCAATAGCATTTCTCCAATTTCCATCCTTTTCTTCTAGTTCTGCCATCAATTGAAGATAGTAAGAGTCGTAGCCATATTGGTCTCGGTGTAATGATTTCTTGAAATAGTAAAGCGCTGAGTCCCTATTGTCTTTTTGATAGTGCCAATAAGCCCAATTGATGTCATTCAGAGTGTCATGGGGCATAAGAGCAACAGCAGAATCTAATTCTTCTATTTGTAGATAGATGTCAGCTAAGGCAAAGTTTGAATGAGACGTTATATCTAACCTTTGATGATTATTACTAAGACTTTTTGCGAGACTTTTGGCCAAATTGTAGAAATAAATAGTGCTATCAACTTTCTGTAAATATGTATATGCTTTTCCCATTCGATGTGCTCCATTTGCCATTCTGAGCGTGTCTTTAGAAGCTTTGGCTTTCCGGAAACCTTCTTCATAACTTTTAACCATGTCATTAAACATTTGCTGTTCCAAATAAATGTCCCCTTTTTGTTTGCAGATGATTCCCTGCAGCCATAGTTCTTTTGCCAGTTCTGCTTCTTCCTCGGCTTTTAGAAGGAATTCGAGTGCCGAGGGGTAGTCGTAGCTGACAAAATAGATGTCGCCGAGGATGGCGAGGGCCTTGGCGTGCTTTTCTTTTGAAGAACTTTCGTAGAAATTCCTCAGGCTGTCGGCGAGCAGCAGGTCGTCGAGTGATGAGTTGCCACGCAGGAATTTCGATTCCAGCGTGAGCAGCTGGAGGTATCGTCTTACTTCGTTGTTTTTGGAAGGTTCTGTGGTCAGTCTGTAGGCTTTCAGCAGGCTGTCGGCTTGGTCGTAGCGTCCCCAACGCATGGCAGAGTCGGCTTCTACGAGCTGTTGCGGGTATTGGGCTGGGCGTCCGCAGGCGGCAAGCAGGAGGATTGCCACGAGGATTGTCATGGATGTGGGCAAGTTTCTCATATCTCTCACAAATGTGGGTGTAATTGTGCTTAGCGCGAGATGTGTCCTAAAAGATTTTGTAGGCAACGCGGAGTTGCAGGTTAGGCCAGGCTTTCAGCCAGGACAAGGTGCTGGTGATGCCGGAATTGCGGCCCGACGCCTTGATTTCCACGTCGTTGTTCAACACGAACTTCGGTGTACCCCAGAACAACAGGCCTGCGTCTACGGCCAGGCTGAGGCGGTGCTTCTTGGCGAGGTGCTGGCCGAAGCCGATGCCGAGATAGGGTTTCACGGCATGGGTCTTCATGCGCACGTCGATGTTGCCACGCTCGTCGGCCGTGAACACGTAGTCGCCGAACTTCAGTCCGATGGGCGGATAGTTGGTGCGGAAGACGCGGTTGTAGTCTTCCACCAACTGATTGGCATAGTAGAGCACTTGGAGTGCGCCTTCGTTGGTGTTGCGGAAATGGAAGAAGTTCTGGCTGCCAGCGTAGAGACCGGCCGAGAAGTAGAAGGGCTTGTTTCGGAAGGGATGCACTTCGCCGAGGAGGAAGAAGTTCCAGAAGTTGGGTTCGGCGGCCAGCTCCACCTTCTCTGTGAGCTGGGAGCGCTTCACGGCCTCGGCCTCCACCATCTGCATTTCGGTGATTTCGGTGGCGGTGTTGATGGCCTTGAACTTGATGTCGCCCACGTTCCATCCTGCGAAGCCTGCCCTGAGCGTCACGAGTCGGTGGAGGGGCATGACCACGTCGATGCCCGTGCCGGCGAGTCCTGAGGTGAGTCCCACGGAGAGGTGGTTGAGCAGACAGTCCTCGGACTGCAACTGGTCCGCATGTTGCGCGCTGGCACTGGTGGGCGCAAGTGCGAACGAGAAGAGGATGATGAGAAGGCGGACAGGGTGTTTCATAAGTTTCGTCATAGGAACGTTATTTGAAGTGCGGCTGGTTTGACATGATGAGCAGATGGGTGAGCGACTGGCTCAGAGGATAGAAGCCGTAGAGGTAGTCGCTGGTGTAGGGCGTGCCGCCGTTGATGATGCAGTGCACGTAGTCGTGGCAGGCCATGTCCATCGGCATGATGCCCACGGTGCCCTCGTGCTGCTGCAGGTCGGCAATGACGAGGGGGTGGAGGTTGGCGGCATTGGTGATGTAGCCGCGCGGCGACACCTCGGTATAGGCCGAGCAGTGGTTCACGACCCAGATATTCTGTTCGGTGGCTGCGGCCTCGCGTGCGCTGTGCATCATGTTGATGACCGTCTGCTGCTTGTTCTTCAGGCGCTGCTCGGTGGTGGTCTTGTAGTAGTCCTGCTTGTAGAGCGTGGCCTTCAGGGTGGTGTCGCTCATGCTGTACATGGCACAGTTGCGCTGGGCCTCGGGGTTGAGTTGCTCGTTGATGTCGGGGTCTTCGTCGGGCCAGTCGCAATAGACGATGGGGAAGTGGAAGGCGGCATTGAGCGGCCGGAGGTCGTAGCGGCTCAGCCAGAGAATCTTTCCACGCATCTCGCCCACGGTGATGCCGGGGTGCCAGTTGTCGACGAACAGCCCTTGGTACTTCGGCTTGCTGAGTACCTTATGGAGGAGCACCGTCCAGTTGTTTTGGTTTTCCCAGCCGTTGTCGGCCTGCAGCTTGGCAATGAAGAACTCCGAAGGATGCTGCTTCAGGTAGCGTTGCAGCTGGTCGATGGTCTCTTCGAAGGTGACGTCGAGCTCGCTGATGCCGTGGGTGAGTCGCAGGATTTGCTTCTCGGCGGGGTCGGTGGCCAGTGTGTCGATGCTGACCACGGGGCGAATGTCGAAGAACCTGATGCCGCAGGCCATCTGCTCCTCGAGTGTTGACACCTGGCTGATGGCCGTCTGGTTGAACACGTACTTCAGCAGGGGCTGGTAGAAGCCCATGCCGGTCATGGTGTCGTGGGTGCCGGGGATGCTGAGCTTGCACACCTTTGTCTCGTCGCGTACCATGCTGAGCCAGTCGGTGATGGGTGTGGGCAGGTTGTAGGCGATGGCGATGCTGTCCTGGTAGCCTTCTGAAAAGAGGAACGGCGAAGAGAGTGAGGTCTCTTCATCGTAGGCTTTCTCGAGGTCTTCATCCTCGCAGCTGCTCAGGGTCGTCATGACCGTCATGGCCATGATGGCATACATAAGTTTCCTATACATAGGTTTCGGTTTTTTCGTATTATAAAAATGATTCTCTCTTCGCTCATTTGCCAGGCAAGAAGCGGATGGCTAACATGGTGAGGTCGTCGCTCTGTTCGGCATCGCCAACGAAGGCGGCTACAGCTTGTGCCATCTGTGTGACGAGGGTCTCCGAGGTGTTCAGCCCGGACGTCGGCAGTGTTTCGGCCACCTGTCTGATTCGTTCCATCTCGAACTGCTCGTGGCCAGCGTTCTCGGCCTCGTTGAGTCCGTCGGTGTAAAGGAATACGGTGGTGTCGGGTTGCAGCTGTGCCACCTGTGGAGCAAACTCCCATCCCGGCATGATGCCGACGGGAATATTGGGCTCGCAGGGCAATTCCTGACAACTGCCGCTCGCGATGAGCAGCGGTGCGTCGTGGCCGGCATTGCAATAGTGGAGCAGACCCGTTTCGAGTTCGAGCACGCCAACGAACAGCGTGACGAACATGCTGCTTTCGTTGCCTTCAGACATCGCCTCGTTGAGAGCGCGGACGATGTGGTGCGGCTCAGTGGCATGGGCCGACACATTGCGGAACAGCGAGCGCGTGACCGCCATGACGAGCGATGCGGGCACGCCCTTGCCAGATACGTCGCCGATGCAGAAGAAGAGCCGATTGTCGTGCAGGTAGAAATCGAAGAGGTCGCCGCCCACGGCCTTGGCCGGTGTCAGCATGCCGTAGATGTCGATGTCGTTGCGGTTAGGGTAGGGCGGGAATATCTTCGGCAGCATCGCCATCTGGATGTTGTGGGCAATGGTCAGTTCGTTTTCGATGGCTGCCTTCGAGGCCGTGGTCTGCTTCAGTTCCTCCATGTACTGCGTGAGCGAGTGCTGCATGTTGGCAAAGGAGTCGCGCAGCAGGCGCACCTCGTCGTTGTGCTTAACCTCCGGCAACACCGTGTCGAAGTTTCCTTTCGCCACTTCGTTTGCCGATGTCGTCAACTGCTTCAGCGGCTTGGTGGCACGTCGGATGCCATACCAGCTAACCAGCCAAACTATGAGTACGGCCAGCAGGATGAGGAATACCAGCATGCCACCCACGAGGTAGGCTGTGAGGTCAATGACCAAATTGGGCACGACCAGTCCCACCGACCACCCCATGGGCCAGACGGGGGTGTAGAAGACGTAGGAGTCGCGGCCTTCAAAGTCGAGGTTGGTTGCTTCCTCATCGACATCCATGCCATGGCTTCTCTTGCCAGCCATCATGTTTCGGCCCAGCGCGGCCACGGCAGCCGTGTCGGCAGAAGCCTTCACCACGCTCTGGGAATTGTCCTTGATGACGCGCTGCTTGTCGGGATGGACGATAAAGGTGCCTCTCTGGGAGATGAGGAAGCTGTAGGGCACGAGGTCTGAAATTTCCGTGTTGCGTTGCTTGGGGTCGTCAGTAGAGGTCCACTCTTGGATGTAGATTTCCTCATCGACCTCGTCCATCTTCTTTTGCAGCCAACTGATAGATACGTCGATTCCCAGCACGGCCACCGTGCGCCCTTGCTTGTCGCGAATGGGCTGCACATAGGCCACCAGCGGCTGCTGCGCCGTGTCGTTGTACTCGAAGAACGGCTCCGACCAGAAGCCATCCTCTGTCTGCAGCGCCTGCAGGAACCATTCTTCCTGCAGATAGTTCTCCAGGCTGTCGGCATGGCTGACGACCTCTATGTGGGTGCTGTCGCGCCGAATGGCATAGGGCACGTAGCAGCGTCCCTTCTGCGGATAGTAGTTCTCGACGAAACTGATGCCGCAACTGCGGATGAGCGAATCCTGCTTCAGGGCGCGCTCCAGCAGCATGGGCAGCTGGTCGGGGCGGTCGAGGCGTTCCTCTATCTGAGGGACGAGGTCGTGGGCGTTGGCACTTATGTTGGAAGTGACAAGGCTGATGTAGGCTGAAACGGTTTCGAGCATGGCCCCGTGGCGTTGCTGCTCGTTTTCAACGATGAAGGCGCCGCCAATGATGAAAACCAAAAAGGAGGCGATGCTCATCACGATGAGTAGTGTGAGCACCAACCTCCTTGAAAGCCTTCGTGAAAAGGATTTGAATTTGCGGTTGCGCATTGTTTACAGTTTCTGAGCAATCTCGATTTCGGTGAAGGTTTCGATGATGTCGCCTTCCTGAATATCGTTGAAGTTGACGAGCGAAAGTCCGCACTCGAAGCCCGAGGCCACTTCCTTCACATCGTCCTTGTAGCGCTTCAGTGCATCGATGGCGGCAGTGTGGATGACAATACCGTCGCGCACCACGCGGGCCTTGTCCTTGTTGTGCACCTTGCCTTCGGTGACCAGACCACCGGCCACGGTGCCCACCTTCGAGATGTGGAACACTTGCTTCACCTCCACCTGGCCCGTCACCTGTTCCTTGATGACCTTGTCGAGCATGCCGACCATCGTGGCCTTGATGTCGTCGATGGCATCATAGATGATGGAGTAGGTGTTGATGTCGACACCCTCGCGGTCGGCAGCCTTGCGGGCGTCGGCCGAGGGACGCACCTGGAAGCCTACGATGATGGCATCGGAGGCCGAGGCGAGCATGACGTCGTTCTCAGAAATCTGACCCACGGCCTTGGCGATGACGTTCACCTGCACCTTCTCCGTAGAGAGCTTGATGAACGAGTCGCTGAGGGCCTCGATGGAGCCGTCGGTGTCGCCCTTCACGATGATGTTCAGTTCGTGGAACTCGCCCAGGGCAATGCGGTGCGAGATGTCGTCGAGCGTGAACTTCTTCTGCGTGCGCAGACCCTGCTCGCGCTGCAGCTGCAGGCGCTTGTTGGCAATGTCGCGGGCCTCCTGCTCGGTGTCGAGCACGTGGAAGGTGTCGCCGGCCGTCGGAGCTCCGTTCAGTCCGAGGATGATGCAGGGCTCGGCGGGTCGGGCTTCCTGAATGCGCTGGTTGCGCTCGTTGAACATGGCCTTGATGCGGCCATAGGCAGTACCGGCGATGACGTTGTCGCCCACCTTCAGCGTGCCGTTCGACACGAGCACCGTCGACACGTAGCCGCGGCCCTTGTCGAGACTCGACTCGATAATCGAGCCCGTACCCTTGCGGTTGGGGTTGGCCTTCAGGTCGAGCATCTCGGCTTCGAGCAGCACTTTCTCCAGCAGTTCGCTCACGCCGATGCCCTTCTTCGCCGAAATCTCCTGACACTGGTACTTGCCGCCCCACTCTTCGACGAGCAGGTTCATCTGGGCCAGGTCTTCACGTATCTTGTCGGGGTTGGCACCCGGCTTGTCAATCTTGTTGATGGCAAACACCATCGGCACGTTGGCTGCCTGGGCGTGGGCAATGGCCTCCTTCGTGGTGGGCATCACCGAGTCGTCGGCAGCAATGATGATGATGGCGATATCCGTCACCTGCGTACCACGGGCACGCATGGCGGTGAAGGCTTCGTGGCCCGGCGTGTCGAGGAAGGTGATGCGGCGGCCGTCCTCCAACTTCACGTTGTAGGCACCGATGTGCTGCGTGATGCCGCCGGCCTCACCGGCAATGACGTTGGTCTTGCGGATGTAGTCGAGCAGCGACGTCTTACCGTGGTCCACGTGGCCCATGACGGTCACGATCGGGGCGCGCGGGATGAGGTCGTTCTCGTCGTCCTCCTCCTCGCTGACGGCTTCTTGCACCTCAGCCGACACGTATTCGGTTTTGAAGCCGAACTCGTCGGCCACGAGGTTGATGGTCTCGGCATCCATGCGCTGGTTGATGGACATCATGATGCCCACCGACATCAGCGTCGAGATGACCTGCATGGGGCTGATGTTCATCATTGTGGCGAGTTCCGACACGGTGACGAATTCCGTCAGCTTCAGCACCTTGCTCTCGGCGCGCTCGGCATTCATCTCCTCGTTCAGGCGTTCCTGCACGGCCTCGCGCTTCTCCTTGCGGTACTTCGCGCCCTTCTTGTTCTGGCTCTGCTTGTTGGTCAGACGGGCCAGCGTCTCTTTCACCTGGCGTGCCACGTCCTCCTCGTTCACCTCCAGAGGCTTCTGGTTGCGACCGCGGTTCTTCTTTTTCTTGCCACTCTTCTGGCCCTTCTGGTCGGCCTGCTGCGACGACGGCTGCTGCTGGTTGGCGGCAGCGTTGATGTCGACGCGCTCCTTGCCGATGCGCACGCGCTTCTTCTTCTGCTGTTCGCGGGCCTGCTGGGCCTTCTCCTCGCGCTCCTTGCGCTTCTCTTCCTTCGATTTCTTCTTCGGGCGAGTGCTCTGGTTCAGCGCGTCGAGGTCTATCTTGCCCTGAATTTTCAGCTGCGGGGCATTGGCCAGCTTCTTGTCGCTCTTCAGCTGGAACACCTGCGGGCCTTCTTTCTTCGCCTCTTCCTTCGGCTGCTCGGCAGCGGGTTTCTCTTCCGTTGCGGGCTTGGCGGCAGGCTGAGGTTTCTCTTCCTGCAGGGGCTTCTCCTCCTTCGGTTCGGCGGGCTGTGCCTGCGGCTCCTCCTTGGCGGCTGGGGCAGCCTTCGGGGCTTTCTTCTTCTCTTCTTTCTCCGGCGCGGGGCTCACGGCAGCAGCCTTCGGCGCAGGAGCAGGCTCCTCCTTGGCAGCGGGGGCAGCCTTTGGGGCAGCCTCGGCTTTCGGGGCTTCCTCGGGTTTGGCCTCAGCCTTGGGCTCGGGGGCAGCCTCGGCCTTCTTTTCGGCCGGAGCCTCCTTCTGGGCAGCAGGCTTCAGCGTGTCGAGGTCAATCTTGCCCAGCGGCTTGAACAGCTGCTGCGTCGACGACTCCAGCAGGCTCTCACCACGTGTGTCCTTAGGCTCGGCCTTCTTCTCCTTCGGCTTCTTCTGGAACAGTTTCTCGGCCTGCGTGCGTACTTCCTTGTCCTGCTGGAAAGCAGCCACAAGGGCGTCGTACTGAGCGTCATTCAGCTTGAAGCTCGGCTCGGCCTTCACCTCTCCCAGTTCACTCTTCTTTTCCAGAAACTCCACTGCCGTCTGGAGTCCTATGTTCAATTCACGTAATGCTTTGTTTAATCTAACACTCATCTATTTCAATTTTCAATCCGTGCAACCACGGATGGTTTTCAATTCTTTTTTTATTACTCAAATTCAGCCTTCAGCACTTCCAGCACGTGGTCGACGGTCTCTTCCTCCAGGTCAGCCTTCTCCACGAGCATCTCGCGCGGAGCGTTCAGCACCGACTTGGCGGTGTCCAGACCGATAGCCTTGATAGAGTCGATGATCCACTGGTCGATCTCGTCGGCAAACTCGTCGAGGTATATGTCCTCGTCGGCCTCGCCTTCGGAAACCTCGCGGAACACGTCGATGGTGTATTCGGTGAGCATCGAGGCCAGTTTGATGTTCAGACCGCCGCGGCCGATGGCCAGGCTCACCTCCTCAGGCTTCAGGAACACCTCGGCCTTGCGGTTCTCCTCGTCGATGGTCAGGCTCGACACCTGGGCGGGGCTCAGCGCACGCTGGATGAACAGCTTCGTGTTGGCCGTGTAGTTGATGACGTCGATGTTCTCGTTGTTCAGTTCGCGCACGATGCCATGCACGCGGCTACCCTTCACACCCACGCAGGCACCCACGGGGTCGATGCGGTCGTCGTAGCTCTCCACGGCAATCTTGGCGCGCTCACCCGGCATGCGGGCAATCTTCTTGATGGAAATCAGACCGTCGTTGATCTCGGGCACCTCAGCCTCCAGCAGGCGCTGCAGGAACACGGGACTCGTACGGCTCAGGATAATCTTCGGGTTGTTGTTTTCGTTGGTCACCTGATGGATGACGGCACGAATGGTCTCGCCCTTGCGATACTGGTCGTTGGGAATCTGTTCTGCCTTCGGCAAGATGAGTTCGTTGTTCTCGTCGTCCACCACCAGCACCTCGCGCTTCCACATCTGATAGACCTCGCCCGACACAATCTGGCCCACGCGGTCCTTATATTTGTTGTACAGCGAGTCGTGCTCCAGCTCCAGAATCTTCGAAGCCAGTGTCTGGCGCAGGTTCAGAATGGCGCGGCGGCCGAACTTTGTGAAGTCCACACGCTCCGACACCTCCTCGTCAACCTCGTAGTCAGGCTCAATCTTCTGAGCCTCGCTCAGGGCAATCTGCTTGTTCTCATCCTCTACCTCGCCGTCGGCCACGACCATGCGGTTGCGGTAGATTTCGAAGTCACCCTTGTCAGGGTTCACAATCACGTCGAAGTTCTCGTCGGAACCGAAAATCTTCGCCAACACGTTGCGGAAGCTTTCTTCCAGCACGCTTACCAGGGTGGTGCGATCGATGTTCTTCGTCTCCTTAAACTCTTTGAAGGTGTCGATCATGCTCACCGTCTCTTCTTTTCTTGTTGCCATTTATAATTATTTTTTTGTTATTGTTATTCTCGTTTACACCTGGAAAAGGTACTTGCAGTATTTCACGCCGTCCATGGCAAACGTGTAGTCCACCTGCTGCATCTCAGGACGCTTCTTGCCTTCCACGCGCACCTTCTGCTCCACCGTCAGCGTGAAGTCATCGCCGTCGACGCTCTTCAGCACGCCCTGCAGTTTCTTGCCCTCCAGCGTGAGCACCTCTACATCCTTGCCGATGTGGTTCACCCACTGCTGTCTGACCTTGAACGGCTGGCCCAGTCCGGCCGAGCCCACCTCCAGCTCGTAGTCTTCCTCGTCGCGGTTCAGGCGCTCCTCAATGTAGCGGCTCAGTTCCACGCAGTCTTCAATCCATACGCCGTCGGCATGGTCTATTTCTACGACGATGCGGTCGTCCTGACTGATTTCTACGTCCACCAGAAAGTAGTCCTTGTCCTCGAGCCACTCTCCTACGATCTCCTTTACTGTGTTCTTTTCTATCATTTCTTTTATCAATGTGTATTTATAAAAGAATGAGGAGCTCTCTGGGGAGCCCCTCATTCCACTGAACGCTGCAAAATTACTACTTTTTCCCTGAATAGCCAAACTTTTTTCTGCTTTTTTGCGTTTTTTCCTTCATTTTCAATGCGTTTCTCCACCTTTTTATATGTTTTTCTCCTTTTTTACCATCATTTCCCTCCGGCAAAACAACTTGTTTTCCTCGGCAAAACAACTTGTTTTCTTCGGCAAATTAACTCATTTTCCCGCCGCAAACGCATGGCTTTCAGGGACAGGATAAGTAGCAATGACATGCCTACGGTACGTTGGGTTGGGGAAAGTAGCGCCATCTGCGGGGCACGTCACAAAAAAAAGTGCCCCAGCCTCACGGCTAGAGCACAAAAAACTAAAAAATACTTGTATCGATTATGAATAATTTTGTCTGTGCAAATATAATACTTTTTTCTTAGTTTTCCAAGTAAATCCTGCTGGGAAATGCCGATTCTTAACTAAGATTAACGGGGGGGGTAGGTGTTTAACGTTCATTAAATAATCGGTGGCTATTTGCACATCTTGCTACCATCTGAGTGCCCCGCATCTCAATGCCCCAGAATGGCGTCGTATTCGGCCTGGTTGCCCAGCAGGCGCAAGGCCTCGCGCATCACGGGATCCCAGTCCAGGGAATGTTCGATGACGCCTCGCTGGAAGTAGTAGCAGGCAATGATTTCGCTCTCCAGCATGTGCTTCAGCGTCTGGCGGTTGTAGTCGAGGTCGCGGGCTGTGTCGTGCTTCAGCTTGCGGCGCAACTGCTCGAACTCCTCACGGGCATCGTCGTAGTAGCCCTCAAAGCGTGCCAGTTTCTCCAGATTGTCCAGATAGGTGCTCGTGGAGCGGTCGTAGGTGAACGTGCTCTGCAGCACGCGCTGCTTGAACGCGTCGAACTCCTGGTCACTTAGGTGGAAGTCGCGCGGCTGCGGCAGCGTGGGGTGTGTGGCCACATAGTCCACCACGTAGTCGTTCACCACCTCGGCCGAGTCAGCATACATCAAGTAGCCAACGATGTTGGTCATAGAGTCGGGCTTCACCTCAATGTCGGGCTTGATGCCACCGCCGTCGCGCACCTCGCGGCCGCCCAGGGTGTAGAACACCTTCGTGAGCGAGTCAGGCACGTGTTCCACGTAGCCGCCGCGGTCGTGGTGGTAGTTGATGGCCTGTATGCAGCGTCCTGAAGGGATGTAGTACTTATTGGTGGTCAGCTTCAGCTGGCCGTTGTACGGCAGTTCGGTGGTCATCTGCACCAGTCCCTTACCGTACGTGCGTGTACCTATAATTACTGCGCGGTCCAAGTCCTGCAGCGCACCACTGGTGATTTCGCTGGCCGAGGCCGTGTCGTCGTCCACAAGCACCACGACGGGCATCACCGAGTCCAGCGGCTCTACGGTGGTCATATAGTCGTGGTTGCTCTGTTTCAGTTTGCCGCGATTCGAGACGATGAGCCTTCCCTTGGGTACGAACATGTTGACGATGTTCACGGCTTCCTGCTCCGAGCCACCGCCGTTGCCGCGCAGGTCGAACACCAGAGCGCGCATACCCTGACGCTTCATCTCGACCAACGCCCGCCTGACGTCGCGCGAGCAGTTCTCGGTGAACTGGAAGAGGTTCAGATAGCCGATGCCGTCGGCACGAAGGCCGTAGTAAGGGATGGTGGGCTGCTGGATGGCGCGTCGCGTCACCTTCAGCTTCAGTCGCTTGCCCTGGGGCAGTTTGCCCTTTGCCACGGTCTGACCCGCATTGGGACGCAGTACCTCCAGGATGAAGCTCGTGCCGGCCTCGCCGCGCAGGTGGTTGCTGACGTAGCTGACCTCGCGCCCCGCCATGTCCTCGCCGTCGATGCTCAGGATGATGTCGCCGCGGCGTGCTCCCGCCTCAGCAGCCGGCATGCCCTCGTAGGGCTCGCTGATGATGACACGGTTCAACTTCAGGTTCTTGCGTATCACCGACCCCACGCCGGCATAGGTGCCCGTGCGCAGCAGTTGCAGGTCGCCCATCTTGTCCTCAGGGTAATACTCGGTGTAGGGATCCAGCGAGTGCAGCATGGCGTTGATGCCGTTGACGAGCACCACGTTGGCATCCAGCGTGTCGACGTAGAGCATGTCGAGTTGCTTATAAATAGCCGTGAACACGTCGAGATTTTTCGCCACGTCGAAGTTGTGGTCGTTCACGCTCTTCTCCTGAGCCACGACGCGCAGCGCCGTCAGTGCAAGCAGTAGGTATGTCAGAATTCTTTTCATCAGTGTCGGGTTTCTTATTTCTTGCAAACATTTCGTTGCGTTTTCGACTGCAAATTTACGACAATAAAGGCATATAAAGTCCAAAAACCACGATTTTTTATCATTATTTTGCGTAAAAACAAAAAAAATCGCGAAAAAATTTGGTGGTTTCAAAAATTCGCAGTACTTTTGCATCCGCAATCGAAAGATTACTGCTTCAGTAGCTCAGTTGGTTAGAGCACCTGACTGTTAATCAGGGGGTCGTTGGTTCAAGCCCATCCTGAAGCGCAAAAGCCGAGAGAAATCTCGGCTTTTTGCTTTTTATTACTTTCTTTTGCAATCCGACGCTTTATGTAAGTTCTTTGTTTCTCTGTCGTCTCAAAAGATTTTTCGTATTCTGTTTTGCCACACCCTTGTGATGAGTGATGGGTAGTGAATAGTTTCCTTCAAGGTCTGTTTTCCCCTGTCAGGGAACCAGAGATGGAGAGGACGAAACCAGCCCTGCACCCAGACTGTTGCTTATCTGCAAGGTCGAGCATGCCTCCTTGCTGAATCATCATGCGGCGGCTCAGCGAAAGCCCTATTCCGCTGCCATTGCGCTTTGTGGTGAAGAACGGCACAAAGAGCGACTGTCGATTTTCTGCAGGAATAGGCATGCCGTCGTTGCCGACGTAGAGCGACACCTCTGCAGCGGTGACACTCGGGTCTCCATTTTCCGTCAGTGTGACAACCATCTTCTTGGCTCCGGCCTCCAAGGCGTTCTTGGTCAGATTCATCAGCACCTGTCGCAGCATGCCGGTGTCGGCCCGCACCGTGACGTCGGGCACGCCAATCTGCCACGTCAGGTTGGGATATGCCTTGCAGACATCGTCGAGCAGCGGGTGAAGAGGCTGGTCCGTAGGAACGGGCTTCTCCAGTTCCGACATCTTGCGATAGTTTGAAACGAAATCGCTCAGATGGCGCGAGGTGTCGTAGATGGCCTGCAGACCAGGCTCGAGTGGCGTGCCCGCCACGTCGGCCCGGCCCAGCATCGACTGGCTGATGCTGCTGATGGGGGCCGTGGCATTCATGATCTCATGGGTGAGCACGCGGGTGAGCCGTTCCCAAGAGTCCACCTCGCTTTGGTTCAGCTGCTGGCGGATGGTCTCGCCCAGCTGGTTCAGAGTCTGCTGCATGGCTCGCTCGCCAGGGAGCAGGCCGTCGGTGGGCAGACGAAACGTGAAGTCGCGGTTGCGAATAGCCTCCTGCATCAGGTGTGCGCGGAGTTTCAGCGAGTGCTGTCGGCGTATCGTCCAGACGATGGCAACTGTCAGCAAAACACCTATTATTATAAATGGCCACATCATAACTCTGAACTAACTAAAGCCTTCTCATTTTGTTATACAACGTCTGGCGGGTGATGCCCAGCAGCTCGGCAGCCTGAGTGAGGTTGCCGTGGCAGCGGTCGAGGGTGCGGCGGATGTGCTCCTTCTCAACCTCGTCGAGGCTGACAATCTCCTGCTGCATGTCGAGCACGTCCTTCAGCTTGCGTATGAGCTCGTCGTTGTCCCATGGCTTGGTGATGAAGTCGGCAGCGCCGCTTTTCAGTCCCTTCACTGCCAACGCCACATCGGCGTAGGCGGTTAGCAGCACCACGGGCGTCTGCGGATGCTGCTTGCTGATGGCGCGCAGCCAGAAGAGTCCTTCCTGTCCGCTGTTCACACCCAGCGAGAAGTTCATGTCGAGCAACACGATGTCTACATCCTCCTGCGCCATCACCTTCAGGATGTTGTCAGGCTGCTCGAGCGTCAGTATATGCTCGAAGATGCTGTCCAGCAGATAGCGCATCGCCGTCAGGATAGACGTGTTGTCGTCGACAACCAATATTGTTCCGTATTTGTTCATATCTCCTTTTTTGTGTGCAAAGATATAAAGATTCTGTCTAAAAATCATACGCAGGAGTGTCTAATTTTTAGACATTCTGCATGTGACAGTGTTAAAATGCTTGGAGGCTATAGGCGAAAGTCATACCTTTGTGGCGTGAAAAAGAAATCGACAATGAGTATGAAACAGATACTGATCATTTGTTTTGCGCTGGCGGCGGTTCCAACAGTTGCACAGACCCAGTGGACGATGCAGCAGTGCATGAGATACGCTGTGGAGCACAACCACGAGGTGAAGCGTGCTGAGTTGGAACTCGACAACTACAAAGCGCAGAAGGTGGGGGCAGCCGGCAGGTTCCTGCCTGCTGTCGACGCCAGCATCGGCGCGCAGTACAACTTCGGACGAGCCATCGACCCCGAGACCAACGGCTACACCGATGTGAGCACCTTTTACAACGGCTACTCCCTGCAGGCATCGCTGCCCGTGTTCGACGGGTTCAGTCGTGTGCATGCGCTGCGTGCGGCTAAAGCCGGTGTGCTGTTGGGGCAGTCGGCGCTGCAGCAGCGCCAGAGTCTGACAGCGCTCAGCGTTCTCCAGGCTTTCACCGATGCCGTCTATTACGAGGGTATGGTCAAGATGGCTGGCGAGAAAGTGGAGGAGACGGCGCTGCTGCTCCGCCAGACGCGCCTGTTGGAAGAGGTGGGGCGCAAGAGTGCTGCCGACGTTGCTCAGGTGGAATCGCAGAAGGCCGAGGCCGACTATGAGCTGACCCGCCAGCAGAACCTCCTGACGTCGGCCATGCTGGAACTGAAGAAGTCGATGGGGTATCCGCTAAATGAGAGCCTTACCCCCGACCTCTCTCCCCAAGAGGAGAGGGGAATAAATGCATATTCAGCTGAAACGCTGGATAGCAGGAGTAATCACTCCCCTCTCCTTGGGAGGGAGGTAGGAGAAGAGGCTGTTGCCCGCTATCAAATGGAAGTTGCCGAACAAGAGTGGCGTCAGGCCCGCGCTGCGTTTTTTCCCTCTCTCTCTTTGAGTGCGGGCCTGAACACCACTTATTTCCATACGTTGCATGCCAACACGGTTCAGTCTTTCCCCACTCAGTTCCGGAACAACATGGGCGAGTATGTTGTTGCCACGCTGAGCATCCCCCTCTTCAACCGCCTGCAGACCATCACGAACGTCCGCAAGGCCAAGAACAACTACAGGATTGCCCGCGAGAACTACGAGCAGAAACGGCTGGAGCTGGAGAAACTCTCTCGCGAAGCCTGGCACGACTGGCAGGGCTACCTGAGGCAGGCTGAGCAGATGGCAAAGAAGGTGGCGGCCGACTCGCTGGCCTACCAGCTGACGCGACGGCAGTTTGAGGAAGGACTGTCGACGGCCATCGACCTGCATGCCACATCAACACAGCTGTTGACGTCGAAGGCCACACTGCTGCAATGCCGGTTGATGGCCGTGGTGAAGGAACAATTGGTTAGATATTATCAAGGAAAAACGATATGGACAGAATAATCGTAAAGACAAGGTCGCAACGACTGATGAAGTATTGGCCGTATGCGGCAGGAGGCAGTCTGCTGTTGGTCGTCCTGGGGTGGCTGGTGTTTGGCAGTCATGCCTCGACGCTGAAAGTCGTCCGCGACGAACTGACCGTCAGCGATGTGCGGCGGGCAGAGTTTAAGGACTATGTGCGCACCAACGGACAGGTGTTGCCCATCCAGGTGGTGCAGATCTCGCCCGAGGAAGGCGGCATCGTGATGGAGAAGGTGGTTGAGGAAGGTACGCACGTGCGGAAGGGCGATGTGATAGTACGCCTGTCGAACTCGAACCTCGACCTGCAGATTCTCAATGCCGAGGCCGAGCTGGCCGAGAAGCAGAACCTGCTGCGCAACACTCAGGTGGCCATGCAGCAGGACCGGCTGAACAACCAGACGGAGCAGGCACAGCTCGACATGGACACGCAGCGCAAGCAGCGCACCTTCGAGCAGAACAAACGGCTGTATGGAGAGAAACTGATTAGCCGCGAGGACTATATCAAGTCGCAGGAGGACTATCAGCTCTCTGCCAAGAAGCGCTCGCTGGTGTCGAAACGCCTGAAGCAGGACTCCATCTATCGCACCGTTCAGATGGATCAGATGGAGGACAACCTGCAAAACATGCGTCGCAACGTGGTGCTGGTGCGGCAGCGCAAGGGCAAGCTGGAGGTGCGCTCGGCCATCGATGGCGAGCTGGGACTGCTCGACGTGGAGCTGGGCCAGAGCATCCAGCCCGGTCAGAAGATTGGCCAGCTGAACGACCTCTCCGACTATAAGGTGCAGGCACAAATAGATGAACACTACATCGACCGCGTGCGCCAGGGCCTCACGGCCACCTTCCAGCGTGGCGACAAGCAGTATCAGCTGCAGGTGCGAAAGGTCTATCCCGAAGTGCGCGAGGGCAAGTTCCGCTGCGACTTCATCTTCCGAGGCGAGCGCCCTGAGAACATCCGCACGGGCCAGACCTACTACATCGACCTCGAGCTGGGTCAGCCCGAGCAGGCCGTGCTCATCCCGCGCGGCACCTTCTTCCAGACCACGGGCGGACAGTGGATCTTCGTGCTCGACAAAAGCGGCTCGAAGGCCTACCGCCGCAACATCCGCATTGGCCGTCAGAACCCGCAGTACTACGAGGTGCTCGAAGGACTGGAGCCCGGCGAGCGCGTCGTCACCAGCGGCTACGAGGCTTTCAAGGACAACGAGGTGCTGGTGCTGAAGTGAAAACCGCCCCCTCGAGACCATCGCTCTTCATTTTCACGAGCATGTCTTTGCGTTTTCAAGGGCATGCTTCTTCCTTTTCGAGGGCATGCCTACCAGCGCCTCGCGCCGGTGTCTCAGCTGTGAAAAAAGCATTTCTGCCAGCGGGGAGAAGGGAGCCGAACGCTTAATAATCCTAAAAATATGCCGTCCTGCGGTGCCTGTGCTTGCGGCATTTGGAAATTTTCCCTATCTTTGCATGACCTAACAACCATGCTTCCGCGGCAGCATCTGCAGGGAAGCGGCATGACTATTTTTGAAGAAAATGATACACGACATGAAACCGCAACACGCTTTAGTAGTGCTCCTTGCCATGTTGCTGGCCTCAGGGCTGGCGAGTGTGGGCAGCTATCGCTCGGCAAGCCGCATGGTGAGCCACGACATGGCCAGGGCCCTTGCCATCACGATGCAGGAACAGCACTCCGACGTGATCAGCCAAGACACCATCCGCGCCTTCAACAGCCACCTGCAGATAGCCGAGCTGCGGGGCAGGGCCACGCTGGCCGTCGACACGCGCTCAAAGCAGTTCAGGGCCTATGCCCACTGCTCGGAGGCAACTATCTTCAGCCTTTCCGACCAGCGTCCGGCGGCATTGCTATGGGTGCTGACGGCATTCTGGGCCATGTTCGCATGGCATCGCAGGAGGGCTACTGCAGCCGTTCCCGCAACGGCAGGCCCCAGCTTGGGCGGCCTCACCTATTCGGCTGCCGAAGGTCGCTTCTATGCTGCCGACGGCAGCCTCGTGAGGTTCACCCCCATGCAGCACCAACTGCTGGAGATGTTCTTCCATTCGCCCTCCCACTCATTGTCGAAGACGGAGATTTGCGAGGCGCTGTGGCCCAAGAAGCCCGATGCCAGCGAGACGCTCTACACGCTGATTCGCCGACTGAAACCTATCGTCGAGCATTATTCCGACCTCAAGATCGTGTCTGACCGCAGTAAGGCATATCGATTGACTAACAAGCAGATAGAAAACTGACACGGCGCCTGACAACGAAATGTCAGACAAATGTCAGACTTCTTTTTCGGCATTATTAGAATCTCTTCATACCTTTGCAATCAAAAAATAACGGCAAGCTATGAAGAGATTATTGTTTTTCCTGTTGGCGACATGCCCGCTGATGGCATCGGCCCAAAGTGAGAAGAATGTTACGCTCGACGAGGTAACCGTTAAGGGAGCGCGCATCGTGCAGAAAGTGGACGGAAAATGGATTTATCCTACCGAGCAACAGATCGCGGCGTCGCCTAACGGCTATTCGCTACTGGCAAAACTCGCGCTGCCCCATATCCGTGTCGACGAGGCCATGAGCAGCATCACGGCGTTGACGAATCTGGGAACGGTGCAAGTGCGCATCAACGGCATCGTTGCTACGCGTGAGGACTTGCAGACGCTCGATATGCAAGGCGTGGAGCACGTCGAGTTCGTCGACAACCCTGGCGTGCGCTATGGAGAGGGTGTCGCGTACATTATTAATATAAAGGTGAAGAAACCCATCGGCGGCTATGTGTTGGGGACGCAACTCACCAACGCCCTCACGACGACAAACGGCAGCGAGGCGCTTTACGGTAAGGTAAACCATGGGCGGAGTGAGCTCGCACTGAGCTATGGCCTCGACTACCACAACTTCGGGGGACAGGCCTACGACCAGATCGCCCGCTATGAGCTGGAGAGCGGAGATGTGGTCACCATGCATCGGCAGAGCCAGCGCATACGCAGCAGGAACCTCAGCCACAACGCCCAACTGACCTACAGCCTCAGCGACAGCAGCTATGTGCTGCAGGCCAAACTCAGCGGCAGCACGAGCATCCGCCCCCAGAGGCGCGATGCCGAGATGCTCATGAACGGCACACCCTACGACGAGCACTCGTCGTCGCGCACCGGCACGCCATCGCTCGACGTCTATTATCATCAGGACTTCAGGCGCCATCAGTCGCTGACGGCTAATATGGTGGGGACATATATCAGAACGACGGGCGACGTAGAAAACAACGAGGGCTCCATCTATCGATACACCACCGACGGCAAGACGTGGTCGCTGTGGAGCGAGGCTGTCTACGAGAATCGCCTGAAGCCCTTCACGCTCTCCTCGGGGCTCCAGTTCGGACAGCGGTATAGCCATAATGTGTATCGGGGCGATGCCGAGGCCGTCAACGACATGCATGCCTCGTCGCTCTATCTGTTCTCGCAGCTGAAAGGTCGTCTTGGGAATCTCAGCTATATGGGAGGCCTTGGCGCCAGTCGCCGCTACTACCGGCAAGGAGCTGTGCACGACGACTTCTGGCTCTTCCGGCCTAAGTTCACGGTCAGCTATCCGCTGGCCAGTAGACTGAAACTGAAGTACGACTTCGAAATCTCGCAGCATGTCTCTCAGATTGCCCTCGTCAGCGATGTCAGCATCAAGCAGAACTCGATGGAGACCATTCTTGGCAATCCGGAGATCCGTCCCAACCGCGTCACCTCCCATCATCTCGCGCTCACGTATTCCTCGCCCCGTTTCACCTCGGAGCTGCAGGGCTACTATCGCATCAACTCCCATTGCAACATGGAGAAGTACATCCGCCAGGACGGACATTTCTATCAGACGCAGACTAACGCCGATAATGAGTGCAACTTCTTCTACGTCAACAGCTATAACCAGTGGGACATCATCCCCGACAAGCTGACGGCAACCCTCTATGGCGGCATCTACCGCTTCTTCAACTATGGCGAGGATTACACACATACCTACACCTCGTTCAACGGAGGCTGCTCGCTGCAGGCCTATCTGGGCAGCTGGACGCTCGGGGCATACGCCGACAACGGCTGGAACTTCATGGAGGGCGAGCATCGCGGGCATCAGGCACCAGCGTGGTATCTAACCTGCAACTATCGCGTCAGCCCGGCACTCAGCCTCTCCCTCTATGCCCAGCATCCTTTCAGCCAGCATCCGCTTACCAACAAGACGGAAGTGGTGAGCCGTTACGTGCAGAAAGAAATCGCGCAGCACTATCGCGATTATGGCAACATGATTACTCTCAAGCTCACCTACCGACTGGATCGTGGACGCCGATATCGCGACATCCAGCGCACTATGAACCATAGCGACAGCGAGACAGGCATCCTTCAGAGCAATTAAGATGATTGGAAGCAGGGAGCGATGCGGATCATGGCGGGATAGGGATGGAGTGTCTAATAATCATACGCTGAAGTGTCTAATCTTTAGACAAACAGCTTTCCGGCAGCCAGAAATGCTTGGAGGCAGAGAAGAATCATCATAACTTTGCATCATCGAAACAAACAATGCATGTCAAACAATTAAAAAACATTTGTATGATGAAAACGATGATGATTTCAATGATGATGTTTCTGACGGCCCTCGCCTCAGAAGCACAGGTGATGACCTCTGCCACGGTGACCAATCTGTATGAAAAGGTGACGACATCTGACGGCAATGGCTTTGTCTACAATGCTGAGTATAACGACAGGGGCAACATCGTCGCAATGGATGTCTATCAGAAAAGAAATCTGTACAAAGACGTTGTGCGCCTCGTCCCCTCATGCCGCTATCAGTATGCCTACGCTGAGGACGGTCTGCTCATCAGTCGCGAGTTGTATGGGTGGCACCATGGCAAATGGCAGCTCAGAGGACGACACGACTACCAGCTGGCCGACGGACTCTACACGGTGGAATACAGCCGATGGAACCGCAAGAAGAACAGGTATGACCAACCATGTGGCATGATGACCTACAATCTGCTTCCCGACGAGTCGGTGCTGTATGTTGCCTGCTATTGCCGCCATCGCGAGGATGCGCCTATGAAGCTGGAGTGGCAGTCCGTGGTGGAAAGACAGTTTGCCGACGCTGACTATTTTCTGACAAAGGAATAATGCCTGACCGTCTAAAAATCACACGCCGAACTGTCTAATTTTTAGACAATCTGCTTCCGCCAGGGCCTGAAGCCTTGGCGGATTCGTTTTATTAGGATTAAAGATTTTTAACGCCGCCATAAGCAAGTTCTTTTCTTTTGTCTGTTTACATTAACAGAATACAATCAAAAAAAAAAAACATCATGAACAAACTAAGAAAAGCAATGATTGGAGCAGCGCTCTGCGCACTTCCACTTATGGCAAACGGTCAGGACATCCATTGGCAGGCACGTGGCGGCATCGGCTGTTCAAGCGTCTTCGCAGGCGTGACCAACATCAAAGACCGAGTGGGATTCCACGTTGGTGGCGGAGCCGACATCGGACTGTCGAAGAATGGCGTCTGGCGCTTCCAGCCTTCCCTCCAATTCGTGAGAAAAGGTTGGAAGTTTGACGGTTTCTACGGCAACGAACAGATAATGGAGGCCCGCTACAGCACACGGCTCGACTACCTGCAGCTGCCGTTACAGATGGCTGCCCGCCTGAGATTGGGCAAAGATTGCTTCCTCACCTTCCGCAGTGGCGGCTACGTGGCCATTTCAGCCATTCCTTCGATTTCAACTCATGCGCCTACGACAAGGAGAGCCGCAAGGTGCGCTATCCGTCGTTCAACCGTTGGGATGCCGGTGCGTACGGCGGCATGGACCTGACGGTCGGCCACATCCTCATCGGCTATAACGTAGCCGTAGGACTCACAAAACTATGCCATGCCGGATTTATAGGCAATCCTGTGGGCAACGCCGCCACTGCCGTCCTTCTGGGCGCTCACCCCAAGAACATCTCTGCCGACCTCTCCATCGGCTATCAGTTCTGAAGACTGTCTAAAAATCATACGCTCTACTGTCTAATTTTTAGACAATCTGCATCCGCCAGGGCCTGAAGCCTTGGCGGATTTGTTTTATTGCCTTAACTTTGCGATGCAAAAAGCAAAAAGACGTATGAAAAGTTATTTCAGATTCCTGAGCCGTCACAGGCTGTTTACCTTTATCAATATCGTGGGGCTGTGCCTCTCGATGGCATTCCTGCTGTTGCTGGGCGACCTCATCTACCGACAGACGACGGTAGAGAACTACCAGACGCGCGCCGACCGCACGTTCGTCGTAGGCAACGAGATGTGCATGATGTCGAACTTCCGGGTGGGTGAGCGGCTGAAAGAGCGTTTCCCTGAGGTGGAAGACTGGTGCTCGATGGCTGGCTACGGCATGACGTTCAACATTGGTGGGCAGAAGGCCGACACGAAGGTGCTGGTGACGGGTCAGAACTTCTTCACTTTCTTCGACTACCGCCTGCTGACGGGCAACCGTCGTAAGGTGCTCAGTGCGCCCAACCAGATTGTGGTGAGCAAGTCGTTCGCACAGCGCTATTGGCCCAACGAGAGTCCTATCGGTAAGGAGATGGTGTTGGGCGATGACGAAATGGAGTTAGGCGATGCGAACGACGGGAAAGGTCATATCACTTACACCGTCAGCGGCATCATGGACGACTTCGACCGCTCCATCATTCCCGACGGCTACGAATGTGTGTTCAACGTTGAGAACCTGCGCCACTTCCACTATTCGGCCTGGAGCGAGCAGATGAACAACGCGTCGTGCTGCGTCCTCTTCCTGATGCAGCGCGAGGGCTGCGACCTGCGAAGCAAAACTGGCGATATGATCGACTATCTGAAGACGTTTTTTTGGATTTATCAGATGGAGGCGGCAAAGGAACTGACGCTCACGCCGTTCTCCACCATTTACTATGACGCGATGGAGTGTTCGTTAGGGCAGGAAGACATCTTCGCCATCTTCAACTACGTGAACCTGAGCGTGTCGCTTACCTCCGAGCGGTCGAAGGAGATGGCCACCCGGCGGTTGTTGGGCCTGTCGCGCCTGCAGGTCTTTGGCAAACTGATAGGCGAGAGCATTCTCTTTACTGCCATTGCCTTCGTCGTTGGCTATGTGATAGCGCTCGCCCTGCAGGACAAGGCGATGGAGATGGCCAACTGTCCGCTGGATTTGCTGAAGGATACGGGCTTTGGCACTATCATTGCCTTCGTGGCGGGCGTCATCCTCGTGGGCTCGTTAGCAGGCTTTGTGCCTGCCTCGATATTGAGCGGCTACCAGCCTATCGACATCGTGCGCGGCACGTTCCGCCGTCGTGTACGTCAGCGGTGGAGCCACGTGCTGATGGTGATTCAGGCCGTCTTCGCCATCGTCATGCTGACCATCACGCTCTTGCTGGGCAGCAGCATCCGCGAGCGCATGAACCGCCCGCTGGGCTACGACATCGAGAATATTCTCAAGACCTGGGATGTTGCCGGATTCAGCGAGAGTCAGCGGCAAGCGTTCCGCAGCAAACTGATGGCGCTGCCGGAAGTGGAAGTTGTGGGCTTCGGCTATGGCACCCCTCTTGAGGGACTGGAGAACCAGACGGTTTCTGCCGATGACGGAACGGTGGTGAGCATGCGGCTATTGATGGGCGACAGTTGTTTCTTCAATATCCTG